>JBDKTY010000066.1:0-2146 GCA_039679945.1 Syntrophobacter sp. | reverse complement strand
CCTGCATAAAGAGCCCCAACAACGGCGTCAATGCGGCGGTCTTTCTTGTGGGCCTGACATGGTACTTGGGACAGCCCGGAAACTGAAAGGGTAAGCACTAAGAGATGCACAGCCGTGGAAGTGCGGGAGGCAACCCAAAGCAGGCAAAACCATGGCGGTATGGGAAGGTCCACTCTGGAGTGGAGAAAATAGAATGCAGGCAACGCCTCAAGGCGATGAGAAAGACCGGTCCGCCATGGCTGAAGTCAGATACATAAATACTGACTGAAAATCTCTGGGACATTTTTTCACGATTGCGGCAGATGTGCGACTGCTCGACGTCAATGATGCCGGTGCATTTTTGTTTTTGCTACCCCGGCAGGAAATAGTAAGCTGGGGCTATTCGCACAACTTCTTTCTGTACTCTATTAAAACCGACGGCCGCACATTGTGTGCTGTCGGTTTTTACCGGACTCGGAGGAGGGAATTCAATAGGGTGGAAACAATCGGATTTATGAGAGCAACAAGGCTCTTCCTCAGGGGATGCCGCAACTGCCTGACGGGCAAACCCCTTGTTGTCTCTTTTGAAGTGACCGGCTCCTGCAATGCAAACTGCCTCCACTGTGAGAAGGGAGGGATCATTAGAGACGAAGTGCAGTTGCCGCCATCCAAAATCTTTGAGTACTACCGGGATTTGAGGCCCGTTGCGGTACAGGTTTCCGGTGGTGAGCCCCTGCTCAGGAAGGACGTGATCAAGATCGTGCGGGCAATCAAGGAGCCCAACGGAACCCCTTATTTCATCCTCGTTACCAACGGGCTCCTATTGAATAAGGGTCTTTATCTGGAGCTTCGCGGGGCCGGTGTGGACCAGTTTTCCGTATCACTGGATTTTTCGGATGAGCGACATGACCGGTTTCGCAGGCTTCCCGGGCTCTTCCGGCATCTTGAGAAAACGATTCCCGAGCTGACAGCTCTGGGCCATAACGATATCGTGCTGAATACGGCCATCACTCGCGAGAATCTCGATGACCTGCTGGCCGTTTTTGCCACCGCGGAGAAGTGGGGGGCCAGTTTATCCTACAGCGCCTATTCACCGCTAAGGACCGGCAACCGGGACCTGCTTATCACCTCGGCACAGGATTTGACCAGGTTGCGGGCAACAATAGACAAGCTCATCACAATGAAAAGACAGGGCAGGCAGATCCGCAATCCCGTTTCCGTACTTGAAAATATATTTCGATTTTTCAAGGAAGGGGCCTTGGGGGGGTGCAAGACAGGCATCCGCTTTTTCACTATAACGCCGGATGGGTTCTTTCGTCCCTGTTCTCACAAGCCATGGCGTTTTGAGACCCACAAGGAGCTCAAGCAGGGATATTCGAGAACAAACACCTGTGGCGGATGTTATGTAGCGATTCGAGGATACAGCGACAAGTCCTTTTTTGGCCTTCTGAAAGAACAAATTGTGGCACGCTTTCTTCCCATAGATGTCTAAGGGAAGTTTATCCTGGCCGTTGCAGAAAGGAGGGGTGAGTCTATGACGGACTCTGAGATGGTTCCTGGAGGACAGGAAGAAACAGACCAGAAGGACCCGACTCTACGTTGTCGCCCATTGTACAAAGAACAGGTCAAATTCAACCCGGTTCATGCCGGCCTCCCTTTGGCGCTGGTGTCCCAGTGTCTGAAGTGTACCCGTGTCTTACACGCCAGGATGATTAAGAAAGACGGAAAGGTTGTCATTGAGAAGAGCTGTCCCGATCACGGAGCGATGGAAGAGGTCCTGAATGACACACTCTTTTCCGACGACGCGATCTCGGATCGCCGGCACTCCCCCACCCATACACTCCACGGCTCCCGGATAAGGCCGGTGGTCAGATTTCTGCCCAAGACCGTGGAAACATTGTGCCCCGAGTGCGGTAAGAATATCATAGGCCGCGTGTATGACTGGCAGGGGAACGTGTACATGGAGAAGACCTGCCCCGAGCACGGCTATGAGAAAGATCGCGTTTCCACGAACACAAAGCTTTTTCTTAAATGCCAGCAGTGGAGTTTCGAGGAAGGTGCGGGACTGCGCAATCCAAAAGTTACCGACGCCACGCACTGCCCTTCCCAGTGTGGGATGTGCAACCTGCACCAGAGCCATACTCTTCTGGGACAGATCGACCTTACA
>JBDKTY010000065.1:0-25805 GCA_039679945.1 Syntrophobacter sp. | reverse complement strand
CCGCCCGGCCCATCTCTCCAGGCTCCCTGTCCTCCAACCCGCCACGGGCTTCCCGGAGCAGGTTCAGGCTTCATGAATCAAAGCTCAAGACTCGCATCATTTCCCCTTTCGCGCCGGCTCGGGGATCTCCTCCGTGATTCCCGCGATATTACGCGCATATTCAGCGTAGCGATCCACGGGGGTGAGAGACCTTACGACCAGCTTCGCTCCATCGGGTGAGCCGCCCCCGTGCATACACCCGGGAACGCCGGCGCCCAGGGTCAGCCATTCCGACAGCCTCGCCGCGCGCGCCCTCGATTCGGCACTGTATTTATCGCTTCCCCGGAGGGCCTTCCGCACCAGGTGGCCGTAGCGCGTGTCATTGAAATCCATCGATGAAGGAAAGCATCCCGTTTCCGCGGCCCCGCCTCCTATATCCTGGCAGATCCGCTTTGTCTGATAAGGCAGGGTGGCCACATGCACCTTGTTGCAATGGGCTGTCAGAGAGTCGGAAACCCACATGCCCCCCGGTCCCTCTTTCCCGAGAGCCATTGCCCCGATGCCCATGGCATGGGTCGTTTCATTGTTGACCGACATTTCCACGATTTTGTTTGAAAATGTTCCGGCTGCGAGCCCGTTCAGCCTGGCCATGAGCGCGGCGGCCCCGATCATGACATCGCCCTGGCCGGCGACACATGCCCCGATGCAGGCACGGTAGTTGGCGGTAAAGTTCTCGATGACCCTGGCCGTGTATTGGAACTCCCCGCACAGGAAGACCCTTTCACGGGGCACGAAGCAATCCGAAAAAAATAGAAAAGCCTGGGTGATACCGGTCCGGGGGATGTCGAACCCGTCTTCCAGCTCACGGCCGTCACTGGCGCGGCGAGCTTCCACTATCGTCAGCCCTTCGATATCGCGAGGCACCACGCAACTCAGCGCGAAATCCCGATCCTCCTCCCTGTAAGCGCTTCCAGGCAGTATGAATATCTCGTTGGAAGCGGCGACCCCGCATATCATTGCCTTGATGCCGCTTATCACGATTCCGTCCTCGCGGACCTCCCTGATGTGCAGAGTGCTATCCGGATCACGCTGTTGCGAGGGTCTCAGGCTTCGGTCACCCTTTGCGTCCGTAAGCGCTCCCGCCACCACGAGTCCCTCGCGTTGCCCGCGGGTAATCCAGGTTTTCAGGCGTTCCAGGTAATCCGTGCCGCTTTCCCTATCCACGAGGGCCGCTACATTCCACATGGTGTTTTGAGCATTCCATCCCACGCACAACCCACCGGTGCAGGTGCCCGTCAGGCGAAACATGGCGCGCTTCAGCCTTGAGTTTCCCATCATGTCGTCAAGGTTCTCCATGAGCGAGTTCCACCTGTGGATTCTTTCACCGGTGAGACTCGACAGGACCGTAAACTGATCGGCATATTCAGGATCATCCGACGCATCGAAAGCCCTCGCATGGCTCTCGACCGTTCTCCAGGTGGCGGGGTGCGTGGTCACGTCTTCGATCAGATGGCCGAATTTGTAAATATTCGGTCGCAGCTTCCTCAGGGACTGGAGGTAATCCTCTCTGCTCTTTACACCCAATTTCATACCCTCCCGGCGTTAGCGGTTCGGCGACGAAAAACAGCATGTTCCAGGTCCGACGAAGCCCTGTTCACCCCGTTCTTCCCCGTTATTTCCTCTTTGATCCCAATGGGAGTCCTGTCTTCGAAAATACGGGAATCCATCAGCTTCAGTTTGGGTGATATCAACGGCGGAAATCCCATCTGTTCGAGCACATCTCTGTTAAGATCGATTCCCGGGGCAATTTCAGTCAGGACAATGCCCATCGGCAGTAATTCGAAAACGGCCCTTTCCGTTATATAGAGTATTTTTCGGCCTCCGGCCCGGCCATACTTGCCGCTGAAGGTTATATGCTCCACTTTCGGTACAAACTTGCGGATTTTGCCCTCGGTAACAATCCTCAGCTTTCCGTTCCCCGCCTCGACCTTCAGACCGCCGGCCCTCAGAGTGCCGCAGAAAACAACCTTCCGGGCACTCTGGGTAATGTTGATGAACCCTCCCGCGCCGGCGATTCTCGGGCCGAACTTGCTCACGTTCACATTGCCGTGCATGTCCGCCTCCGCCATCCCCAGGATGGCGAGATCCAGTCCGCCCCCGTCGTAGAAATCGAACATCAGCGGATGATCGATTATCGCTTCCGGGTTAAGGGCCGTGCCGAAATAGAGCCCACCCAGCGGAACACCGCCGATCACCCCGGGCTCGACGGTGATCGTCATCAGATCACTGATTGACTCCTCGGCACACACCACGCCGACACCCTCCGGCATCCCGATACCCGTATTGACGACATCACCGGGGACCAATTCCAGGGCACACCTGCGGCAGATGATCTTCCTTTCCATCAGGGGCAGAGGAGCAACACCGCTCAAGGGGACCCTTGTCTCTCCGGAAAGCCCCGGATTGTAGCGACAGGCCATTGGGACCTGCCAGTGGTTTTCCTGGTCCGCGACAACAACCGCGTCGACGACAATACGGGGAACCTTGACCGCCATCGGGTGAAGTGTGCCGGCCTTGACCACCCTTTCCACCTGAACGATCACCTTTCCGCCGGCCCCCTTGGCGGCCAGGGCAAGCGCCATGAGTTCAAGGGCGATACCCTCCTTTTCTATCGAGACGTTACCGTTCTCATCAGCCGAAGTCCCGCGTATGATCGCGACATCGATCGGAAAAGACTTGTAGAAGAGGTACTCCTTCCCATCTATTTCCATGAGCCTCACAAGTTCTTCACGGCTGATCCCGTTTAGACCTCCCCCCGTCTCCCTGGGATCGACGAATGTCCCGAGGCCGACATGAGTCAATATGCCGGGTTTTTTCCCCGCTATGGCCCGGTAAAGATGGAGCAATGCTCCCTGTGGCAGATTGTAGCCCTCTATCTTTTCCTCGACGGCAAGCCGGATCATATCCGGCTGAAGTCCCCAGTGACCCGATATCACCCTTTTCAACAACCCTTCCTTGGCCCAACGATTGAGGCCCCAGTTAGATTTGCCGTCATTCTGGCTGGCGGCGAACGTCAGGGTGAGGTCTCTTGGACGGCCGGTTTCCAGAAACCTGCTCTCCATTGCCTTCGATATTTCCTCGGGATGGCCCATTCCCACGAAACCCGAAATGGCGACCGTATCGCCGTTCTTGATCAGCTTAACAGCTTCTTCGGCAGACAGAAAAATCGTCATGATTATTGCCTCCCATCGGCATGGGGGAAACGCCCCGGGAGGGTGACGGACCGCCTCTGTTCAAGGGCCTTGCCGACGATTCCGGTCAAACGAACCCCCTCCTCCATGTTCCGGATGCGCCCATTAACCGATCTTTCCTCCGGATGACAGGAGGGCGCGAGCCCCCCTTCCAGCATATTTACGGTGCATACATACTGGCGGTGGCATTCGGCACACCTCGCGAGCATCTTGTACGGTCGGTTCACCGCTCTCATACCTTTTGCCAGAACCTTGAATTTCAACTTTTGGCAATCGCACTTCATCCGCTCCTCCCTCCGGTTCCAGGCGCATCCAAATTGCAACAAACTCGATTGATTTAATGAACATTAGTCGCAAAATACAACCGCACCTGAAGGGCTGTCAAGAAAAAACTCGCATCTCCAGCCGCTTACAAGAAAATAGGAAAGGACACGGGCAAGAGGGTGGGACAGATAGAAGAACGCGGGGGGCGCACCGGCACGAACAGGGGAATACCCGGCGGAGGATTGCGGCGGGCTCAGATCATGTAATTGAGACAGGACTCATATTTTTGAGCCAGTTGGGATTCCTGATCGATTAAGTTCTGAAAGGTAGTGCCGTCATAGACCTCCGCCAGCGCGCTCTGAGCTTTTTCCCACAGTGGCAGGAATACACACCTTCCCTGGAGCGGACACGAATCAGCTTTCTCTTCGTTGATGCAGCCGACCGGAGCGAACGATCCCTCGATGAATCGCATTACTTCGCCAACCGTCAACTCATCGGGTGAACGATTGAGAAAGCAACCCCCGTCTTTGCCTCGGATTGCCCTGATAAAACCGCCGCGTTTCAGCTCATTGAGGATAATCTCGAGAAATCTGAGTGGAATGGCCTGCCTTCGGGCAATTTCCGCCATTTTCAATGGCTCATTACCATTATGTTTAGCCAACTCATAAATCGCCCGCAGAGCATACTGGCACTTCTGAGAAACCGACAATTCCTCTCTCCTTTCCTGGAAATCCTCAATCGAATTATGGAGTATCATTCTACCAGTGTCTATTGGTTTCGAAAAGAGAGAGAAGGTGAAATAGGCTCGCGGGGAAACAGTTGATGAGTGAACCGCACGGGGACATCCAAAAATTACCTGACCCAGAAAAGGGCCCGCCGCTTGATTCTTTCCAGTACTTCCATTGAAATGAAAGTTATCAGTCCGGTATAGACGATCCCGGCAACCATTTTGGGATAGTCGGCGAAATCCGCGTAGTACTGCACAAATCTGCCGAGCCCCGCGTTCGCGCCAAATAACTCGGCGACCGTGAGCAGGATGAAGGACAATGCCAACCCCACGCCCATGCCGGAAAAGCTGTGAGGAAGCGAAGCGGGAAAGACGATCCGCCACAGGTACTCAGCTCTCGACAACCCGAGAATCCGTGCGTCATCGCGGTACCTGCCGGGTACCGCCGCCGCTCCGGCTGCCGTATTGATGAAAATGGGCCAGAATGCACCGATGAAAACGACGAAAATGGCGGACATGCGGAATGTCGAAAGCAAGGCAATGGCATAGGGGATGTATATGGTGGGAGGAATTGGCGCCGCAACCTTGGCGAAAGGATGGAAGGCGCGCTGGAGCCAGGCCGTCGTACCGACAAGAATGCCCCAGAGAATCCCCGTGGCGACAGCCAGGAGATAGCCAGGAATGAGAATGAGAAAAGAGTACCAGGTGCCTCTCAGCAACTCCGGCAGCGAGGCCCAGAGCGCTTTTGCGGTCTCCGGCGGCGAGGGAAAAAGAAAGCGGTGTTGTCCCGTCGAGAACTGGGCGAATGCCTGCCAGAGCAGCACCAGCCCGATGGCAAGAATCAGGCCCTCACTTCCCCTGAGAATCCTTTGCAGCGCGCGGGCCGCTAAACGGGATCGATCGACAAAGCCAGAAAGGGGCCGACGCTCCGGCGCCGGTTTGTATTCCGCCGGTACGGTCTGCTCTCCCATTTAAATACCCTCGCGGATGCTCCTCACCGCATCATCGGTTAGAAGCCGTTCGATCGCATGTTGACCGAGAAGATCGAGGATCCGTGCCCGTAGGACCTGGAACTCCGGGGCTGTCAAGAATGCCTGACGGGAGCGGGGCCGCTGAAAGTCCAGGTTCAGTTCCCCTATGACGTGGCCCGGCAGGGACCCCAGTATCACAACGCGGTCACCCAGGTAGAGCGCCTCGTCCATGTCGTGCGTAACAAAGACGACGGTTTTGGCCGGTTTCGAGTGGCTCCAGATATCAATCAGCAGGTCCTGGAGCCTGGCGCGGTTTATCGGGTCCAGGGCGCCGAACGGCTCATCCATCAACAGAAAGGGAGACCCCAGGGCGAGCGCCCTGGCGATGGCGACCCTTTGCCGCATTCCACCGGAGAGTTCGAATGGATATTTGCGGCCAAGCCCCGCCAGTCCGACCATTGCAAGATACTCCCCCGCCAGGCTGCGTTGCTCGCGCTTCGAAAGGCGGCGGTTTGCCTTCGATATCGCCAGGGAGATATTTTCCATCAGGTTCATCCACGGAAAAAGGGAGTAGTCCTGGAAAACCATGCCGCGGTCGGTTCCGGGACCGGTTACGGCTTCTCCCCGGCAGATTATCCGGCCACCGCCAGGTGTTTCGATTCCTGCGATCAACCGCAGCATGGTCGACTTTCCGGAACCGCTCGGACCCAGCAGGCTCAGGAACTCCCCTTCCCGAATATCCAGGCGGATGTCTTCCAGTACGACTACCCCGTTGTACCCGAACGAGACCCGATCCAGGAGAAGCCCGTTTGGCGGGGAGGGGCTCGGCGGGTTCTTTGAGGCCGTCATAGGTTCCTTTCCGAATAAATCTTCTGGAGGCCGACCCAGAACGGATCATTCGGATTATCCCGGGCGAGACTGTCCAGGGCGCTCTTGTACAGAGATGTTTCGATGAATGGGGCGATATCGAGTTGGGACGCCACGAATCCACTCCGCTGCATTATGCGCCAGAAATCCTCCACTCCGGCCTTGTTGGGGTCGGTGGCCTGCTCAAGGTATCCCTCGTAGAAGGCTTTTCGGATAGTCTCATTGTCGAGCTTGATATACTTGAGGATTATTTCGACTGTTTCCTCGCGATTCTCTTTCGTGAATTTTTCCGCCTTGAGTATTGCCCGGAGGAACCTGATCCAGACGCCGGTATCTTTTTGCAGGGTCTCCTTCAACAGGATAATCCGACAGCATGGGTGACCCGGACTGAGTGATCGGCTGCGAATTACCACCACCAGTCCGTTCTTTTCCGCGGTAAAGTCGTGGGGACCCCATGTGACTCCCGCGTCGACCTCACCGGATTTCACCGCCTCCATTACCGCCGGAGGGCTTTTCAGTTCGAATACCTGCAAGTCATCTTTCCAGCTTATTCCCGCTTTATCCAAGGCGCCCCGGAACACCGCATCTCCGGTTGCCAGGCGCACCGTCGCCACCTTTTTTCCTTTCAGATCGGCAATCGACTTTATGGATTGGGCGCGTTCCGGTTTAACTATAATGGCGGCGTCTTCGCCCATCATCCCCCCGATAAAGCGTAAATCAGCGCCTTGAGCCACATGGACGAGCGGGGCGGTGGTTCCGAAAGAACCCACGTCAATCTTGCCGGACCTCAGCGCAGTGAGCCCGTCCGCCGAGTTGATGAACTCGATCAGTTCGGCATCGATTTTCTCCTCCGCGAAGAGACCTTTTTCTTTGGCGATAAAAATCTTGGCGTGACCGGTAACCGGCAGGTGCCCGATCCGGAGGTGTTCCTGGGCAAAGGAGGGCGAGTGGAAAAAGAAAATCGCGCCCAGAAGGAATACCGAAACAGTGGCCGGAACCATTAAGAACCTGCGAATCATGGCGTCCTCCAGAATTATAAGGAAGTCGATCGTATTAATGAACAAATTCAGGTTACAATTGCTTTACTGGCATGTCAACGGAAAAATGAACCCGAACAACCGCGGCCGGAAAAGTGTTTTCCTGATGGTGTGAGCTGGATCTCGGAAGAGTGCCGGGCGTGGGGACGGAGGCAGTGAGCCGGCGAAACGGAAATCAATTGATGGAGCAATGAGTTCCACGGGAGAAGAGCAAGGCTGTTTTCCAGCTTCACCCGATAGCTGAAACCCTCCCGCGCTTTCGCAACCGGTCGTTTCCGGCGCGTGGCATGTGACTTCAGGGCAGCCGCGCGCGTTCAATCAAACGGCAGAAGGCGCACAGACCGGAGGAGCCGGTCACCTCGCCGCATTTTCCACACTGGCGGAGTTCGGCCGGGGTGTATCCTTGGAGAAGGCCCTTCTTTTTGGCCCGCAGGAATTCAAAGTAGAACTTTAACTTGGTCCCTGGAGACTGGTTCTCCATAGAGTTGAGTATCTCTTTATAACCAAGACTTGTTGCTCCGTGAGAAAACGGGCACTCATCGGGCATATAGTCGATTCCGCTGACGATTGCGTATGCGGCGGTTTCGCGCTCGTAAAACCTGGCGAACGGCTTTGCCCTTTTTATCAGGCCGGAGTCGTTCCCCTGGAGTACCGGGAGCTGCCTGGCCATGTATTCCGTTTCCCAGTGGAGCACGTTGCCAAGCAGGACAGCCGCTTCGTCATCGAGATTATGGCCCGTCACCAGGACTGTATAGCCCAGTTCGCGCGCCGTGCGATTCATTTCATGTCTTTTCACCAACCCGCAGGCCGAGCAGAACTTCTTCCTGCCGCGAACGCCTTTCCTCGCCAGTTCCGGTACTGATTTGCCGTATATGTCGCGAACGTTTAGGATATGCAGGACGGTTCCGGGGGAAATACCGTCCGCAAATCGCCGGGCATACTGGCGGGATCTTTCCGAATAACCGTTTCCGCCCTCTATCCCGAGATCGATATGGAGGCCATCGGCCCGGAATCCCAGATCCAGCAGGATGCTCCACAGCGCGAGGCTGTCTTTGCCCCCGGAAACAGCGACCAGTACACGGTCGTCGGGCTCGATCATCCGGTGCTTCGCTATGAATTCCGCCGTATGTTTTCGAACCCACTCGATGAAATCATTCTCGCACAGAGCCAGCCTGTGCTGGCGCATGTTGATCGCGCATGCCTCTCCACATTTGCGGCAGCTATACCCGCTCATACTATCCGCCCGAGACCACGGAGATAAGTTTGATTTCGTCCTGTTGTCCGATCGAGGTTTCAAGACTTATAAGTTTACCGCTCCTCGTGGCCAGGGTGCTTTCCGGATTCAGGCCAAGGCGAACTATTATTTTACGCGGGGAGGTGTTGCCGGGGACCTGGAATTCCGAATTTTTATATATGACCTTGACCATGTTCCCCATCCTCAAAGGATTTGCTCAAATACCCACATACTTGGCGTAAAGCCCCCTCGCCCTTGTCACATCCGTGGTTCCCATGATCATTGCCCTTCCGTCCGGAAAGATGACGATTTCGCCGTCCGCCGCCTTAAACATGAGAAGAAGGCCGGTTTTTTCGACCATGCCTGCCCGTTCCAGACGAGCGCGAAGGGCGGCAAGGTCCAGTGAGATTTCCCGCGGCGGGCTCACCTGGACTGAATTGCGGCCGCACAGGGATGTCGTCCAACTGGTGCTTTTCGCTTCGAGGAATTCGAATTCCCCGCGCCCGCAGCAGGGGCAATCACCGTCCCGAAGCACTTTGCAGAAATCAAAACTCATGTTCCAGGGATCGACATGAACGAGCCCCCGCCGGCCGGCGCCGGCGCCCGTGAGAAACCTTAGGGCAGTCGTGGCCTGAAGGGAGGCCACCACTCCCACCGCACCGTTCAACACGCCGCTCGTATCGCATGTGGGGACGGAACCGGGCGAAGGGGGATCGGGCACCAGGCATCTCAGACAGGCACCATTTCGAGGCTCTACCAGCATTACCATACCAATCGTGCCGATCACTCCTCCATAGACCCAAGACTTGCCATGTTTGATGCAGGCATCGTTTATCAGATACCTTGTCTCGAAATTATCGGTGCCGTCCAGGACGAGATCGACGCCGTCAAGCAAGTTCTCGACATTGCGGGATGTAATATCGATCGCGAGCGGTTCGGTTTCGACCTCGGAATTGATGGAATGCAGCCTGGCCGAGGCTGCCTCGACTTTGGCCATGTGTCTTTCCGCATCTTTTTCATCGAAGAGAATCTGCCGCTGCAGGTTGCTCAGCTCAACGAAATCGCGGTCCACAAGACGGATTTTCCCCACTCCGGCGCGGGCCAGCAGGTCGGCCTGAAGACCTCCGAGCGCTCCACACCCGGCGATGAGGACGCTTGATTCCGCGAGCTTTCTCTGCCCCGAATCACCAACCTCGGACAATATCCGCTGCCGGGAATAACGGTCCGGCGGTATTGGCTTCCGTTCACTTTCCGTCATGCAAAGTCTCCTTGCAGGGAGGATTGGATCCACCCTCCGCCCAGCACCCGGTCGCCCTCGTAGAACACTGCCGCCTGGCCGGGAGTAACCGCCCTGATTGGCTTTTGAAATACCGCTCGAACAAGATTCCGCCCTATAGATTCAAGGGTCGCGGGTACTGCCTCCTGGCGGTATCTCACCTGAATGGAGCATTCCACCGGATTGCCTCCTCGGGGAGGAGCGTTCCAGCTCACAAGCGATGCGATCAACCCATGGGAGAACAAATCGCCGCATTGATTTGTGACACAGACAGCGCCGGTTTTTGAATCGATCGATCTTACCCAGCATCTCTCCCCCATGGCCAAGCCGAGTTTGCGGCCCTGCCCGACCGTAAACTGATGTATTCCCGTATGCCTGCCCACCGCGGTTCCACTTCCGTCAATAAAATACCCATGCTTTGCCCGGCCATGAAATCGCTGTCTGAGAATCTCCGCGTAGCATTGCCCTTTTGCGGCAAAACAGGCATCCTGGCTTTCCATGAAACCGTCCTGGAACCCCAGGTCATTTGAAATCGCCCGAACTTGTTCCTTGCTCATGCGGCCTACCGGAAAGATCGCGGAGGCAAGTCGACGCCTGTCGAGCGAGAAGAGGAAGTAGGACTGGTCCTTCGGTGCAAAAGAGCCCCTGTGCAAAGTAATAGCGCCCGTACTGTCCGTTTCGGTCCTCGCGTAATGGCCGGTTGCGATCCTCCCCGCCCCGATGGAGCGGGCAAAATCGAGCAGGAAGCCGAACTTGATTTTTTCATTGCAGATGACGCACGGATTGGGTGTGCGCCCCCGGTTATATTCCCGCCACGAGTGCCGAAGCACCTCATTTTCGAAATACTTGCGGCAGTCGAGAATGTAATGCGGAATTCCCAGACGGCCCGAAACCATCCCGGCCCGATCCGTGGCGGCCTGACCGCAGCAGGAACGCTCCACGGTGATTTCACTGCATGACTGGAGCCGCAGAGTAACCCCGACAACTTCAAATCCCTCTCTGAGCATCAGGGCCGCCGCAACACTGGAATCCACCCCGCCGCTCATTGCCGCGACAACGCGTTCCCGGCCCCGGTTCATACCGCGCGCAAATCCTTGATCACTTGATTGAGAGCAGCCACAACCCTGTCCACCTCATCGACGGTATTCTCATGTCCCAGAGAAAAGCGGATACAGCACGAGGCTTCCTCGTCGGAGCGCCCCATGGCCTTCAGAACATACGACGGTTCGCGGCTTTCCGCGTGGCATGCCGAACCGGTCGAAACAGCGATACCCATCAGGTCGAGATTGATTGCAAGGAACTGCCCGTCGAGTCCGGGGAAGCTGACGTTCAAAGTGTTTGGGAGCCGGCTTTCGAGGGAGCCGTTAACGAGCGCCGGATTAATCTGGCCGAGTATGCCCTTTTCGAGGCGTTCTCGAAGCATGCCCGTAACGCGGGCTGTCTCCGGGAGCCGTTCTTTCGCGAGCCGGCAAGCCTCGCCAAGGCCGGCAATCGCGGGCACGTTTTCCGTTCCGGCCCGGCGACCGTGTTCATGGTGCCCCCCGTGGATCAACACCGGGGGCTGAATGCCGCGCCGGACAAAAAGCGCTCCGGAACCTTTCGGGCCATGAATCTTGTGCCCCGACAGGCTGAGCAGGTCAACTCCGAGCTTATTGACATCGATGGGTATCCTGCCCGCTGCCTGGACCGCATCAGTATGGAACAGCACCCCTCTCGCTCTCGCTATCGAAGCGGCTGCCCTAAGCGGCTGAATCGTCCCGGTTTCGTTGTTGGCATGCATGATGGAGACAAGAATGACATCTTTATCGAGAGCATGCTCGAGATCGGAAGGATCTATCCGTCCTTCGGAGTCCACGGGAAGGAAGGTTATTCTGAATCCCATTTGTTGCAGGTGCAGGCATGAATTCAGCACCGCCTGGTGCTCGATTGCGGTGGTGATAATCCGGTCGCCGCGATCCCTGAGAAGACAGGCTATCCCGAGAATCGCCTGATTGTCCGACTCGGTTCCCCCACTGGTAAAGACGATCTCTTCGGGTTCCGCGCCGATCAGGTCCGCCGTGTGCCGGCGCGCCGTATCAAGGGCGCGCCTTGCATCCCTGCCGAACCAATGGATGCTCGAAGGATTGCCGTAATTGTCGGCAAGGAATGGAAGCATCACGTTCAGAACGGATGGATCGAGCCTGGTGGTAGCGTTGTGGTCGAAATAGGTTCTCTGCATCTTGAGTCCTGGAGCCGCTGTTCTTAAAACGAGAAAAAGATTTCCCCTCTATATTTCCCACTGTTTCAGTATAGAATAAGTGGAGAAGAAATCAATTCCTGGTTTATCGATCCGGATGGAATAAATTCACCCTCTCAGCGGAAGAGGCCCGGGATGCCCGGTGGCTCGGACATAAAAGCCAAGGCAATCCGTGTGTTGTCGCCGGTCGGTTCGATCAGGGTCACGTCCCATCGGCCCGGTTTCAGTTTCCCTTCCTTCCCGGCAGCCATATCATGGCTGACCAGATCCGGCGGTTGACCAGATCCGGCGGTTGACCGAACAGGATGGATTTCAACCTTCGATATCAGCCGGCAAGGTCCGCGGCAACCCCGCCGTGATGCGATCGATGCGGACAGGCGGCGAATGGCCAACGCTCACTCCGTTGTCCCCGAATGCCTTTCCCGGGTCTATTCGCCTTTCCCTCACTCGCTCCGTCATATTTGGTAATCATCCACAAACACCCTGATATTTCGTGGTCTTACATAGACCCTTTCACCCTTCTTGAGCGCCAGGGTTTGAAACAGATCGCGAGTCAGTTCGGCCTCGATTGTCTCACGGCTCCCATTTGTCGTCAGTGTGACGCGCACAACCGACCCCACGGCCTGGATATACACGATTTCAGCGGCCAGGCTCCCGCTGTCCGCCGGGATTCGTTCAACCGCGAGATCATGAGAGCGCACATACCCGACAGCCGGCACGTCCTCGGCCATCCGGTGTTCGGGAGCGTCCAGCTTGATTCCGCCCAGGCAGGCCAGTCCATTGTGCACGCGGCCGTGAAACAAATTGACGTTCCCGAGGAAATTCAGGATAAACGGATTCACCGGATGTTCGTAGACCTCTTCCGGGGTTCCAACCTGTTCGACCCTGCCCGCGTTCATCACGACGATGCGGTCCGCCAACTCGAGGGCCTCCTCCTGGTCGTGGGTCACGAAAACGCTTGTCACGTTGATTTCATCATGGAGCCGACGCAGCCAGCGGCGCAATTCCGACCTGACCCTCGCATCCAGCGCGCCAAAAGGTTCATCGAGAAGAAGCACCCGAGGCTCCACGGCCAGGGCACGGGCCAGGGCCACCCTTTGGCGCTGACCGCCGGACAACTGGGCGGGATAGCGCTCCGCAAGCCCTTCCAGTTGCACCAGCCGCAACAATTCGTTCACTCTTTCCAGTATCTCATTCTTGGATGGACGCTCTTTTCGCGATCTTACCCGGAGCCCGAAAGCTACATTTTCGAAAACACTCATATGCCGGAACAACGCATAGTGCTGGAAGACGAACCCGACCCGGCGCTCCTGGACGTGACGAGCGGAGGCATCCTCGCCGTCAAACAGTATCGACCCCGAATCGGACGTTTCCAGTCCGGCGATAATACGCAACAGGGTCGTCTTCCCTGAACCCGAAGGACCAAGTAGCGCCGTAAGCTCCCCGGATGGTATTTTCAGGTTCACTCCGTCAAGGGCTTTGAAACCGCCGAACCGTTTACCGATATTGTTAATCTCAATGCGCATTGAATCCGCCTTCTACACGGGCCGCGATGACTGTTCCCGCATCTTCCACTCCACAAGGCTTTTTACCGCGAGAGTGACCAGTGCCAGCAGGACCAGCAGGGAGGCCACGGCAAAGGCGGCGGCAAAATTGTATTCGTTATAGAGTATCTCCACCTGGAGCGGGATGGTGTTGGTCGTTCCGCGTATATGTCCGGAGACAACCGACACGGCCCCGAACTCGCCCATCGAGCGGGCGTTGCAGAGGATAACCCCATAGACGATGCCCCACCTGATGTTGGGGAGCGTAACGCGGAGGAAGGTCCGCAAACCACTTGCGCCCAGGACCATCGCGGCCTCTTCCTCTTCATTTCCCTGGGCCTGCATGAGCGGAATCAGTTCCCGGGCGACAAACGGAAAGGTGACGAATACGGTAGTGAGGATGATTCCCGGCACCGCGAAGATGATTTTGATATCACGGGCATAAAGCCAGGGCCCCAGCCATCCCTGTAGTCCGAAAATAAGTACATAGATCAATCCTGAGATGACGGGAGATACCGAGAAAGGAAGATCGACCAGGGTGATCAGGATGTTCTTTCCCGGAAAATGAAACTTTGAAATCGCCCAGGCCGCGGCCAAACCGAAAACCAGGTTTAGCGGAACGCTGACCGCGGCCGCCAGCAGGGTAAGGCGAATGGCCGCCAGGCTATCGGGATCGCGTAAGGCCGAAAAATAAGCGAAAAGACCTTTTTCAAGCGCCTGGTCGAAAACCGCGAACAAGGGCAAAAAAAGAAACAGCCCGAGAAAGAGCACTACGAGCCCGATCAGCAGCCGGCGAACCAGCACGGGTTCGGTCAGAACGCTTTGAGGGCACGATTTCTCCACTGGTATCCCAGGTGCGGCAGCCATTGTCCTTTCCCCCTTATTTTCCTTCGGCGAATTTCCGGCTCCAGCGCTGGAGCAAATTGATTATCAGGAGCAACACGAAGGAGGCGATCAGCATGATCAGCGCTATGGCGGTAGCCCCACTGTAGTCGAACTGTTCCAGCTTGGTCACAATCAGAAGGGATGTGATCTCCGATATCATCGGCATATTGCCGGCGATGAATATGATCGAGCCGTATTCTCCAACCGCGCGGGCAAAGGCAAGGGCAAACCCGGTAAGAATGGATGGAAGCAGGATTGGGAAAAGCACGTATCGAAATGTCTGGAGGCGGCTTGCTCCCAGGCAAGCCGCGGATTCTTCCGTTTCCCTCTCGAACTCTTCAATGACCGGCTGAAGCGTCCTTATGACGAATGGCATGCCGATGACCGTCATGGCCAGGACTATGCCGGCCGGCGTGTAGGCAACCTTTATACCCAGCGGCTCCAGGAAAGACCCCATCCATCCGTTCGCCGAGTAGACCGTTGCCAGGGTAATACCGACCACTGCCGTGGGCAGAGCAAAAGGGAGATCAACCAGGGCATCCATGATCCTTTTACCCGGGAAGTCGTACCTCACCAGCACCCAGGCCGTGAGCGATCCGAACAGGGCGTTGATGAGCGAGGCCAGAAACGCGGCGCCGAAGGTAACGCGGTATGAGGCCATGACCCGTGACGAGGTAACTGTCTCGACAAACCTTTCCCATGTCATGCTGGAGGTCTCAAAGACCAACGCCGAAAGAGGAATGAGCACGATCAGGCTGAGATAGAAGACCGTGTAGCCGAGGGTCAATGAAAAACCTGGCAGAACGCTCTGTTTTCCGAAAGAAATCATGCCAGTCCCCGCATCACTTCCCTGCGTATATCTGATCGAAAACACCGCCGTCGGCAAAATGGATCGCGTGCGCCGCTTTCCAACTTCCGAACACCTCGTCAAGCTTGAAGAGCTTCAGCTTCGGAAATACAGTGGAGGCGGCGGCAATCTTTTCATTGGTCGGCCGGTAGTAGTGCCTGGCGGCGATTTCCTGCCCCTCTTCGGTGTACAGGTATCCCAGGTATGCTTCCGCCACGGCCCTTGTCCCATGCTTCTCAACCACCTTGTCAACCACGGAAACCGACGGTTCGGCCAGGATGCTGACAGATGGAATTACTATCTCGAACTTGTCAGAGCCCAATTCCTTGATGGCGAGAAATGCCTCGTTCTCCCAGGACAGAAAAACATCGCCGATCCCTCGCTGGACGAAGGTCGTCGTGGACCCGCGCGCGCCCGCATCGAGCACAGCAACGTTTTTGAAGAGCTTGCGCACAAACTCCCTGGCGGAGGCCTCATTCCCGCCTTTTTGCCCAAGAGCGTACGCCCATGCGGCCAAGTAGTTCCAACGAGCGCCTCCCGAGGTCTTGGGGTTGGGGGTAATCACCGCGATACCCGGTTTGACAAGATCATCCCAGTCCTTGATCTGTTTCGGATTGCCCTTGCGAACCAGGAAAATGATTGTCGATGTATAAGGTGAGCTATTGTGAGACAGTCGTTGTTGCCACCCTTCATTCACAAGCCCTTTTTTCTGAATTTCGTCGATATCGTACGCCATGGCCAGGGTGACGACATCGGCCTCCAGTCCATCGATTACCGAACGCGCCTGTTTGCCCGAGCCGCCGTGCGATTGTTTGATTTCGACGTTCTGTCCGGTCTTCTTCAACCAATGATTGGCAAAGGCCTTATTGAAGTCCTGGTAGAGTTCGCGGGTGGGATCGTAAGAGACATTGAGCAAGGTAACGGCATCAACCGCCGAAACGGGCAGCGCGGAAACAGCAGCGAGAAACAAAACCGCCAACAGTGTGACAAGCATCTTGGAAATCATGGAAAACTCCCTTCATGGAATAGTAGTTATCACAACCCGCAGCATGGTTTGTGGCGCGCCAATCATATTGTGCATTAAATCAATCGACTTCATGCAGATTAAGCACCCGGCAAATTCGCATGTCAAGATTTTTTTCAGCCAAGATGGAAGTTCTTCCACAATTTCCAATAGAGCCAGCCTTGAAGGGCCGGAATGAGTCGCGGGATTTTGAATGAACGAAGAAGCGGAGGCGCTGTCTTGAATGGACCGGGTAAATCAGCGCCAGGTCGCATCCAGAGCAATGTCGCCTCGGGCATCGGCGGGAAATGATGTCGAAACGGCAGCTTGGACAAAAAGGGGGAACAGGCGACGAGCGGTTAGCACAGCCCGAGGATAAGGTGAGGGTATATTGGCATTGTTGAGGGAATCGCGGGGGCCAAAACGCGAGGTCGACGGGTCAAGGCGGAGCATGGCGGCCGGGAAGATCCCGGAAAAGTTGGCGCCCGCCCGACCAGGGGCAGGGAAGTCAAACCGGATGCGGCGCCGGCGGCGTCAAATGGGAAATGCCCACGCTACCCGCACCCGGAATCGGTCATTCACATCAGACTTCCAAATCTTCGATCAGGTCATCCACCTCTTCCAGCCCCACCGACAGCCGGATCAGGGAATCGGTAATCCCCAGCCTTTCCCTGTCCCGGGGCGGAATAGCCGCGTGGGACATCTTGACGGGATAGGAGAGTATCGATTCCACACCGCCGAGGCTGACGGCCACCGACCACAGCTTCACTTGCTTCATGATCCGTTTTGCTCGCTCAACAGTATCGGTTTTAAATGATAGCACCGCGCCGAAACCACTGGCCTGCTCCCTGGCGATTTCGTGTCCGGGATGGTCCGGCAGGCCGGGGTAGTAGACATCCGTCACCCAGGACTGCTTCTTCAACCACCGCGCGAGTTGCATCGCCGATTGCTGCTGCAGCTCCATCCGCGCCCTCAAGGTCTTGATTCCCCGCAGCAGCAGCCAACTGTCCTGCGGACCCAGAACCGCCCCGAAGCTGTACTGAACAGAGTAAATCCTCGCGGCCAGTTCTTCGGAACTCGTAATGACCGCTCCCGCGATCAGATCACTGTGGCCCCCGAGGAACTTTGTCGCGCTATGGATAACGATATCGACCCCCATGTCCAGCGGCCGCTGCAGGTAAGGCGACATGAAGGTGTTGTCCATCATTGTCAAAAGACCGTGTTTCCGGGCTATTTCAACCGCTCCCGCAATATCGACTATCTTCAGGAGCGGATTGGACGGGGTCTCCAGGAACAGCACCCGAGTGTTCTGTCTGATGGCTTGCTCCACATTCTCCAGCCTGGTCATGTCCACGAAGGATGTCTCTATACCGAACCTATTGAAAAAGCTGGTTAAAATTCGGTATGATCCTCCATAGATATCTTCTGGCGCCACCACGTGGTCACCCTGCGCCAGGATTGCCAGGGCCGAGGAAGTGGCCGCCATTCCGGAAGAGAAGGCATAAGCGTGCGTGCCATTTTCCAACGCGGCCAGTGTCTTTTCCAGTGCGTCCCGGGTAGGATTTCCCGAACGGGAATACCCATACTTACCGAGATTATCGATATCGTGCTGATGGAAGGTCGATGCCTGATACACCGGGATGCTCAGAGCACCTGTATGTGGATCGAGTTCATTGCCGTTGTGCAGGATCAGGGTACCATATTTCACGCGCCAACCTCCTCTGTCACCGTTGTTGTCCAACGTCCGAATTCGCTTGTGATCCCGGGAAAGCCGGGGCCGCCCCGGCCCGGAGGCTCTCATACCCAGTTGCGTTCACGATGGTATCGATGGATATTTTCTAAAAGCGCGGGGAACTGCGCCCCCTACACCCCCTTCGCCGCCACGCGGCTCGTTATGGCGCCGAGCGCTCGGTCTCGCGCGCTTGCGCGTGAGTGCCCGGCTGAGCCTCATGACAGGCGATGGAATCTTTCCCCCGCTCTTTTGAGCGCGAAGAACAACATCCTGAACGTAAACACGTATCAGACATCCATCGCCTGTTCCAGGTCCCCAATCAGGTCATCCGGGTGCTCGATACCAACCGAAAGCCGCAGCAGGTCGTCCGTGACCCCGATCTTTTCCCTGATTTGCACGGGAATGTCGCCGTGAGTCTGTCTGACCGGGTAGGTGATCAAGGATTCCACTCCTCCAAGACTTTCGGCAAATGTTATCACCTTTACCCGATTGATAATTCTCCCGGCCCAACTCGAATCAGGGACCCTGAACGAGAGCATCGCCCCGTATCCGGAGCTTTGTTTTCGCTGCACCTGATGGCCGTGATGCTGGGAAAGTCCCGGATAGTAGACTCTCCTGACCTTGTCGTTTCGTGCCAGCCATTCCGCTAATTTTTGAGCGTTTTCCTGCTGTTTTTCCACCCGCAAAGCAAGGGTCTTCAACCCGCGCAGCACCAGCCAACTGTCCTGGGGGCCCAGAACGCCTCCGGTTGCATTCTGAATGAACCCCACCCTGTCGTTTAGTTCCGCCGATCGTGTGACCACCGCCCCCGAGAGCACGTCGTTGTGTCCACCGAGGAACTTTGTCCCGCTGTGTACCACGACATCCGCCCCGAAATCCAGGGGACGCTGGAGATAAGGCGTCATGAAAGTGTTATCCACGATGGTGAGCAGCCCCTTTGATCGTGCCAGGGCGGCAGTCTGATCCAAATCGGTGATCTTCATCAGTGGATTGGTCGGAGTTTCGATAAAAATCGCCTTCGACTTTCCGGGGATAAGGGCGTTTCGGACGCAGTCCAGGTCCGAGGTGTCCGCATAGGTAACCGTCAGCCCGAATTGCCGAAAATTCCTTTCAAAAACGCGATATGTCCCGCCGTATAAATCGTCCGAGACGATCAGGTGGTCTCCGGAAGAAAACAGCATCAATATTGCTGTTATGGCAGCCATGCCCGATGCGAAGGCAAACCCCCGGTCTCCGTTTTCAAGCTCCGCGATCACTTTTTCCAGCGCCTGGCGGGTTGGATTAACCGTCCTGGAGTAATCATAGCCCGTGGAGACCCCCAGGGCGGGATGCCGGAAGGTGGCGGTCTGATAGATCGGAGTACTGATGGCGCCGGTCGTTTCATCAGTACACAGTCCGGCATGAGCCAGGATGGTTTCGATTCTCATGCTGTATGCTCCCCTTCCTCCAAAATCTTGCCCGGGCCTGTCACTCGGTCGCGACTTTGGCGGAAATGCCGGCCAAAGCCACGTTCATGGCACCGGTCCGATATCCTCGCAAATCAACCGTGACAAACGTATAGCCGACTGATTCGCAGGCGGAGGCGATAGCCTCCCGCAACCCCGGATCAACCAGCCGCACGATGTCTTCCGGTGATAGTTCGACCCTGGCAAGCGTTCCGTGGTCACGGACGCGCAGCTGTCGAAATCCCATTTCCCGCAGCAGCGATTCGCTCCTGCCAATGCGCTGAAGCCGCTCGGGAGTGATAAGTTCCCCGTAGGGAATCCTGGAAGCAAGACAGGGTGAAGAAGGTTTGTCCCAGTTGGGCAGGCCGAAAGATCTTGCAAGCCGGCGAATCATCTCTTTGCCGATACCCAGTTCAAGGAAAGGCGACCGTATGCCGAGTTCGCGCGCTGCCGCTATACCGGGTCGATAATCCTGGAGGTCGTCGGCCGTGCTTCCCTCCACGACAAACGGCAGCCGCTCCTCGGATGCCCGGGCCAGCAGGCGCTTGTAAAGGTTTGTTTTGCAGTAATAACAGCGATTGGAGGGATTAGCACTGTAGCGGGGATCCGCGAGCTCTCCGCTTTCAAGGGTAACCCACCGCACACCCAGGCAGGATGAGACCATCCTCGCCATGTCCAAGTCGTGGGCGGGGAGACTGGCCGATGTACCCGTGACCGCCAGCACGGAGTCTCCCAGAGCTTCGTGGCCCGCTGCCAGGAGCACGGAGCTGTCCACACCTCCGGAAAAGGCGACCACCACCCCTTGTAAGCTTTTCAGGAGTTCATTCAATTGACGACGTTCAGCCTGCATTGCCGGAATCTCCCTTCCGCGGTATGAGCAACCTCAGCCGAATATCAGGCGTACATCGGGAAGACTTCCCGGGGAACATTCCCGGAATCCAGCCTCACGAGGGAGACGCCATTCTATACTGTTTCACTATGGTATAGAGGGAAGATACCGAGGTCAAGAAAGATTCCGGCTTGCGCACAGGGCGCGAGTTGCACGAAGCGCAAAAAATAACCGGAACCGTGTAACCTCCCCTCCCGGCCCGGATGCACTAACAGGCGAAGGGTTAATTCCGGCAACTCACATGCAATGTCCGGCCGTTTTTCGATTGCATCGGCATGACCGGGAACTCACGCGTCCGTTACAACTGCTAAACAAGGGAGAACGAATTTAGCGTGTAATTCCGGGGCATCGGGATTCCCAGGGGAAGCATTCCCTGTTTTTTATGCCCACATCCTATATTTCCGAAGATTTACGGAATGAAAGATGCGGCAATTGGCAAAAAGGCCATCCTGTACCCTACTCTAACCCGTTGGAACTACTAAGTGCGCAGACTCTGTAAAAAGCAGGGAATGCGCCCATTCCCGTGAATGACATGAAGCACGCTCTTTTCACGGGGTTGGTCGTGTCTTCGGCGGTTCCCGTGGCTCCCCCATGGGAACCGCGCCTCTTCTTTTTTCATCACATCAAGAATTCACTGTAAACAAATTCTCCGAAATCCGATTCATATAGTGGATTGGCCGACAGCCGCCGAAAGAGTGATTAGACTTTTCACGGTGAGCAATCGGGTCGGAGCAGAAATTCTTGCTGTCAGCATGCAAAATACTTGATGCACAGCGGATCAAAATTCTTAAATTGCTTGCAAAAATCCTGCGTTTATGAGTAATAGGCATTCTAATCCGCAGGGGTATGGTGCTATCCGCGAAGGGGCTAACGGATCGCAGACGAAAACACTTTCAGGTGGTCAAATGAAATTATTCATGGGGAAGCGGAGTGTCTCAGCGCGTGCCGCAGAGGGGGAGGAAATTTGGAGAAGTATCGCCGGGAAAGCTGCCGATGAGTTCGCGGGAGCTTTGTCGGATGCGACTTACACGGTCGAAGTCTCCAAACCGGCGCCTGCCAAACCTGTAACCGTACAGAGTTCATGGCTCAGGCGCATCAGGAAAGCCATAGAGAAATCTTGCAGTTACTTCGAACGCATCCAGTATCCGGAGGGCTACTGGTGGGCGGAACTCGAATCCAATGTCACGATAACGGCCGAATACGTTATGCTCATGCGTTTGCTGGGCATAACCATGGAGTCGGGGAAGCAGCGAAGCATCGTAAAGTACCTCCTTACGAAGCAGGACGAAAACGGTTCGTGGGGTCTTTATTATGGGGATGGCGGTGAACTGAGTACCACCATCGAGGCTTACTTTGCATTGAAGCTGTTGGGAGAGGACCCTGGTTCGGACCCTCTACGCAGGGCAAGAAGCTTCGTTCTCCGCCATGGCGGTATCGAGAATGCCCGTGTATTCACGAAGATCTGGCTGGCTCTTTTCGGCCAGTACGACTGGGACAAGGTGCCGTCGATGCCGGTGGAACTAGTCCTGTTGCCGCCGCACCTGTATTTCAGCATCTACGAGTTTTCGAGTTGGGCCAGAGGCACGGCGGTTCCGCTTTCAATCGTCTTGTCCATAAGACCCAAGCTCAGGCTGCCGGACAACCTGGCACTGCTTGAACTCTATGATACATCATCATGCCGGAAGAATTTCGCGTCCAAGGTCCACAAACTCTTTTTCCTGTTTGACCGGGTGGCGAAAAAGTTCGAGGAAAAACCGGTGCGTTATCTGCGCCTCAAGGCAATCGAGGCCGCGAAGGACTGGATCATCGATCACCAGGAAGACAGCGGTGACTGGGGCGGAATTCAGCCCCCCATGGTTTACTCCATTCTTGCGCTGCACTACCTGGGCTATCCGCTGAATCATCCCATTCTCGTAAAGGGGCTCAAGGCCCTCGATGATTTCTGCACCGAGGACGAGGACGGGGTGCGCATGCAATCCTGTGTTTCACCGGTATGGGACACCGCGCTCAACGTTCTCGCCATGCTTGAAGCCGGTACCAGGCCCGAAAACCCGGCGCTCCAGAAGGCGGCAAACTGGCTCATAGATCAACAGGTCCTGACCGGTGGCGACTGGCAGTTCAAAAACTGCTGTCCGCCCGGTGGCTGGGCCTTTGAGTTCTTCAACTCACGGTATCCGGACGTTGACGACTCAGCCGTCGTGCTGAATGCCCTGAACCGGTTCCACCCGGCGAAATGCCAGGGTCTGGAATGCGCCAAATCCCGCGGAATTGAATGGTGCATCAGCATGCAGAGTTCCAACGGCGGGTGGGCGGCCTTCGACCGAAATAACGACATGGAGATCCTGAACCGCATTCCATTCGCGGACCAGGAGGCGATGGTGGATCCTCCCACCGCCGATGTAACCGGCAGGGTGCTGGAAGTCATGGGAAGCTATGGATACGACTGCAGCCACCCGGTCGCCAGGCGCGGCATAAAGTTTCTGAAGGACCTTCAGGAGCAGGACGGCTGCTGGTGGGGACGATGGGGTGTGAACTACATCTATGGAACCTGGTCCGTATTGCGCGGGCTGATTTCCATTGGCGAGAACCCGAAAGCGCCCTACATCAGGAACGCGATCCACTGGCTGAAAGACCACCAGAACTCGGATGGCGGGTGGGGTGAAACCTGTGATTCCTATAAGCTCCCCGAACTGCGCGGACAGGGACCGAGTACTCCCTCCCAGACCGCATGGGCGATAATGGGGCTGCTGGCCGGCGGGGAAGGAAAATCTCCCGAGGTGAGCAAGGGCATACAGTACCTGCTGAGGACCCAGAAGAAGGACGGTACCTGGGACGAGATCCATTTCACCGGTACCGGTTTCCCGAAGCACTTCTACATTCGCTACCACAACTATCGCAATTGCTTCCCGCTGATGGCCCTTGGACAGTACATGGCAAAACTGCGGGAAGACCCCGACGCGATATCAGGCTAACAGCGGGTCGCGTTCCAGGTAAACTTCGCTCTTCGGTACCGAAGGGCGAACGGGACAGGCGCACAGCCTCCGGAACTCGAATTCGCATAAGACTTCAAACCCCTCCCAGCCCGAAAGACACGTCCTCGGGGCCGGGAGGGGTTTTTCATTTTGAGCCGGCGGCGACACCGCCCGCCACATTCTTGACCGCAATTCTTATTGCGGCTATCGAAGCATGATCGAATGATTTTTCAGGCGAGTGAGTTCGCCCTTCTTAATATCGAAGGGCGAACGTCATTTTGACGCCTGGCTGTCTCATGAATCAGGCCACTTCTTCGACCACTTTTTCGACGCGAACAGCGCACACCTTGTACTCAGGCGTTTTGCTGATCGGGTCGAGGGCCGAATTGGTGAGGAGATTGGCCGCGGCTTCTTCAAAATGCAGAGGCATGAAGATCATTCCAGGCTGGACCCGCCTTGTCACTTGAACCGTGGACAGGAGAGTGCCGCGGCGGCTGGTCACTCGCACTTTCCCGCCATGAGCGACCTCCAGCCGCTTCGCATCTTCCGGATTGAGGTCCGTTAAGAGTTCGGGCATCTCGGTGTCAAGATGTTTGCAGCGGCGAGTCATGGATGCCGTGAGATAATGGGCATACTCCGTCCCGGTGGTCAGCCACATTGGGAATTCATCATCGGGGACTTCCGCAGGCGGCTTGAACTCCACGTCATGGAAATGTCCCAGCCCCCTGCTGAACTTACCGATGTGGAGAATAGGCGTTCCGGGGTGGTCCGGCGTCGGGCAGGGCCAGCAGAGCCCGTCACCCTCCAGGCGCTTGAAGCTCATTCCGCCAAACGACGGGTTCAGACTTGCCATTTCATCGAAAAGCTGCTCCGAAGAATCATAGTGCATCGGGTAATCGAGCTTGGTGGACAGCTCCTGAATGATCTGCCAGTTCGTCCTTCCCGGTATTGGCTCAATGGCCTTTCTCACGCGCTGAACGCGCCGCTCGGAATTGCTGAAGGTACCATCCACTTCGGCAAAAGAAGCCCCCGGGAATACGAGGTGAGCCAGTTGAGTGGTCGGAGTGGGGAATATATCGATCATCATGAGGAATTCGGTGGATTCCAGGGCATGCTTCACGTGGGTGGAATCGGGATCGCTCATCACCGGGTTCTCCCCCAGTATGACCATACCCTTGATCTTTCCATCGGCGCAGGCCTGCATCATTTCCATGATCGTCAGGCCGGGTTTTGGAGGCAACTCCTTGCCCCAGGCCTTTTCGAATTTTTGCCGGATCTCCGGAACCGTGACTGCCTGGTAACCGGGATAGACGTTGGGAAGACCTCCCATGTCGCACGCGCCCTGAACATTGTTCTGGCCACGCAGGGGATTCACGCCCGTCGAAGGACGGCCGATCTGCCCGCACAGCATCGACAGATTCGCCAGGCTCTTCACGTTGTCAACGGCGGTCCAATGCTGGGTGATGCCGAGGCAGTAGATGATGGAACTCGCCGCGGATTTCGCATAAATCTCGGCAATTTTCACTATGGTCGCTTCATCGACTCCGGTTATCTCGGCGGTACGCTCAAGAGGATACTTCTCGATCGTTGCGACCAGGGCATCGAAGTTCTCCGTCCTCTCCTTGACGAAAGTCTCGTTGTGCCAGCCGTTCTTGTAAATAACGTTCATCATTCCATTGATCAGCGCCACGTCGGTTCCGAGCCGATGCTGCACATGGATGGTGGCCTGCCGGGCAATGTGCGTCTTTCTGGGATCGACGACGATGAGCGTGTTCCCCTTGGCTTTGGCCCGGACGAGGCGCGTGGATACAATCGGGTGAGCCACGGTCGTGTTGGAACCGATGGCGAAGATGCAGTTCGCGTCCGCCAATTCATCGAAGGAATTGGTCATGGCGCCGCTTCCAAATGCGAGGGCAAGACCTGCCACTGTAGGCCCGTGTCAAAGACGCGCGCAGTGGTCCACATTGTTGGTTCCGATGGCGGTGCGCGCGAACTTCTGAAGAATGTAGTTTTCTTCGTTCGTGCACCGGGCCGAAGTCAGAAAACCGATGCTGTCAGGTCCATGAGCATCCCTGATCCTGCGGAGTTCGCCCGCGGCATAATTAAACGCTTCATCCCAGGATGCTTCGCGAAAGGAGCCACCATTCTTGATAAGAGGCTTCGTGAGACGATCGGGGTGCTGAACGAATTCGTGAACATTCCACCCCTTGATGCACAGTTTCCCTCGGTTGGTGGGACTTGTTTTAGAGGGCACGGTGCCGACGATTCGCCCGTCGAGCACTTCAAGGCCCAGTCCGCATCCGCACGCGCAATAAGGACAGGATGTTATGACGGTTTTGAAGTCCATAAACCACTCTCCCATTTTACATAAACTGAGACGATTCCGGCCGAAGCGGCCCTTTCGATTGCGGGGCAAGCAGCCCTCGGCATGACATATGTAAATTACTTCGCGTTATGTCATTCTTGGCATAACGCGAACCAAAGCTTACCGCCACTCACCTCTTTTAGGATAGACTAAGTCATTTCAAAACCGGGACGACCCCTTCGATTGCGGAGCCAACATCTCTTGGTTCGACGTATGCTGGTTACTTTGCGTTGTGGCATATTTGGCATAACGCAAACCAAGAATTACCAGTCACTCGTTTC
>JBDKTY010000064.1:0-39703 GCA_039679945.1 Syntrophobacter sp. | reverse complement strand
GCTCTGCTCGATGCCGCGCAACGGCTCTATCGCGACCGCGGGACGCTTCCCACGGTGCTCGATATCGCGAGGGCCGCGGGCATGGCAAAGGGGGCCGTGTACCTGTGGTTCCGGTCCAAGGAGGAGATCTTCGTCGCGCTTCTCGAATCCAATTTCCTGGCACTTATCGCACGCCTGATGCCAGTTATCGAGTCTCTCGACACCAATCCCGCCCGGGCGGCGGGCAGTTTCGCGGCGCAGTACTCAAAACTGCTCGACGAGTTTCCGGACCTGCTTCCGCTTGCTTCGATATCCAACAATATCTTTAAGGGAAACCTGCCCGTCGAGTCCCTGTCCCACCTCAACAGGAACCTGGGAGCCGCTTTGTCGGAAGCCGGGGAAGTGCTCGAGCGCAGGGTCGGGAGCCTTTTCCCGGGGCAGGGCAGCACTCTCCTGTTCCGCACATGGACGCTCACGGTTGGCCTTTGGCATGTTCTTGCGCTGCCCGAAGCCTTGAGGAAGTTACTCGACGCGCCCGCTCTATCCGTTTCGCACCGTCAATTCAGCAAGGAACTGCTGACTGCGGTCACGCAACTGTGGCAGGGAGCCATGATCAGTGAGTGAGCGCGGGAGATAATGGTTTGAAGTTGTGTTCGGGATCGTATCGCCGGATGTTGTCTAAGGGCGTGGGAACTGAGCTGTGTGGTGTCTTTGCCGCCACCCGGCCTATCGCGGCGTCGCCGCGGATGCCGAACCTTCCGCCTCGGGCGCTCGGGCATGCGGCCGGAATCCCGGGGGCGTAGGAATCATGCTCCCGCTCTTAATCATCACGAAACGTACTATCTTGAAGGCAAATTCGAATGGATATCCCGGGCCGAGAGTAGTCTCCGAGGCGAAGACCCCATGGGGAACAAAAGGACATGGTTCAATGCGATCATCAATAGCGATTCTTTCCATTTTGGCCCTGTTCGTGCTCTCTTCCTGTTCCTCCGACACGAAAACGGAACAAGCGGCAAACAGCGCCATACCGGTCAGGATCGGCAAGATTAAGCAGGTGCGGGAGCCCGAACGTATATCGGTGAGTGGGACGGTTGCATCGCCGGACGCCCCCGCCGCCGTTTCTTTCCTGGTTTCAGGAAAAGTAATCCGTGTGGGACCGCGAGAGGGCGAGCATGTCCAAAAGGACCAACTCCTGGCCGCCATCGACCCGACGGATTATAACCTGGCGGTGCAGGCGGCTTCCGCGCAGGTCGGCCAGGCCAGGATCGCCCTTGACCGGAGCAAGGACGAGTATGGCCGGATGAAGTTCCTGTATGAGTCCAGGAGTCTTGCGGGAAATGATTTCGAAAAGTTCAAGGCGGCCTACCTGAGCGCCAAACAGCAACTCGACCAGGCGACTGCAAACGAAAAGCTTTCCAAGAAGCGTCTCAACGATGCGTCCCTTTATGCTCCAATCAGCGGATTCATATCCAAACGGTCCATCGAGCCGGGCGAAACAGCGAGCCCCGGCCGCCCGGTTTTTGAAATCGTTACACTCGATCCCGTGGAAATGAGTGTCGGCGTGCCGGAAACCGACATACACCTTGTCCGGATCGGCCAGACGGCCACCATTAAAATACCTGCCCTGCCCGGAGATATCTTCGAGGGCACTGTCCGCGTTATCGGTGTTTCCGCGGACCCCAATACCCGAACGTACATGACGCGGATCACGGTACCCAATCCGCGGCATATCCTGCGGGTCGGCATGGTTGCCGAGGCTCATATTCAAGGGGATCGTATCCTGGACCTGATGACCTTGCCGGCCGAGGCCTTCGTGCGTGATCCCCAGGGCGCCACCATGGTCTTTGTGTACTACCCCGATCAGGGACGCGTTTATGCCCGCAGGGTCGGAACGGGAACCGTCCACGGCAGGGAGATCGTGGTAAAGAGCGGTCTTTCGGGTGATGAATCCATCGTTCTCGCGGGACAGGAGAAGCTGCGGGATGGCGTCAGCGTCTCCGCGACGGCTGAAAGCTATCCATCCGGTGATCCGGGTGCGCGGGGAGCGAACGAGGTGGGCCAATGAACCCTGTCAAGGCATCCCTGCACTATCCAACCGTGACGCTGATCCTTGCCGCCATGGCGGTTTTTATCGGGGTTCATGCCTTCAGGGACATGCCACGCACGGAAGACCCGAGCATCACCATCAGGACCGGCCTGGTGCTGGCCCTTTTCCCCGGAGCAACTTCCGAGCAGGTCGAAAAACAAGTCACCAAGACGTTGGAAAAACACATCTTCAAGTTTCCGGAAATCCGCAAAGAGAAGACATACTCGACGAGCCGGCCGGGACTGGTCGTCATAAATGTGGAACTCGAGGAAGATGTGAAAAACGCCGATGTCGTGTGGGCCAAAATACGGGATGAAATGAATGAGACCCGCGCCGCCGAGTTGCCCGAGGGAGTCCGGGGCCCCATTGTCAATTCGGACTTCGGGGACACGGTGGCCATGCTCATTGCCATACACGGAAATCGCTACGGGTACCGCGAGTTGCGCGATTACATGGACAGGATTCAGGATGAACTGCGCACGATTCGCAATGTCGGCAAGCTCGCCACCTACGGCGGCCAGAGCGAACAAATCTGGATAACGAGCGACCTCGAGCGCCTCTCGCAATATGTTACCGACCCGCTGCGCGTCATGCAGGCCTTGCAGCAGCGCAACACGATCGTGAGTACCGGCCATTTTGAAGCCGAGCGCGCAAAGATACCCCTGCGCGCCACCGGTCCGTTCACCACGGAGGACCAGATCCGAAATGTGCTTGTGGATGTCTCCCGCACCGGGCAACCCGTCTACATCCGCGATTTTGCCGACGTGGAGCGGCGATATCAGGACCCGAGTTTCGTGGTTCGCTATGATGGCGATCCGAGCATGCTGCTGTCCGTGGAAATGCAAAAAGGCAGGAATATCGTTGAACTCGGTGAACAAATCCACCGGGTCTTCGCTCGTATCAGGCCCCTGCTGCCTCCGGACATCCAGATCGACCTGATTGCCAATCAGCCCGCGGTTGTAAAGAACCGCATCACGCAACTGAGCCATGAATTCATGCTGGCAATCGCCTCGGTTGTCCTCGTTACCGTTATTCTGCTGCCGATCCGGGTCGCCGTCATCGCGGCCCTCGCGATCCCCATAACACTTTGCACCACGCTGGGTGCATTGAATGCAATCGGGATCACGCTGCACCAGGTATCCATCGCGGCGCTGATCATGGTCCTGGGCATCGTCGTGGATGATGCCATCGTTATTGCCGACAATTACGTGGAACTTCTCGACCGCAAAGTCCCCAGGGCGGAAGCCGCCTGGCGCTGTGCCATCGAGGTCGTCGTTCCGGTGCTTGCCGCGACCGTGACGATTATTTTCTCCTTCCTGCCTCTGCTGATTCTCTCCGGGTCTGTCGGCGAGTTCATCATGGCGCTTCCCATAACCGTCGCTATTGCACTGTCGGTTTCATTTGTCGTGGCGGTGATGCTCACCCCGATTTTTTGCAGGTTCTTCATCAGAAAGGGGCTGCACGATACCGAAAGCGGTGTTGCCGAAACCGGCAGGAAGAAATTCAACATTTTGAGTACGATCCAGTCCGTCTACAAGGTCGTTATCGGCTTTTTCATGGGTCACAAACGTCTTGCCGTTACGATAGGGGTGTGTGCTTTCGTGGCCGGGGTCGTACTTTTCAGGTTCGTGCCGCGGCAGTTCTTTCCAACGGCGGAGCGGAATCAGTTCGTGATCGACGTCTGGATGGGGCAGGGTTCCCGTATCGAGGCCACGGACGCCGTTATGCGCCGCATCGAAGAGTACATGGCGGGAAGAAACGAGATAGAACACTTCGCGAGTTTTGTGGGGCAGAGCGCGCCGAGGTTTTACTACAACGTGAATCCCCAGGAGCCGGACGGCGCGTACGGACAGTTCATCGTGAATACCCGCTCGGAAAAAGGAACCCCCGCACTTGTGGGGGAACTCCGGACCACGTTGGCGGCACTGGCGCCGGAGGCCCTCGTGATCGTGAAGGAGTTGCAGCAGGGATCGATACTGGAGGCTCCCGTCGAGGTTCGAATCTCGGGCGGGGACATCGGCGAGCTGAAGCGCCTGGGTTCCGAGGTGAGAGATATACTCGCGCGGGTCCCCTTTTCACAGTTTGTCCATCATGACTACTACAACGATTCCTGCATGGTCGATCTTAATGTGGATGATGAACTGGCCAACAGGCTCGGGATAACCAACGCCTCCGTATCCAGGCTCGTGGCCGGGGCATTCGACGGCGGCCCGGTCAGTACATTCTGGGAAGGCGACCGCGCCGTCACTATTTTGCTGCGCCTCGCCCGCGAATCTCGCTCTTCCTTTGCCGATGTCAGCGATGCCTACGTGACCTCCGGGGTAACCCGGGCCCGGGTCCCGCTTCGCGCCATCTCAACCCTGGAACCGGAATGGCAGACCAGCAGGATAGTGCGGCGAAACGGCGTGCGTACCTTGACAGTCCGAAGCTTTGTGAAGAGCGGTTTCTATGCCTCCGACCTGCTCAAGGCGGTTCAACCTCGAATAAATGCTCTGCAACTCCCGTCCGGCTACCGGATCGACTACGGAGGGGAGAAATCCAACCAGGACGAGACATTCCCCCAGATGATGGTCGCTCTCGGCATCAGCCTGGTCGCGATATTCCTCACCCTGCTCATACAATTCAGGACGATACCGGAAACCCTCATTGTCATGTCATCAATACCGCTGGCTTTACCCGGCGCGGTTTTGGGTCTGCTCATTACCAATAACCCGTTCGGATTTACGGCGTTCATGGGAATGATCAGCCTGTGCGGAATCGTTGTCCGCAATGCGATCATTCTCGTTGATTATGTGAATGAAAAGATGCTCGAAGGGCACTCATTGGAGCAGGCGGCGACGGAAGCGGGCGAACGCCGCCTGCGGCCTATTTTCCTGACATCGATGGCTGCCGCCGTGGGAGTAACCCCGATGATTCTATCCGGATCGAGCCTGTGGAGTCCCCTGGCCAGCGTCATCGCCATCGGATTGATATGTTCCATGTTTATAACGCTGCTTGTGGTACCGGTACTGTTCGTAATCATCAAATCGCGGCTGGGAAAACCCGTCGCCGGCGTGACGGCGGCGGTTCTTGCAATACTCCTTCTCACCGCCGGACAGTCCTGCGCCGAGACGAAGCGGCTCGATCTGCCCGAGGCGGTCGAACTGGCCCTGAAGCAGAACAGCGGGCTGAAAATCGCCCGCGCCAGGATCACGGAAAATCAGCAGAAGGTAGTTTCCACGCGAGCCGATTACTTCCCTCGCCTGTCCAACGATTCATCCTTTCTCGGGGTGTCCGATCCGCAACTGGTAACCATTCCAGCGGGGGCGCTGGGAACGGTCCCGGGTCTGGGGCCTTTTCCGACTGATGCCATGTCGATAAAGCAGAGTTCATCGACTCTTTTCGTGAGCAATACAATGCTTAGCCAGCCGCTGACACAGTTATTCAAAATCCACGAAGCCACCGGGATTGCAAAATCCGACCAAAAGGTTGCGGAGGCAGAGGCAAGAAAGGCGGAGGATGAGGTCATCCTCGCCGTGCACCAGCTCTATTACAGCCTCCTGACGGTCATGAAACAAAAAGATGCAGCCAAGGCGGGGTTGAGCGCGGCGGAGGAGGGGCTTCGTGAAGCCGAGAATGCGGTTCGCGCCAGGAATCTGCTCGACGTGAGCGTGACAGAGTGTCGCGCCGCGCTGTTGCAGAACAAGCAGGCACTTCTGGCGGCGGAGATAAAGATTTCCGACCTTTCCTCTGAAATGGACGAGCTGCTGGGGCTCCCGATCGGTACGAAACTGGAACTCTCGGACATCGGCTTCTCGGAGCGCACAGTGGAGGATCGTGACTATTACCTGCAAAATGCTCTATCCCGGAACCCTGAACTGGAGGCCGCAAAGGCTTCAATTACAAAGGCGCGGGGCGCCGTGAGCGCCGCCTATGACGAATACATCCCCGATGTCAGCCTTTTCGCTTCCTATACATACCAGGACGGTGCGCCATTTGTAACGAATAACGTCGGCACCTTCGGCATCTGGATGTCGTGGAATATCTGGGATTGGGGAAAACGCGGCGGCGTTGTCGGCCAGAGGAAGGCGCAACTCACGCAGGCGGAAGAAAATCTCCATCGGCTCCGGGAAAGGATCACAGTGGAAACGGACAAGGCCTACCGGAAACTGGAACTGACCAGGAATATGGTGGAGGTTGCCCGTGAGGTTGTGGCTCTGCGGAAAGAAAAGCAGCGGCTGAGCTCCGATCAGCTCAAGGCTTCCACTACCAGCTACGCCAGGCACGCCGAAGCGGTTGCCGCCCTCAAGAAAGCGGAGTCGGACGAGCTTCAGGCCGTCCTGGGCTACGAACTTGCCCGCGCGGAACTCAATCGCATCGCGGGAGCTTTTGAGCGCTGATCGATGCGAGGTTGTGTCCAAAATGGCCTGGATGGACGTTCTCTAAGATCGTGGGGAGCTTCGCCCCCCACACCCCCATCGCAGCTACGCGGCTTAGTGGGGCGTTGCAAGCGCCGAACGCTCAGCCTCACGCGCCTGCGTGAGGCCGAAATCCTATCAAATGGCGCCGGTCCTGATGGCTTTACGAAGGGCTTCATGCCGGTCCCTGGCTTGAAGCTTCTCATAGATGTTCTTTATATGGGTATGGACGGTGTGAGGGCTGATGTTGAGCAGCCCTGCAATTTCTTTATACGTCAGGCCCTTTTCGAGGTTTACGAGTATCTCTTTCTCCCTCATTGTCAGGAGTTGCTGCTCCTGTTCCGCTTCTTCCTGAAACTCCCTTATCACCATGCGCGCTATCTTGGGGCTCATCGGCGCCCCGCCTTTGTGAACCTCGAAAAGGGCTTCGATGAGTTCCCGTGGCGTGCTCCCCTTGAGAATGTATCCCGACGCCCCCGCCTTCAATGCGGCGAAAACGGTGGGTCTGTCTTCCGAAATCGTATGCACTATGATTTCAGTCTCGGGGTGCATCTGCTTGACCACCCTTATGAGCTCGATTCCTGACATTTTCGGCAGCCCGAGATCAACAAGCATTACTTCGGGGGACCGGGTCTTGAAGGCCGCCACAGCCTCCTCTGCGTTACTGAAAGCGCTCAGTACCCTAATCCCCGGCTCTCCGCCCAGGAGCAGCCTCAGATTTTCCATCAACATCCGGTCATCTTCGATGATGGTTAAGAGCATATAGCCCCCTGGGAGTTTGAGTCGGGAGAGGACATCCATCCCGTTCGCGCCGGTCGAAGCAAACCGTATATTCGCATGGCGAGGCGTAGTAAAGAAACAGCATTGTAGCCACGCATCCGCGGCCCGTTCTATCCTTCGATACCTCCGTGAGCCTCAAACAACCTTTCAACCCTACTCCGATTCAGGGTCAATTTCCATACTCCGGGCAGGGTATTTTAGGGGTAGTGCTATTTTCAGACTTACACAGATGCCCTTGTCGTCAACCAGGGATAACGTCCCGCCGATCCTTTCCGCTCTCAACTTCATGTTTGCAACACCCCTGCCTTTGTCCATTTCGCCTCTTAACCCAAGCCCATTGTCCTGGACCCGCAGGAGAAGCCTTTCCTGAGTGACATCGAAGGTTACGCTTACAGTATTCGCATGGGAATGCTTGACGATATTGGTGAGCGCTTCCCTGTAAATCTTGTAGAGATTCAGACAGTGCATGCTGCCGGGTTGCGCATCGCCATCGGCAATGTTTGTCTGTATATTGAAAGCCATACCCTGCGACTCGATAAGGTTCTTCCCGAAGAGTCTGAAGTCTACCGCGAGAGTGTGCCAGTTGGTATCTCTGCTATCCAGGCTCTTCATGAAGCTTCTCACCTCCGAGATCCCCTGCCGCGAGAGTTCGCATATCCCGGACAGAGCTCTGGGAGCGTCCTGGAGAGTGGGGGAGTTCAATGCTATCTCCGCAATCAGATTGACATTGGTCATGATGCCTCCGACCCCGTCATGAAGGTCCCTGAGCATATTTTCCTTTTCCTTCAGGTACATCCTCTCCTTTTCGACGCTTATTCTCTTCTGCCTGAAAGCCTCGTCATAGAGATCGGCGGACTGGACAAGTATATTCGCCAGTCCGAGGAGTCCGGTGAGTATGGCGATATGGTCCCGATTATAGAAAGAGACTTCAGGAAGAGAACCGAGCAGAATGACGGCTTTAAGTTCCTCTCCCCCGGTGACCGGCAGCGCTATGTGGATGTCCTCGTATGGCAGCGGCGGGTTCAGGGACCGCTCCCAGAGGAGAACAGGTTCCCTGCGCCCCCTGAATGCCATGAAAATTGCCTCTTTGTCAGTACCCTCCGCATTCACCAGGACAAGTTGCCTTGGCCTGAATGTTTCCTCGATCGTTTGGCCCAGTATTGCGATAATAGATCGAGAAGACTGTCCTGATGCCCTGTCGGTAAAGGATGAGAGAATTGCACCCTCATTCAGGACCTCCCTCTTGCAGATCTTCCTGACAAAAAGACGCGCGCGGTCCCGTATCGCGGCATAGAGCGAAACAATCAGCAGAATAGACAGAAATGTCTTGCCCGTCACGGAAGTCGCCAGCTCACTCCCAAGCCGGGTACTGAGAAATCCCATGAGGCTCAGGTCTATCACTCCGAGCAGGACGAGTGTCACCAAATAGGAGAATGTACCTTCGAGGAAGGCGTCGATGTCCAGGAGACGGTACTTCCGCATGGCAAAAGCCATGAAAAGAGGAATGCAAACCACAAAGGTCGCGGGAATGGTGTCATTCATAAGCCTTTGTCCGGTGATCACCATTGGAATGCCATTGATGAATATCCACGGAGTCAGTCCAAAGACAAACCCCGCGGCCATCCACTTCATCTGCTGTCTTTCCAGTGGCTGCCGGTATGTGAAAAAAGCATGAAAAATAGAGATCATCGTAAGTGGAGCATAGAGTGCCACGAAAAAGTTTATGAGAGGTATCCGTAGTGATATCTCTATGAGTATGTTGACACCGTAGAATAAATAAGGAAGGAGTGGAAGGCGAACGAGGAATTGTCGTTTGCGGGGGACGAGTAACGAGAAATGGAACAGAATGGCATTTCCAAGAGGAAGGCACACCAGGTTGGTGAGATTGACCAGCCTCAGGTAGGTCGGTTCATAGGCCAGGTCGCTCATGAGCGATGTGGCATTGGTTACGAATACGAGTGTCAGCGTCAGGCACAGGAGATGGAAGACGGTTCCCTGCTCTCCGTGCCCACTTTTATAGAATGTTATGGTCCCTATCAGAAAAAAGATTATACCGACAGCCAGATGCAGCAGTTCGATATGGTTGAGAAAGCTCAATCCCGCCCGGGCCGGAGTGACGTCCAGTTCCAGGCGTCCGCCATTACGCTCGATAGTGAAAGTGATACGAGGTTTTCGCAGTTCTTCGAATACCTGCCGCTTTGCCTCGAGCCACGAGAAGAATTCATCTCTACTGTTGATGTATATGTTGTCATTTAGCAGGTGGAAAAATGTAATATCGAGATTTCCAATACGATGTACGAAATCTCCCTTCTCGAAAGGACTCCCCGGTTGGGACCATACTACCCGGTAGTGCTGCCTGGCTGCGTCCCAGGAAACGGAAATGCCCGCCGTCGGCGAATGGTAAAGGAAATAGAAGGACAACGACAGGATCACAGCCAATAGAATGGTCGATATCCCCGTGATAAAGGCCCTGCCGGCCGCGGGGGGACTTGAACCGAGATCGTCTATTACGGCGGTAGTGCGCGGTTGATATTGCTCCGGTGCTTTCAATGTCGGCAGCCTATGGAAGTGTTGCCCGTCTGGGCAGTCCAGTCGAAAATGTGGTGGAGTGGATGTGCGTCGATCCACACGAGGTCTCTCCCACCCGCGAATGATCAAGAGGGATATCTATATGTTCTTGAGGGTTATTCATTGAGATAGGCAAGCCCGGTCCTGAATAAATCACACCTGTCAAAAGCAACGACTCCACTATACTGGACTCCGTGTCCCAGTGCATGCATTTTTATAATGAATTTGCCGGATTGCCGCCATTCATCGTTATCGGTTAATCAAATGTCATTTACGGTCCCGCCAATACCCTGAAAATACCCCGCCGAGGTTATTTTTCAATACCCGCAAGTGTGCTAATGCTTGTTTTGCGGACAAATATATTCGGTAGCTGATCCCAGTCCCAGACAGACGACAGACGCAACTATGATGCCGAAACACAGCATGCGAGCGGTCGCGGATGACAGATCCGTTGATCCGCGAGTCCGTTAACAGGCCCGTTGGTATCGATTGCCGCCGGCAGCTCAACCTCTGGAGTCCCCTATGAATCGTTACCTTTCCTCCTGTTTTTGCCGATCAAATTTGAAGGTGCTATTGGCTGGGTTCATTGCCCTTCTCATTCTTGGGTGTCTTTTCACTTTATGCCCCTCCGGCGCGAAGGCCGCCAAGAGGGTGGACATCAGCGGCAAATGGCTCCGGTTGACTTCCTCGCTTGACGGAAAGACGGCCCAGGGAAGCCTCGAGGTGAGCACTTCTGGAAGGGCGGGGACGGACCGAAAGTTTCTGATCTCCTTCTACCTTCAGCGACCAAACGGGCAGTGGAAGCACCTCTATGACCGGAAGGTAAAGAAGCTCGGGGTCAATCAGAGTGTGGAGGTGCCCTTCTCATGGTCGGCGGGCAGCTCGCTTACCAGGAGAAAAGTACTGGCGATCCTGGATTCGGATAATAGGGTAGCCGAAAAAAGCGAGGCCAATAACAAACTGAAACGGGTGATCGCGGCGGGCAGCGCTCCGGTTTCCATCGCCGGTCGCGACCAGACGGTGCAAAAGGACGACATCGTCCACCTGGATGGCAGCAAATCAAACGACCCCGATGGATACTGCCTCACATACGCCTGGTCTTTCGTCTCGAAGCCCGATGGCAGTACGGCCGCGCTTTCCGACCCCACTTCCGTCATCCCCACCTTCACAGCGGATAAAGAGGGCGCCTACGTAATCAAACTGACGGTAAACGACGGGCTTTTTTCAAACGAAGACACCGTTACCATCTCGACCACTAACTCCGCCCCGGTGGCCGACGCCGGCGCCGATCAAAAGGTTTCTGTCGGCGCCACGTGCGAACTCAACGGCAGCGGATCGAGCGACGTGGACGGGGACCGGCTCTCATACACCTGGAGCTTTGTGAGTATTCCCGACGGGAGCGCCGCCGTTCTCTCGGCAACGGATGCGGTAAGACCGACGTTCAAAGCCGACGTTGCAGGGACCTGCGTGGTCCGGCTTATCGTAAATGATGGGACAGATGACAGTGCCCCGGATACCGTGATCGTAACGACGGGGAACACCAAGCCCCTGGCAAGCGCCGGACCGGCTCAATGCGTGAGTGCAGGCGACACGGTGACTTTAAATGGCAGTGGTTCAAACGATGCGGATAAGGATCCATTGAGCTACCGATGGTCTTTCGTCTGGCGCCCGGCGGGGAGTTCGGCATCGCTTTCCTCAAGGGCCATCGTAAATCCCACTTTCATTGTCGATGAGCCGGGGACCTACGTGGTGCAGCTTATCGTAAACGATGGGATGCAGGATAGCGCCGCGGGTACCGTTATCATCACGACGGGCAATTCGCGCCCGGTGGCAAAGGCTTCGGCGACGGCAACCAGTGTTACGGTGGATGACGTGGTAAGCCTTGACGGGAGTACCTCCTCCGATGCCGACAGCGATCCATTGAGCTATTCCTGGTCCCTGATAACGCTGCCCTCCGGGAGTGCGGCATCACTTTCGGATACGAGTGCGGAAAAAGGCAGCTTTACGGCTGATGCGGCCGGCGACTACGTTGCCCAGCTCATCGTAAATGACGGCACCCTCAAGAGCGATCCGGCGACGGTGCTGGTCACGGCACAGGCAACGTTTACGAGCGTTCCCGATGTGGGAGGCAAGACCCAGTCCGAGGCCCAGACGCTCATTGTTGCGGCAAATCTCGTTGTGGGCACGGTGAGTCAACAGACGAGCGACACGGTTAAGGCCGGCCTCGTAATAAGCCAGACTCCCTCTGCCGGAACACAGGTGGAAGAGGGTTCCTCGGTGGCACTGGTGATTTCCAAGGGCCCGACGACAGTAAGTGTTCCGGACGTGACGGGGAAGACCCAATCGGACGCGGAGACGGTCCTCAAGAGCGCCGGACTGGTTCCAGGCACTGTGACTCAGAAAACGAGCTCCTCGGTAACGGCGGGACTTGTGATGAGTCAGGACCCGGCGGCGGGCTCGTCGGTTTCACCGGGAACGTCGGTCGCCGTCGTTATCTCGCTTGGTTCCAACACCTTGGTGCCCAGCGTGGAAGGACTCTCGGAAAGCGCCGCGCGGACGGCCATCACGAATGCCTCTCTCCAGTTAGACACGATTAAATATCGAAACAGCACATCGGTCGCTTCCGGGAACGTGCTTGATCAATCCCCTGCCGCCGGTTCAATCGTCTCCGCAAACTCCTCTGTGAATTTGGTGGTTTGCCTGAACCCGGTTTCCGGAGCGCTTCCTCCCGAGCGGTGGAACGCGGCTCCCGACAATGAAGCGGGGGTTGCAACGGCGCTCGGGCCTTCGGTGAGCTTTCTCCATACGGGAGCAAATCCTGTCCAGACAGGTGTGGCCGATACGATCGAACTCAACCGGACAGCCGTTCTGCGCGGGAAAGTCATAAACAGTTCCGGGAATCCCATATCGGGTGTAACCGTGTCGATTCTGAACCATCCCGGACTGGGGCAGACATTGACGCGGTCCGACGGAATGTATGACATGGTGGTTAACGGGGGCGGACCGCTGACGCTCAACTTTTTCAAGTCCGGGCTGATCTCCGCTCAACGGACAGTGAACGCCCCCTGGCAGGATTGGAAGGTGGTTGATGACGTGGTGCTCATTGAGCGCGATTCGGCATCGACCGCCATTGACGGAACGCAGGCGGCCTATCAATCGCACAGGGCGACACAGGTAACCGACAGTGACGGTACGCGCCAAGCGACGCTCCTGTTTCCGCCCGGTATCACCGCCACGCCCGCGGGAGGTTTGCCCCTCAGCCAGTTCACGGTGCGAGCGACCGAGTTCACTGTGGGTGCACTTGGCCCCAGGGCAATGCCTGCTGAATTGCCTCCATCCAGTTCGTATACTTATGCCGCGGAATTGAATATCGAAGGGGTGGCCGCCGGGGTAAGGGTCACTTTCAATAAACCGGTTCAGTATTACCTGGAAAACTTCATGGACTTTCCCGTGGGGACACACGTGCCCACGGGTTATTACGACACTGCCAGAGCCGCATGGGTGGCGGTGCCGGATGGACGCGTGGTCAAGATTATTTCGATCGAGGCTGACAAGGCCCAGATTGATACCGATGGCGACGGAGCGGCCGACAATATGCCGGTTGATACCGACGGAGACGGAACCTCGGACAGCTTCGGAATCGGCGAGGAAGAACGAGCCCACCTGGCAACGCTTTATGCGCCCGGCACCGAATTGTGGCGGATTGAACTCACTCACTTTTCCTCGGTGGACATGAATTTTCCCGCGGGTCCCTCTTCCAATGCGACACAACCAAGCCCCGCCACTTTTACCGTTGATTCCAACGCGCCTGCCCACAGCGGAGGCGTTCATGGGTTCGGGACTCTGAATCCGGAGAGCCGGACCCTTACAGAAACAATCGGTTTGTCGGGCACACCATTCACGCTCAACTATGACACCAGGAGAGTGGCAGGCGGACCTCAGGGTATTTCGATACCCGTTACCGGTCCAACAGTACCCGCCGAACTATTGAAAGCATACCTGAGGGTTGAGGTGGCGGGACGGATTTTCAATTATTCTTTCGACTCTCCCCCAGCCAATCTCGTCTACCAGTTTCGCTGGGACGGGATCGACGCCTACGGTCGCACCTGCACGGGAGCACAGCCTGTAACAGTCATGATCGGCTATGAGTACCCCAACTACTATTACACACCGTGGGGGCAAATAGCGGTGAACGAACTGGTCCCGAGCTTTGCCCGCATGGGCCTCACCCCATATAATATCTCAGCACGCACTAAGGCCGTGCTGTGGTCCGAGAGCATCACCTTCACGGGGAAGCCGAATGTGGTGGGATTCTTCGATTCCCGCGGGATCGGACTGGGCGGATGGGCTCTGAGTGCGCACCACACATACGACCCGGTGCGTCATGTGCTTTACCTGGGGACTGGGGACACGATCGAGCAGCCCACTCTCATGGGTTCCGTAAGGCACATCGCAGGCACCGGAGAACAGGGTTATTCGGGTGACGGAGGGCAGGCTAAGCAAGCTCAGCTTTCGGATGTACGAGCGATTGCGGTCGGTCCCGATGGTTCCGTCTACATTGCCGGCTTGCACGAAGTGCGCAAAGTCGACCCCAGGACCGGCATCATAACCACTGTGGCCGGCACCGGTACGGACCAGGGAGAACTCGGTGACAATGGTCCGGCCACCAGCGCCCTGCTGTCATGGCCCGCAGGCATATCGGTGGGGCCAGACGGCAGCCTATATATCGCGGATAACGGCAATATCCGCATCCGACGTGTAGATCCTCAAGGCATCATCACGACTGTCGCGGGAGATCCCGATGGGAACCTGAACCCAGGGGGGCCAGCGGCTGAAGCCTCCATCCCCTATCCCCTGGATGTTGCCGTGACACCCGACGGCGGCTTTTTCATCAGCAGCGACAGTACCTATGTGGGCATTCAGCATGTGGGGGCTGACGGCATAATCACAAATACCGGCGCCAGCGCCGAAAGTCTGGAGCGGCTGAACGGCAGGATCACACTGGGACCCGATGAGAGCCTTTACGTTGCTTTCCGGTACGGTGAGAAACGTGTCTATCGCATAGCACCAAACGGCACGGTCAGCCCGGTCGCGGGGACTATCGACGGCTGGGAACCCTCGGGCGACGGCGGTCCGGCGACCGAGGCTAATCTTTCGAATCCCCGTGACATCGCGGTGGCTCCCGACGGCGTGATCTATATACTGGACACCTTGTACAATTCCTACGATATCGTGAATGTCATCCGCAGGATTGGGACCGATGGACTCATCTCCACGATCGCACCCCAGGGAACACGCAGCATAGTCGAATCAAACGGCGGGCCATTGAACGGTGTCGATATGGTCCTGGCGGTGATCGCAACCGGTCCCGACGGTACGTTGTATTTCGGCACGAATGGCGGTGATACAAAATCTGTCGGCAAACTCCAACCGACCCTTCCTGGATTCGACGGCACTGAAACTGTCATCTCCTCTCCCGATGGCGACATGCTCTATGTGTTCGATGCGACCGGACGGCATGCCAAGACCCTCCATGGTCTCACCAACCAGACGCTCCTGACCTTTGGGTACGATGCCTCGGGCCGATTGAGCCACATGACGGATGCCGGCGGCAACACGACCACGGTGGAACGGGATGGATCGGGTAATCCCACCGGGATACTCGGCCCCTATGGCCATCGAACATCGCTTGCCGTGAACGGCAATGGTTACCTGAGCGAAGTTGCCAGCCCGGGAGGAGCGAAATGGGGCCTCGGTTACAATGGAGCGGGGGGACTTCTGACGCAAGTCATCTCACCCAGGGACAGCATCTACAGCTTTGAATATGATTCCCAGGGATTTCTGAAAAAGGCGGTTGATGCCAATAATGCAGCTGCAGTGCTCAGTTCAACCGGAGGCAACACCTGGACGGAAGTCACCCTGACAACGCCGGAAGGTATTGCCACCCGCTACAAGACTGAATATCTGGCAACGGGGGAAGAGGTCCATACAACCTATTTCGCCGATGGTCTCCACGAAAGGAGGCGTGAGTACTCAGAAAACATGCTGGAAATTACCCGGTCAGACGGCAGGGCCACAACCGCCGAGATTGCGCCCGATCCTCGCTTCGGGATGCAGGCCGCGTATGTCAAGAGCGCCACGACCACCCGTCCTGGAGGTCCGACGACCACGGCAAGCGCAACGCGAACGGTGACTCTCACCGATCCCAACGATCCATTCACCTTGCAGGAACTGACAGACACCAGCACAGTGGACGGCAGGACCAGCAGCGTCTCATTCAACGTCGCGACCAGGACCTTCACCACCACCTCGGCAGCCGGGCGCCATTCGACGAGCCAGATTGACGCCGCCGGCAGAGCCGTCAACTCACAGTCCGGCGATCTGCAGCCGGTGTCGCTTTCCTATGACGACCGGGGCCGGCCGTCACAAGCCACTCATGGCGAGCGGATAGTTAGTTATACTTATGGGACTGACGGCCTGCTCGCGGAATTGATGGACCCGCTGAACAGGACCGTCCGGTTTGACCGGGATCAGGATGGCCGTCCCACCGCGCTCCGGCTTGCAGATAACCGTGTCATCGGCTACACCCGCAATCCAGCGGGGCTGATGACGTCTCTCACTCCTCCGGCGGGGGAGGGTTACGCCTTTACCTGGACCGCGCTTGGTCAGCCCGATGAAACAACCCTTCCCGATGGAAAGAAATCAAAGCTGAATTACGACTTGGACCGGAAGATAGTCGGTCGGCATCAACCGGGCAGCACCGTGACTTTTACCTATGACATGGCCGGCCGGCTCTTGAGGCAGGATATCGGCGACGGGGCGCCGGTTGCCTTCACCTACGGCGCGGATGGCCGTCCAGCGACTCAGTCCACTCCTTCCCAGAATCTGACCTTTACCAGGCCATGGGGTGTCTTGACTTCGGCAACCTGGTCAGGTTTGGTCAACGGCTCGGTAAGCACCACTTACAACAACCTCCTGAAGCGTGCGACGCAAACCGTCGCTGGAGCCAATACCATCGAGTACAGCTACGATGCCGACGGCTTGCTCACCGGCATGCGGGACCCCGATAGCGGTATCGGGGATTTCGGCATTACCCGCCATCCCGAGAACGGCTGGATTACCGCGACTCAGCTTGGCGGCTTCAGCGACACCCGCGACCACAACAATTTTGGTGAACTGGCCGGGTACACAGCCGGTTTTTCGACTAACCCCGGCGCCCCGCTGTATGCGGCTGCCTATGTGCGCGACAATCTCGGACGTATCACGCAAACCACCGAAACCATCGGAGATGTTACGACTGTTTATGGATACGTGTACGACACTACCGGAAGACTCATCGGTTACACGGCCGACGGCGCGGTTATTGATTCATACACTTACGACGGCCGGAATAACCGCACTGGTTGGGGCGCCGTATCTTCCGCCGTCTATGACGATGGGGACAGGCTGACAAGCCAGGGCGGCGCGCAATACACCTATGACGGGGACGGCCGGCTTGCGACTGTGACAACTGCTCCCGGCCAATCCACGGTTTACAGCTACGACCCGCTTGGGCGGCTGCTCAGTGTGGATCCTCCCGGCGAGAACAACACCGTCAGCTACGACTACGACGCCATGGGTCGCCGCATACGGCGAAGCGTAAACGGGACCGTCACGCACCGCTGGATATACCAGGACGGTATTCGGCCCGCCGCCGAACTGGACGATGGCGGGAATGTGAAGACACTTTTCGTTTACGGCACGGGGCTTTTGACACCCGACTATATGATTCGGGACAGTTCGATTTACAGGTTCGTGACGGACGAGCGGGGAAGCGTGAGGTTGGTGGTCGACGTGGATACCGGTACCGTGGTGCAGCGGATCGACTATGACCCGTGGGGCTTGGTGACCGACGACTCGAATCCCGGTTTCCAACCCTTCGGATTCGCCGGAGGCATGTGCGATTCAGCGACTGGCCTGGTACGGTTCTTCGCGCGCGACTATGATCCCGCGGTCGGCCGTTTTACCGCTCCCGATCCCCTGCTGCTCGCGGGAGGACAGTACAATCTCTATGTCTATGCCGCTAATGATCCAATCAACCTGATTGACCCGCTGGGCCTTTTCTACTTCTCTGCCGGGATCGCCGGCAGCGCCGGCATCGCAGCGGGAGCGGGCGTTGCCGGATCGCTCGAAACAGGTTGGGTTACCGGCACAAACCAGGGCATGAAGTGGAAGAACTATCAATATGCGAGTTCATCGAAAGCAATGGTTTTTGGCGGCGGAGGAGGTGCCGGCGGATCCTTCAATATGGCAATTTCCCCATTTGGTGATATTGAAAAAGATTTCCCCGGCCGATCTTATATAGCGGGATTCAGTGGTGGGCTTATCGCCGATATCGATGTGGGATTTTCCTGGTCCAAGGATCCCAACACGCCTCTTGTGGATCGACTCCTGCACGGAGCTATTACAATAAGTGCAGGTGGGGAAGCGGGAGCACACGGCTGGGTGTATTTCCCGGTGGAACCGGAATTCGGCGAAAGCGCGGGATACAGTGACACTGTATTGCAGCCCATGAAAGACACGCAGGGTTCTTCGCCGGAAAGTTATCCGGCGAACCTGCCGCCATTGGGATCACAGCCTCTCCTCTACCGTTAGTGAAGAACGGGGTTGTGCGCTCTTTGAGCCGCACAACCCCGGGGAATATACATGAATATTAGCCGCGCTTTTGTGACTCTTTGAGCGTGACGCCGCCCGAGGCCGTATCACGGGGTATTCCAAAGCTTCATGGACGGGGAGTTGCCTCTTTGGATAGGGTGCCGCGCTCCAGCGGGGCTGCTAGTTCATTCTCTCAGCCGGCTGCTCCGCCCCGAGCCTCGCAGGGAACTCAGGAATATCCCGATACCGCCCACCAGAAGGACCAGAATCGTCAGCAATTCAAAGGCGCTCATGTGATGGAGGTTGAAACGGGTCTGTGTTATAACGCCGAACGCCAGCATACCGAGTGACCCTATCGTCAGGATCCAGCCCAGGATGTTCGAAGCATTGTAAAAGATCAGCCCGACGCCGAACAGCAGGGGGATGAGCACGTAACCTGTCGTGATGCCTATACCCCCGACGCTGAAGTAATTGTATCCGGCACCGAACCCGACGCTCACCTGGATGTTGTTCAAAAAAAGATACCCCCCGACCACCATCATAAAGAGGCCTAGAAAGAATCGTCCGGTCCCGCCTTCCGTACCGCCGGCGCCGCGCATGAATCCCTCCTTATAAAAGACTTCCAAATTTTTCGCGGACACCAGCCAGCATCCATGAGTCCGCGAGATGTGCATGGGCTCCGGGGCTTCCGCCTTACCCGTTCCCGGAAGGCGGCGAGTTCCGGCACGCTGTCTCGTAGATAGTGTTGGAAAACCCCGGAATAACACCTCCGTGGAACCATAGGCAGTCATTTTATATGCCCGCGGTCTGGCAGGAAGCGCTTCTCCAACACTATCCCATTTTTTGAACAGTCCACGGCGAATAGTTGTAAGGCCGCACCGGGCTCCGGAAGCCCGTGTCGCGGGCCAAGGCGGTCCCGTGGTATCTCGTTGTTTATCCCCTGTGATACAAATGTGCGCAATCTTCCATAGGCCATTGATTCTAGCACAAAGCAAGCATTATTGAAGTTCTCGATGCAACTCCTGGAGCTGTCTCTTCTCGGAAATGGCGGGCGCCGTGGAAGATGCCTCTCCCAATGTGTCATTTCTCGATACCATGATTCCGCTCATGTCAAAAGCACGGGTATGACTCAGATTATAAACTGTTGCTTTTGCACTGTTTGTAAGTTAGTGTAACAAGCACGCTATTTGACAAATTATAGCCGGGGGGTGCTCTCGGATAGAGAGCTGAGATAATACCCTTGGAACCTGATCCAGTTAATGCTGGCGGAGGAATCGGCTGATTGAGTTACCCGGGTGAAGGCCGTTTTCTCCGAAAGCGGCCTTCATTGTTTTCCGGGGTGAGTGATCCTGTGGTAACCATTCGTTCAGGCCTCTCTCCGTCTCTCAGCAGAACGAGGACATTATGGCGACTCAACTTGAAATGGCTAAGGCGGGTGTTGTTACCGAAGAGATGAAAAAGGCCGTGGAGGGCGAATCGATCTCCGCGGAGGAACTGCGGGATCTTATCGCGGCCGGACATGCCGTACTCCCCAGGAACCACAATCACGACTTCCCGGTAATCAGGGCGATCGGGAAGAACCTCAAGACGAAAGTGAACGCGAACCTGGGGACCAGCGGCGAGTGCTGCTCTCTCGACCTGGAGCGGGAGAAACTCGATGCCGCCGTGAGAGCCGGAACAGATTCGATCATGGACCTTTCGACAGGCGGGGACCTTTCCCAGCTCAGGGGCTTTTTCCTGGAAAACTCACCCGTTATCGTCGGGGCAGTGCCCATTTATGGAGTTGCCGCCGAGTTGGTGTATAACCACCGGCCGCTCGACAAAATGGACCCCGAGGAACTCCTGAGAAGCATTGAGAAACAGTGCGCGGAGGGCCTTGACTATATTACGGTGCATTGCGGGGTGACTCGTGCCTCCGTGAAGAAACTGGACCACTTCGAGCGTATCATGCCCTGCGTCAGCCGGGGCGGCTCCATACACATGCACTGGATGCGCAAGAATCAGCGGGAGAATCCGCTCTACGAATACTATGATGACCTGCTCGACATCGCTTACAAGTACGATGTAACCTTGAGCCTCGGCGACGGTTTCCGGCCCGGTACGATCCTGGATGCGACCGACGGGGCGCAGCTCGAAGAACTGATGACGCTGGGTGAACTGGCCGAGAGGGCACGAAAGCGGAATGTTCAGGTCATGATCGAGGGCCCCGGTCACGTGCCGCTCAACCAGATAACGGCAAATGTGCTCCTGCAGAAGAAACTCTGCAACGGCGCTCCCTTTTATATCCTCGGACCTCTGCCCACGGATATCGCCGCAGGCTACGACCATATCACCTCGGCGATCGGAGGGGCGATTGCGGGTGGCGCCGGAGCCGATTACCTGTGCTATGTGACCCCCGCCGAACACCTCTCGCTTCCCAACGCGGATGATGTGTACCAGGGAGTCATGGCAGGCCGTATCGCGGCCCACGTGGCCGATATCGCCAAGGGGCTTCCCGGCGCGATCGACCGGGACAGGCGTATGTCCACCGCGCGGCAGAAGCTCGATTGGGAAACCATGATCAATGAGTCTATCGACCCGGAACTGTCCAGGAAACGGCTCGCGATCACCGAGGATCGCGAGGGTTGTTCCATGTGCGGAAAGCTCTGTGCCGTGAAGATCAGCAAGGCCATTTGATGGAATGACTCCCCGGTCCCGGTAGCAACGGTATCCGGGGCCGTACGGAAAGGGATTAATCATCCACGGGGGATCTAACTCCATGGAATCAGCACGGAGCACGTAATCCAGGTGCGTACGGAAAGGGATCAGTCATCCACGGGGGACCTAACGGAGCTTGCCCGCGGCATGCATTGCGCTCAGGCATCCCCGGCCCGTTCCACCCTCCGGTGCTCAGGGTGAACGGGGGAGACTCCCCACCCCTGAATGACGGGATGGATGACTTGGCCGGCCATGCAAGTTATTGATATTACCAGCTCCAGTAAGCTGCTTGTAGAAGTACCGCGGGGCAGGCGGGCAGGCCGGAAAGCCTGCCCCACATACCGCACGTGGCCGCCCCTGCTTTCCCAACGCCATACCACGCGCGTGCGGGATTTATTCCGCCCAAGGCGAACGGCAGTGTATGCCTCGGCGCTTCTGAACCGGGCCAGGCCGCCGGATTCAGGTATGGAAAGAACGATCTTCTGAAGATCTCTCGTGATAAGAAGAGAGAGACTTAGGGCTTGTCCGTGAATAAGCCCTCAGGCAAAATCATCCAACCAGGAGCTTTCCTCGACCTTTTGACTGCGAAGGACGCTCATCCGAGCCTTCTGAACGATCTGGCGGAGAAGGAATTTCCCAGCCCTCTTCATTTTCTGGATGAGGCAAGGGAATACTGCATCCTGGTTCTATGCGCTCGTATGTCCCGTATGTCGGGCAAGCCAGACGGTCCAGCCCTGCACGACCTTATTCGTCGTTTTCTCTCCTCGCAACCGGTCGGTGACGGTGATCTGTGGTCATGGATGCGGGAATGTATCGGCGGGTCTTTCAACCGCAAATCGTACGACCTCTGGCTTAAGGATGCCGACAGGTGGCGGGAGGAGGGCATCCGGGTCGCGGAACCCGCTGTTCCTGTCCGCGGAGTCCTCGATTCCAGCCGTGCTTCCAGCGCAAGTCGCGGTGCGCTAACGTCCTCCCCTGGTGAAGAAATACAGAATGTGAAGTGGGTCGGATGCGGACCTGTTCGCCATACGCCCGGACCCGATTTCGCGCCTGTCGTTCCACGGCGCGGACTCCCGCCACCGCCCGGCGCCGAGAGTTTGTCCGGAGCCGCCAAGGCAACTCCGGTCTCCGGCAGGGACTTTGGCGCGGCCGACCCCGTGGGCGAATGCGGACCAGGGGCCGGCGCCCGAGGGCAATCCCCATGCCCCGCTGTCCTGTTCACCAAGGGCGATATCCCCGATGGAATGCCCTGGATTGCCGTGTTCAATTCCCGAAAGCCAAAGTCGATTTCGCCGGAATCATCCTGGCTGAAGGCCCTTCGGTTTGCCCTCGGGGAGATACCGTCAGGGGGGATCGCAGTTGCCGGCAGTACCGGCACGCTCACTTACGATCTTGTCACCGCTCACGCCATGCGCGAGGGGCTTCCGTCAGCGGTTGTCACTCCCTTTCCCATTTTGCGGTCTTCTCCGGAAGGTACCGATGATCCGTTGTTCGCGGGATCTGCCGCCATTTCATGCCTTCTAACGACAAACTCCTGTTCCGGGGCCATGAGGCTCCTTTGCCGCGACCGACTGCTCGCTTCCATCTCCCACGCTCACCTGGTTATCGAGTTGCGACGCGGTGGAAATCTGATGGCCATAATCGAAGACGCACAGACCGCATGCGCCAAGCCTCTTTATATTTTCGATCCGGGCGGCATAACACCACGGAATGCCGGCAATTATCAACTCCTTGAAAAATTCCCCGCATGGTCCCGAAAGTTTCGTATCACCGGTCCGGTTTGCCGCGCGGAAGCGGGAACGGAGATTCCAGGTGAAAAGCCCGTTGCCGCCAATGAGTACGGGCTCACGCAGTCTGACTACCCGGTCGATTCTCGCGAGAATACATCATCTTCCCATGAAAACCGCTCGGAGCAGCCGGGCATTATCGACTGGGGTGAATTCCTTTTTCATTACACGAGGGCCTGTCCGGGACCATGGCCGGGCCAACCGCGCCGGGAGTACCTGCTTGGGCTTCTCGATGCCGATTCGCTTTCCGCGCACACAGCACTTGACACTTTGGTGCGAATTCTGTTGGAATGTCGTATACGATCCGGAAACAAACTGATTCGCGGAGCTGAAGCTGTAGTCTGCTGGAGTTCACACCCCCCGTGTAATTATCGAATCTTGCGCAAATGGAACTCTTCGTTAGCCAGGTGGACCATCGAACCTTACGGGATTGCAGTAAGCAGGAGCCTTCTGCGCGATGTGGGAGTGAAGCCCGCCATTTACGGGCGGGATCGCGTCCACGATGCACTACCCCTGCCTGAAAAGTTCAGGTTCCAGTTGAGCAATGATGGCCGCGGGGCATGGAGAGATGAACGGGAGTGGCGGTCTCGGGGGGATTTCGAGATCGACCGGGTCCCTGGTGGAAAATGGTTCGCATTCGTTCCCTCCTTCGCTGAAAGAGAGAAATTACTTGGAAGAACAGGCGCCGATATACCTGTAATTGTATTCGAGGAAACTCTTTCGCCGTCCGGCGATGTGCCTTGAACCCTCAATTTGCGAGCGTGGTGTCGAAGCGGTGGCATCAGGCTTTTCAAATTGTGTCCCCCGGTTCAGGGCAGGGACCGCTAAAATAAAAGCTGGTACGGACCGGCTTTCCGTTTATAGCCGAAACACCGTTCAAAAAGAGGCGCCCGGGGCGGTCTCGACCATTCGACATCGCGGATTCGGGCGTTCCATAATTCAGCAGGATTTGCCATGACGAGAAAAGTAACCTTCAATCCCTACGGAATATCCATCCAGGTACCGGAAGGGGAGACTCTTCTCCGGGCCGCCCTGGACGCGGGTGTGCATGTCAATGCATCCTGTGGGGGCGAAGGGGTATGCGGAAAGTGCAGAATAATCCTGGAGTCAGGTGAAACTGACTGTATTCGATCCGATTTCCTGACCAACGAGGATTACGCGCTCGGCGTCCGTCAGGCCTGCCTGTGCCGGGTCAAGTCCGATGTGGTTGTTCGTATTCCCCCGGAATCCTTGCTGGACAACCGGACACTTACCAGGCGGAGGCCGGGGATCGGGCTGCGACCCGCATCCGTCGACCTCGGCGAGTTGAAGAAAGCAGGTCTTTATAACCCCGCATTTCAAAAGAGATTCGTGAAACTCACCCCCCCGACGGCCACGAACAACATCTGCGATCTGTCACGCCTCGAGGACGGCCTTGAGAAGCAGCACGGGCTCGAAAAGATAACCCTGGATTTTCACGTGGTCCGGAAGCTGGGGGCAGTAGTTCATGATGGTCACTTTCAGGTGACCGCAACTCTGGATTTTTCGCGCCGCCGTTATCTCTATCCTCACCTGCTCAATGTGGAACCGGGAGACACAACCGGCCGCCACTTCGCCTTCGCGATCGACATCGGCACCACAACGATCTGGGTGCAACTGATCGATATCGCGCGGGGGGAGATTGTCGGCTGTGTGGCTGACTACAACGGTCAGGTCGGCTATGGCGACGATGTTATCACGCGGATTATCTTCTCGCAGAAGGAAGAAGGGCTCGAAAAACTCCAGCGGGCGGTGGCGTCCACCATCAACCAGCTCATGTCCAGGCTGCTCAAACGCCACCGGTTGTCGATGGATGAAATCTCCCACGTTACCGTGGCTGCCAATACGACCATGACTCACCTGTTTTATGGCATAGATCCACGCTATATTCGGCTTGCACCCTATACGCCCACTGTCTGCAACGTCCCTCTGGCGCGCGCGCGCGATATGGGCCTGCAGACTCCGCCGCATATATTCATAAACTGCGTGAGTTCCGTTTCCAGTTACGTCGGGGGCGACATCGTCGCGGGAATCCTGGGATCCGGTGTTTATAAGGATTCCAGGCTGACGCTCTACATCGATATCGGGACCAACGGGGAAATTGTAATCGGCAACAGTGAATGGCTGGCCTGCGCCGCCTGCTCGGCCGGACCGGCCTTCGAGGGGGGCGGAATTCGTTTCGGCATGCGTGCCGTACGGGGCGCCATTGAGGATGTCAGTATCAATCCCCTCAATTTTGAACCGATGATCATCACTATTGAGATGAGCAAACCCAAGGGGATCTGCGGATCAGGGTTGATAAATCTCATCGCTTCACTCATGGAGGCCGGTCTTCTCGAACTGAACGGCAGGTTCAGGACTGACCTGAATACCTCTCGAATCCGCATGGGAGAAAACGGCGCGGAATACGTTCTTGCAGAAGCTCCCGATACCCAGTTCGGACAGGATATTACCTTGAGCGAAGGGGATATCGACAATCTCATGAGGGCAAAAGCAGCCCTGTTCGCGGGATATGTAACGCTGCTCCAGAATGTTGGGCTCACCTTCCAGGATATTGAACAAGTCATTCTTGCCGGGGCTTTCGGGAGTTCCATAAACATCGAAAACGCGATCACGATCGGGCTTCTGCCGGACCTGCCGAGGGAACGTTTTCAGTTCGTGGGAAACGGGTCCCTTCAGGGGGCGACGCTCTTGGCCTTATCACGTGAACTGCTCGGAGAAGAGCGGCGGGTTGCGGAAATGATGACCAATTTCGACCTGTCCGATACCCCGGGCTATATGGATAACTACATTGCGGCCCTGTTCCTGCCCCATACGCGACTGGAACTCTTCCCGACAGTAAGAGAGCGTCTTAACGGCAGCCATTAGTGCACGGCCCGGGCTTGGCAGGGATCTTGCTCCTTAAGGCTGTTGAGTGCGAATTGTCGCCGTGTATTTCGTCATTTCCGGATAATGACGAAATACAGGGAGCGGAGAGGTTTGTTTTCAACATTCTTGCCGAGGAGGGGCTGTATGAAGAGAAGGTTTCTCGCACTGTTTGCTGTTTGGGCGATTTTTGCTTTCACAAGTATCGGGGCAGTCCAGGGGGCGGTGGCGGTACCCGAAAAATTTAAGGATGTACCTCTGTTCGCGGATTCCAAGGTCGAACAGGCAATGGACATGGGGACTGCCGCAATGATCACCGCCACGGCCAAAGCCAAGGCTGAAGCGGTCATCGAGTTCTATGCGTCGGCCATGAAAGGCAAGGGCTGGAAGGTCATTTTCCAGCTTCAGAACGAGGACGCGCAGATGATGCATTTCCAGAAGGACTCCGATGTCCTCCATCTGAACGTGCAGGCAGCGGACCAGGGGGAAGGAGTGACCTATACCCTGGTGCTTTCACCCAAGTGATGGCATTCGGGATTTATTTCTCGTCCAATGCTTGCGTGGAAAATAAGCGAGCCGTAAATTAGGCAATTGGCGATTAGACATGCGATAAATGACGGATGGTGACGGTTCCGTACCCTGTGCGTCAGAAAAGGGTATGGAACTCGATGCGGCGGATGTGACTTATTTCCGAAAGGAGGCGGCATGGACGAATTTCAAGAGGCGAAGGTGCCCAGGGGAAAAGCGGGGGTACGGCTGATATTCACGATACTCTGCATGATTATGCTGTACGTGGTGCACCTTGTGATCCAGGCACTCGTACTCGTTCAATATGCGATTCTGTTGATTACGCGCGGCTATAGCCAGCCGCTTCGGAAATTCTCGAACCAGGTGGCGACATATAACTACAGGCTTGTGCGCTACATGACTCTCAACGAAAACGGGCGCCCGTTTCCTTTTTCGGAATTGCCTCCCGTCATGGAAATGCCGGAGGAGCCGGTAAAATTCGACTGATCTCCCGCCCCGTTCCGGGCGTTTTAACGTGAGCCGCTTTGCTCCAGGCAGGGCGGCTCACATCGCAGCTTTTCCATCGCATCTTTCCATAGCGGCATACGTTCGCGATTTTTTTTCCCCAGCCCCGAGATTCGAACGCGGCGACTCTCATCCCCCGAAATAGTGAGAACAATTTCCACTCGTTCCGATGGGAGCAGCCGTCCCAGTTTGTCCGGCCATTCAATGGCCGCGACCCCTCTCCCGAAAAGGCTCTCCTCCCATGGAAGCGTTTCCAGTTCGTCGGGGCCCGACACGCGGTACAGGTCGAGATGATAGAGATACAGCCGACCGGAATACTCGTTAATGATAGTAAATGTCGGGCTTGTCACCCTGACATCGGGCGAGACCCCCAACCCGCGCGCGATGCCGCGTACCAGGAGGGTCTTCCCGGCTCCGAGTTCTCCACGCAGGGCCAGGATGTCGCCTGGTTCAAGGAGTTCTCCTATCATCCGGCCGAGAAGCAGAGAGCATTCCTCGCTGGGGGAATCGAAGAGGAACTCTTTCATGGATTTTCCTGAAATCCCTCGAGTATGCCAATCTCCCGCGGGATTTCGGCCAGCACGTCCGTTGCCAGCAGCCCGCGGCTTGCCACGTTTCCGATAACGCGGTCGGCCGCCGCGCCGTGTACGTAGGTCCCCAGGCACCCCGCGCGAAATGGCTCCAGGCCCTGGGCGAGGAATGCGGCGATGATGCCGGTGAGACTGTCACCCATGCCCCCGGATGCCATGGCGGGATTGCCGGTGCTGTTTATGGCAAGCTCCCCGCCTGGGGAGGCAATAACTGTTCTGTAGCCCTTCAGTACCAGATGGACGCCGTACTCCCTGCTGAACCTGAGTGCGGTCGCCAGGCGGTTCGCTTGCACTTCGGCGGTGGAGCAGCCACAGATCCGGGCCATCTCTCCCGGATGCGGCGTGAGAATGATGGGCGCCGAAGCCTTGCGCAGTAGTCCGGGGTCATCCGCCAGCGCGGTTATCGCATCAGCGTCCAGGACCATCGGGCAGGAGACTTTCTGGACCAGTTCCTTTACGAGGGCCACGGTTTCGGGGTCTGTCGAAATTCCCGGTCCCATCGCCAGGGCCTGTTTGTCCCGGACAAATTCGAGGATCTGATGCAGGGCGGAGAGTGCCGGGGCCTGCCCGGGGGTTTCCGCGATGGGAAGGGTCATCGGTTCCGTGAGTTTTCCTTCGAGAATGGGGTTGAGGCTTTCGGGAATGAAAAGGGTAACGAGCCCCGCCCCCGCGCGCGCGGCCCCAAGGCAAATGAGGGCCGCCGCTCCGGTTTTCCCGCGCGAACCGGAGAGCACGCACACATGACCTGCCTCCCCCTTGTGTGTGGCGGGTTGGCGCGGCCTGATCCAGGAAGATACGCGCTGGCGCGTAAGGTAATAGCGTTTGAAGCCGGCTGCCGCGGCCAACTGGCCCGGAATTCCGATGTCTATCACTCTGACGTGGCCGGCGAGTCCGGCGCCGGGTTCCATGAGGTGCCCAATCTTGAGAAATCCGAACGTGGCCGTTGCGGTGGCCTCAATGGCAACTCCAAATATCTGCCCGGTGGAGGCGTCCAATCCGGAGGGCACATCCACGGCCAGAACGGGTACCGGAAGACCGTTTATTCTCTCGATCACCTCCCTGTAGAGTCCCTGCACCTCGCTTTTGAGTCCGGTCCCGAGAATCGCGTCGATAACCGCATCGCAGCTTTCCACAATATCCCACTGGGATTGAAAATCGGCGGCCTCATCCCAGGTGAATGTCGCAACTCCCATCTTTTCTATAATTTTGTAGTTCGTCAGAGCGTCACCTGAAAGTTTTTCTGGAGGTCGCAGGCAGACGACCACGACTTCAGCCCCTATATTATAAAAAATTCGGGCCAGAGCGAACCCGTCGCCCGCATTGTTGCCACTTCCGGCAACCACGGCGATTCGGCGTTCCGGGAGGTCCGGGACTATTTCACGAAAAAAGGCGGCTGCGCCTCGTGCGGCGTTTTCCATGAGCACGATACCGGGGATTCCGATTTCGTTGATAGCCTGTTGATCAAGCCCTGCCATTTCGCGAGAGGTGAGGACCAGCATGGGGGAAACCTCCTAAATGTGAGTGAGGAGCCAAATTGCCGAGGTCGATGAGAGGATACCACAGAAGCGCCTTAAATGCACAGGGATCGGATCGCGACGCCGGACGGCGCGGAAAGACTCGCGAAGCGGCCGGTATGGTCCACCTGTCGGGGCGCGGGACGCGGGCGTTCCAGTGAAGGTTCGCCGGATACTGGAAATACGGGAAGATGCATAAGTGCACAGTTTCACAAACTCTAACATAAATACGGCATTTTCCTGGATTTAATCATGAGGCGCGTCTGAATTGGCTGTGGACCGGAATTTTGACCATTCTTGTATCGAAAAATTGGTATTTTCACGACTCCCTGCTTTGGATAAAATGGATGCTTGCGCGTAACATAGCGAAGTAACACCCTAATTTTTAGATGCAATAGCCGTTGTTCTTTTGGCTGGAATCATGTGCAATTTGGTGATATACAACACAGCGCTTTGTGCATTGTGCTCCGCCCCTCGTGGCCGCCTCGCCGATACGCCTGGGTCAGAGAATCTTTGCATCACAAAACCGGACCACGCGCGTTCGAGTTTTACCGATCGGAGGAGAAGGACTTGATCTCCACGTCTCTCATGACAGACTTCCTTGCAGTGGGACTGTATTTGTTGGCCGGACTCATGTTCGCGGTGGTTCCCCTGGTGCTCTCGAAGCTCATCGTGAAGCGCAGCGCCGGTACACTGCGCGATGAAACCTATGAAAGCGGGATGCTGCCGGCGGGAAGCGCCTGGATACAGTTCACGGTTGCCTACTACATCTATGCCCTCATATTCCTCGCTTTCGATGTCGATGTGCTCTACCTCTTCCCCGTTGCAATCGCATACGGCAAGTATGCCGCCCGCGATCTCGTGGAGGTGCTTATCTTTGTCGGAATTCTGTCGCTGGCGATCATTTACGCCTGGCGCAAAGGAGTCTTTGAATGGAACCGAAGGTGAGAGAAGATGACCCGGGGGAACCGGTCATCAAGTTTGCTCTCCTCGAAGATATTCTGAACCTCGCCCGCGCTAATTCCCTGTGGCCGATGACATTCGGGCTCGCCTGCTGCGCGATTGAAATGATGGCGGCGGGCGCGTCCCGGTTTGATCTCGACCGTTTCGGAGCCGGTGTCTTCAGGCCCTCGCCCCGCCAGTCGGATGTGATGATCGTTGCCGGGACCATTTCCAAAAAAATGGGGCCCGTTATCAAAACGCTGTGGGATCAGATGCCAAACCCGAAGTGGTGCATCGCGATGGGGAACTGCGCAATCTCCGGGGGGCCGTTTGAGTATGAGGAACAGTATGCCATCGTGGCCGGAGCGCATGAGATTGTGCCCGTCGATATAGTGATCCCGGGATGTCCTCCCCGCCCGGAAGCGTTGATCGAAGGACTGCTGGCCCTGGAGGACAAGATAACGCGCGGTGAGAAGCGAAATGTGCTTCGCCGCTTCAGCCGCGAGGAGGGTGGGCGGAAATGAGCGTCGTCGAGGTGCAGGAAGTCCTGGCGGGGATATTTCCCGATGCAAGCTTCGAGTTCGACGAGACGGGAAAAACGGGAACAGCGTGGTCCGTTCTCATCCCCGTGTCCGGCATCCGCGAGGCCGCAGCCGCAATAGATAAAGCGGGTTTTTTCCTGGAGACGATCACCGGCCTTGATTTTGAGGACACACGGGAACTGGTCTACCATTTCAATCTCTACCGGGAGCGATCTCGGGTGGCGGTACGGGTCCTGTGCGGACAGGACCAGACGCCCGAGTCCATCTCGGATATTTTTCGCGGCGCGGGATGGCTGGAACGCGAGGTCCATGAATTCTTCGGAATAGTATTCATGGGCAATCCCGACCTGAGGCCGCTCCTTCTTCCCGAGGACGCGGACTACCACCCTCTGTTGAAAAATTTCGGCAAGACGGGCGCCCATCACAAAAGAGAAAAGATCCATGGATAGCCAATCAAAAGATCCGGCATCGGAACAGATATACACACTGAACCTGGGTCCGCAGCATCCGAGCACGCATGGCGTGCTCAGGGTGTTATTGGACCTCGATGGCGAGTTCATACTGAAGGCCGATCCCATCATTGGCTACGGTCACCGAGGGCACGAGAAGATGGGGGAAAACCGGCTCTATTCGCAATTCCTCCCTAATACCAGCCGGATGGATTATCTCTCGGGCATGATCTACAACCACGGCTATGTGCTGGCCGTGGAAAAACTCACCGGAGTGGAGGCCCCCGAGCGCGCCCGTTATATCCGGGTGATCGCGTCGGAACTCAACCGGATCTCCAGCCACCTGCTCTGGTTCGGGACATACCTGATGGACCTGGGTGGTTTCACCCCCTTTCTATATGCTTTCGACGACCGCGAGCAGATCCTCGACATACTCGATCACGTCACCGGGTCGCGGCTCACCTACTCTTACTGCCGTTTCGGCGGAGTCTCCCGGGACATCGATTCCCAATTCATCGACATGACCCGTGCCTTCCTGAAGAGAATGGAGGCGCGCTGGTCCGTCTACGACGCCCTGGTAACCAGGAATGTCATATTCATCAACCGCACGCGGGACGTTGGGGTCATCGACAGGGAACTTGCCCGCCAGTACGGGGTCACCGGGCCGAACCTGCGCGCCTGCGGGGTCCCTTATGATGTTCGCAGGGCCGAGCCCTACGAGATCTATGACCGTTTCGATTTCGAAATCCCGGTTGGGGAGCGGGGGGATGCACTGGACCGCTATCTCGTCAGGTTCCGGGAGATGGAGCAGAGTTGCCGGATAATCGACCAGGCTCTCGATCAGATTCCCGTGGGACCCGTTCTGACCGAGAAGGTCTCGCTTCGGCTGAAGCCACCTGTCGGAGAGATCTATTTCGCATTCGAGAGTGCGCGCGGTCTCACGGCCTACTACCTGGTAAGCGACGGCAGTACTGTCCCCTATCGTTGCCACATCCGGGTCCCGAGCTTCGGAAATCTGAATGTGCTGACGGAAGTCTTGCCCGATACCCTGGTCGCGGATGCCATTTCAATCCTCGGCAGCATTGACCTGGTTATCCCGGAAATTGACAGATAATAGAAGTGAAGGGGATGTGATTTGGAAAGTATTATCGCTTCTGACTGGTTCCGGCTGATTCTGGGCCTGGTGATCGTGCTGGCCTTTTCCCAGTTGAACGCCCTGTTCCTGGTATGGCTGGAGAGAAAGGTCGCCGGGCACATCCAGCTTCGTCCCGGGCCGATGGAAGTGGGACCGCACGGGTTGCTGCAGACAATCGCCGACGGCCTCAAGCTTGTCGGGAAAGAACTGATCCTGCCCGCGAAGGCCGATCGTAAGCTTTTCTTCATTGCCCCTGTCCTGGTTTTCATGCCCGTGCTGGTCGGGTTCCTGGTCTTGCCCTTCGGTCCCGAGCTGATAATCCGGGACATGAACGTCGGCGTACTGCTCATTTTCGCCTTCTCGACTTTTACGGTTCTCGCGATTCTTGCCGGGGGATGGGCATCCAACAACAAGTATGCGCTGCTGGGCGCGATCCGCTCGGTCGCCCAGAACGTCGCCTACGAAATACCGCTTCTGCTTGCCGTGATGAGCGTCGTCCTGATGGTGAACTCGCTCAGCTTCGGGGAGATCGTTCAGGCCCAGCACAGGGTCTGGTTCATTTTTCTCCAGCCCGTGGCCGGCCTCATCTTCCTGATCAGCGCAACGGCCGAGACCAATCGCGCCCCATTCGATATTCCGGAAGCGGAATCGGAACTCGTGGCCGGTTTCCATACGGAATACAGTGGAATGGGGTTCGGACTCTTCTTCCTTGCGGAATACACAAACATGTTTATCGTCAGTGCAGTTGCCACCAGTCTCTTTTTCGGGGGGTGGCAGGGTCCGTTCGGCATCAGTCTCGGAATTCCCGGAGTCTTCTGGTTCCTCTTGAAAACATACATCCTGATATTTGTGATCATGTGGGTGCGCTGGACTTTCCCTCGCGTCCGCTTTGACCAGTTGATGAATTTTTCATGGAAGGTGATGATCCCCATCAGCCTGGCTAATCTCGTGATAACCGCGATCATTGTCAAGCTGGTGTGACGGCAGACCAAATCATCGCGACAGCGGAGCACGAACAAGAACTGTAAGGCAGGAAAGAGAAATGAGCTATTTCAAGGAAATACTTCAAGGGGGACTCAGCCTCCTTGAAGGCATGGCGGTCACTTTCCGTCGGCTTTTCCAACCCCTGGTAACAGTCCAGTACCCGCGAAAGAAAATCGAGCTCTCTCCTGCTTTCCGGGGCCACACGGAACTCAAGATCTTTGATGACACCGGGACGCACAAGTGCATCGCCTGCGGCTCCTGCGAGCGCATATGCCCGAGTGGCGTGATCAAGGTGCAGGGCGTCAAGGGACAGACCAAGGGGGCCAAGGTGGCCACCCTCTATGAAATCGATTTCAGCAAGTGCAGCCTCTGTGGTCTTTGCCTGGAAGTCTGTCCGACCAATACGCTTCGGTATTCGAGGCAATACCGGCTCGTGGGCCGGACGCGGCGGGATTGTGTAATCGACCTGCTGGAACAGCTTCGGGCACGGGTGGATGGCAGGCTCACGGAAGCGCCTCGGAAAGACAAGAAGGACTCGCAAATCGCGGCATGACAGACGGTGGTCCCAAGGGGCGCCGCCGGTGTTCCCGGCATCGGCCCGTTGGGGACCTTCGCCTCGGCGCGGTGGGACCTCCCGGCGACTACTCGGCCGGGGTGCTTGCCACAATCTCATCGCCTCGGCGCGAGGGGAACTCCCGGTGTCACGACTCCCGGGACAACCGTCATTTGAGCGAAATCCGGAAGGAAAAGGATGGACACTTCCACTGGTTTGACTGCCCTGGCGCAAGCCGCATTCTGGATCACGGTGGGTTTTACCGCCACGGGCGCGGTCATCGCGGTTTTCCCGCGCAATATTCTCCACAATGTGCTTGGGCTCGCGCTCGCGCTCGCGGGGGTCGCCGGGCTTTACCTGTGCCTCGGCAGCTTTTTCATCGCCATGATGCAGTTGCTTATCTACGTAGGCGCCATCTGCATCGCCATCGTATTTGCAATTATGCTCTCCCGCCCCCTCCACCTGGAAACACCTCAGAGAGGCGTTCCCAAGGTGGCGATGGCCCTGACCGCAAGCGCCGTATTCTTTGTGGCTATAACCAGCGTGACCCTGAGGACCGAATGGACGCCGCCGATCGGGCGCGGAACGGACTATTCCATCGAGACCCTCGGCCATATGCTGCTCACTCGCTATGAGCTGGTGTTTGAGCTGATTTCACTTGTCCTGCTGGTGGCCATCATCGGTGCCGTGGTTACCGCCGGTTTCAGCCGGAGGTCGAGTTCATGAACAATCTCAACACGTATCTCATCATCTCCGCTTTCCTGTTTTCCCTCGGGCTGCTGGGGGTGCTGCAGCGCAGGAACCTGATCGGAATGCTCATCTCGATCGAGCTGATGCTGAATGCGGCCAACCTCAATTTCATGGCCTTCAACCGGTTTCTCTCACCCGAACCATTTGTCGGCCAGATCATCGCCCTGTTCATAATGGGCCTTGCGGCCGCTGAAGCCGCGATAGGCTTGAGTATCATTCTCGCCCTTTTCCGCAAGCTGCACTCGATAAATATCGAGCGGGCTCAGAAGCTGAAAGGATAGACGGCTTATGGAGGTATTTTCCAGAGACCCCGTTTTGCTCGCGACCATTCTGGGCACCAGCCTTCCTTTCCTCTCCATGGCGACTATCCTGATTTTCACCCGCCACTATCCCATGCTTTCGAGCCGGATCTCGGTCAGCGCGATAGGCTTTTCCCTGGTCAGCGCCATTTTTCTCCTGGTGAAGCTTGCCTGCGCCCCGGGTCCCATCCGGTACGAGACGGGGTGGCTGAGTTCGGGACTGCTCCATGTCCCGTTCGGTTACTTTCTCGATCCGCTGAGTCTTCTCATGCTCACCATTGTCGCGGCGGTGGCCTTTCTGGTGCAGGTGTACTCGCTCGGATACATGGCCGGAGACCCCGGTTACAGCCGCTACTACGCCTTCCAGTCGCTTTTCGCCTGGGCCATGATGAATATGGTGATCGCGTCGAGCATGCTTCAGCTCTTCATTTTCTGGGAGCTGGTCGGGCTTGCCTCCTACCTCCTGATTGGTTTCTACTACGAAAAACAGAGTGCTTCCCAGGCCGGCAAGAAGGCCTTCGTCATGACGCGCGTGGGCGATGTGGGGTTCTTTCTCGGCCTCATTATCCTCACTATCGGATATGGCAATCTCGGAATTTCCGATCTCAATACCGCCGCGAGCACGCATGTTCTTTCCCAGAACCTGATCACCCTCTCCGCGCTGCTCATCTTCTGCGGAGTCGTGGGAAAGAGTGCCCAGTTCCCGCTGCTCACCTGGTTGCCCGATGCCATGGAAGGCCCGACCCCGGTCAGCGCCCTCCTGCACTCCGCCACCATGGTCGCGGCCGGCGTGTATGTCTTTAGCCGCATTTTCCCCTTCTTTTCCGCGTCCCCGGACGCCATGGCGGTTGCCCTCGCTATCGGGACCGTCACCATGCTGCTCGCATCCACGATGGCCATGGTCACGTTCGATCTCAAACAGGTCTGGGCCTACTCGACCATAAGCCAGCTTGGCCTCATGGTGATGGCGCTGGCCGCCGGCGGCTATTTCGCCGGGGTGTATCACCTGACCACCCATGCCGGCTTCAAGGCGCTTCTCTTCCTCTGCTCCGGCATCTTCATACACCAGTACCATACGAACGATATGCGCGTGATCGGCAAGCAGGGCGGCCGAAAGCTGCTCATCCCGATGACATGCATCATCGTGGGCGCGCTCGCCCTCTCGGGGGTATTTCCGCTCTCCGGTTTTTTCAGCAAGGAGGCCGTACTCGGCGCGTTGGCTGAAAATTCAAACCCCATCTGGCTGCTTGCCGGTCTTTTCGGAGCCTTCCTGACCGCCTACTACAGCTTCCGGCTCATTTTCTTCATCCTTTGCCCACAGGGCGGGATAGAGGAGAAGCACCCGGTTGACGAGATGGATGCGCACGTAAAGCAGGAACACGCCGAGGAGCATCACGGATATCTTTTCTGGGCGATGGCCATACCAGTGATGATTCTTTCGGCCCTGACCCTGGTTCTCGGGTTTGTCGAACATCCGCTGGAAAACTTCATGGCCGGCGGCATACCCACCCATCATATGCAGGGTGTACAGCATGCCGCCGAACAGGCGCACGGAGGCGGCCACTCATGGCTGCTCATCGCCGGTGTATCGGCGGGTCTTTTGGGTATCGCGCTTGCCTGGTTCGAATTCGGAAGGAAAAAGGCCGCGCGGGTTGGCTTCCTCGGCCGCTTCCCTACCATCTGGAAGCTTTTTGAGCGGCGCTGGTTCATGGACGATTTTTTCCGGAAAACCCTGGACCGGTTCGTCTACGCCGGTTTGACACGCATATTCACGATGAACGACAGAAGGATCATAGACGGAGGGATCGACGGGATCTGCTTCTTCACGGAAGCGGGCGGGCGGCTTTTCAGCTTCCTGCAGTCCGGGATGCTCCAGTACAACCTGCTCATAATGGTCCTGGCGGCCGGGGTGGCAATCCTTTTTTTCCTGGTCTAGCGGCGCGCCGCATCTATAACCGCACCAGTTGCAAAGGTATCAAATGACTTCGATGAACATGGCCGGTTTCCCGATTCTTACGGCGATCTTGATGTCAACGGTCCTGGGATTGTTTGCAATCCTGTTTATCCCGGCGGAGAGAACCAGGCTGATCAAGCAGGTCAGCCTTGGTTTCGCGACAGTCGGACTGGCCATGTGCATCTGGCTCTACTTTGCCTATGATTCCCAGAAGGGCGGACTGCAGTTCGTCGAGCGTGTCCTTTGGGTGAAGAGTCTTGGCATCTATTATTTCAACGCGGTTGACGGTCTCAACCTGCCGATGCTCCTGCTCACGGCCGTCGTGCTCTTCACGGCTATCTGGACAATGTGGGAACTGGAAGAACGGGTCAAGGAGTTCTTCGCTCTCATCTTCCTGCTGGTTGCCGGTGTCTATGGCGTCTTCATGTCTATGGACCTTTTCTGGATCTTTGTCTGGTACGACGTCTCCCTCTTCCCGATGTACCCGCTGATCGCCATCTGGGGCGGCACCCGCAAGGAATACGGCGCGATGAAGCTGACGCTCTACCTGCTGGCGGGCAGCGCGCTCATCCTTCCCGCCATCCTTTACCTGTGGGTGCAGGGCGGCGCGGTAACCTTCGACCTGTTCGAACTGCAGAGAATCGGGTTCAGCGCCTTCGACCAGAAGCTTACCTTCCTGATGCTCTATCTCGGTTTCGGAATCCTCGCCGCTGTCTGGCCGTTCCACACATGGTCGCCCGTGGGCCACGTGGCGGCGCCAACGGCGGTGAGCATGATCCATGCCGGGGTCCTGATGAAACTGGGAGCATACGGCGTCATCCGGATAGCGATGACCCTCTGCCCGGCGGGACTCGGGTACTGGTCAGACCTCATGGCCATTCTGGCCTGCATCGGTATCGTATACGGAGCGCTGGTGGGGCTCGCCCAGACCGACCTCAAATACGTCATCGGCTACTCCAGCGTTTCCCATATGGGGGTAGTCGGCCTGGGGCTTGCCACTATGACGGTTAACGGCATCAACGGGGCCGTTTTCCAGATGTTTGCTCACGGCGTCATGACCGCCCTTTTCTTCTCCTCCGTGGGCTATATCTACGACCGCACCCATACGAAATACATCCCGGATCTGGGAGGGCTGTCCAAGACAATGCCCATAGCATCCGGTTTCTTCATCATAGCCGCGCTGGCAGGCATCGGCGTGCCGCTGATGGCGAGCTTCTGGGCCGAGTTGCTGGTCTTCATCGCCGCCGTCTCGGTGTTCCCGGTGCAGGGTGTCCTGGCTCTCGCGGGTCTTGTTATCAGTGCGCTTTTCATGCTGCGGGTTGTCCAGAGGACCTTTTACGGGGAGAAGAACGAGAGGTGGGCGCACATCCCGGATGTGAACGGGTTTCTTGCCGTACCGCGCATCATCCTTGTGACTATTATCCTCTTTTTCGGGATGTTCCCGAAGCTGATGCTGGATGTGATCCAGAGTGCCGTGATCCCGTTTGTCGGCACCTTTTAGCTTGCGTTCCCCAATAGATGCATGGAACCGCGCGCGGGGCCGGGTGAACCGGCGGGTCCCCGCCGGAGGCGAGGTTAACGGAACAAGATGATCACTGATTTTTTTCTCTTCCTTCCGGAGTTGTTTTTTATCGCGGCCGCATTGGCTTTCTTTGCCCTGTCCCTCGGGAAGAAAGCCATCCCGGGGCCGCTTCAAAAATGGGCGCTTGGCTTGGCGGGAATAGGGCTCCTTGTGGCCGTCGCCTCGTCGCATCAACAGGGCATGCTCTTTTTCGACTGCTACCGCGTGGACCTTTTCAGCCAGGTGTTCAAGGTCCTGATTGTACTGGGTACCTTCTGGGTGATCTTTTCCTCCAGCGAGTTGAAGGGAATCGACCCCGCCAAGCACGCCGAGTATTACTTCTTTATTTTCGTGTGCAGCCTGGCCATGATGATGCTTGTCAGCTCGGTCGAGCTGCTGACCATCTATGTCGCCATCGAACTTTCCTCCTATTCACTCTACCTGCTCGTGCCCATGCGCCGCGGCGCCGATGAGTACGTCGAAACCGGCATCAAGTATTTCATGATCGGAGTCACCGCCTCCGCCCTGATGATATTCGGGATCAGCCTTATTTTCGGCATTACCCACACGACCTACATGACCCGGATCGTCGCGGTGCTCCCCGAAGTAATCAGCCAGCCAGCCGCGATCATCGGGATCGTGCTGGCGCTATCCGGGTTTTTCTTCAAGCTCGCCCTGTTCCCATTCCACATCTGGGCCCCCGACGTATACCAGGGCGCCGCCAACCAGGTGACCGCCTACATCGCGACGGCCTCCAAGATGGCCGCAGCCGCCATGATAATCCGCTTTACCGGCCTTTCTCCGGTGGAACACCCCGGCTTCGTGAAGCTTCTCATAACGCTCTCTATCCTCTCCATGACCTTCGGCAACCTGGTGGCGCTCATTCAGAAAGACATCAAGAGGCTTCTGGCCTATTCGAGTATCGCCCACGCCGGCTACATTCTCATCGGGATCCTCTCCCTCACGGGAAGAGGCTATGCCGCGGCGATCTACTATGCCACCGCCTACCTCATCATGAACTACGCCTGTTTCATGGTAATAATGAAGATAGCCGACGACGGGCATAATCTCCAGATCAAGGAACTGGCCGGCCTGCACAAACGCTCGCCGCTGCTGGCGCTGACCCTGATGCTGGGACTGTTCGGCCTCGCAGGCATCCCGCCCACGGCCGGGTTCACCGGCAAATTCCTCGTTTTTGCCGCGGCCCTGGAAAAGGGCTACCTGTTTCTCATCGTGATCGGTATGATCAACGCGACCATATCGCTCTATTACTACCTGATCGTGATCAAGGCCGCATACCTGCTCAAGCCGGTCACCCCGCTGCCCGATGTGAGGGTGGATTCCTGGACGCGCTACCTGAGTATCGCCCTGCTGGTCCTGATGATCTACCTCGGCATCTTTCCGGACCAGTTCGTGACACTTACGGAAGCGGCCGCGCGGAGCCTGTTCTGATGGCGGTGTGATACTAATTTGTGTTCAAGAGGATATACCCCCGTTCGCCCTGAGGTATCGAAGGGTAGAACGGGTCAATTCTGAACGGCATCTTCAATTTAGGGATAGACTCATCTTGAACGCAACTCCGTATGA
>JBDKTY010000063.1:0-93993 GCA_039679945.1 Syntrophobacter sp. | reverse complement strand
CTTTCACCTGGATTTGACCGTTGCCGAGCACTTGCCCCTGTCCAAGTACGGCCTCATCGGAATCGGCTTCAACGCCTTTTATTGGGACCAATTCACTGGCGACAGCGGCTCCGGTGCTGTGCTTGGTGCCTTCAAGGGTCGCACCCAGGGCATTGGACCGGTTGTTTCCTATGTCTCCCCGCCCATTTGTGGTCACACAATCTTGGCCGAGGTGAAATGGCTCCCCGAGATCGATGTCAACAACCGCCTCAGCGGCGACTATGTTTGGTTCAAGGTGGTATTTGCTTTCTAGGGACAAGAGACGTGCTCATGGGTCTCAGAAAGGGCTGTGCCAAGGGCTGCATCGGGTGGCCCTTAACGGGTGCAGGAAAGTGTTGGCAACCCGTTCGTGTTCCCTTGCGGTGATGTACCTACATGGGAAAGAAGTGCAAGGAGAAGTTTGGGAATGAGTAAGGCTCATGCAACATCCGGGTTGGCGAGTGCCCCTATTCAACTGCACGCTCGGATGGTCCCATGGGTATTGGGGATCATCTTTCTCGTAGTGCTGGCAGGCTGTGCCCACTACCCTGTCAACCGTCCCTTGAAGCAGGCTGATCCCCAAACGGGTTATCGGGCCAAAAACCTCGTAAGTGGTGAAAAAGACGACCAACTGCTGCTCATGCTTAGTTTTTCGGGCGGGGGGACCCGGGCGGCTGCATTTTCCTATGGAGTCCTGGAGGCGCTTCGAGACACTCCAGTATCGATACGCGGCCGCCAAACACGTCTGATTGACGAAGTGGATTGGATCTCCGGTGTCTCCGGCGGGAGTTTCACTGCGGCTTACTATGGTCTTTTCAGGGACCGGATATTCGACGATTTCGAGGCCCGGTTTCTCAAGAAGGACGTTCAGGGGGACCTCACCCGTGCCACTCTTTTAAACCCTATTAATTGGGGAAAGCTCTCTTCCGCATATTATGACCGCAGCGACCTTGCCGCGGATTACTATAACAAGCACGTATTCGAAGGAAAGACATTCGGCGATTTGCTCGCCCGGAAAGAGCCGATGATCGTGATCAACGCCACGGACATGGTTCACGGCACACGATTCTCGTTCTTGCAGGATGTGTTCGACGTGATTTGCTCAGACCTGTCAGCCTTTCCCGTTGCCCGTGCATGTGCGGCTTCGTCCGCAGTACCCATGCTGTTAAGTCCCATTACTATTCGCAATCACGCTGGTGAGTGCGGCTTCCAAATGCCGCCGGCGCTGGCACAGGCCATGGTCCCGCCCAGGGACGTTACCTCCCGCCGTTTAGACCTTGCCAACAACATGCTGCCCTTTCTGGATTCAAAGCAGAAGCCCTACATTCATTTGGTGGACGGAGGGGTTGCAGACAATCTGGGCCTTCGGGCCGTACTGGAGCGCGTGACGCTTATGGGTGACCCCTGGGCCACATTGAAGTACTCCAATATGGAAAACGTACACAAGATCGTCCTTGTCGTAGTGAATGCAGAGACCCAAATCGATGACAAGTGGGACAGGAGGGAAAAGATTCCGCCTTTTGGAGCCATGCTCGATTCATACTCCTCCATAGCCATCCAACGATACAATAGGGAGACTGTGGCGCTTTTAAGTGAGAGCTTTCCACGCTGGGCTGAGGAGATCCGCAAGGGGCGGTGCGGTTCAGGACCGATCTCTATGGAACCGGGCTCCTGTGGAGACATAGAATTTTACCTTGTGCAAGTAAGGTTTGACGCTCTGGACGATGAAGCCGAACGTCGTTACTTCAAACAGCTTCCCACCTCTTTCGCACTTAAGCCCGAAGAAGTTGACAAACTCAGGGGCGCCGCCCGTCGCATACTCACGGATTCGAAGGAATTCCAGCGGCTGCTTCGAGATTTCCGTTAGGGGAACCGGCCAACTTCTAAATCCGCTCCGGGTTTTGTTCGGTTGTCAAGTTTAGGCGTATTCGTATTCAGGTTCATAGGGAACCCAATGGAGATGAAAAAAGCAGGGGATGTGACCTCCACGCCGGTGTTTACCGTGAAGTGGTCAAGGAACCCTATCCCGCGCTCGCATCCATCGCCGACTCGCCGTCTGCGCCCTGACATTTGAAGGAGAGTGCAAAATGCAATGGAATCGGCGCTACCTCATCAAAAGCTACGTCAGAAACTCGCTGTGGCTCGTACCTTTTTTCGCTGTGGTGCTTTATTGGGTAGTTAGCACTGTCACATACGGAATAGACGGCTGGCTGTTGCAGACCGGGCGAATTGACGAAAAGACCGCTTTTTTGGGACTGACTATGGTGGGGGCGCGGTCGGCGCTGGATACGATAGTCACCTTAAATCTTTCTTTCCTGGTATTCACCTTCGGTTCGCTGCTCGTGGCAATCCAGGTGGCAGGCGGGCAGTACACGCCGCGGATCATCGCCACCACGCTTTTGCGGGACAACGCGATCCGATTCACCGTCGGCTATTTTGTCTTTACCCTTCTCTTCGCCGCTAGGGTTTTGAGCAGAATGGGCGGCGAGATGGTACACCAGTTCAATACCTTCACTGCAATAACTTTGGGGTTGGCCTCGATCGTGGTTTTTCTTTATCTGATTGACTACGCAGCGAGGTTTTTGCGTCCCGTAAGCATTGTAAAGTGTGTTGGAGAGGCCGGTCTGGTGGTCATCAAAAGTGTCTATCCGGAGTCAACCATGCACCCCCGCTCCGTGGAAACGTCCTCCAGGCCCGCGTCCCCTGACCGGACCGTCACCCACTCGGGAGCTTCGGGGATTGTGTTGGCCGTGGACCTGGATGGATTAGTGGACATGGCGCGGAGCGCCAACGGCATAATAGAGTTCATCCCCCTGGTGGGAGACTTCGTGGGGGCGGATGAACCACTGTTTCGATTGTATGGAGCCGGGGGCTGTATCGACGACCGACATCTGCTGTCGGCAGTCGCGCTCGGGTCCGAACGTACTGTCGAGCAGGACCCGACCTTTGCCTTCCGAATCCTGGTTGATATCGCGATTAAAGCATTGTCTCCGGCCATCAATGATCCGACGACGGCCGTACTTGCCATTGACCAGCTTCATCGTCTGCTTCGGCGGATCGGCCTGCGGCTTGTAAGCCGCGAGGAGATCTGCGATGAGGCCGGCAAACTGCGGCTCATTTTCCGGACGCCCAATTGGGAGGATTTTGTGCACCTCACTTGCACCGAGATACGTCATTGTGGGGCGGGCAGCATTCAGATTATGCGGCGATTACGCTCGATGCTCGAAAACCTCACGGAAACCCTTCCGCCGCATCGTCATGCCGAATTACGCCGCCAACTGGAGCTTTTAGACCGCACGACAGAAGCACACTACCCTTTTCCTGAGGACAAAGTGCTTGCCCGTATTCCTGATTCGCAGGGTTTGGGAGGCTCGTTGGGCGTGCGAGCAGCAATCGAAGAGATAGCTTTCAAAGGCGATGCCGACTAGTGAAAGCGTGAAATCGCAGAAACCAGTCCGAAGAGTTATCTGCTGCGGACTCTGTTTGAAGAAAGTAGAAGACCTGAAGAGCTGTGAGCGCGTTCAACGAATTCTTTCCTGTCCGACCACCTGCACCTCGGGATTGTTGGTGGTCAAGTTGAGGAATTATTCAGGTTTATAGGAGAGCCCATATGGAGATGAAACAAGTAAGCGACAACTGTTTTGCGGTGTTGATCGAGAAAAACCGCGTGTGTGATGCAAACTCCGGCCTGATCAACCTGGGCGGAGGGGTTGTGATCGACACTCAGTCGGACCTGCCCCATGCACGGCAGATGATCGAGATGTTCAGCAAGGTGTGGCCCGCCATGCCGAAACGCGTCGTCATAACGCACGAAGACGGGGACCACGTCTGGGGAAATCAACTCTTCGAAGGCGCGGAGATCATCGCCCACCGTTCGGTGCCCGAGCGGATGAAGCACGTGGCCAATCCGGAGGAGACCCGGCATCTACTGCACGGTGTGGCCGATGTCCCCACACGCCGGGCACTCCAGGCGGTCCACCCCGGCGTAGTTGCCGTGGGGCAGCAATTGCGGGAGGACTATAACCTCGACGGTGTTGAGCTCGTCCTGCCGACGACCCTGTTCGATTTGCGCTACGAACTGAACCTCGACGGCACGGAGGTTCAATTGATTTACGTCGGACCGTGCCACTCGGTCGGAGACACGATCGTGCACGTACCCAAAGAGGGCGTGGTGTTCGCCGGCGACCTCATCTTTCAACAGTGTACGCCTATTGGCTGGGTGGGATCATACGAAAAATGGTTCCAGAGTCTCGATCTTGTTGTTCAACTCAGCCCGGAAGTCATTGTTCCCGGCCACGGTCCGCTCTGCGGGGTCGAAGGGGTCACCGAGATGAAAGCGTACCTTCAGTACGTCCGGGACGAGTCGAAGAAGTGCTTTGACGCCGAGCTCACTTCCCTGGATGCGGCCAAGCGAATAGAGTTTGGCCCCTACGGCGAGTGGCGCGCCCCGGCGCGACTGTATATCAATGTCGAACGGGCGTATCGTGAGTTCCGCAACGAACCGCCTGACGCGCCTTGGGACACGGCGGCCATTTTCGACGCCATTTACGAGGTAGCGAATGCAAAAGGGATCGAAGTCGAGTACTGACGCCGTTCAAGGAACTCAAGCCGACATACACGAGGAGGATAATAGCAGTGAAATTTCCCATGATCCACGCAGACGAGCGGGGCGAGACGCACTTCGGCGTCCAGAACATACAGGACCGTGAACTTGCCGTAGGGCCGCCGCCGAACCCAACGGGGCAGATGAGCGATTTCGGGGCTGTCACGACCATGTGCGTAATCTCGTTCCCCGCTGGGACGGAGGCGCCCGCCCACAATGCCCCCCAACCCTACGTCGTCATCGTCCTATCCGGCGAGGGAGAAGTGGTGACCAGCGACGGCGAAGCGCGGAGATTTCACACCGGCGAGGTGCTCTTCTGCAATGACCTCACCGGGAAGGGGCATGTGACTCGGGCGATCACTGACTTGATTCTGGCGTTCGTCAATCGGGCCAAATCCTGAGACGGAGTTGCGTTCAAGATGAGTCTATCCCTAAATTGAAGATGCCGTTCAGAATTGACCCGTTCTACCCTTCGATACCTTGCTCAGGGCGAACGGGGGTATATCCTCTTGAACGCAAATTAGTATGAGACATTTATAGGATGGAGCCAAAAACCAAGGAGAAATATGCTATGGCGACCAACATCAAGACACTGGTTGACTCCACAAGAGGCCTCAAGTTCACGGAGAGTCCCCGTTGGCACGACGGGAAGCTGTGGTTCCTCGACATCCATGACAAGCGGATCAAGACTGTGGAGTTGACCGGCTCTGTCGCAACAATACTGGAACTGCCGTTTATTCCAAACAGCTTCGGGCTCACCCCCGAGGGAACTTTCGTGGTTGGTGATGCATTTCAGCGATGGATTTACCGCCAAGCTGAAGATGGTCTGCAACAGGTGGCCGACATCAGCGGATTGACCGAGTTCTGCTTGAGCGACGGCATCGTGGACGCCAAAGGGCGTCTATACGTGGGGGACATCGGCTACAACTTCCTGGATCCAGCGGCCAGGCCCGTCGAAACCTGCGTGATCGTCCTCGTCCAGCCTGATGGTAGAGCGTCCGTGGTCGCTGACAAGCTCTTTTTCCCGAACGGCATGGTTATTACCCCCGACGGACGAACGCTCATCGTGGGGGAGACGCTCGGCCATCGACTGATCGCTTTCGACATCCAGGAGGACGGCTCCCTCAGCAACCGGCGGGTCTGGGCGCAGTTACCCCCGTCCGTTTCCCCCGATGGCATCTGCCTCGACTCCCAAGGGGCCGTGTGGTGCGCCAATCCCGAGGGCAAGGACAGTGTAGTGCGGGTCCGTGAAGGCGGGGAGATCGCGGATCGGATCCAGGTGGACACCCACGCCTATGCAGTGATGTTGGGCGGGCCGGAGCGGATGCACCTCTTCATCTGTGCGTCAGGCTCCCACGATCCGGCAGAAATCCAGCGAAATCCGAGCGCGAGCTTCCAAGTTGTCGAGGTGGCTGTTCCAGGTGCGGGAATACCATGACGCAGCGAGCGCTTCGACGCCATCTACCAGGTGGCGAAGGCAAAAGAATCGAAGTGGAATACTAAACCGGTCCATACACAGAAAGGAAACCCTCCTATGAAACTGATCCGCTTTACCGCAGCCGACTCGCCATCTCCTCGTTTCGGCGTTGTCATCCAAGACCATGCAGTCCCGTTCGCAGTGCTGCAAAGCAAAACGGGGAATTCTTTCCCACATTTGGCCCACAGTCGGTCCTACCTGGCCAATCTTCCCGACAGCGAGCGGGCGGCCAAGGAGTTGCTCGCCTGGGGCGAAGAGCACCTCGCGAAACTCGGTGATGTCGAACGCTTTCCTCTCAACGCCGTTCGCCTGCTGGAACCGGTGGAGGTCGTCGCCCTGTTCGACTTCGGCCTGACGCCGCGGCATCTTAAGAACTCTATCGATACCAACATGAAGTATGAGAAGGATGACCCGCAGATCGTGGCGCTACTGCAGGCGTTCACTAAAGTCGTCCTGGCCCCGAAACCCAAGCCCCCCGCCGGTCAGCCCGAGCGGCTGCCCTTTTACAAAAGCAACATGAACGCCATCGTCGGTGACGGGGAGACCGTCCCCTGGCCTGCGTACACGTCGTATCTTGACATCGAACCTGAACTGGCCGTCGTGTATGGGAACGAAAAACAACCGGTGGCGGGATTCTGCATATTCAATGACATCTCGGCCCGCGACGTTCAGGCCACGGAGTTCATCGGCGGATTCTGCCTGACGAAGGACATGGCGAAGGGCAACCAACTCGGTCCTTACCTGGTCACGCCCGATGAAGTTGGCGATCCGTACAACCTCAAGGTGACGGTTTTGGTGAATGGGCAACTCCAGTACCAGGGATCAACATCCGAGATCAGCCATAAGGCCGAAGACGTATTCGCTTGGTTGGGGTTCATGGCTCCCATCAAGCCCGGCTCCGTGATGGGCTTCGGCACCATTCCGGACTGTACAGGCCTTGACCACGACGACTTCATCGACCCGGGTGCCGAGATTCAGATCACTTTCGAGCGACTCGGGACGCTCCGCTGCCGTTTCGCCGAACCGGCAGGCAAGCTGCTTCCGAGCCGTTGGCCGGTGCGCGAGCCGTTGCAGAAGTTCCACAAGTAGAAAACTCTGTCCTCGACCATTGCATTGGAGATAGCTGATTATGTCACAGGAAGAATCTAGATACGACCGTGGGCTTGATACTATGCGGGCCATTTTCGGACCGGGGATCGAATTCGCGTTGAAGGGGCTGGCCTCAACCAGTCCCGATCTGGCGCGTTGCCTTGTCGAATTCCCGTTTGCCGACATCTACCCGCGCCCCGGTCTTGATTTGAAGACGAGGGAGATGCTCACGGTTGCAGCCCTTACCGTCCTCGGCTACCCGCAGGCCGAGTTGAATGAGCATATCCGAGGAGCGTTGAACGTGGGCTGTACCCGTGACGAAATATTGGAGATTATTCTGCAAATGGCCGTGTACGCCGGTTTCCCTGCCGCGCTGGAAGCCGTCAAAACAGCGGCGGCTGTGTTCGGTGAAAAGCAGTAGTCGTCATACGGAGTTGCGTTCAAGATGAGTCTATCCCTAAATTGAAGATGCCGTTCAGAATTGACCCGTTCTACCCTTCGGTACCTCAGGGCGAACGGGGGTATATCCTCTTGAACGCAGATTAGCATCAGAAGGGCCGACGGGAAATCTTCCCCAGCTTCATCCCTGTTCTCTAAGGGCGTCTCCTATGAGTTCATGGATGCGGGTTCGGCTCGATGGAATCCGTTTCAAAATCCGGTTCTGCATTGACGATAGTCGAGTTGATTCATTATTCGGGTTCACGAAAGTGCGGAAGTCCACGTACCGGGAGGTTTAGAAGAATGATGAAAAGTTTTGCGCTTATCGTATTAGGATTGATGGTCTTTGCATGCATGGTGCCGGCCCTGGCCTCTGCCTCTGGAGCAAATCCGCCACAGGCAGAGCAGCTCTCATCAGAGAATAAAGAACATAAAGTGATTGCTGTAATCAATGAGTCAACGAAACTTGCATATGAGGGAGGGGTTCTCCCGCTAACAACTACACCAGTGGTTGGAACACCAAATCGGAAATTTGATTCTACTTTTGAGCCAGGGGCTGAACCGTTGGGTCCCGACGAGATCAGGGTTACAATTCTCGGTAGTGGCGATCCATTCGTTAAGGCAGGCCAGGCGTCACCATCAGTACTTATAGAGGTAGGAAATGAGCATCACGACTTCTTCTTCTTTGACCTTGGTTCGGGTGCCTTAGGAAATTTTAATGGACTAAAACTTCCGGTGACCTCAACAAGCAAAGTGTTCCTGACTCACCTCCATGCTGATCATATGGGAGAATTGCCAACCTTGTTGGGGAGCCTCGCCAAGAGCGGGAGAAGGGACCCTGTAGAAATGTGGGGACCTGCCGGTGAGACCAAAGAACTTGGCACTCTCGCCTTCGCACAACATCTAGAAGCAGCAATGGCTTGGGACTATCTATCAATGAGCGGGCATCCTGGACAATCCGGTTCACGCCTAATACCAATGGAAGTACCGTATGACAAACCGGCAACAGTCTATGAACGCAATGGTGTAAAGATTTCATCTTTCCCGGTGATTCACATCCTGAATGGCGCGGTTGGATATCGCCTTGATTATAAAGGAAGCAGCGTGGTGTTTACAGGCGATACACGCCCATCCAGGACCACATTAGAAGCATGCAGGGGTGGCGTAGATCTCCTTATACATGAGACCTTTCCATCGGCTGCAGTTTTCGCGAAAAAAGCAAGTGTCCCAGAGAAACAAGCCGAGATGGTTGTAAACGACTCACACACCAGCCCCGCTATGGCCGGTAAAATCTTCAAAAGAGCGGGGGCGCGTATGTCGGTGATGTGGCACCTCGTTGTTGATCATGAAACAGTGGGACCGGCGTATCAGGAGATGCGCAGCCAATATGATGGTCCAGTAACCATCGCACAGGATCTGACGGTTTTCAACATTACGAGGAATGCCGTAGTAGTTCGTCAGGCAATAATAGACCCGGTTGCTTGGCCCGTTATAGGCAAGTCTAATGTATCCGGGCCACCCTTGTCAAAGCCGGCTAACCCACCTGAGTGGTGGGCCGCCGCTCTCATTACGGACTAGTGGAAGTCTTGCGAACGTAAATAAATATAAAGCCCATTACGCCGCTTTACGTAATCGGTGTTCGGGCATGAATAATGATAACCCGGCAGGCATTGCAGGCTCCCGACATTTGGCCATTCTTCTCATTGTTCAATTACCGTCCGGTGCTCCTCTTTCTCTTGATTTGGAGTGGGGTGAAAGAAGTCCTACGGTTCGCGAAGTTATTGTTTTCAGAGCGTGACTTTCTCCGAATCAAACTGAAATCAATAGTGTGGAATTCCCCGTCCGAAACCTCCCAGGTGGCCTCAATCATGGAATATCCCTTGGAAGGGACGTCGAGAGGATCGATCCGCGCGAATTCAATCTCATAATTTCAGCCAGAGCGGGGCGGTTCGTATAAGGGGACTTTGCACTTGGTGGCGGCCTTCACGAGAGAAGCGTCCTGTGTGGAGAGGGGCAGGTCAAACCTCATGGCGAGGTCCAGGTATGAAGCGTCATAAGTTGAAAGCCGGTGTTCTCTTGCAAGCGCAATGATCTCTTTGAGCATCCGCTCGGGAGGTTCCTGTTCCACCGCGATGGGCAAACCGCCCAGAAGCTCCAGAAAGCGGACAACAGACGCTTGGCTGAGCCGGTTTTTCCGTTCCGCGACAAGCAGGACATTGCCCACCTCCAGGGGCCATATGGCGGGGACAAAGGCCGCCCCGGCTTCGAGGCTTTCGAGGACGGACTCCGCGTAGCCGTTCCCTTCATCCTCGAGACACCACGACATCACGACCGAATTATCAACGACAAACTGGACGGGCATCAGCGCCTTCCTTCCTCAATCATATCGCGGATGGAAAGCTTGTCGAGACGGTTGCCGCTTCGAAAGCGTTTTAACTGGTCGATAATGTCGCTCACGGGCATCCTCTTCGAATAATTGGCGGGTTGCAGGATCGCCACGGGCACGCCATGCTTGGTGATGGTTATCTTCTCGCCTCGGGCGACACGCTCCAAGAGTTGCGTAAGGTGCGTCTTCGCTTCATAAGCTCCTATTGTTCCCATAAAACACCCCCTATAGTTAGACCAGTCTACTACTAGTCTAATCCCGCCCATCCCAAATAACAAGTCGATCTTTTATCACCGGACGTCTCCCAGGTGGTTTCAACCATCACAACGGTTTTGGGATGATCTATTCAGGGAGTAACTCAAATGATAGCGTATTGTTACGTCGAGTGGTCATCTCGATCCCCTCCAATATCTTCATCATTTCATCTTCCGGATCGGGGTCTACGTGTGGATTGAGTGTGGAATGACCGACCACAATCGGTCCATCGAGAATGCTTCGCAAGAGCCGGTATTTATCAGCGACAGGTAAGTTGATGATCTTGTAGGTCAGGGTTTTGAAGGGGTCAGTCCCGGACATCAGCTTGGCGAACTCGGATTCTTCGCTTTTCCGCTGCCGGAGTTCATCGAGGTCCTTCCGCGTGTCTTTCATTTTCTGGTCGAGGGTTTTAATCTCCACCAGAAAAAACCTAATCTTGCCTTCCTCGTGAGTGAGGTACTAGTTCACCGTTATTCCGCCCCGGTAGTCGGCACAGTTTAAAATCTTGCCGGTGATGGACTCCAATAGCAACCTCAACCCGCTCACGCCTTCGCCAACTCACTAAAGCTTATTCTTGGTTATGCCTTTTCCTTTTTCTGCCGATTCAAGGTAGGAATCTTTCGTCGATCACCTGAATGCTCAGGAAGATTAGCACATCTTCTGCCCGCCTCGTCTACGAGCGGTCGTCAGGCCATGCAATAGCCCCGTTATTTTACTCGTGAACAATGCTGTCGGAGATCGTCTCCGAAGAGAATGCCGCCGGTATGGAATGTCTGCTCTTCCCGTGAGCCGATTCCTGCCAGGTCCGGGGATTTTAAGGGGCACAGAGATCGTCAAAAGGGAAAAGCACTGAATCGCCGGTATCAACCCGCAATAGAAAGAAAAGGGCTCATGCGAAAGTTCTCGTCCATTATCTTCATCGCAATACTCCTCGCTTTTTCCGTTTGGCCTACACCGAAGGCGGAGGCCCTCATGTATCGGGGGGTCTATGTGAACGGCGAGGTTCACTACCTGAGCGTCGGCGCCGATGCCAAGCACCAGACCATCTCCCACCAGTCGGGGAAGGTGGATTCCAACTTTTCCCTGGCCCTGGGAAAGGCGGTGACCCAGGACGTGAACTCCTGCACCCCTGATTTTGGCAGCTTGAGCGAGAACGCGGCCGTGTTCGACCAAAAGATCTTTTTCGCTTACACCGGCAACCCTGGATGCAAGACTAACAGCTCCACCGGGCTGGCTTCCGTTACCCATCTTTACGTAATAGCCTGGGACCTTACAAGCGGCGACTTCGTCCGGGCGAACGGCGTGAACAGTGCCTACGTGGGCCCCAAGGACCTGGGACCCGTGTATCGCACGGATTCCAATACGTACGGGAAATATACCGGTTCGGTCGCGGACCTGGCCAACGCGGCAATAGTCGTCTTCAACGGCCTGCTCTACGTCTTTGCGGATAACGGGACCTACACCAGCGCCGATGGCGTCAACTGGAGTTCCCACCCGGCGCTCCAGGCCGACGGCACCTACCTGGAACCGCTGGACGCCATCCCTTATTACCCCCCCGATGCCGATCCACTGATTATGATCATTTATGGAAGTTATACGACTAATGACGGGGGATATGCTTCCCTCCACTTCAAGTCCTGGAACGGCCAGTTTGGAGCGGCCTCCGTTATTCATGGCTCGAATATCAATATCCTTTCAACAACCGACCAAACCGGATATTTTCACCGGTGCCTGGGCCTGTTCGCCGGGACTGAGTCCCCGGCATTTACCATGCTGCCCGGTAATGATTTCAATGGCAGCGGGGGTTTTAAAGCCGGCGCGAAGACCCCCGCTCTCCAGCTTTTCCTCGGCTTCGATGACTACAGCCTGGCAGGCGATCCCAATTTCCTCATGCGTCTTGAATACAGTTACAACTCTTCCGGGGGGGCGTGGACGCTCGATCCCGAAGTTTTCCTCCCTAACACGGGTGGCTATGACTATGCCACCATTCGTGCCTTCCCCTGGTTCACCCCGGTGTGTAACCCCGACACCGGCGTCCTGGTACAGCATCTGGTGATCGACACCACGTATTCGCTTTACGAATCAACACTCAAACAGGTCCTCAAATTTACCTCCGACGCCATGGTTCCCGTGAACGCCGACATCCCCCCCACTTGCGCCAATCCGGGCGGGACAGCCACCGACACCGGCACGGGCGTCTCGGATGAGCAGAATGCCACGCTTCGGAAGTACTGGACGCTGGTGGGCATGGTCATGGGTTCTCCCCCTTTCGCCGTCAATAACTCGGAGGACTTTCAACTCGCGGCCCTCTCCAATGTCACTTACGGCCAGAACGATACCAGCGAGGTGTCCAACAGCCAGGAAACGGACAAAAATATCCTGGTTTCCGCCGGCATCACGGTCCAGGCCGGTCTTGGGCGGGCCGTCGGTTTCAAGGACAAGCCGGACGCCAGCTACCGGCACGCATGGGAGAGCGCGAACGGAACAACCACGACCTCCACCGTGAGCTATGCGCAAACGTTCGGTACCCAATACGCGGCCACGGATCCCAATGATGCCGCCAGCATCGGCACGATGGGCTGGGCCTTTTTTCACGTACCGACCATTGTCGTGCAGGATTACGCGCTTTATGCCTATGACTACGACACAACTGCGAATACCGGGACGCCACTCAACCAGGACATCACTACCACCCAGGTAAACCAGGGAGATCTCTCTTTCCGCCCGGCGGCCTTCGAACTGGCGAACCCGGGCGGCCCGAACGACGACTTCCCGGGTCTGCTGAGCGGGGTCGCACCGCTCACGAATTCGACGGATTTAACGGGGTGGACGCAGGGATGGGAATCCAATTCCGCCACGAACCATTACAAAACACTACTGGGAGACAGCACCGCGGGCGAGACCAAGATCAACACAATCAGCTTCGGCGGCAGCACCAACGGGAGTGTCTCCTATTCGAAAGACAAACAAACTATTACGACCAGCGGAGAAACATCGGATGTTGAAGCCGCGAACAAGGCAAGTCTCAGTACCGCCACATGGTTGAAGGGCTTGCACGTCGACGCGGGTTACGACGGACACTTTTCGAATTCCATGACAACCACGACCACCCTGGGGACCACCGTCGAGGCAGCTCTTGGGATGCCCACCTGCTCCGAACCGGGTTGCATCAAATCTCTGACCGTCCAGCCCTACCTGCTCCAGGCGACGGACGCCAATGCACCGTGGATTCCCGCCGGCTACAACTCGCAGTTGCCGTGGGCCATGCACTGGAAGATAGTGTCGTATACCACGGTCGGCGGTGGACAGTCGGGCGCCAGCCCCCTCCCCGACATGGTATCGGGGAAAGTGGTGGGACGCACCCCACCGAAAGCGAATGCCCCGGAAGGGGAATATGCGGCGTCTGGAGCAGGCCTCGAAAACAGCTCCGGGGTTGCACTCAGCAGCTACTCCCTTAATGGTGGCAAGATGGCATGGCTGAAGCCTAATGGGAAACTCAAACCCATCCCCATGAAAGCCCGCCAATTCGTCCCCGCCCAGGGAGCATCGGTCGCCCTGAACGGATACACATGGTCTTCGTCGGAGGCCAATGGCGGGTGGGTGCGCCGGGGGAATGTCTGGATATTCAAGACCAGCAAATCCGAGAGCGCGGACATCGTGCTCCTGAAGCTCGATTTCGGCAGGCAGACCTGGGATTTCGACCTCTCCAGTTCGGACCTTTCCCCATTCTTGAAAGCATCGGATGGACGGGCCCATCTGAAGCTGAAAGTGAATGACAAGTACACGTTCTATTTCGATTGCGATCATAGGGTCAAGACCGAATGGGACCACATTATCCCCGCGACTGCCTCCGAGGATCTCCAGTTGAGCCGCTACAGGGGCTCGTTCGATCAGTCCACCGGTATTGGCACCGCCACTTTGAAAGGGACTCTCCCTATCAGCCTGACGCACTTCGGAGACTTTTCCATCTCGGTAAACGGCCGCCAATTCAATATTCCACTCCTGTCGCACAAGGATTACGCAAATGCGTTCGCCCAGGGGAGCGCCCTGGTCTACAGCAGGGACGGTCTCGCGTTGTCCGTGGATTTCGGGGGGAAGACCTGGAAAATCCAATTCAATGAGCAGGCCTTCCGCCGCCACCTCGTGCCGCGGGCGGGTGCGGCGACGATACAGGTCAAGGTGGGCGGTGAACCCTGGTATATGGGCCAGCATAGTATCCGGGACTACACCTCTCGACTCGACTATGGCGACCCCGGTTCGTATCGTGGTGGTGGAGCAGGCATCTATTAGCGACACCGGGGCCGGTCGCTCCAGGAACGACCGGCCCCTCGGACAGGATCTTCGTTTGCCATTCCCCGCCATGCGAATACAAGAAAGACAATCGCCAAAGCGAGCGACGGAATTCCACTGGTCAGCATCGGCCTGAGAAGGTCCACTCTCATTTTTTGCCCCCTATTGCAGCTTGAGAAGAATGAAGTTCCCAGGGGGGCGTGTCCCTTGACTCCATCTCTTCGAAAGACTCGACCCGGGGCAGCGCGTCACCGCCGTCGGCCTTCCGGAATATTCCCTCCCCCGACCCCAATATCACAAATTCTGTTAAAGACGCATTCTTGCCGGTTTCCCCCGGATCAAGCCAGGGCCACGAGCATTTCCTTTGGCTTTTTGCATGAGTATTGCATAAAATCCGGACCCTGAGAATTCGGCTCGTTCGAGGCAAGCGACAGCATACTTCCAGTGGACAATCATGCGAGGAGACTTCCCGTGCCTTCCCAAACCGATCGGTTGATTAATTGTATTGCCGCGAATGAAGAATTTACCCCTAACTGGCCGTGGGACCCCGGTAAGCCCATGGATTGCCTGCCCTGGTATGCCGTGTGGCTCGGCAGGCAGGTCCAGTTCATGCAAAGTGTTTCCGAATCGGATGACAGGGAGTTTTTCCAGTATTTCTGCTCCTGTCTGAACAAGAACCAGGATCTGGACCTTCTCAATCGCTACCTGATACCCAGGAATATCGAATCCTTCAAAGCGTTTCGCCAAAAGATCCTCACCGAGTCTCCTGAAGAAATAGCGGCGGAGAAAGAGAATCTTTTTCGGCTTTACGGGATATGGCTGCAGGATCAAAAGGAGCTGATAAACAACTCCTTTGAGGAGGGGCTGATTGCAAAGGCCCTCAAGGCCGAGGATCGTAATCTCCTTCGGGACAACCTGGCCGATCTGGGGCGGGTAATTACCGACGGTAGGAGGAGAGCGGATGAAGCGAAAAAAGATTATGAGAGCCTCTCGGACCTTATAGCGAGGGAAATCGAGGACCTCGGTCTCGACTGGGAACCCGGCCAAACGAGTCCGGAGCAGCTCGTGAAAGAAATTAACAGCCGGATCAAAAAAAAGAGAGCGGAGTGCGAGAAGCTGGATAAGCAGTCCGGGGCGACCGCGGTTCCGAGGGGCTTTCACGGCGATCTCCAATCCTATCGAAACCTGGTTCATGCCCGGAGTGAGCTTCTTCAAGGACAAATCCAGCATTTGGGGGAGGTTCAAAAACAGCTTCTGGCACGAAGCCGGCAGCTCGAAAATGCCCGCAACGCATCCGCCGAAGTGGATCGAAAAGGACAGGCGGGCCTCCGAACAACCACGGACCTGGTTCGCGGCCACGCGGAGGAGTTTGCCAAGGGCAAAAAGGCGCTCGACCCGTATCTGAGTTCGACTCGCGAAGGCGCCAAAACCGAGATGCAGCAGACTTACGCGCAACTCATGCCGCTGCTCCAGCAAATTGACGATCTCAATAATAAAATCCGCATGATGAAAGACCCGAGCGGGTATCTCGCCGACAGGCAGGAGCAGCTCGACGCGGAGAAGAAAGCGCGGCAAGAGCGGATCGAGGGCAGGAAGCAGCGGCTGGATGAGCGACGCCGGCATGTTGCGCAATATCCATTGCCGGAAGACGCCCAGAAGGGGTTCGACGCTTACGTGGAAAATGAACTCCAGGATATCCAAAGGGAAGAGTTCGATTATAAAGAGCTTGCCGCGTTGCAGGACAAGCAGATTCAGCTCGATGAGGAAAAAGGGAAGGCGCTCGATGCCGCCGTAAAAGAGGAGGAGAGAAAGCTCTCCGACCTGTATGGCCGGAAGGACCAGTTTTTTTTGCGAATCGGGTATCTCCAGCAGAAGGTGGATTCCGTCAAGACCGCTTACGAGTCACAAATTGCCGATGAACGGCAGTTCGAGGAGGAAGCGAAACACCAGCTCAAGCTTCTGAAAACTATCCGCCGGGTCGACCATGCGCTCAATCTCTACTGCAGTTGGTACAAGGATTCTTTCCCGCTCTTCCTCTATCTTGGAACGTTCGTAAGAGGGGACGGGGATATCATCCAGTCTCCATCCAAGCTCGGCAAGGCCATGGATGTTCTCACCAAGCTCCCCATGGTGGGTTCCGGCCTGACCGATATTGAAAAGTGCAGGGCCTACGACACGGGCAGCATGAATGTGTCCTTGAAGCTGGGACTCTCACTGGGGGGTGACGTGAAGGGCGTTACGGCCACGGGCGGCTTGGCGGTGGAATACAATGCGGGGATGTCGGTGGCTGATGACCGGACCTTCGCGACAACGGCCCAGTTTGCGCTGAAAGCGGCGGCCGGAGTGGATATCGCGGAATTCTACCACTTCGGGCTCGAACTTGAAATCGCAAGCTGGCAGGGCGGGTTTGTGTTTCAGGATCACTATCATTGGGCCGCGTGGCTGGCCGCGCGTTGGGGTCACTTTTGCGCGAGGTCGTGGGCTTGCGACGACTACCTGCACAGGAACAACCTGGAACCGGACCATAAGCCGAGCCCGAAGGCGCTGGCGGAACTGGACCAACTGACCGCGCAATACCTGAGCGACAATGAGATGATCCAGACTGTCTGGAAAGAGATCAGGCAATACCTCGACTACCCCGTGATCCGGAGCGAGCAGAAGGAGTTTTTCAGTCAGGGCAAGCTCCAGATGGAACTGCTCGGAGTGGGACTGGAGACATCCGGCAACATCAGGGATGCTCACCCGAAAATATACGTGATGAAAGACAACGGGAAAGGCGAGGCGGTAAGATACGAGGCCGAATACACCACCCGCCAGGGAGGCGGCAAACTCAGTTTCGGATCATACTCTCTGCAGATTACCGATTCGGACACTCAAGGGTGCCCGATAACCCTGAACGACGGCGAAATCATCACCATCCGGTTCAGCCCGCTCCCGGCGCCGGAAGTCTGGGTGACGTTGTTCGACATCTTCCTGGGGGTGATTTCCGGAACGGGCGACATCGCGACCCGTTTCGGCAAGCTGCTGAAGGAAGTCACCAAATGGGGGATGCAGAATCTGCTCAAAAAGTACGCCGCCGACTATATGCTTGGCAAGGTTAAGACGCTGGAAGCCAGCTTTTACGTCTCGCAGGGAGAGCCCGTCCTGCAATATATACGAACCAGTGTGGACTACGGAAAAGACTTCACGGGCAAGATCCCGGTCTATGCCTTCGTATACATCGACGTGGGCGCGTCGTTTCATTTCGTGCGCACCTTTGGCGAAGTGCTGGGCCGGAATTCCATCAACTATCCGCAGTACGTTCACTACGGCTTCAAGGGCATCACCAGGCAGACCCAACCGGAGGAGGGCGGGAAGGTTTACACCCTGCGCCCCGACTCGATGACCGGCCAGTCGCTCTGGAACAAATGGGCCGAAGCCCACAAAAACGAGCTCTGGCACATGTTCATGGCTATCGGCGAGCCGAATGACAAAACCCTTATACGACGGGAGTTGGCAACATTTCACAATGCCGCGCTGACGCGTGAACTGCTGAGCATTTGCGAGCAAAAGAGACTCACCGGGAAATACCAGCTTACCGGCGAAGCCCTGATCCCCTTCGTAACGGGTTTTCTCGGCTCGCGCGGCCAGGTGGTCGTCACCCTGGGTAAGCACGCCATTGTCGAGAAGAACAAAATGGGCTTCGACGGGATCTCCGAGCACTACAGCCCTATTCTGAAAGTGTTCAACGATTTGCTCGACGATGAATACCGCCACATAAGATCCGAGGAGGAAAAGAGCGGCAAGTTTCATCCCGTGGCCCTGGAGAGCGGCAAGCAGAAGGCGCCGGAGGTTTTCGATGCCCGCGACAGCCGGATGCTGGTCGATACCCACGATTCGATTCAATTGCAGCAGGAAACGGGCAAGTGCCTGAAATCCTGTGAAAAATGTTTGAGAGAGAACGGAAATGATTACGAACTTGCCAAGGATTTGCTCCTCACACCCATAATTCCCGAAAAATACTGGGTGGACGACAAGGACTCCTCGACATGCATGGCCTGCGGCAACGTCATAAAGCCGGGTATGTTCCATATCAGCAACAAGCACCATTGCCGCATCTGCGGCGGGATCTTCTGCGAAAAGTGCTGCCCTTCCAGCACAGTTCCTTTCAGCACGAGCAAATTACGCGTGTGCGGCAAATGCATGGCCAAAGTTCCCACCATGCTTGCCGCCGGCCCGAAGAGGCCGCTCATCCGGACGAAACCAGCGCAGCCGGTAAAGCAGCAATCGCTTATGGGATCGGTGAAGCCTTCCGGACCGGCTAAGCAGTCGCTCATGTCGGTGGGCCAGCCAACCACGGATACCGGTCCACCGCCGACGGGAAGCGGCACGAAAAAACCCGGAATCCCGGAGGAGGATGGGGGGGACAGACTCTACACGGACGACCACATCAACTTCCTTCTGGGGCACTATCTAAGGGGCCGGACGAATACCTACGTCTTCCACTGCATGGACGCCCATCATCTCAGCGGCGGGGCTCTCAAGACGAACCTGGTTGACGCGAAAGCCGAAGCCTTTGCACAGGGCAACACACAGATGGTCGTGCCGGTAAATATCCATGGGAATCACTGGGTCGGGGTATATATCAAATTCGTGAACCCGAGTTACAATGCACCCAAAATCATCCACGTGGACCCCTACGGCAACGGTATCGCAACGGATTTGAGCAGGACATTGAAAGAGGTCTTCCCGGGGGCCGCCAAGCCGCTGGAGAGCCGCGCCGGCTACCAGCATGCCGACGACAAGATCAACTGCGGCCCTTGGACGGTTGCCCTTCTGGAACACATGGCCAAGACTCAGGGCGAGCTGCCGAAGTTGGGAACGATCAGGATCGAACGGCGCCGCGCGGAGGACTATGTAATCCTGAGGGGAGGCGTGTGATGCCGAATAACGTTCAAGATGATACAGTCCCGTTCACCCTGGGCATCGGAGGGTAGAACGGGGTAGACTGCCTCACCCATATGGATTCCGGCGGAAGGGATGCCGTCAGGAAACCGCAATACCTGGTGGTGGCTGAAATTATGAAAACTGTGGAAGCTTTGCACTTAACGCCGTCCGACGCTCAAACCCTGCCCCTGCTCCACGCGCGAGGATAAGACCTCCGTACATACGCGCGGGGATGCCGGGGTTGCTGCCCTGAGCGGGACGGCGGCGAGAGATATCCTCCCCGGCTGAACCCGGCGAAGGTTCCTGATTCGGATTTCCCTTCTAGAGAGTCCCGGAGGATCTCCGTCATGGAAGTATGCTTCGGGAAAATCACATAGTCTTGGTGATGCGGCACCCCCTGCTGCAAGCGCGGAGGTCTTATTGGTCTTCGAGCCTATTCGCTAATTATTGCAATCTTTATCGGAATAAAGCATAATCCCTTCGCCTTCACAAGCGTTTCAAAGTCCCTGGGTCAACCACGGATGTGAAACGCGCTTCGACATCCGCCCGTTACTCTGGCTCGCGCATCTTTCCTGATCAAGTAGTCCCAATTCTGCTCGAAGGCAACAACTCGATTCGTTCCACCAGGTTTACAAATTCCATCCATTTATGAATGTGGCTATGAAGAGGTTTTCATCCAAGTACTCATGAATTCCTCTACTCTTTTACAATTCACATTGGCGAGTCATCAAAGGAGGTAATCGATGCGGGAACTCAGGAAGAAGAAGAACGCCGAGATTCTGTCCCTGCCGGATGCTGTCAAGAAATACATGCGTAATGGACAGATATGCGCGTTCAGCGGCTTTACCGGTTTCAATAGAAACCCCGTCGCATTCGCGTGGGAAATCGTGCGGCAGGGCTTCAAGGATATCCACGTTCTTGACCGTCATGGAAGCTGTTGTACCTGGCTTTTAAACGCTGTCGGGGCGATGAAGATCTTCGAAACGGACTGGATGGGCTGGGGCGAGATGGCGGGCAAGCTGGACATCAATCTCGAGAGGCTCTACAAGGCGGGCAAGATCGTACTGGAAGACTACGCTCATGGTGCAATCGCGATGAGATACCTTGCGGGGGCTATCGGGATTCCTTTTATTCCTTACTATGCGCCGCTTGGTTCCGACCTCTATAATCCGAAGTATGATTCACTGGGCCGCGCCGGTCTGCGCGACGGCAGCAATTCAAAGATCTCGAAGAAGAAATTCATACAGATGGAAGACCCCTTCTTCGGCGAAGGGGAAGTGGTGCTCCTGCCCGCGGCAAGGCCCGATCTGGCGGTGATCCATGTCGCCCAGGCCGGGGAGAAAGGAACGGCCAGATGGCGGGGAGTCGGCACGATCGACAAGGAAATAGCGTTTGCCGCGGACAAAGTGGTCATAGTCTGCGAGGAACTGGTGTCCGAAGCCGAAATGCGCAAACTTCCCGAAGCCAATCAGATTCCGTTCTTCGTGGTTGACTGCATAGTGGAGCAGCCCTGGGGCGCGTTTCCGAGTTCCGTGCCGTTCTATTATGACTACGACGCTCCGTTCATGCGTGGAATGGATGCCGCCTCGAGGAAAGAGGAAGACCTCAAACGGTGGCTCGACGAATGGGTATTCACCCCTAAATCCTGGGAGGGCTTCATAGAGAAGCTCGGCGCCAAGAAGCTGCTCGACCTCAGGGCCGACAGCGTAACGGGGTACAGCGCCAGGATGATGCGCGGCAAGAAACCGGCGCCCAGGATGAAAATGCCTTTATCCGTCTCGCGAAGCGGCTACTAGGAAGGGGGGAGATCATGAGTCGAAGCATCGAAGAACTTATGGAAATGATCGATTTGATTCCGGATGAACCTGCCAGGAACAGTGAGTTCCTGCTCGCTGAACTGATGGCTATCGCCGTGGCGAACGAAGTCCGTGACGATGACATTGTCTTCGCCGGCACCGGGTTGCCAATGGTTGGAATCATGGCCGCCAACATGTTGAATGCTCCACATGCCCTCCTGATCTATGAATCCGGGATCTGCGACGGCAAAACGATGCACGTTCCGATGTCGGTATGCGATCAGAGAGCCGCCAATATGAGCTCCACGCTTGGCGGGCTGGTGGATACCTTCGGATATTACCTGCAGCGGGGGTACGTCAGCCTGGGCTTCCTGGGCGGAGCGGCAATCGACAAGTATGGCGGTGTAAACGTCACCTCGATCGGGGACTACTTCGCGCCTTCGCACAGGTTTACGGGTTCCGGCGGGAATTCGGACATAGGCACGATGGCCTGTAGAACCGCGTACATCGTCCTTCAGGAAAAAAGGCGGTTCCTGGAGAGAAATGACTATACCACAACGCCGGGCTGGTGGTGCTGGGACCACAAGACCGGCGAATGGAAGCCCAAAAGGGAGATATGGAAGAACACTCCCTTTGCCGACTGCGGTCCTGAAGTTGTCGTGACCAATATGGGTGTTTACCGATTTGACGAGAATGGGATCATGTACCTTGCCACGAACCATCCCGGAGTTCCGATCAAGCAGGTCCAGGAAAACTGCGGCTTCGATCTGAACGTGGAAAGGGTGAAAGGGGAAACCCCCGCTCCCACCTACCGGCAGCTCTTTGTGCTGCGTGAATTCGTGGACCCGGAGCTGATCTTTCTGCCCGAGAAAAAGGAATATCCGCCTGCGATCAAGTCAATCATAGACGCGGGGCCGAAGGTCTGCGCATAAAATTCCGCCGATCCGGCGGCATCCATGGAGATTTACCGGCTGGAATCCGGACAGCTTTTGCCCGTTCGGATTCCAATCGGCTTGCGTGCCCATCATGAGATTGACGGATCAGCCGCAAAGATTTGGAAGGCACACTCCATAGTGACGACTTTTGACAACCAATCATGGAATATCAATGAGATAGCCCCATAAGCGCGGAAGTTCGGTTAGGTTTTAGAGACTTTGCGAATTCAGGAATTTGATGACGGAGGGATTGATTATCCCGCCGGGGAACACATTTCAAAATTCCTTTTTCTTAAAATTCCTATGTCTCCACTTGCATAAGAGGCTGAATCACATTTTCTCCCACCAATTTCAGGAGATCATCACAATGCGGGAAGCTGTCATCGTGAGCGCTGTTCGCACACCGATTGGAAACTTAAACGGTTCCCTGAGCGGAATCGGGGCCACCGGGCTGGGCGCGATTGTCATCGCGGAAGCCGTCAGGCGCGCGGGAATCGGCAAGGACCAGGTTGACGAGGCCATTATGGGAATGGTGCTTCCCTGCGGCTACGGTCAAAACCCCGCCAAGCAGGCGGCAATTCAGGCCGGAATGCCCTGGGAGGTGGAATGCATAACTGTTAACAAGGTCTGCGGTTCGGGCCTGAAGGCGGTAATGCTTGCCGCCCAGGCGGTCCAGGCGGGGGATGCCGAGGTAGTTGTGGCGGGCGGCATGGAAAACATGAGCATGGCGCCCTTTTACCTGGACAAGGCGCGCCGGGGCTACCGCATGGGCGACGGCGTGCTGCGCGACCACATGGTACACGATGGCCTGTGGGACGTCGTAAACGATTTCCACATGGGCATATCCAATGAGCTGTGCAGCGAAAAATACGCTGTAACCCGGGAAGATCAGGACAGATACGCTCTCGAATCCTATGGAAGAACACTCGCCTCCATAAAGGCGGGCAGATTCACGGACGAAATAATCCCGGTCGAATTGCCCTCCCGCAAGGGAGGGAAGGTAGCGTTCAGCGTCGATGAATGCCCGCGTGAAACCTCATATGAAGCCCTCTCCAAAATGCGCCCCGCTTTCAGGGAGGGTGGAGTGACCACGGCCGGAAATGCTTCGATAATCAGCGACGGGGCTGCCGCGGTGGTGGTCATGTCCAGACGGAAGGCGGACGAGTTGGGATGCTCCGTTTTGGCCTCCATTGGAGCCCAGGCATCGAGCGGCATAGACATGAAGTACGTCCTGGTCGCCCCGATTAAGGCTATCCCCAAGTGTTTGAAAAAAGAAGGAATCAGCATCGAAGATGTTGAAATATTCGAAATCAACGAGGCGTTCAGCGGATCAACTGTCGCTGTCCTTAAAGAACTCGGGCTGGACCAGTCCAAAGTTAACGTCAACGGAGGCAGCGTTTCACTCGGGCATCCAATAGGGGCCAGCGGCTGCCGGCTGCTCGTGACGATGCTCCATGAGATGGCGCGATCCGGCCGGAAGACCGGTCTCGTATCGCTGTGTCTCGGAGGCGGCGAGGCCGTGGCGATGATAGTAAGGCGGTAATCCGGCGGAACAGGAGGACTCATGAGCGGATATCGCCCACCGCCATCCCGGTCCATGGGACGTTGCGGACCGGGCGGAACCAGGCGCCCGCCCTTGCTTATTGAGCAACCGGTTTTCTGATTCGAAATATCGGCCCCGTTCACCATGCGCGAATAAGGGGGCTTTTCCGAAAATAGACCTTCCCTGAGTCGAACTGAATGGCCGGGTCGAAAAACAGGCCTGAACTCCCAAATTAGACATAGGATTCTTAAATGGATTTTGAACTGACCGATGAGCAGAAGATGATACAGGAGATGGCGGCAAAGTTTGCAAAACGCGAACTGGAGCCGGTCGCCGCCGAAATAGACAGGACGAAAGACCGCGGGATACTCAAAGAGAATCTGAAGAAGCTGGCCGAACTCGGTTTTATGGGCCTGAATGTTGATCCCGAATATGGAGGCAGCGGCGCGGGGTGTGTCGCGTTTTCCCTGGTGATGACCGAACTGGGCCGCGCATGCGCTTCCACGACTGTGACCGCCTCAGTCAACAACATGGTGGCGGAAGTCATTCAGGCTGTCGGCTCTGAAGAGCAGAAGCGCAAATACATCCCGGCCATCTGCGGCGGCGAGTATTATGCCGGCAGCTTCGGCCTGACCGAGACGTGCGCCGGCTCGGACCCGGCCGCGATGCGCACGTCCGCTGAACTCAAAGGAGACCATTGGGTTCTCAACGGGAGCAAGATTTTCATATCGAGCGCCGAGTACGCCGGAGTTTTCGTGGTGTGGGCGGTAACCGACAAGAGCGCCTCCAAGGGGAAAGGCATCAGCGCTTTCCTGGTCGAGCCCTCATTCCCCGGTTTTACCGTCGGGAAAGATGAAGGGAAACTGGGCCAGCGCTGCTCATCCACTAACGAACTGGTATTCGAGGATTGTCGGGTCCCAAAGGAAAACCTGCTGGGAAACCTTAACGGCGGCTATCGTCTGGCGGTGACCGAGCTTGCCGGAGGAAGGATCGGCATCGGTTCCATGGCCCTCGGCATCGGTCTTGCCGCAATGGACTTCGCAACCGGTTATGCAAAGGAAAGAATTCAGTTCAACCAGCCTATAGCGTCACGGCAGGCGATTCAGTGGATGATCGCCGACAACTCTACCCGGCTAGACGCGGCATGACTTATTCTGCTGCGAGCGGCGTACCTGAAGGATAAAGGAGTCAGCTACGGCAAGGAAGCCTCCATGGGGAAGCTTTACGCGACGGAAGCCGCGAACAGGGCGTGCTATGATGCCCTCCAGATACTGGGCGGGTACGGGTACACGAATGATTTTCCCGTCGAGCGCTTCTACCGGGATGTGCGCGTAACGACCATTTATGAAGGGACCAGCGAGATTCAGCGAATGATTATCGCTCGTGAACTATTGAAATAACACAGTCTAGGAACCGGTCACCGGAGGTGAGGCATCCGCGGGTAAAGCGCAAGTTTGGGTTTTGCCATGGGCCTTATCTCCGGAACTGCGAGACCTGGAATCTCTGACCGGCAAAGTTATAATGAAGGTTGTTCCTTTGCCTGTCTCGGTCTCGAAACTGATATCGCCCCCATGCTTGTCGGTGACCACCGAATGGGCAATGGACAGTCCCTGCCCCGTTCCTTTCCCCACTTCCTTGGTGGTAAAAAACGGGTCGAATATCCTGGCCCTGATACCTTCGGGAATACCGGTACCGGTATCCGAGATGCGTATCTCCGCGCATTCCCCCAGATTGCGTGTCGCAACCGTGATCGTGCCCTTTTTGCAGCCGTCGCCCCTGTTTGCCTCGCCAATAGCGTGCGCCGCATTGACGATAATGTTCAGGAAGACCTGATTGATTTCCCCCGGCTGGCAATGGACAGGAGGCAAGGTACCGTCCAGGTCCGTTACCATTTCCGCCAGGTATTTCCATTCATTGCGCGCCACGGTGATGGTGCTTTCAATGGCTCTGTTTATATCGACGGCCGTCTTTTCGGTAGTCCCGGGGTGGGAGAACTCCTTCATCGCTCCAACTATCCTGCTGATGCGCGCCACGCCTTCCATGGACTGACGGATTGCGTTCGGTATTTCGTCCATCAGGTAATCCAGGTCCGCTTCATCTTCCACCGCCGTGGTTTCCCGGACCAGGTCATCCAACGGTCTGCCGTTCCGGATTTCCGCGGGGACTGTCCTGTAGTGGTCCAGAAGCCGCTCAAAGTCGCTGAAAGCATCCCGGAGAAATCGTGTATTGTCGCCTACGTACTGGGCAGGGGTGTTTATTTCGTGCGCTATCCCGGCGGCCAGTTGGCCGATCGATTCGAGTTTCTGGGCCTGCACCAGCTTTCTTTCCAGGAGCCGGCGCTCCGTGATGTCCTCACCCAGGATCAGGAACCCTCTCGGTTTGTTTGACTCGCTCATGATAGGACTTATGGTCAGGTCGAGGAGACCTTCCTTTTCATCCGGCCTGACGAAACTGATGTCTTCCAGCCGCACGGATTTCCGGACATCACGGCACCGGGAAATTGCCTCGGATACCTTGGGCCAGTCCCACGAAAGAACGCCTTCACGCGCGGGCGCGCCGATCAGCACCTCCGAGTAAACGCCAAAACATCTCTCCGCCGCTGAATTCCACCGGATGAAATGATTGTCGCTGGAGAGTTCGATCAGAATAGAGGGGATGGATCCGATCAGGAGTTCCATCTCGGCGGTGGTTTCGTAGAGTTCTTCCTCGCCGGTTTCCAGCGCATCCAGCAGTTCATTGAAATTGGTCTTCAGTTTAGTGATCTCATCCCATTCATCGTCCAGTTCGACCCGCACATCCCGCCGCCCTTCCTGTACCGCTTTCATGGCAACCACGGTATTTCCCAGGCGGGACACAAGGTTTCTGGTCCCTCGCTGAAAAAACACGGCTATTCCGAGCATGCTGAGCATCAGGAGCGCCGTTACGCTTCCGATGAGCAGCCATTTCTCGGTCTGATACGGGGCCAGCGGGATACCGGCAGCGATCATCCCGATCCGTGTCCCATCGGCCCCGGTAATCGGGGCGTAGGCATCGATATAGGAGACATCAAACAACTTTTCGGGCAGTACGGATTCCCTCCCCCGCCCCAGCACCTCCGCTGTGACCTCGGGTGGAGCATGGGTGCCGATCGCGGAACGTCCGTCGGGCGCCTCCAGGCAGGTAACGACTCTCATATCGTCGAGGAAAAGGGTAACGTTCCCCATGATCTGTTCTGACTCGGGGGTGAGGGGAAAGACCACATCGCGGATCCGGTCGATCAGGGTGGCGGCGGTGTTGAGGACGATACCGCCGTAAAGAACGGCATTGGGGTAGCTGGTGCTGAGTGGTAAGGGCATTGCCGCCGACAGTAACAGCCCTCGCCCCGTTACGGCCGAGGAATGGGTATCGTTGTCCATACCTTCCATCTCTTTTGCCGCAAGCCGTGGGGAAATCAGTGCCAGTTGCCCCTGCTCGAACGCCTCGAACCCGGAGGTCAGGATCCCTGTTAGCGCCTGTTTCAGGATGTAACTGTTCGGGAGGACGCTGCCGGGAATGAGGCCGGTGTTCGATGCAATGACCTTGCCTTGATCGTCCGCGATGATCAGAAAATCGAGATGAACCCCGACAGCCCGGGGGGCCAGCATGCGGTCAAGTTGTCGAGAAGAATTGTCATCCGCCAGCAGCCTATGCAGGCTCTCTCTCTGTACCTGGTTCCGGATGAAGTTCTCCAGTTCAATGCGCTGATGATCCAGGCTGGTACGGGCTATGGCGAGTTCACCGCGTACCATGGCTTCGACCCTGGCGTCGTAGCGGTTGCCGCCGATCACGGCCAGGACCAGCAGGACGACCGGGAAGACGACCAGCAGCGGCAAGAACGCCAGCTTCAGCAGGTTGGCGCGCAGCGAACCGCCCTCCGGTATCAGTCCAGTCTTATGCTGTGTGTGCTTTGATATCATGGGGCGCCGGTCACTTTCAGAACTCGAAACTGGCCATTACGGATTTCAGTGAAATAAACCTTATGATCGGTGTCACCGTTGCTATCGAAGACGATCTCCTGCTGCAGCCCCTGGTAGGGACCGTATTTGAGCACCGCCTCTTTCGGCGTTTCAGCCGCGGTCTTCTTCTTCAGGGCTTCAAACAGCACCGTTGCGGCATCATGGGCCATGACGGAACCGTAGCCCGGCTCGGACTGGAATCGCCGGTAAAAAGCTTCCCGGAACGCTCGAAAACGGGGACCGGTGTCGGCGCGGTTGTAATTCTGGACAACAAGCAAACCTTCAACCACCGCGCCCCCCAGATCAGTGAGCTGCTCCGAGCCGGCCCATTCCACGGCGCTGATCGGAAGGTCCGGCGCCTGTTTTCGGGCCTGGTGGGCAAACCTCGCCGCATCCAGCGCCCCGGAAATGAAGAGCAGGCCGCCTGGACGGTCGGCGAGCATCTCCTTCATAATCCCGGCATAATCGGTTGCGGCGCTGGATTCGTATTCGATCTTTACTGTCGGATCTCCGCCGAGTTTTGTCATGGCGTCACGGAATTCGTTGTACCAGGATTCAGTAAAGGCACGGTTGCGGGCATCCATGGCGGCAACAACCCGTTTCTGCCCTCGGGCAAGCAGTTCCCGAGCGTAATCCCCGGCGTTGTCGCCGGTCGTGCGGTTCATGCGGATCATGAAGTCATCCTTGCCGTAAAAATCCATGCCGGTGATGGTCGGACTGATGAGCAGGACCCGTGAGCGGTTGAAGACCGGTAGTATGGCGGCTGCCATGCCGCTGGTGAACGGTCCGATGACCGCCACCACTTTGGCCGCCACCAGTTCCTCGGCGGCTTTGAACGCCGTTTCCCTGTTCTGGGCATCATCCCTGGAATCGAGAACCACCATTTGGCCATTGATGCCGCCGGCGCGATTCACCTGTTCGACTGCCAGCACCACCCCCTTGTATCCGGCTTGGCCGAGGTCCACATTCCGCTCCGATAACCCGCCGATAAACCCGACCCGCACCTCTTTCCCGCCTCTATCACAACCGGTCGCAAGCATGGCGAGGAGCACGCCCGCCAGCAGGATTCTTCCGGATATAGCGGCCGCGATTCTTTTCTTTTTCCATATCCGAATCAAAAAATTCTCCTTATTCTCCGGACAGTGACCGCTGACAGTCGATCCGGGGTACCCGCGGCGTGATATTCGCGGCAGCGGTTAAGCTCCAGTTCCTCGATCTTTCGCACCATAATCGCCGGGAAATCCCACGAGCGGGCTTTTTTCGAGAACTCCCTTAAATCTTCATGCAGTTTCTCATGGCCATTCAGAACAGCTTTCCAACCCGGCAGAACCGGCATCCTCCGCATTGCAGGCAAAGACAGGGCCTGGCCCGGAGAAATTGAAAAACGAAATGATAACCGGGTATTTTGCCTATCCGATTCCCCCGGTGGAGTGTGCCGCGCACAAGGCGCGCAGCTTTCAGGAGCCCGAGCGCTTGGGGGGTAGTTAATCTATCGGCCAATAGTTATCGGCAAATTATAATTCTTACTTTATTCTTATTTTATTTGTTAGCCGCTCACCTGCCGCTTGCAGTCCACGGCGCGGACTACCGGCGGCCAATATCCCCGGACAGGGAGTGTCCGTTAGCGGCCGGAACGAGCCTTTCTCGATCGGTAACTGAAATACCACCTTTCCGTCACATATCCGCAAAGTTCTTCCCGTAAACTCGCCTCAACTCATACATATAACGGGAAGGACAATGCGTTGGAAAACTTCAGCCTCAATACGGATCTTCTGAAAGAAATCTTCGAACGCGCAAAACCGATGGGGCACAATGAGAAACCCGACAACCTCAACCTGGGCTTTGGTTTCCTCTATTACGGCCTGGCCAGGGCGCTCCGGCCGAAACACCTCATGGTGATCGGTTCCGGTTTCGGGTTCAGCGTCGTTTGCTTCGCACTCGCAATTAAGGATAACGGGGGTGGGATGTGCACCTTCGTTGACCCCTCCTACTCGCTTCTCAAAAACGGGCCCTTCAAAACGATAGGCGGGGCGGACAAGTGGAGCGAGCCCCATAAGGTCCACCAGCATTTTCAGCAGTTCGGGGTCGAGGAAGTGGTGACGCATTACAAGCTGCGTTCCGACCAGTTCTTCTCCTCATTCAAAAGCCTGGGCGTGCCGCAAATCGATATCGCCTTCATCGATGGAAATCATGCCTATGAAGACGTAAAGCACGATTTCCTCCGCACTCTCGAACATGTGCGCAAGAACTCCTACATCCTCCTTCATGACACCAACATCTATGTTCGCGAGATGATCGGCCACTCCGGAGTAAAGAAATGGCTCAAGATCATCAAAAAGGAGGAGGAGTTCTTTGAAGTCATCAACTTCCCGTTCTCATCGGGAATGGCTCTTGTCCGGGTTTTACAGGATGAAATATGGAGGTACACAAAATCATAGCGCATCCAATCAGCCTGATTCTCTGCTTTGTCCTCTTCTGCTGCCTGAGCTTTCTTTACTGGCGCCATATATGGTTTTTCAGAAACCCCGCGAGAAAGATCCCTCCAGACGATTCCGGAATAGTCAGCCCGGCCGATGGGACTGTCGTTTATGTCAAGGAAGTATCGCCCGGCCAGGAGGTCATCTCGATCAAACGAGGCCTCGCCGCGTCGGTAAATGATATCACCAGGGAGGACATATCCCGTCCGAAGGTCCTCATCGGCATTTTCATGAGTCCCTTCGACGTCCACTATAACCGCGCTCCCGTCTCCGGCCGCGTGCGGTTCATTCACCACTACCCCGCGATTAAGGGAAATGTCTCCATGGCATCCATGCACCTGCGAACAGTCCTCAAGTGGCTTCCTCTCTATCGGAACAGCATCCATCTCATCCGGAACGAAAGGACTGTCACGAGGATCGAGGGTAAGTACCGCGGGGCGCCGTTGCCCTGTTATGTGGTTCAGATAGCCGCCAGAAGCGTCAGTGGGATCGACAGCTATGTCGATGCGGGCGAGCGGGTGAGAGCCGGGCAGATCTTCGGGATGATCCGCATCGGATCACAGGTGGACCTGGTGGTCCCACCCTTTGATGGAATGAAGATCAGGGTCCATCCGGGCGACACGGTCCGGGCGGGCGAGACGATTTTGATCGAATAGAACGGACTGTTCATATCAGGAGCTAACATGAATATCGATTTACACGTTCACTCGAGGTACTCGGTAAGACCATCGCAATGGATCCTCCAAAAGCTCGGCTGTCCGGAAAGTTTCACGGAACCCGCCACACTCTATCGAATAGCCAAAAACAAGGGAATGGACCTGGTTACCATCACCGACCATAACACCATTTCCGGCTCTCTCGAAATCGCGCACCTGCCGGGTACATTCATCAGCGAGGAGGTGACTACCTACTTCCCCGAGGACGGCTGCAAGGCCCACGTGCTCGCCTATGACATAAACGAGAGCATCCACGCCGATATTCAGAAAGTCCGCGAGAACATATACGATCTCGCGCGCTACCTGGAAGAGGCGGGGATAGTCCACGTCCTGGCCCACCCACTCTTTGCGGTGAACGATAAACTCACGATCGGCCATTTCGAGAAATTCATCCTGCTGTTCAAGAATTTTGAACTCAATGGAGCAAGGGAAGAGTACCAAAACCAGGCTATCATGCTTGCAATCCAAAAGCTTACGCCGGAGTTGATCGAGGACCTTATTGAAAGGCATGGAATCCTTCCCGCCTTCCCGAAACCCTGGGAGAAAAACATAACCGGCGGTTCCGATGATCACAGCTCGCTCAATATTGCCCGTCAATACACGGAGGTCAAGGGAGCCCGCACTTTGAAGGAGTTCTTCCTCGGCCTGGACGCGGGCAAGGCGGGAGTCTCGGGCAGGGCCTCCGATCCACGGGCAATGTCCCATAACCTCTACGGAATCGCCTATCAGTTCTACAAAAAGAAATTCAGGTTCGAGAAAAACGTCGGCAGGGACGTCGTCCTGCGTTTCCTGGACCGCTGCCTTCAGGCCGGCCCGGAAGAGGAAGCGGGGCTTTTGAGCCGTGTTCTCTATTCCTGGAGGCAGGCCAAGGTCCCCAGGCAGCGTGAAGACTTCGGCATTGAGGACCAGCTCCGCCTGGAAGCATGGAAACTCCTGCACGATGACCCGATTCTGATGGACATGGTGAACAATGGCAATGGCGAGCCCGAAAACAGGGCCGAAAGGTGGTTCCATTTCGTAAACCAGGTCTCCAACAAGGTCCTGCTGCACTTTTGGAACTCACTTATCGGCCACTTTTCCGGCGCCAACTTCTTCAACCTCTTCCAGTCACTCGGATCGGCAGGAGCGCTTTCGACCGTGTTGGCGCCCTATTTCGTTACATTTTCGATGTTTTCGAGAGATCGGGTCTTCAGTGACAGTGTCCTTGAACGGTTTGGTTCAAGAACGGAGCGCCCCGCCCTGAAAATGGCGCACTTCACGGACACGTTCTATGAAATCAACGGCGTCGCGCTCACTCTCCAGCACCAGGTCGAACTGGCTAAAACCAGCGGCAAGGACCTCACTGTTATCACCTGCGACGCCGAAGAGCGACCCCGGGTCGAAGGCGTTCGCAACTTCAAGCCCATCGGGGTTTTCGAGTTTCCCGAGTATCCAGAACAGAAGCTGTTTCTCACACCTTTTCTGGAGATGCTCGACTACTGCTACGAAAACGGGTTCACGCAGATCCACACGGCTACTCCGGGTCCCCTGGGCCTGGCTGCCCTTGCGATCGGCAAAATAATGAAGGTCCCCGTCAGCGGGACCTATCACACGGCGGTGCCCGAGTACGCTCGCAAACTTACCGGAGATGGGGGCGTGGAGAGCCTGGTCTGGAAATACATCGTCTGGTTCTACGAACAGCTCGACCTCATCCTGGTTCCCTCGGCGAGTACCCGGGATGACCTGACGGCAAAGGGAATAAGCCCCGAGAAGATCCGCCTCTTTCCAAGAGGCGTTGACACCGCGAAATTCCACCCCTCGAAGCGCGATCTCGATTACCTCCGGGTTCGCTTCGGGGCCGGTCCGGGTCCCAAAATCCTCTATGTCGGCAGGGTGTCGAAGGAAAAAGACCTGATCCTCCTGGGGTGGGCCTTCAAGGAGATCATGCAAAAAGTGGAAGGCGCCGAGTTGATCGTGGTGGGTGACGGGCCCCAATTGGATGAGTTGAAAATGTACATGGAGGGCGCTCCCTGCATATTCACGGGGTATTTGGAAGGCGAGGACCTGGCGACCGTGTATGCGAGTTGCGATGTTTTTGCCTTTCCAAGCGCCACGGACACCTTCGGGAACGTCGTGCTGGAGGCGCAGGCTTCCGGACTGCCCGTGATCGTTACGGACTCCGGAGGACCGCGGGAGAATATCGTCCCCGACCAGACCGGGCTCATCGTTCGCGCCGGGGATGCATCGAGCCTGGTGGACGCCCTGGAAACCCTTTTATCCGACGATGCGAAGCGGAGGCAGATGGGAGGGGCCGCCCGGCGGTTCATGGAAAACCGGTCAAATGAGAAAGCTTTCGAGGAAACATGGAAACTGTATCTTGATCATTCACCACCGCGGGTACCGGCGCCGAGCTTCGTGGAAAGCCACAAAAGGAAAGCGGCCTGAGGCGGCGCACCCGCACCGGAAGGGTGCAAACCCGACCACTGGGCATTGACCGTTTCTACTCTTTTTCCCTCTTTTTCATCGCGCAATTTCGAAGGTCAGTGCCCAGTCCTCGGGTCCTCGGACACGCTCGTCCGGCACCGCAACCGGACATCCGGGCCTGGGGAGCCCGAGACAGCAAAGGAGACGGCAATGCCAAGAGTAATGATAATCGACGATGAGCGCTACATCCGGGACTGGTACTCCCTGGAGCTCTCCAGCCTGGGGTATGAAGTGAACACCGCGGGTTGCTGCAACAAGCTCCTGAAGAGAATAGAAATGTTCCGGCCGGACCTGGTCATCCTGGATATCAGGCTGGTCGATTGCGACGGTCTGGAGATGCTCCAGCAAATCCGCAACTCCCACCCTGACCTGCCCGTGATACTGTGCAGCGCCTATGATTCATACCGTTTTGAAGTGAAGTCCCTGGCCGCCGACTATTACGTGGTGAAGTCATTCGATCTCACGGAGTTGAAGGACAAGGTCAGGCGGGCTCTTGAGACAACGGCACCGGCTTTAACCGATGCCATTTGAAGATCGAAAACAGGGAACCCGGCGAAAGCGGGACACTCACCCCGCTCGCGCCGAGGTATCGAAGGCTGGACGGATTAACCCCGCCTAGTAAGTGAACTCGAACTTGCTCGTTGCATTTTCCACCGTCTTGATGCCCAGCTTGCGCGATCTTTCCTGGACCACTTTGCTCGCTGTCCCGGTATACCACAGTTCGTAATTCTTGAGGCCCGGGTGCATGCCCTTGAAGGAAATAAAAGCATCGGGGACCCGCTGGCTGGCGCGCTCCGTCCAGATCGCATGGTCGATCGGCAGCGGAATCATCACCACGCCGTTCGTTGCCTTGGCAAACACGATGGGACCATACACGCTCACCTCATCGATGGGAGCGACCTTCATGTTATATCCCCGCATCATCTCGGCGATATGCACGAAAAAGGTGGCCGATTCCTCGCTGTCCGCGGACAGTGCATACCGCAGGAAGGAATCCAGTCCTTTGGGCTTCGAAAGGGTTTCGAGCGAGCTGACGATTATGGTGTGCTGCGTGGGCGTATAGATTTGGACTTCCAGGAACCGTGTCGCCAGATCCTGGGGAATACCCATGGCCAGCAGCTTTTCCTGGTTGATCTGGCGCAGCTTCTGGGGCGGGAATTCGTTTACCATGTCGTTGAGTTTCTGCGCGGTTCGGGAAAGAGAGACCCCGAGAACCGCGGGCCCGCCCACCGGCATAAGCGCCGCCGACACCGTGAGAGACCCCAGGGAAGTAGCCCAGGCAAGGCTGTTGAGTTCCTTTTGCAGGACCTTGTTGCTCGAATAGACATCGATACCCAGTTGGCGGGCAAGCTCTCTTTTATTGGCGGCCACCGCCAGCATCTGCTCCGCCTTGCTGTCTTCGTTTTTATCGGGCTTGGTGGTCAGTCCGGTTTTCACGTTCTGGAAAAGAGCCGCAACCCCTTTCGGAACGCCGCTAATCGTATCGACGGGATCGGTTATGAGGTTTACTCCAAACTCCACGGGCTTCGACGCGGCTTTCTTGACTCCGTCGATGTAGGCCTGCCCCTTCTTGACCTCCTGCAGGGCTGCAATCGCGCCGATTTCCCTGATAAGCTTGCGGAGGGCCAAATCCCCCGTTACTTCAAAGGTTCCCCAATCCGAATCGACCAGAAAGTTGTGCATGTACCCGTAGGATACAACCTTGTCACGAACCCTGTAATGCGGTCCGGCAATGAGATCCCTGGGAAGGACCTCGGAGACGTTCTGGACTGTTGGGACCTCGAAAGCGGGAGGTGGCGGCGCCGCGTTAGAGAACGAACAGGGTGCCAGCAGCGCGGCGACCAACAGTAAAATGCCCTTTGCCCACATGGAATATGGATTTCTTGACATAAATGCTTTCCCTTTCCGTAAGACAGGTTCACTCCCATAGTATGCCGGCGTTCATCACTTATGACTATTTCGGACGCGGTCCGCTCTGCTGCATGGACTTTACCAGTACGTCCGCGATCTGGCGGGCCGTTTTCCTCACATCTTTTTCCGAAGCTTTCTTGGACATGACAAATTTCGCGGCGGCCACGTAAGGGTTCATCGTCACAACCGCTCCGGGGCCTTTCCCGGTCTTGGAATCCGTCCCGAATATCAGGAAAGGCTCGTTGCTTCCGCTCCCCAGATCCACAACGGCAACCTCTATCTGCATATCGGTTGCCCCTGCCCCGAATCCCACTATTGCCCTTTTCATGCGGTTGCCTTCGTCAACCTCCATGAACTGGCCCTTTACCAGCCAACCCCTCTCCGGCGTTCTGGCGCCCGGATAGAGCCTCATTGCCCGAACCGACTTGTTCTGCAGCTCACTTACCAACGACGTCGAAAGCAGCTCGACAAGCTTTCCTGCCTTTGCCCGAGGGTCTTCCCGCACCACCCTGGGTCTTCGTACCAGGCGCTCCTGCTGGGTGATATCACCCGTGTCGAGCTCAAAATCCGTCACACAGACTATCTCCGGCATTCCCGGCGGGGGAGACGGTTTGGCAGCCGGCTGCGCGCAGGCAGCCGCGGCAAGGATGAAAATGAACAGACTCGCCGCGGCCAGGTAAATCGGCAATTTTCTCATCTGAAACTCCTTCATGCTCGGGCAACAGGTAAGGGGATATAAACATACGACAAGGATCTACAAAAACCGTATTACTTAAAGTATTTTACCACGGAAGAGCAGGTACTGTTCGTGACGTCGCTATATCGGCGGCACGGAGTAAAAAGATTATTTCTTTGTGAAACCGGGACACCGCTAACCGGAAAAACTTCGGAACGGGGCAGCCCCCCCGGGAGAACATGCCATTTCGCCCCGAGACTGGTCATTGGCTATCATATAGATAAGCCTACTTGCTAATAGCCACTGTCGCACCGTCCTTTTTTCCGATGTGCGGCTAAACCTCCCAAATTGCTCTTTCTATTCCCAGACAAGTTTTTCTTCTTTTTTTATCTTAATATAGGATGAAACACAAGATGCTGATTATATAAGCACCGGTCGTTACACGGAATAACTGAGCAGGAAGTCGATTTCGAATGCTCGGCGCATGGACGCTATTATCCGATGGGAAGGATGGAGAATTGCGAAAGACTGTTTTGAAAACGCCGCCTATTATCCTGCTCACCCTTGCCTTTATGCTGATCGCGGCCGGACGCAGGAAAAGGGCCGCTACCTCGCCCCTCCGATGGCGCCCGAGATGACCCGTACCTGAGCAGACATGCTTCGCGAAACATTGAAGATGAGCTAAGCGGCATCGACGGCGCGGGCTGTGTGAATGCCGCCGGATCGGAACCTCGGGGCGAACGGGGGATGTATCATCTTGAACGCGAATTATCATTATGACCGTGGGGCATGGTTTTGTAAGAACGGGACCTCCCAGAGCTCCCCTTGGCGCAACAGCTCATTGATATCCACGGACCCTTGAAATAGAACCACGGAGGGATTACTTTATACATTGCCTCAACCATACTTCACCAAGTGATCTTCACCGCCGCTGCTGGCCCCGCGTACGCTTCCCGCGAGCCCCACGCGATCCTGAACTGCCGGGGCAGGAAAATAACGAGAAGGAGGATTCTATGAACATCTACCAGACAGATGTCAGGCCTTCTATTTTCGACCCGAGGATTCTGGTGGCAAGATGTCCCAAGTGCGACAACCTTCTTTTGATGATCGACGAGCATGTAATCTGCGAGGAATGCGGTGAGGAAGTGTTCGTCGTGGTGGAAGACTAGCACGCTGCCGAAGAAGGTTCCGCCGGTGGGACGAGAGGACGGGAATGATCCTGGTTCCCGTGCGAGCCGGGACGAAGGATTGTTGTAGACTTTTTCCGGCCGTCGGGTTCAATCACCAGAGAGCCAGGCCACCGCTTCCACCGGGGCGACGCACCCGCGAAGATTTCACACCAATGTGGGTACCCTGTCCTTTTTCATCAACCCGCTGGATCTTCGCCGCGCATTCAGTACTCCCACGGCGCTTCTCCATTGGTCTTCCCTGAAGTTTTCGCTGCATTGAATTCGGAAGGATCGGCATTTTCCACAGGATGGCTTCCTCGCCCCGGAGGAACGGCGACCGAGTTGTCTGAACCCGTGTAGAAGCTCATGCGGGCACACGCATTCCCAATCACAGCAAAGGATGACCAAATGAACCCGACCACGAAGGAGTTGGCGAAGCACTGGGTGGAACAGGCGATGGCCTTTTATAAGATGTCGGGCGAAAAGATCGCCCTCGCGGCGTTTACCGACCCCGCCGGGATGTTCGTCAACGGCGAACTCTATATTTATGTGCTGAATCCCGAGGGGACAATGCTCGCGCACGGGATAAGCGAAAGATTTGTGGGAAAAGAGTTCATCGACCTCAAGGATTCCGACGGCAAACTCTTTATCAAGGAAATCGTCGATACGGCGAAAGCCAACGGCAAGGGGTGGATTGAATACAAGTGGTACCATCCGGTTAAGAAACAATGGCTTCCCAAAACGGCCTATTTCGAAAAGATCGACAATCTGATCATATGCAGCGGAGTCTACGCCGGTTGACGCGGCTGATGCGCTTCTTCAGTACCCATGTTTAGTACCATAAAAGGTATCCCGGCATGAACGGGTCTGGCGCAGTCGCGGGGGGGGGTTGCCACGACGAGTCCGCGGGTTGCTTCCCCACACCGGGATCATTGCCCCCGGCCCACTCCGGAGCGTTCGGCGCGGCGCGTTTCTGGAAATTCGGTCCGAGCGCCGTGCATCAGCCACGGAGCAGGCACGCCGCTGCCGTAAACAGCAGAATACCATTCCACCATTCGATAGGGTATGCCCGGGAAATCGCATGGCTGCCTCGGATAACCGCAAAAGACAAATCATGGTGCCGGCAATATGAAAAAACTCAAGAACCGCCGTACCGGCACCTGCCGCGGTGTTCTGAATACACCTGCTATCGCGAGTTTATCCGTTTGAATTGACTTCAAATAGTATAAAATACCTCCCTGCTGACGCTGATACGGAGTTGCGTCCAAGATGAGTCTATCCCTAAATTGGAGATGCCGTTCAGAATTGACCCGTTCTACCCTTCGATACCTCAGGGCGAACGGGGGTATATCCTCTTGAACGCAAATCAGTATGAGTTCAAACTTTTTGCTTTTAAAAAATTTCGAATTTGCTACAATTTACTCGTTTTTGAACTTTGACTTTCATATTATGAAGTTTTCATATTATGAAATTTCGGCTTTTATACTAAATTGTGTATATTGCTTTGTTATATAGATATCAGCAGGAGCCGGGGGAAGACGTGAGAACCAGTATTATGAATGAGGATGTCCATCTCTGGTTTGCTTTCCCCGAGGAAATCGATGATCCCGCGTTGCTGACGGCCTATTTCGAAATGATGACCCCCGAGGAACGCGCCAGGCAGCGGCGTTTCCATTTTGAGCGCCACAGGCATCAGTACCTGGTTGCGCGGGCGCTGGTGCGCACAACCCTCTCGCGCTACACCGGTACGGCCCCCGAGAATTGGCGGTTTTCCGTCAACCGTTACGGCCGCCCGGAGATAGAGTCTCCATCCGGCCTGGCTCCATTGCGCTTCAACCTCTCGCACACCGGCGGGCTTGCCGCCCTGGCGGTGGTTCTCGAAAGCGACATTGGGGTGGATGTGGAAGACACCAGCCGTGAGCGGTCATGCGTCGAACTGGCGAAGCGCTATTTTTCGAAAGATGAGGCCGACGCCCTCCTTGAATTGCCCCCGCCCCTGCAATGCAGCCGCTTTTTCGAATACTGGACCCTCAAGGAAGCTTACATAAAGGCCAGAGGAATGGGTTTATCGATCCCTCTGGAACAATTCAGCTTCCACCTGGAGGAGAACAGGCCCTTGCGCATCTCGTTTGATTCTTCGCTCCATGACCGGCCTGACGGCTGGCAATTCTGGCTGATGCAGATCACCAGGCGCTATAAGGCGTCGCTCGCTTTACGTCGAAAATCTTGCGAACCCGCCGGGATATCTTTCAGAAAAGTGATTCCCCTGGTGGAGGAACGGCCATTTGATATCACTATCCTCCGTGCGCCAGACATTTGTCCGCATATCACCGTCTAATGTAAAGCCCATGTATAATGAGTCCTATATTCATGCTTGTTTTGATGAAACGACACCGGCCTGTTGGCATCCCACGCCCCGTCGTATTTCAAGTTTGCGTTTTCAAGGCAGCAAACCGATTAAGTACCATGCGATTATGCACTGGCGGTTGGCTGTGTCCACCCTATCATTTCGCTTCATTCGCTACATTGGAGGAGAATGCACATGGAGAAGTTAGATGCGATTCTGTCGCCCAAATCCGTTGCTGTCGTGGGCGCATCGAACACGCCGGGCAAGGTTGGGCATGACATTTTTGAAAATATCATCAAGGGGGACTTCCAGGGGATACTCTATCCCATAAACCCGAAGACAAAAGCGGTCAAGTGCGTGAGGAGCTATCCATCCATAATGGATCTTCCCGATCCGGTCGATCTCGCTATCATTATCGTCCCACCCAAGGCCGCGCTCGCCACGGTTGACCAGTGCGCTCAGAAGGGCATCAAGGGGGCGGTTATCGTCTCGGCGGGGTTCCGGGAAGTGGGCGAGGAGGGACGTCTCATCGAGGATGCCATCACCGCCAAGTGCCGCGAGGCGGGCATCCGCCTCGTGGGACCCAACTGCCTGGGCGTCATCAATCCCCACCCGAGTATACGGCTTAACGCGAGTTTCTCCGCGCGCATGCCCGCATACGGCCATATGTCTTTCATCTCGCAAAGCGGCGCGCTTTGCACCGCTGTTCTCGATTTCGCGGCGGACCGGGATTTTGGATTTTCCAAGTTCATCTCGGTAGGAAACAAGGCCGACGTGGATGAACTCGACCTCCTGCGCTACCTCCACGCCGATCCGGATACGGAAGTCATAATGATCTACCTGGAAGAACTCAAACGCAGCGCCGAGTTCATCACGACGGTCAAGGAGATCACTTCCGGAGACCGGCCGACGCCGGTCCTGGTAATCAAATCCGGCCGGACATCCGCGGGTGCCCGCGCGGCGGCCTCGCACACGGGCGCCCTCGCGGGCTCGGAAGGCGTCTACGACGCGTTTTTTGAACAGTCGGGTATCATACGCGCCGATTCCATCGAAGACCTGTTCAACTATGCGGGAGCTTTCAGCGCCAGGAAAATCCCACGGGGGAACAAGGTAGCCATCGTAACGAACGCCGGCGGTCCGGGGATCGTCTGCACCGACATGACCATCTCCTCCGGCCTCGAACTGGCCCATTTCAAGGACGACACCGTGGAAGCCCTGGCCAGCCATCTTCCTGCCACCGCCAATCTCCACAATCCCGTGGATGTAATCGGGGACGCCAGCGATGACCGGTATGCAAACGCCCTGCGCGCTGTGATCAGTGATGAGGGAGTCGACGGCGCCCTCGTGATCCTCACTCCCCAGTCCATGACCAATGCCCTGGGAACCGCCGAGGCTGTCGTAAAGATCGCGAAGACATCAAACAAGCCGATCCTGTGCTGCTTCATGGGAATTATCGACGTGTCCGCCGGGGTCAAGCACCTCCAGGAAAACGGTCTGCCCGTCTACCGGTTCCCCGAACACGCCGCCCAGTCCTTCGGGGCGCTGTACCGCTACTCGCGGTGGATCAACCGGCAGCACCTGGCCAATTATGACCTTGCCCACGACAAGGAGCGCGCCGCAAAAATCATCGCGGACTGCATCGCCAGGGACGATCTTCGCCTGGGGGAACTCGTCGGCAATCAGCTGCTGGCCTGCTACGGCTTTCCGGTTCTTCCCACAGTGCTCGCGAGGACGAAGGAAGAGGCCGGGGCTCACCTGCAAACCATGGGCGGACCGGTAGTCATGAAGATCATGTCCCCCCAGATCCTGCACAAATCCGATGCCAAGGGTGTGATGCTCGGGCTTAATGACCCCGAAAGCGTCATGGAGGCTTTCGATACGATCATTAAGAATGCCAAGGCCTATGCACCCGATGCACATATAGACGGCGTGCTGATGCAGAAGATGGCCCCCAAGGGCGAGGAAGTGATCGCCGGGATGACGCGTTTCGAAAAGTACGGACCCTTGCTCATGTTCGGCCTGGGCGGCATTTTCGTCGAACTTTTCAAGGACGTCGTCTTCCGCATCGCCCCCATCGGCCGCAACGAAGCAAGGCGCATGATCTCCGGCATCAAGGGGTCCGCCCTTTTGAACGGTTTCCGGGGCAAGCTTCCCTCGGATACGGAGGCCATCGAACGCACCCTGGTCGCCTTGTCCAACCTGGTAACGAACCATCCCGAGATCAAGGAGTTGGACATCAACCCGCTGATTGTTCATGAAAAAGGAAAGGGCGCCACGGTTGCCGACTGCCGAATCATTCTGTCGCCACTGGAGAACAAATCAGAGGCAAAGCCGAAAGCTGGAGTCGCGAAGCGTTAGAGTGCGAGAATGCTCTACCGGTTTGCGTTCATGACTAACGATCACCCCGAGGCATCGAAGGGTTCACCCTTCGATACCTCTCGGTAACCAGCTTTTGGGAGTGAGCGCTATCGACGGCTTACGCAACCGGCAAGACCCGCATTTGGCCAGTTGAAACAGGTGCTTCCCCCCCCCGTTCGCCCTGAGCGGGAGTAAGCCCCGCTTTCGCGTGGCAAGGCGTGAGCAAGAAACAGGGGGGCAGTCGCCCCCAGTGCATCACCCCGGCGAAGGCCGGGGGCCAGCCTTCTGCTTGCAATGCATTATCAAAGCCCTGGATTCCGACTTTCGCCGGAATAATGGCATGATCGATAGCAGCCCGTGTAAGTCCTTGATATTGCTAACTCTCAAGAGCTGTTTCTTGAGAGCATGTCGAAGGGTGGAACGGGCCGGAATTGAGCGGGCACAGCGTTTTTTTACTGCTCACGCCTGGCCACGCCAAAGCGGCGCCTGCCACGATCTCAACACACAGCCTTTAGGGACGAGCAAAATAAGGCACCGGCATCATTGACTAAACTCGCCTGAAGGAACTCCTCTATCCGAGCAGATTCGCAAGAAGTCTCTACATTATCTCCAGAAATGTGGATTCTCGTTTTTCTTCCTCGATCAATTGAATTATGTTCTTCCTCTCGACAGGGGGTGCAAGAACAGGACGCTTTACTCCGCGAACAATCAAGCGAGTGATGTATCGGATCATGAACGTACTTTCGGTTACGGATCTGCGCAAGGAGTTTTCCGACCTGGCGGCGGTGGACGGGATTTCGTTCGACGTTGCCGGAAACGAAATAGTCGGACTCCTGGGGCCTAACGGGGCGGGCAAGACCACGACCATCAACATGGTTCTCGGGGTCCTTGAGCCAACGACCGGCAAAGTCCGCATCGAAGGACTCGACATTGCCGCGCACCGCTCGAAGGCGCTCTCGCGCACGAACTTCGCGGCCGTTTATGCTCCACTGCCCGGCAACCTGACGGTCTATCAGAACCTGCGTTTCTTCGGTTCCCTGTACGGCGTCCGGGGTTTATCCGACCGCATCGCGGAGCTTCTCGCACAGTTCAATCTGGAGAAGTTCAGGGACACCAAGTGCGGCGTGCTGTCCTCGGGAGAGCAGACCCGGGTTGGGCTGGCAAAAGCAATGATCAACCTTCCCGGCCTGCTTTTGCTCGATGAACCCACGGCATCGCTCGACCCGGCGACGGCCCATGACATCCGGACCATGATACTGAGGTTTGCAGCCGAGGGCACGGGCGGAGTCCTGTGGACGTCCCACAACATGTATGAGGTCGAGGAGGTCTGCCATCGCGTGCTTTTCCTCTCCCATGGAAAGATATTACTGGAAGGTGATCCGAAAACCCTCCCCGCCGAACATGGCAAAAAGACGCTGGAGGAGCTGTTTATCAGCGTCGCGCGCGAACCGCTCGCATTCGAGGTACACTGATTATGTCGTGGAACCGCACCCTGGCTATTGTTGTTCGCCAGTTCTGCCTCATGCGCGGAAGCCCCGCGCGCGTATTGCCCCTGTTTGTGTGGATAGCGGTCGATATGGTGCTGTGGGGGTTTCTCACCCGCTATCTCAATACTATTTCCCGGAGCGGCTTTGATTTTGTCCCGGCGCTTCTTGGGGCGGTTCTCCTCTTCGATTTCTTTATACGGGTAATGCAGGGCGTGACCATCACCTTCTTCGAGGACGTGTGGTCCCGGAATTTTCTCAACCTGTTCGCGACACCCCTCTCGATACCCGAGTACGTGGGCGGCCTTGTGCTCTCCAGCATCGCCACGAGCCTCATCGGCCTGGCGGTGATGCTTTGCATCGCGATCCTGGCTTTCGGCCTTTCTTTTTCAATATATGGCCTGATGCTCATTCCGTTTCTCGCCGTGCTTTTCCTGTTCGGTATCGCCCTCGGCATAGCCGGAAGCGCCATTGTGCTCCGGCTCGGACCGGCATCGGAATGGTTCATCTGGCCCATTCCCGGACTCATCTCGCCCTTTGCCGGGGTCCTGTACCCGATCTCAACCCTGCCGGAATGGATGCGGGCTATCTCATACCTGCTGCCGCCATCTTATGTATTTGAAGGGATGCGGACAGTGATTTCGGGAGGAACCGTTCCGGCCGGTTCCCTGGTATTGGGCGCGCTTCTCGCTATGGCCTATCTTCTGGCCGCATGCTGGTTCTTCGTGCATATCCACAAGCACGCGGTGCGCACGGGACTCTTCGCGCGCTACAGCGCGGAGACCCTGAACTGATACGGAATTGCGTTCAGGATAAACCTACCCCGGGAGTGAAGATGCCGATGGAAATTGGCCCGTTCCACCCTTCGCTGCCTCTCTCAAGAAACAGCTTTTGAGAGACATCGAAGGGTCAATGTTATGTTGAACTCACCTGGGAGTCATGAATAGGGGGATCCGCAGTCGATGTCAGTCTTACAAAGCAAATCCGGGCCAGACACGGGCGTGGAAGATGCGCAGAGCAGACGCCGCGATCTCTTTATCAGGATCTGCCTCCTTCTTCCGGTTCTCAGCCTTGGCTGCAATCTGATTTTCTGGCTGCGCTGCGGAATCGACCTGCCCGTCGAAGACGACTGGCGTAGCTTCATATTCCGCGGAGCCGGCTCTTTCAGGCTGGACTACCTCTTTAAACCGTCAAACGATACGATCTTCCCCGTCGGCCTGGCGCTCGATTCCATCGCGCAGTGCCTTTTCAACGGCAATGCCATTGTCTATCAGTTCCTCTCCATGCTGATAGTCATTGGCCTGTTGCTGTTCCTGCAATGGCGTCTCCTTGTGATTTCAGTCAGGGACCGGTTTCTTGCCGCTTCCGCATTCGGGCTTACACTCCTGATGCTCCAGCCTGGGTCATACTGGGGCTACCAGAGCTTGGCCTACCACCACGCCATTCCTCTCCTATGCGGCCTGGGGGCCATCCATATAGTTCTCGCCACTCAATGGAGGCCATGGAAATCCGCGCTCCTGTTCGCATTGGGGACTGTATCCGGCCTGTCGTACATCTCGGGAGCCTTTTCAATCCTTGCAATCGGCCTAGCCCTTTTCCTCCTCGGACATTACATCGACCCCTCCGAACGCGTGCCGCTGGTCCAGGGTGGTTTGTCCCTGGCCATCGCTGGTTTTCTTACCGCTATTCCACAGACATGGGTCATCGTCTTCATGCAGAGGGGAATGTACTTGCCCGGCACGGCCATGGCCTATCCGTACCAGGCCGACTTCTGGCTCTTCCTGCTCGGGATTGTCAGCCGGTCCCTGCTGCTTCCCAAGGCATTTCCGCTGTTTTCCTTCATCGTGACCGTCTGCGCCGTGCTGGCCTGCATGGCACTGGCGTTCCGGTTCATGCAGCGGCTTTCCTCCGGAGAACCGAAAAAGCTGGAAGAGGCGCGGACGGCTATCGTCTTCGTCACGCTCCTCGCCGGTGTCTTTGTGTACCTCATGCTTGTCGCCGCCGGACGGACGAACGTAAACATGCCGGAGGCGAAAACCGCCCTCGCGTTCTTTACCCACGGTCGCGGCCGCTTCCATTTCTTCTGGGTAACCCTGGTGTGGCCCTGGCTGGCCGCGTCCGCCTTTTATGCACTCCGGACGGACTCCTCGCGCATTCGCGTTCCATCCCTGTATTCCACGGTAGTGACGCTGCTGCTGGTGCCGATGCTGGTATATTCCTTCAAACCGTCTGACTTTCTCAGGACCATGCGCATTCGTGCCGCCGGTATTCAGTGCATCAACTCCGAGCTTCAAAAGGACCAAAAGAGAGTGTATTGCCCGCAAGTCTACCCTGAGGACATCTACGGGGCCATCGCATACGCGAGGAGCATCAACGCCTCCTTCCTGAACTCCATCCATTTTGTGCCCGTGCCGCTCGGAACGAACGAGCCGCCACCACTCTACCGGCTCTCACAAGCCGGTCCGGCGGGCCCGGAACTGCGCAATGCCGTGGCTTCGCAACGCAGGAGAGGGGGTTACAAGATCAAGGGTGGGGCTAATCCTCAGGTCCTCATCAAAACCGGAACTCCGGAGGAAATGGAGCAGTGCCTCGTGCTCGAGGTCAGCGCTCTGTTGCGGGCCACGGTACCGGATGCCGCGCAGCTCTTCTACAAGGCGCCGGGGGCCGCCGACTTCAAGCCCCTTATGCCCGACTGGCCGATTCACCCCGATAAAGGGCTCCACCTGGTATCATTCGAGGTTTGCAGCGAGTGGGGCTTCGCCGACGAATTGCGGCTGGACCCCGTGAAAATGCCCCAGCAGTTCGACCTCTTGGAAACTGAGGTTCGATGCCGGATGACACGTCCCTGAACAGTCCTGTGGTAAAACCCGAAACCGCCCTGATAAGCCCGTCCGTCTGTCCTGGCCCTGTTCCGCGAAAGAGGAGCCAGGACAGTAGCGGCTTGAATTCCGGCCAAACCAATACTGGCGCGGGCCTGCCTGTTTCAATCGGGATTTCCTATTTGACTTATAGATTTCATTCGGCTACTTGATCCTTGTGGTTATCTTAATCCCCCCCAAGGAGCCCCTGCATGCATAAGATTTCCGGCTATGGCTGAATCAGCGTTTTTGATTTCGCCGATTTCGGCGGAAGGAGAAATCATTACCAGCAAAGGACAATGCCATGCAGGAAACTGTTTTAAATCCGAAACTAAGGGACCCGATCAGGGAATACCTGGATAGGTTTAATTTAAGCCTCTGCCTTACCTGCGGCACATGCACCAATGGATGCCCGGCCACGGGCACTCCGGGCCACGAGGATCTGGACACGCGCAAGGTACTTCGGATGCTGGCCCTGGGCATGGTGGACGAAGTAATGGAATCGGTTTTCCCCTGGATTTGCACGGGATGCGGGCGTTGCGTACATGGTTGTCCCATGGGAATCGACATAGTCGGGATCATGGGATACATGAAAACAATGCGTCCCCGTGATAAGGTCCCGGGAATTCTCCACAAGGGCGTTCTGAATGTGCTCGCCACGGGCAATAACATGGCCATCCCCCAGGAAGATTATTTCTTCCTCATGTCCGACATGGGCAAGGAACTCGCGGATGCCGAATGTCCGGGTTTCTATGTCCCGATCGACAGAGACGGCGCCGATATCCTCTTCTTCCCCAACTCCAAGGAGGTCTTTTCCGATAACGAGGATATGTTCTGGTGGTGGAAGATTTTCTACGCCGCGAAAGAGAACTGGACCGTACCCTCGGAGAACTGGGAGGCCGTGGACTGGGGATTGTTCACCGGCAACGGCGAGGCCACAAAAACACTGGCCAGACGAAAAATCGAGCTGATGAAAAAGCACGACATCAACCGGATGATCATGCCCGACTGCGGCGGAGGCTCCTACGGCTGCCGGAAAGGCATGAAAGAATGCGTGCTGGAGGACCCCAATAACAAGATCAACCATATTTACTTGTACGACTATCTCAAGGAGATCATCCAGAGCGGCAGGATCAAGCTGGACAAGAGCCGCAATGCCGGAAAGGTCTTCACCTGGCATGACTCCTGTAAACATGGGCGGGAACTCGAACGCAACTTTGGCAAGGGTTACTTCGATGAGCCCCGATGGATACTTGAGCAGTGCGTTGACCAGTTCGTGGAGATGGTACCCAACCGGATGAACAATTACTGCTGCGGCGCCGGCGGGGGCAACTGGCCCATGCCCTACGAGAAGGAATCCGCTTACCATGCCCGCCACAAATACCGGCAGATCAAGGACAGCGGGGCGAACGTGGTAGTCGTGGGCTGCTCCAACTGCCGCGATCAGATGATGAGGCGAATCCCCAAGTTCTATCCGGACTGCGACTACGAGGTTAAATACATCTGGCAGGTTGTCGCCGAGAGCCTCGTCTTGGAGCCCTGGGACGATGACGAGGTTGCCAGGGCCGAGGAGGAGGCCAAAGCCCAATGGGACCGGCTGGGGTTCACGCCTGAAGAGGAAGAATAAACCCGTGGCTTGGCTGACTCAAAGCGCCGGACCCGGCTGTTCGTACCGAGGCGTCCCGCCCCGCATTCGCAGGGCGGGACGCAGCCGGAAGCAACCTTGCAGCCGCGCGTACCCGGCCCGTTCCACCCTTCGATACCTTAGGGCGAACGGGGGGGAAGTTCCTGCTTCGACCGGCCAAACGCGGCTCTTGCCTGTTATGTAAGCCTTCGATATTGCTCACTCTCAAAAGCTCTTTATTGAGAAGTATCAAAGCACGAACGGGCCGGTGTGCCCGGAGTGCTCGCCCTTCAATGCTCGGGAGGGACAGGCGCACTTCCGGCCATCGGCGGACTCGAAAGTCCTGCCCCACAAAAACGGACCCGACAACTAAAAAGACGGAAAATCCTTCGTGCTGCGCACCTTGTTCCCACGTCTTCACAAAATACCCCGAAAAACATTTTGAACGTCGGTCAACACCCGCTATTGAAATAGTTCCCAAAAGAATTTATTTATCACGGACTGTCTTTTAGGCGCGAGAACATGCCATTGCCCTCTTCCCCCAAGGTTTTCGGCCTGCCCGAATTTGCTGAAAGACAGAAGAGCCATGGACCGGGAAGAAGCGGATGCAAAAATCACCCGGCGGAATAACGAATAGAGGACCGTTTGCGGACGGAGTCCCCGAGACAGGATTGTCGGAGACCTGAACCGCTGGTTCTCACATGCATTCCGCTGAAGGAAAAAATGAATTGGACATGCAGCATATCAGAAACTTCAGTATCATCGCTCATATAGACCATGGAAAATCCACCCTGGCCGACCGTTTGATCCAACACGCCGGCATGGTGGATGCCCGGCAGTTTCGCGACCAGTTCCTCGATAACATGGACATCGAAAGGGAGAGAGGCATTACCATCAAGACCCAGACCGTCGAGCTTTCCTACACCAGCCGGTCCGGCGAGGTATTCGCCCTCAATCTTATCGATACTCCGGGTCACGTGGATTTTTCCTACGAGGTATCGCGCGCGCTGGCTTCGTGCGAGGGAGTCCTGCTTCTGGTGGACGCTTCCCAGGGAGTGCAGGCGCAAACGATAGCCAATTTATACGCGGCCATGGACCAGAATCTCACCATCATCCCGGTGATCAACAAGATTGACCTGCCTTCGGCCGATATCGACAAAGTCAGGGAAGAGATAGAACATGACCTGGGGCTCGACTCGGATGATGTCGTCCTGTGCTCCGCGAAGGAAGGAACCGGCATTGTAGACGTCCTCGAAGCCATCGTAAACCGGATCCCCGCACCAACGGGAGATGCCGAAAAGCCCCTGGCGGCGCTGATCTTCGATGCCCGTTACGATTCCTACCGGGGCACCATCGTGAGCTGTCGAGTTTTCGAGGGCAGAATCCGGCCCGGAGACACCATCCGCCTCCTGTTCAATGGAGCGACCCACAAGGTGGAAGAAGTGGGTGTCTTCGGCCTGGCCAGGGAAGCCCGGAAGGAGCTTTCGGCCGGGTCCGTGGGGTATATGATCGCGGGAATCAAGACAGTGGCCGATGTCAGAATCGGGGATACCATGACCCTGGATACCAATCCCGTTGCATCTTCCCTGCCCGGCTTCAAGGATATAAAGCCCGTTGTCTTTTCGTCACTCTACCCCATCTCATCCGACGATTATCCGTCCCTTCTGGATTCACTCGAAAAATACAGACTCAATGATGCCTCGCTGACCTACCAGAAAGACTCCTCCATAGCCCTCGGCCAGGGGTTCCGTTGCGGCTTCCTTGGACTGCTTCACCTGGAAATCGTCCAGGAGCGCCTGGAACGCGAGTTCGACCAGTCCATCATCATGACCGTGCCAAGCGTTCAGTATCGGTTCACGTTGAACGATGGTACCGTCGTCACGGTGGAGAATCCTCAGTATTACCCGGACCCCATCCTCATCAAAAGTTCGGCGGAACCCTTCATACGGGCCATGATTATTATCCCGGAGCGCTATATGGGCGCCGTCATGAAGCTCTGCCTGGAGCGCCGGGGCGTCAACCCGCGGGTCGCCTATCCGACACCGGCCAGGATCGAGATCACCTTCGATATGCCTCTCGCCGAAGTCGTTTTCGACTTCTACGACCGGCTGAAAACGGTCACGCAAGGGTACGGTTCCTTTGACTACGAGCTGATCGAATACCGGGAGAGCGACCTCGTCAAGCTCGACATTCTGGTAAACGGCGACAAGGTGGACGCCCTGTCCCTGATCGTGCACCGCGATCGCGCGCGGCAGTGGGGAGTGCAGGTCTGCGACCGGCTCAAGGATGAAATCCCGAGGCACAACTTCAAGATCGCCATCCAGGGGGCCATCGGGGGGAAGATCATCTCCCGCTCCACCATTTCCGCCTTCAGAAAAGACGTCACGGCCAAGTGTTACGGCGGGGATATCACCCGCAAGAGAAAACTCCTCGAAAAGCAGAAGGAAGGAAAGAAGAGGATGAAGATGGTGGGCTCCGTCATGATCCCGCAGAGCGCGTTCGTTTCCGTCCTGAAAGCCAAAGATGAATAAAGAGGAACACCCCGGACTCTACATTCACTTCCCGTTCTGCCGCTCAAAATGCCTCTACTGCGACTTTTACTCGGTTGCTTCCTCCGCCGCCATCCCGGACTGGCTCCGGGCCGTGCAGGTGGAAGCGCTGCTCTATAAGGAGAGATTCCACGCCTTTGATTCGCTCTACCTGGGAGGCGGCACCCCCTCCATCCTCGACGAGCGGGACCTAGCGACCCTGCTGGAAACCTTCCGCGAGCATTTTAGCTTTCTCCCCGGCTCGGAGTTTACCATTGAAGCAAACCCCGACGGGCTCTCGGGGGAGAAGGTTAAAGCGCTCAAAGGACTGGGCATCAACCGGATCAGTATCGGCGTTCAGTCTTTGAACGACACGGACCTGAAATACCTGGGAAGAAGCCACAGCTCAAAACAGGCGCTCGAAGCGCTCGAAACGATCCGCTCCGGCGGATTCGCCAATATGGGCGTGGACCTGATATACGGCCTGGAGACTCAGGACATTCCGGGGTGGCGAAAAACACTGGACCGGGTCCTCCAGTTCAGGCCGGAGCACATTTCCTGCTACCAGTTGAGCTTCGAGAAGGGTACGCCGTTATGGAAGATGAGGGCGGCCGGCCGGGCGTCGGCCATTGGGGAGAAGCTCGAAAGGGCCTTCTTCATCTTCACATCCCGCTACCTGGAGCGGCGCGGCTACGTCCATTATGAGGTGTCCAATTTTGCGCGTGGCGCGGAATTCCGCTCCCGGCACAACCGGAAATACTGGAGCCATGTCCCCTACCTCGGCCTGGGTCCCTCGGCCCATTCTTTCCAGGACGGGAGCCGATGGTGGAATGTGAGGTCCATCAGGAAATACTGCTCGCTGCTTTCGGAGGGGAAGGTGCCCGTCGAGGGTTCCGAGTCGCTCACTCGGGAACAGCTCAACCTGGAATCGCTCGCCCTCGGCTTCAGGACACGCGACGGCGTGGACCTCCGCGCGCCCGGGCTCGGGCCGGAACCGGGAGAGACGGTGGAGAAGCTGTGCAAACTTGGCCTTGCAAAAATAAATAACGGAATGATCCAACCCACCCGCAAGGGTCTGCTGGTAGCGGACAGCATCCCGCTCATGTTTTGCGGGTAGACTGTGTGGACAACAGGCCCTTGGCGACTTCAGGAAAGCGGCGGGACTCGGATCTGAAAGCGCGAGGAAGTTCCCGTGAAGCAAGAGTATGGACTGGTAGTCCGCTCATAGCCGACAGCCGCGGGGAATCGGAGGCGGAATCCCGCCACGCGCCTCCTCATTCCCCTTCAGATCCCCAGCCCGCGCGCGCCACGGCGGCGCCTCATTCTTCCTTCCACCCGCGAGCGATGCGCCGCCTCCGTGATAACGCCCACAAACATCCCGCCTTCAAGCTCCTTATTGCCCTCTATGCCTGCTTTTTCTTGAGAAGCGCATGGGTGTCGATCGTGAAGTAGATGGCGATCGCGCCAATGCCAAGAGTGGCGATGCAGAACAAAAAGCTCATCTGGTAGGCGCCGACCGGGAACTTGTCTCCCGTTTTCCCATACCAGTCAAGGATGAGCCCCATGATGGCCTGGAACAGCGCGCCTCCCGCGAAATACCAGATATTCAGCATGCCGTTCGCGGTCGCGATGAAATGATGCGGCTGCCCCTCCGCGATATGGGCATAATTGGGAACGTACGATCCGCACCAGAACCCCATTATGAAGAGCAGGGGGTAGAACATCCAGACGGGGATCGATGCCGGCCAGATAACCAGGGGCAGCCATGTGACTATATAAACGATCATGCCGTACAGGGATGCCTTCCGGCGCGATTTCAAGAGCCGGTCGGAGGCCCAGCCGATGCCGAAGCAGCCGGCGCCCATGCCGATGGCCCAAAACATCAATATATTCGCGGCGGCCTGCTTTGGCAGCCCATAGGTGTGCTGGAGATAGGGGATGCACCAGAGCCCCTGGAAGCCCATGACGGTGCCATAGATGACGAAGGCGTAAATGGCGAGGAGCCAGTAGTTGCGCATTCCGAATAGTTTTCTCACATTTTCGCCGAACGAGACCTTAACGGTCTCTTTCTGACCATAATAGTCGATGCCGTCGATTTCCGAAACGGTCGGAAAATCCTTGTCCTGGGGCCTGTTTCTGAGCACGAGGAAGTTGATGCCGGCAATGATTAGCATGAAGGCCCCCAGCCAGTAGAAAGCCGCCCGCCAGCCGACAAGGCCAACGAGGTAAGCCAGGGGCGCCGAGGCGAGCAGGGCGCCCGCATTGCCGAAGGTGAGCATTGTCCCCGTCAGGGTTGAAAATTCGCTGGGCCTGTACCAGTTCGCGAGGATTCGCATGCATGGGATCCAGACAACCGCCACCCCCACTCCCATCAGGAAACGGCCGAATATGATCGTGCCGAAGCTTTGAGCCAGGCCGAACAGGGCCGTTCCGATCGCGGCTATGATAAAGAAAGTGCCGACCGAAAGACGGGGGCCGAGATAATCCGAAAGGATGCCGGATGGAATCTGCATCGCGCCGTAAGGATAAAAGTACATGGAGGCAAGAATTCCGAGGCCCGCCGCTGTAAGGTTGAACTCCTTCATCAGTTCCGGCGCCACGACCGCCGGCGCCACACGGTCAAAATAGACAAAGATATAGGTGAGCAGAAGCATTCCGTAACAAACCCATCTGTAGCGAAGCATCCTTCTTCCGAGCTCTGAAACCTGTGCCGCTGGTATGGCTATTCCGGTTGCTGCCTCACTCATGGTCTATCCTCCGCTGTTTGCGTTCAGCTCCAGATTCTCGAATCCTGACAAAAAGCCCCCCGGCTTCCTGCAAAAGTTGAATCATCTCGCCCCTGCTTTACAAATTCGCGGATTGGCCTATAGGAGTCTCCTTTCGTGGTTGTGAAGTGAAAAGCCTCTCTGGAGCATTATCGGACATTAATAAAGGGGCGCCGGAGCAGACGGCGCCCCAAAGCTGTCGGGTGGAGCGAGGGAGCGGCGCGGATGAGGCGAGCAGGAAAGGGCCACGAGAAGAGGAGTGCGGAGTTGCGACAGGGAGCTGACGTACACGGTCATTTGCGCAAAAGACCGGCCCGGCATTTACACGTAGTACGAAGTCCCGTTCCAGATGCTGCTTCCGTGCTGAAAGAAAACGGGGAATGATTCCCCAGCCCATCACGAGGCGCACACGCGCAAAGCCGATCGCTCGGCGTCCGCGACGGTGCCCCGCTCCAGCGAGGCGCCGCCGCGGCGCCATAACGAGCCGGGTGGCGACGAGGGGGCAATCCCCCACGTTATTAGAAAGCATCTTCCGATAATCTCGAACGCTGCCTGGTACAAGGCGCGGCAGGAAGCCGCCCGCGCACCTATTTCTTCTTCTTTTCGGGCTCGGGCACTTCCTCCGAAATGCCAGCAATCCTGCGGGCGTATTCCGAGAACTGGTCAACGGGAGTAAGAGCCCTCACCACCAGCTTTGCCCCGTCGGGGGAACCGCCGCCGTGCATGCAGCCCGGAACGCCCGCACCCAGCGTGAGCCATTCCGAAAGCCGGGCCGCGCGGGCGCGCGTCTCCGCGCTGTACTTGTCGCTAGCCTTCACGGCATCCCGGATCAGTTGTCCGTATTGGGGACTGACAAAATCCCGGTAGGACGGAAAGCATCCTGTTTCGACGATGCCGCCGCCGATGTCCTGGCACAATCGCTTCGTTTCATAGGGCAGGGTGGCCACGTGGACCTTGTTGGCGTGGGCCGTCAGCGAGTCGGCGACCCAGGTTCCGCCCGGCCCCTTCCTGCCCAGGGCCATGGCGCCGATACCCATGCAGTAAGTGGTTTCGTTGTTCACGGCCATTTCCACCATCTTGCTCGAAAAAGTGGCGGCCGCCAGGCCGTTCACCCTGGCCATCAGCGCGCCGGCGCCGATCATCACGTCCCCCTGCCCGGCCACGCATGCCCCGATACAGGCACGATAATTCGCCGTGAAGAACTCTATGATCTTACCGGTGTGCTTGAACTCTCCGCGCATGAAGACCCTCTCGTTGGGCACGAAGCAGTCCTGGAACAGGAGGTATGCCTGGGTGATGCCGGTTTCCGGAATGTCCCACCCCTCTTCGAGTTCCCTGGAGTCGCTTGCCCGGCGCGTTTCGACGATCGTCAGCCCCTCTATGTCCTTCGGCACCACGCAGACCAGCGCATAATCGCGGTCTTCTTCCCTGTAGCCGCTTCCGGGCAGGAGAAAGATTTCATTGGACGCCGCGACGCCGCAGATCATTGCCTTGGCGCCGCTGATGACAATGCCGTCAGGCCTGACTTCCTTTATGCGCAGGTTGCTGTCCGGGTTGCTCTGCTGGGAAGGTCTGAGGCTGCGATCGCCCTTCGCGTCGGTGAGCGCCCCGGCCACCACCAGGCCTTTTCCCTGGGCGTGGATGATCCATTTTCGGAGCCGCTGCTGATAATCCGTTCCAAATTCGTGATCGATCATGGCGGTGACGTTCCACATCACGTTCTGCGCATTCCAGCCGACGCAGAGACCACCGTTGCAGGTCCCCGTAAAACGGTACATCCATCGCTTGAGTTTCGAGTTCGCCATTATGTCCGGCAGGCTCTCCATCATGCCGTTCCACCTGTGGATCTTCTCCCCCGAGGGGAAAGCTTCGGGAAAGGAGGCAGTGGTGGTGAAATCTTCGGCGTACTTGGGATCGTTGGAGGCGTCGAAGCCGCGGGCATGGCTTTCAACAGTCCTGCGGGTGGCCGGATGGACGGTCACATCCTCGATCAGTTCGCCAAACTTGTAGATATTCGGGCGCATGGCCTTCAGGGATTCCAGGTATTCCTTTCTCGTTCTCAGTGCCATTTTGCCTTCTCCTCCGGGTCTGGTTGATCAGGGTCTGCCGCTGATGGAAGGGGCCGAATGGGCGGCCTTCCTGGCCAGGATCTCCGGTTTGATGCCCATGGGAGTCTCTTTCCTGAAGATCCTTGAGTCCATCGGCCTCAGGTCGGATGCAACAAGCGGCTTGAAATCCATGTTGGCCAATATCTGTTTTTCAAGGTCGATACCCGGCGCAACCTCGACCAGCGTGACACCCTCGGGCCGCAGCTCGAATACCGCCCGCTCGGTGACGTACAGGATCTTCTGCCCGCTTGTCCGGCCATAGTCGCCGCTAAACGTTATATGCTCCACCTTGTCCACCAGCTTGCGGATCTTGCCCTCTCGCACGATCCTGAGGCTTCCGTCGCCGGTTTCGATTTCAAAGCCGCTGGCCGTGAATGTCCCGCAGAAAACGACCTTCTTGGCACTCTGCGTAATATTGATGAACCCGCCGGCCCCGGCGATCCGTGGTCCAAATTTGCTCACGTTGACGTTTCCGACCCGGTCCATCTCCGCCATGCCGAGAACGGCCAGGTCCAGACCTCCTCCATCGTAGAAGTCGAACATGTTCGGATGGTCGATGAGGGCCTCGGGGTTGATCGCCGAGCCGAAATAAAGCCCCCCGAGCGCGACCCCGCCGATGACCCCGGGCTCCACCGTCATGGTCAGCAAATCACTCATGCTCTCCTCGGCGCATACCGTTCCCACACCGGGAGGCATTCCGATCCCCAGGTTGATGATCGCATTCGGTATGAGTTCCATGGCGCATCTGCGGCATACCAGCTTGCGTTCGTCCATCGGCAGCGGCGCCACATCGCTGAGCGGCATTCTGACCTCGCCGCAAAGCGCCGGGTTGTACGGTTCGGCCATCGGGACCTGCCAATGATTTTCCGGTTTCGCGATCACCACCGCGTCTACGATTATTCCCGGAATCTTTACCATCATGGGATGGAGCGTCCCGGCCTTGACCTTTCTTTCCACCTGGACGATGACTTTCCCGCCGCACGCCCTGGCCGCCAGGGCAAGCAACTGGAATTCCAGGGAGATTGCTTCCCGCTCGATCGATACATTCCCGTTCTCATCCGCGCTCGTGCCCCGGACGATGGCAACGTTCACGGGATAGGACCTGTAGAAGAGGTACTCCCTGCCGTCGATCTCCATCAGCCGGACATACTCCTCGTGGCTGATGCCGTTGAGCCGCCCGCAGGATACCCTCGGATCCACGAAGGTCTTGAGGCCGATATGGGTCAGTATGCCGGGTTTCTTTCCGCCGATTGCCCGAAACAGGTGCGCGAGGACGCCCTGGGGCAGGTTGTATGCTTCGATCTTTTCTTCAACGGCCATGCGGATGATGTCGGGTTGGAGTCCCCAATGCCCGGAGACGACTTTCCGGATGAGGCCCTCCTTGCCCCAGCGGTTTAGTCCCCAGTTTGATTTGCCGTCGTTCTGGCTGGCAAGGAAAGTGAGGGTAAGGTCGCGTGGCTGGCCGGTTTCGAGGAATTTCTTTTCTACTGCCCTGGAGAGTTCTTCCGGGTGTCCCATACCAACAAAACCGGATATGGCGACAGTGTCCCCGGATTCTATCAAGTTGACCGCTTCTTCGGCGGACATAAATACAGCCATGAATCAACCTCCTGGCGGTAACAGGTTAATTGCAGGATGTATTCGTATCGGGGAGCTTCCGGTTATTGCGGGGCAAGGTCCATGCCAGTTGCCATCGAGGTGGGAAAACAATGAATTATGAAGCATTGGCGGGCATGGGTGCCATCCCCGGGTGGACGGAGGTAAGCGGACATTGATGCAGCTCTGCATCATTCCGGACGGCAGGGGAGTGGAAAAGGGGAAACGGTGTTTCCGTGGCGCCATATTTGTCCGAGTGATGCGCGCATGCATCGCTGAATTACTTCGGCATCAGGCCTTCACAGCCTGAATTTCAGGTCCTCGTACGGGGTCTCCGGTTCATCCGGGTCGCGGCTCGGCGTGGACAAGTGGTATTTCTTGATCTTCCTGACCACGGTGGATTGATTGATCCGCAGCGCCCTGGCCACCTTCCTTGTGCTCTCGTGCTTTTTCAGCGCCTGTTCCAGCAATTGCCTCTCGGCCCGCTCCATTGCTTTCTTGAAGGGAATATTCTCATGGAATACCACCCTCTCGCCGCCCGTGATCACCTGTTTTTTCAAATAATGAGGCAGATGCCGCACCCTTATTTCTTCATCCTCGGTCATGACCAACATGCGCTCGATGACGTTTTCCAGTTCGCGGATATTTCCGGGCCAGCAGTATAAAAGAAAATTATCAATGACTTCCGGGTTAACCTTTTTCCGGAACTGGTACTTGCGGTTTATTTTTTCGAGAAAATGCAGCGTGAGCAGAGGTATATCCTCCTTGCGCTCCCGGAGCGGCGGGATCTCGATCGCGACGACATTCAATCGATAGTAGAGGTCATCGCGGAAGGCACCGGTCCTCACAAGTTCCTGGAGGTTCTTGTTGGTAGCCGTGATGATCCTGGCATCGACGGCAATGGGCTTTAATCCGCCGACCCTTATTATCTCATGGTCCTGGAGGGCGCGAAGCAGCTTCACCTGCAGGCTGGATGAAATATCCCCGATCTCATCCAGGAACAGGGTCCCCTTCTTGGCCATTTCGAACATCCCGGGCTTGCCCTGCCGCCTGGCGCCCGTGAAAGCGCCGGATTCATAGCCGAAGAGTTCGGATTCGAGCAGAGTCTCGGGAATGGCGCTGCAGTTTATCTTGATGAATGGTCCCTCCGAGCGCTGGCCGAGACGGTGGATTGCGTTGGCCACAATTTCCTTGCCCGCGCCCGATTCTCCGGTGACGAGCACGGTCGAGTCCACTTTAGCCACCTGTGCGGCCATCTCCAGCACGCGCTTCGTTCCGGGGCTCCGCGCAATGATATCACAGTCTTTCGTGATCTGCTGGAGCCGCATTTGCGCCAGTTCGGCGGCATAGAGTTCATTGAGCTGCCGGGTTTTTTCGAGCAGGTCCTTGAGGTAGAGGATTTCGGTTATGTCCCGGATATTCGCAACCACCCTTTTTATTTCGCCACTTTCCGACCAGATTGGAATGGCGGTGGCCAGGATCTTCTGGCCGACTTTCTCCCCTCTTGTCATCTCGAGCATGATGGAGGTTTTCCCGCGAGCCCGGATGGCCGCCATCACCGATGACTCGGTATAGTATTTCTGGTTCACGAGGTCCTGGGCATTCTTGCCCAGCACGAACGCGCGCGGGATACCGCATATGCGCTCCCAGGCGGTGTTTACCAGCAGGATATTTCCCAGGCCGTCGGTTATGAAAAGACCATCGTGAGAGGCTTCCAGTATGTTCTCTATCTCGCACGAATCCGAGGCGCCTCCGAAATTATAGGAGCAAAGACGGTCCCTGTCGCTCATCCACTCCCCCTTCTCAACGATTCGGCACTGACCTGACTTACCTGGAAGTAGCCCATTCCGCCGCTTCACCGGTGAGGTGGGCATCATGGAGAATTACGGTCATCGCATGCCCGACATGAACTGCCCCCGCCAGGGGCCCCGATCATTTTCGATTATCCGGAGACTTCGAGGGGTTCAAGACAGCGAGCGGCGATAATGTCTTAACTGAACGAACCACCGGGCGGAAAAGGAGAGAAAGAAGGGAAAGGAAGACAGCAGACCACATCGGTGAGTAAAGCCGCCCTTTTCTAAGGACTCCAACTACTTGCCACCATCTCTTCTATCACGTGCCATCAAAAAAACAACAAATATCTACCACCCGCGTCCGATTTCCCGGTGTCGGTTTTTCCTGCCGCCAGGAAAGCTCAGGTGTCTTACGAAATATTCCTGGAAATCGGGCGGAATGGACAGTTCCTTAGCCTTCAGCCTCTCGAGGATCTCCTGGATCTCATCGCCGCGGCCCGAGTTCGTGAGCACCATTCTCGCGCCTTCCTCGGCCGTGTTGCCGATCGAAACAGTCTTCCCGGCCAGTTCTCCCGGAAGCGGGACATTGAAGCGGAAGCTTTCGGGCACCCGGCGGGATACCCGGGGTGCCGGATGCATGGATAACGGCGGCGCGCGGGTGGGGCGGAACGGAATCCCCCCGTCCCGCCCGCGCACGACGTCCTATTTTTCCACCGCCATGCCGGCGTCTTTCCAGTCGGCGAAAAGCGTCTGATAGATGTCAGGGTAGGAAAGCGAGATGAGTTTGCGGTACGCCAGGTAGCTCCGGCTTCCCGTGTTGCAGTAGACGATGATCTTCTTTTCTTTCGGGAGAACCCCGGACCCGGATGCGAACGTCTCCGACGGGATGTTTATGGCGGTCGGGATGTGACCCTCTTTGAACTCCGAGGAATCACGGACATCCACAATGACGAAATCCGCTTTCTTCCCATCGAGCATCTTCTTGATATCGGCGGGTACAACCTTGGTCGTTTCAATCTTCTTGCCGTATTCGGGACCGGCCACGATAGGGAGGGCCTTTTCCTCCCAGACCGGGATGCCTTCGCTATATATCATGATGTTCCTGTACCCCAGCGGCTCCAACTGGCCGGCCAATCTTTTGCTCTTCCCGCACTTCACCCCGTTGCAGTAGATGACGAGCAACGCGGATTTGTCCTGAGGGAGAAGCCCCATGTTCTTCTGAAGCTCCTTGTCCGGTATGTTGATGGCGTCCTTAATGTGCGCCTCCTGGTACTCCTGAGACGTTCTTGCGTCGATCAGGACGAAAGCCTGCTTCTGGGCGAGCATTTCCTTCACCTGATCGGTATTGACGATTTTACTCTCGGTCTCGGCCTGGGCTGTCGCCAGCAGCGCCAGGAATACAAAACCGGTGAAAACGGCAAAAATGCTTTGTCTAAAATGGAACCTGTTCGAAAACCTCAATCTCATTCCCTTCCCTCCTGTTTCAACCACGAAGTAACCCCGATACGGCTATTTCCGCCGGGTTTCTCCCCCGCGTGGCAGATGATGGCCCTCCCCGCGCCCCGCGGGCAGCACCGGCAGGGTCGCCACAACTTCAGACCTGGTTTGGGCGCGAGTAAGCAGTGAATCTTCGGCAAAAAGAACTCTATACCTACGTATAGCCAGTCAGCCGACGTGGCAAATTGGTAATTTGGATTGAGTCGCTTCAAATCATAGCCAGAAACGATGGGTGTGATACGGAGATGCATCCAGAGGGTAGAACCGGCCGGGGATGGGCGACTGCGGCCGCAACAAATGTTTACTCTATCCGCGCCTGGGAAAGATGCTCAAACGGGGCGCTCACGTTGCCGGCAGGCTGGGATTTGAGCCCGGCTTTTGAAGAACCGGGATCACACGGGCGTTCCCGCGATACAGGTCAGCACCAGGGCCAGAAGCGACGCCACCAGCGTGATCAGGGCGGAGAGAATGAAGGCGGTCTTGATGACCTGGCTTTCTATACCAAGGGCATCTATCGTGGCCGCGGCGTTTTGCAGCTTCGCGGGAGAGACCACGCTGGCGAGCCCTCCTCCTATCGCCGTGGCGGCCGTGACGATGAGGGCATCCACCTGGAGGATTTTGGAAGTCAGAAGATGGTACTTCGTAAACATGGCGATGGTGGAAGCCTCGCTGCCGCTCAGAAATCCCCCGAACAGCCCGAGATAGCCGCTGATGAAGGGATAGAGCGTTCCGAAGGCGGCGGCCGAACCCTGCGAGAGCACCCAGATCATGTTCCGTGCGGGTTCGACTATTTTCCAGGCGGCGCCCTGGGCCTGTGTCCCGGAGTTGTTCATCAGGAAGGCAATGGCGAAGAAGATGGCGGCGGCGAAGGCCGGCCGGGGCGCCCGCCGCTTCCATTTGACCAGCGTGTCTCGAACGGCTTCCCCGGAAGGTTTTATGACCAGGGCGGACAGAACGGTGCTGACCAACACCCATGTATAGGCATTCCACAGCATCCGCGTCTTGAGTGCCTGACCGGGAATAACGGAGACCGGCATGGCAAGTGTGGTATAGAGCGTATCGAACCAGGGCGGATAGAAGTTAAGGGCGAAAGACGCCACCACCAGGATGAGCCAGGGCGAAAGCGCCCGTGGCAGGGACATCCCCCGTTCAACCGCCAGATCGCTTGCCGTCAGGGATGATCTGTCGATAATCGGCTTCCCGATGAGCTTCAGGTAGCCGAGCATAACAACCATGGTACAAAAGCCGGCGATAACCCCCGTCAGAACGACCCCGGAGGCTAGGGCGGGAATGTAGGCCACGGCAATCGCCACCCCGCCGTTCGTCATCCCGGCGATGGTGCAGGGGATGAACCCTTCCCTGATGAGCTTCCACCGGCCGACGATCCAGAGCATGCCAAAACCGATGAGTGTCGAGATAACCGGCAGAAAACGGGCGAAGACCTGGGCGGATTGGACCAGGGGAGTGCCCGTAAGGTCCGAATAGACCACGAGCGGGGCGCCGAGAAGGGCAAACGTGCAGAGGGCATCAAACCCGATGGCCGGGAGGGCGACCGCGACATAGCTCGAGTATCCGAGGGCAATCATGATGGGAGGCAAGATGGAAACAGGCGTGGCCCCGATGGATACCAGGAGCGTGCCGGCGCCCACATTGATCAGCATTATCTGTACTGCCCTCTCTCCCGATGCGAAAGTTTTCACGAAGACCGCCACCCGCTGCAACGCACCCGTAGCCTCCATGAAACTGATCTGCAGGATCGAGGTGACGACCATCAGGGAGACTGGAAAAGAGGCGATGATACCCGCGGCCGAGGACCGAAGGCCGACCTCCATCGATGTGTCGAAAAACATCCAGGCAATAATCAGCGTCGCAAGCCACCCCATGATACCGCTCGTATCGGCCGCGAACCGCTTTCCAATCATGAGAAACACTATCACGACAATTGGCAGAAGCGTCAATCCCACAGGCAAAAGCATCAATATACCCTCTGTCTGGAAGACGTAGCCGTTCCGTGGATGCCCGGAGCCGACTTCCGTTTCCAGTGGCTTCTCTAAACAAGCCATCGATGATTTTCTTTTTTCCGGGAAAAGTTCGAAGGGGGCAACAATATCCGCTATTCGGCCCGAAGGGAAGGACTTAATGCTCGGGCGGCATGCGTGATTCGTGAGGATGGGTGGAATTCCGGGTGATAAGTGAGCGAGGACCCGCCAGTTTTAACCCGCGGGTCCTCGTCAACTGCTCCGGCTTTCTGGATCAGGCAGTCTTGGCTTTCTTCCTGAGCTTCGTTTGCCTTGCGTCACCGCCATCATTGATCGACGCATCTTCCATGGCGGGCGCCTGGGAGGGAACCGGCTCCGTCTTGTTTTGCCTTCTTGCCTCGATGTACTTGGCAAGGTTTTCAGGCAATCCCCGCTTCTTGGCGATTTTTATTCTCGCCTTGGTCAATGACTTGGCGGAAAGCGGAGTCCTCATGGTGAACCCGTACTTTTGCCTGTACTCCCTCGGGCTCAAACCATGCGAGACTAGATGTCTGGCGGTGAGCTGGCGCATCTCCTTCCCACATTCAAGGCATATCACCTTGTCGTTCTGGATGGAATCTTCCGGCGTCATCTTAGGTGCCGCATCCTCCTGAACCTGAGTCCCGTCCTGATTGTGGGCCAGATCCGATCCGTCGCTTTCCGATCTCTGCATTACCTGGAGAGTCCTGAAAACCTCTCTCAGGGAGGTTGCTATCTCAACGGCTGACATCGGAGTCAAAGACACCTGTGACTGGACGATTTCCGAGGCAATTTCAGTCAATTTTTTACTCATTCGTGTTGTCCTTTGCATCAGAAGAGGCACTTGAGAGAAAATCGCAAACTGAACTGGTTAATTTCTCAATACGAAAGCACAACTCTCTCCACTCAAGTTGGCTCTGAGTGAAACCGGAATACCAAAATAACTACTAATGACCAATACCATGAATTAGATATACTCGAGTGGTAGAGTAACCCGTGCAATACTGAGATGCTGTCAGCGCGCGACTGATTTTTCAATAGGACTATGTCTCTTTGCTTTGTAGGCATTAATCCTACAAAGCGAGGGACGAGGTACCCATTCTCAATGAATAGTCAGAAATCACTAGATAGTACAAAAGACGCTGCTGGAGAAGGATACAGCGCTCTGGAAGGGCAATCGAGGCACATCTAATGTAGCATCTCCAAGGCCGCCAGCTATTTCAGAATTTCAATCCGGCGCCTTGCCAAACCCGGATTCATGTCCGACGCAAGAGAATTATACCGGCTGAAAAGACAATAGTCAAAAACAGCTAGATATCTCAATATATATTGTTGGAAAAGCACACAGCTCTCTGGAAAACAACAAGATGCGGACAGCCCCCGGGTTCAACCGGGCCGGATCACAATGATAAGCCGAACTCTCGCTGAAACCGGCAGCCGCGGGCATTGCAGCGAGCTCAGCGGCATCAGCCGACCACATTAGCCCGCATTATTCATGAATCGCGGTCCGCGCCCGTAAAGCCCAATAAGGATGCGATGCTCGGGGCTTGAAGCGATTTTGGGCCGATAACACACTGTCGGTCGAAGTTGAGGTGGAAAATCCAGCTAACACATTGTCTATACAGGGCTTTTTACGCTTCTTCCCAGAAAGCCATGAATAGTGCGGGTTAGTCTCTCCACAGCCTGTAAGCAATCAGGGCGGTAATTGCCTGTACGCAGATAATGATCGCCACGCATCCGGGCCACCCGCCATGGCTCCAAAAAAAGCCCGGGACCAGGGAACCGGCGAAGCCTCCCAGGTAGTAGAGAGCAACGTAGAGCCCCGCGGCCGAGGAACGCGCCTCAGTGGCGGCCTTGCCCACGTTGCTCGATGCCGCCGACTGGCATACGAACGCGCAGGTTGCGGCGAGGGCAAGTCCCATTATGATTGCCGGCACATAGCGGATCAGGGTCAGGAGCATGCCTGTCGCCCCCATTACGGTTGCTCCCACCAGCGCCAGCCTGTAGCCTGCCCGGTCCAGTATGCGGCCCGCTACCGGGGTTACCGCCGCCCCGATCAGGTAGACGGCGAAGACGAGACCAAGCGCGGTTGGTCCGAAGAGAAACGGCTCATCGGCCAGGTAGAAGTTCACATAGGTGAATACGCCAACCAGGCAGAAAAGGACGTTAAACCCCACCGCATAGGTTGCCAGGAGCTGCGGATTGCGCAGGTGCATGCTCAGGGGCCTCAGGGACAGGGCGGACCTTTCACGGCGCACGAATTTTGTCGAGCGCGGCAAAAGCCAGTAAGTGGCGGCTGCCCCGACGAAAGTGATGGCGCCCAATACGATGAAGCCGACCCGCCAGCCCCAGTGGTGCGCCATGAAGCCGCTCAGAAACCGCCCCGCGAACCCGCCGATAACCGTTCCAGTGACATAAATCGCCATGGTCCAGCCAACGGAGTGGCTGGGTGATTCCTCGCTTATATAGGCGATCGCGACCGCGATAATACCAGGAATGAAAAACCCCTGGAGGAAACGCCAGAGGACAAACTGCCCAAGGTTGGCGGAACTCGCCGCCAGCGCGGTCGGAATTGCCAATCCGACTATGGCGGTAACGATCACCCGCTTACGTCCGAGGTAATCGGCCGCCAGTCCCAGGATTGGAGCGGCCAGGGCCACAGCCAGCACAGTGGCGCTGACGGTAAGGCTCACCAGCAGTTCGGATGCCTGGAAAATCTGCCGGAATTGCGGCAGAAGCGGCTGAGTGGCGTACACACTGAGAAAAGTCGTGAATCCCGCGATAAAGAGTGCCGTCAGGGCGGCGACCCGGTTAAGGGCGACGGACTGCACCCGCGACGCCCCTTCAATTCGTATACTCGGTTCCATTAAGGTATTGCGCATTACTGCCATCAGCGTACCGTCCATCCATACTTCATGTGCCGCGTCGCGGGGCCTGGCACAACCCAGGGCATTCGGGCGGCGGCGGTCATTCATAATGCGGGAATGGTAATCCTCGCCGACTAAGATTTCCAATATACTTTTCATTGATAACTGATATTTAATACATATTAATCAGGAGAGATCGCTTTCATACGAGATTGCGTACAAGAGGTTACTTTTCGAATTCAAAAGAACCGGGAAATGATTCCCCCGCCTGCCACGAGGCTTCGCCAGGCGCACGCGCGCCAACGCGCGGGGTCGACGCTCGCGGTGGCCGCCGTGCGCCAAGGAGGGTACGCAGCCCGGTCCCTCACGCATTTGGAAAGAATCCTTCAATACCATCCCGGACGCAACCGTGTATGGGCGTTGCCCTCGCCGGTTCGGGCGCAAAAATTGCATAAATACAATGCGGATCGGAGTTCAGAATGGAACTCAGGCACCTGAGGTATTTCGTCACCGTGGCGGAGGAACTGCACTTTGGGCGGGCCGCCGAACGGCTGGGGATCGCTCAGCCTCCCTTGAGCCAGCAGATAAAAGCCCTGGAACAGGAAATAGGGGTATCCCTGCTGATGCGAACGAAAAGGCGCGTGCAGCTTACCGGCGCGGGAGAAATATTTCTGAGTGAATCGAGGAAAATCCTGGCGAAGGCGGAGCAGGCAGTGCGGGCGGCCCAGCGAGCCGCCCGCGGCGAGATCGGTGAACTCGCGGTAGGGTTCGTCAGCTCCGCCGTGTACGGCAAAGTGCCATCCATCTTCAACCTTATGAGGACCCTCTACCCGGACGTCTCACTGACCCTCCAGGACCTCAGCAGCGAGGAGCAGGTGGAGGCGATGAAAGCGTACCGTCTGGATGTCGGGTTGGTGCGGCCCCCCGTCCCGACGGCGAGCGTGCTGCGGATGCGGGTCATCTGGCGTGAAGCGCTGGTTGTGGTGCTTCCCCGGGACCACCGTCTGACAAGGCACAAGACGGTTGCCCTGGGAGAACTCGCGGAAGAGCCATTCCTGCTGATTCCCCGGAATTATGCTCCCGGCTTCTACGAGCAGCTCATGGGCCACTGCCACCGCGCGGGCTTTTCTCCGAGAACGGTGCAGGAAGCCAGGTCTGCTCCGACCATCGTGAACCTGATCGCGGGCGGCATGGGTGTTTCCATCCTCCCGGCATCACTCCGGAGCCTGCAGCGGGAAGGGGTCGTATACCGGCCCATAGCGCCTCCCGCGCCGACCACTGATCTGGCAGTCATGTGGAGGCCGGAGGATGAGTCGCCGTGTCTTCGCTCCTTCCTGGAAATTGTCTGGCGGGTGGCCGGGATTGAAGGTGAGCCGTGACGTGGAAGGTACGGGCGGTAACGTATGTGGCGGCCTCGACGCCTCAAAAAATAGCTTTCCCCCGTTCGGTCCGGGCAGAACAAACCTCGCGCGCGCGGCGGGGGGCAAGCAGAAAACAGTGGCGCGGGATGGGTGCGGTGAAGAGAACCCCACCACTTTCAGGCCGGGCTTGTGTGTGATAGCTCGGGAAACCAAGCGTCAGATTTCTTGAAAGCGAAACCGAATCATAGTGGCTGAAAGCTCAAAGGCGGTGAGATCATGAAATGGTTTTCCGGTACTTTTGCCGTGGTCCTGCTGATTGTCTCCCTGGCAGTATTCGGCTGTTCGAAAGAGAAGACCTCCAAAAAGGAAGAGGCGGCAAAGCCCTCGGTCCAGCAGCAGGCAACGGAGGCAATCCAGGAATACGGAAGGAAACCGGTTGGCGAGGCCAGGAAGACCCAGACAATGGGAGACGACAGGACGGAGGCCATCGATGCGGTAACCGGGAATCTCGACAGGCGGTGAGGTGCAACAATGGCCGGGGTGGGAGTTCCGCCGATGACCATGGCAAGTATCATTTCCTTCGGATGGCCCCGCTAAACCGCGCCAATGAACACCTGCCCGCCGGTTCTTCAGCCGCCGCCGCGGTAAAGGCCTGTCTTCTGATCTTCCACGCGCCGGACCCGTGAGCGATGGGGTCGGCCCGCCATGCTCCGCCGCAAAATTATTCGGCTCCGCGCGGGCAGCCGGTCGAGGTTCATTCCATTCTCGCCGGAACCTGTCCAGCCTCGGCTCGCCCCACTTCCGGCAGCCAGAATTTCGTATGGAATTCCTCGATTACCCGGTCCAGGGACTTTTCGGCATTGAGCACCAGGAACCTGTCCGGTTCCGCTTCGGCGAGCGAGAGGTAGCCTTCCCGCACCTTTTTGTGAAATTCAAGGTTTTCGCGCTCGATCCTGTCCTTTTCCCCATTGCGGGCGCCCATCCTCTCCAGGGCCGTCTCGATCGCGCAGTCAAGCAGTATGGTGCGGTCCGGCCATAGTCCGCCGAGTGTCCATTCCTGGATGCCCCTCAATCCCCGGAGGTCGAACCCACGTCCAAAGCCCTGGTAGGCAAAGGTTGCATCCACGAAACGGTCCGTCAGGACCCAATTGCCTCGCTTGAGAGCGGGAGCGATGACCTCCTCGGCCAGTTGGGCACGACTTGCGCTGTAGAGGAGCACTTCGGCGCGCGCGCTCATCTCCGCCGAGGAGGGATCGAGAAGGAGCCGCCGGATTTTTTCCCCGATCGGCGTTCCACCGGGTTCCCGCGTCCGAAGCCAGGGCACGCCGGCATCTTCGAGCCAGCGGCATAGGTGTTCCATCAGGGTGCTTTTTCCGCACCCGTCGATGCCTTCAAAGCTGATGAACCTGGCGGGGATGGAAAGGGATTTGTTCTCTTTCTTCTCGGAATCGCTGAACTGGGTCACTGGGTGTCTTTCCGATCATACCCTGATGGCGAGGTTATCCGCCTCGGTCTTGGTATCTTCATTGTAATTATGGTCCTGGCGCTGGAAATTCACCCGGTTTTTCTGGACATAGATACTCTTCACTTCCGCGAATCCGAGCCCGAAAAGACCGCAGGTCAGCGTAAAAGCTTTCCAGAGGTCCAGGACGGCTTCCCTGGCCTTCTCCTGCTTATACCCGCCGCCCTTGGCCCACCATTTCCACTTGACGCTGTTCTGAAGCGCATCCAGCGCGAGGAAGGTCCTGATCGCGCACTCCTGGAAAGCAACCCCGTTTTCCGGAGTGCTGAATTCGGGTGTCTCCTCCGGACGAACGCCCACAATTTGGGACAGGCTCACCAGGAAATGCAGGATGTCTATTACTTCGATCTTTCCGTTGCCGCTGCCGATGCCGTTTTCGGAGACTTCCCTGATAAGTTCCGCAAGCTCGGCCGAGAGCGCCTTGCGGTAGTTCTCGATCCAGACGGGCTTTTGTTCAGGGTCCGCCATGGTCTGTTCGAAGTCTTTGCCGATATTGGCGAGCGTATGGAGGTTAAGCCGCCGCTGCATTTCAAATATTTCCCGCATCCGAGGACTCCCGATGACAGTGTGCTTCGATTGGGCTCCCGGAGTGCCGGGATTATCCCATCAGCCATGCATGAATGACGAAAAAGCCGGGTGGTTGGATAATAGACCACCCGGCTGATGGAGGCAACTTTCCGTTTTCCGGATAACCAAAACCAAATGTCGGCGCGCCGACCTTGCCTTTTCAGCCTTGCTGCAGCGTCTTCGCGAGAAAATCCGTAAGCAGGCCGGAGGGGCCGCCCACTTCAGGATAAACACCCCCGGGGATGAGTTCGCAAGCCTCACCCGGTCCATGGCTACGCCCCGCGGCAGGCTGGAATGCCGGCCCAACGGCGCCCGGCCTTCAGGTCCCTGGCGCCCGGAATACTTCCGAGGTCCCATTGCGGGCGCAATGCCTCGGTTGGCGAACCGCTAATCGCAGGCGACCCCGAGTTCCTCCTCGAAGTATTTCCGCACCCCCTTGGCGAGGAACCGGATGCGCGGATGCGCCTGGCTTGATTCTCTCAGCTTGACGAAATGCTTCCATCCGCTGAAGCGCCCTGAAACAAGAATTTCACTCTTGAGCAGGTTCGGCAGGATATCGCGTGCGATTTCGGGCCGCAGCCCGCGGGCAAGGTCCTCCCTGTACCAGTCGAAAATAAGATCGGCACGCTGCTGCCATTCGCGCACAACCGGGCACTGATCCGTGAACTCGCCACTGGCTTCGTCATAGTACGGTTGGAGTTCCTCGGGCAAAACGAGGATCATGCCGCGATTCCTGTAATTGACGTAGCGCGTGCTTTCCTGGGTGAAGGAGAACACGCGGTGCCGCACAACCTCGTGGGTTATGCCGCGGTCGCACACGAAACGGAATACAAAAACGGGCAGGTCGGGAATGCTGCCGTCTTTCAGGAAACGGAGCTGTTCCTCATCGGTCAGGATAGTCGCACGGTGCGGGACCCCGGCACCCCCTTGAGGGATTTCAAAAAGGTTGGGAAAGGAGCGGCCGAGGTTTACGGCAAAGAACCGCCAGGCGAGCGGTTCGCGTTCCTTGAGGTATTCCAGTGTTTCGAGCCAGGCCCTGAAGTTTCCGACCAGGATGAAACCGGGGGTTCCATCGCCGTTCAGAGGGAAGATCCGGTGAAAACCCAGCCTGTCCCTCAGCAGCGACAGGATTGAATGAAATGAGATGGGCCCGGCGTTGTCCGGAACTCCCGCATCCGTTTTCAGTTCGACCTTGAGCGCGATATTGCTGTGCTCGAGTACGGAGAGGTGCCCGTGAGTCTTGAGCATCAGGACGAAAGACTTCGCCGAGGATTCCGTTATCTTGTCTTCGGACTTGTAGGCGGTTCTCCCGCAAATCTCGATAAGCTCGAAGGCCCTCTTTTCATCGGAAGGGGCCGGGCCGTATGGGAAAACAGCGCTTTTGACAAACTGGACATTCACCATTTACACCTCCTCGAATGCGCCAGGAACATAACTGGACAGGGCCTCCGCTTCTCAGGGACCAGGGGAGACGGGCCATTGATCCCCCCGTCCTGCCGGATCGGGATGTGAAGGGCATTGAAATTAACGTGGAAATACCGGATTATCAGCGTGGCATGGGGATTGCTCCATATCCGGAAGAGTCTCTTTTAGCCCGATTCCGGGAAAATCGAAAGGGCAAATATACGGTTGGCTGTCATCGGAATGGGGCACGCCCAAACCGTATGCGAAGGTCCCGGGCCCGGAGACGGCGCCGGCCTGTGCGCATCCCGAAATTTGTTTATGCGTCCGGCCCTCTGCGCCGAGATACCGATTTGGTACATGTCGTCTTGAACAGCTTGAGCTGATAAATGTCTGATGAGCAGGAAAGCCCATGAAAAAGGATGTAATCCTCATGAAAATGCAAGCCGCATTCCGCCCCCTGGTGAACCCGGGCAGCGGGCTCAAGCGGACTCCGGATACTGCCTCGCGCTCCCGTGCAAACATGGGCCGGCCGGTGCCCGTACCCCTCATCGCCTGCCTGGCGGCATTGCTCCTCTTGTTTTCCTGCCCCCCGGCGGCGCCGGCCGCCTCTTCAAAGGTGATCGTCATCACGGACTCCGCTGGGCTTGGCGACAAGGGCTTCAACGACGTGTGCTGGCAGGGGGTGCAGAGGGCCGGCAAGGAGTTCAAACTCACCACCCGGTTCCTCCAGTCGCGGGAACAGGCCGACTACATCTCCAACCTGAATCTCGCGGCCCAGAACGCGGATATCGTGGTCACCCTCGGTTATCTTTTTATCGATTCGCTCAAGCAGGTCGCTCCGCAATTCCCCAAAACCCGCTTCATCCACATCGAGGGTGAGATCTCTTCCGGAAATCTCGCATGCTTCGATTTCCGGTCCGAGGAAGGGGGATTCCTCGCCGGACTCACGGCCGGGCTCTTCACCAAGAAGAAGATGGTGGGCGCGGTCGCGGGAATGGACATCCCTCCCATCGAGGCCTATGTCAGCGGGTTTCGCGCCGGCGTCAAAACGGCGGAAAAGGCTCGCGGCGCCTCGATCGAGGTGGTTGTCGCATCGGCCGGATCGTTCAATGATCCCGTGAAGGGGAAGTCCCTCGCCAGAGTGCTGATCGACAAAGGAGCGGACGTGATCTTCCGGGTGGCCGGCAACACCGGGATCGGGGTCACGGAGGCGGTAAAAGGAACCAGCGATGTGTATCTCGTTGGCGAGGACCTGGACCAGGATGCGGAACTTCCGGGCAAAGTGCTTGCCAGTACACTGAAACGGATGGACGTAGCCGTTTACGGCGCAATCCGGGATGCGGTGGAAGGCCGATTCAAGGCGGGGCACTTCTGGCTGGGCGCAACCGATGGCGCAATCGACCTGACCGAGATGAAGTACTCCAGGAAGCTTTTCGACCCGGCCAGCCTGGAGCGGATCGAAAAGGCCAGGGAGCTTCTCAAGAGCGGCGGGCTGTCCGTTCCGAAGCGGTACAGCGAAATGGACTCCTTCACGCCGCCACAACTTTAGAGAAGGGGTACCGGTGCCGGCAGCCCCGTTAATCGAATTTAAGGGCATTTCCAAAAAGTTCGGCGGCATTTATGCCAACCGGGACATCAGTCTCGCCGTCGGCCACGGTGAGATACACGCCCTGGCAGGGGAAAACGGGGCCGGCAAGACAACCCTCATGAATGTCCTTTTCGGACGGGTACGGCCCGATTCCGGCTCAATCCTCCTCCGTGGCGCGCCGATTGTACCGCGCAGCCCGCGCGACGCGATCAGGGCCGGTATCGGCATGGCCCACCAGAAGCTTCTCTTCTGCCCTCAACTCTCCGTGCTGGAAAACATCATCCTCGGAAATGAACCCTCCAAGGCGGGAATTCTTGAAACGGGCCGCGCGAGAAAAGAGTTCTTCCGGTTGCGGGAGACCTTCGGTTTCAACCTCGATCCCGACCTGAGCGCCGGGGACGTTCCGTATGCCGGATGCCAGCAGATGGAACTGCTGAGGATGCTCTATCGCGGCGCCGGCATCCTGATCCTGGACGAGCCGACCACATTTCTCGCGCCCCACGAGGTGAAAAAGCTTCTCGAACTGCTCCGGTCCCTGCGCGCCGGCGGCCGGACCATACTTTTCATAAGCCACAGGTTGGATGAAGTGTTCGCCATCGCGGACAGGATCACGGTGCTGCGACACGGGAGCGTGGCGGCTACCCTGGATGCCGCCGCCACAAGCAGCGCCGGGATCGCCCGGCTGATGGTGGGTGCCGGCCCGGTGGAGGAGCCGCGTCAGCCCTATCCGCCGTCCGGCACGAAAGAGTACGAAATCCTGAGTGATTCCGGAAGATCCAACTATGTGGGGCAGGCTTTGCGGCCCACCGGGACGGCATCCTCGCACGCCGGCGCTTTGGCACAGTCTTTACCGGCGGCACAACCATCCTCACCGCAGGTCCGGAAGCTTCCCTCGGCATCTCACCCTGGCGGGCCATGCGACCAGTCGCAAACGCCCCCGGAGCACGATCCAGACTATCCGCGTCCCGCCCGGGAGCCGCATCCCCTTGGCCATTCACACCACGGGGGCACACAAGGCATCCAGGGTGAATCCGTGGAATCGAACCATATGGGGCAAGCTTTCCAGCCCGACGGGACGGCATCCTCGCACGCCGGCGCTTTGACACAGTCTTTACCGGCGGCACAACCATCCTCACCGGAGGTCCGGAAGCCTCCCGCCGCCGCCCCCGCGCTCCATTTTCCCACGGCCCTGTTGCCTCCCCTGCTGGAGGTCCGCGAAATCTCCGTCGCGCCTTCCGCCGCGGAGCCGGGGATCGACGGCCTCTCCTTTTCCGTTAATCAGGGTGAAATCTTCGGAATAGGCGGGATCGTCGGAAACGGTCATCGCCAGCTTGCCCGCGCTCTCGCGGGGAGAGTGGCGGTCCGGGGCGGAACGATCATTTTCGACGGGGCGGACATTACCGGCCTGTCGCTTCAAGAGCGGTTGAAGTCCGGAATACGCAGGGTCCCGGAAGACCCCTCCCGCGAATCCCTTTTACCGCAAAGTCCGCTCTGGGAGAACTTCCTCCTCGGTCGCCAGCGCCAACCGAATTTTCAGCGCGCCGGTATTGTCCGGAAAAACGAGGCCGTTCAATTCGCGACCGATCAGGTTCGGGAAAACACTATCGCTGTCCGAAGCCCCTTCGCGCCGGTTTCCAGCCTCTCGGGCGGGAACCAGCAGAAGGTGGCACTCGCGATGGCCCTGTCGGGGAGCCCTCGCCTGGCAATCCTCGAACAGCCTTCGCGGGGACTCGATCTCCATGCCGCGGGCCGCATGCGGGAGAAGATCCTCGCGCTGAGCGCCCGTGATACGGCAATCATCATCCTCTCCCATGATCTGGATGAACTCCTCGCCTTGTGCGACCGCATCGCCATCCTTTATCGGGGAAGACTGACCGAGGCTGTCATGAGCAAAGAGGCCTCCCGTGAAATCCTCGGGAAGTGGATGGTGGGACTAAAGTAGAGCAGAGGAAGCCCGGTTCGGATTTGCCGTGGAACGGCCCTTGCCGTCTCCGGATAAAAGGAGTTCCGGAATGGAGGATCCGAGGGCGGTATCTTCATCGGTCCGGGCTGAAACCGGGAAGAAGGTCTGATTCGGGGAGCATCTTCGGCCGGGCAACAAAGATCCCCGGCTGGCCAATGCCGCACCGCGGAGTGAACGTGAATCCTGAACGCGAGACATCACTGCCCTCGTTACTTTCGGCCATTGCAGCCGGTATCATGATGTGCATGGGACTGGCGGCGGCGGTCGGGATCGGCCCCCTTGACCTTGTCACAACGATAGCGCAAGGGGCATGGGGCGGTTCGGGCGCGGCAATAAACACTCTCACCAAGATGACACCGCTGTTGCTTACCGGCCTGTCCGTGACGCTCGCCTACAGGGTCGGCCTCCTGAACGTGGGGTGTGAAGGGCAGCTCACTCTCGGAGCGCTTGTCTGCGCGGCTTTCGCCCGCGTGGCGGCCCCGCTTCCCTCTTTTCTGCTTGCGCCGCTGGCGCTTGTCGCGGGTGGCATCGCGGGAGGGATCTGGGCCTACCCCGCGGTGGTCCTGCGCCGTCGGCGCGGGGTACATGAAGTCATCAGCACGCTCCTTCTCAACTACATCGCCATCCTTCTTTGCAGCTACCTTGTCGAGGGACCGCTCGGCGACGGCTCCGGAATGGGGAGGACGCCACAGATTCCGGAGGGGGCGGAAGTACCCGTCCTGTTCGAAAGCGGCTCGCTCTGCCTGACCCCCGGCCCGTTTCTTGCCCTCCTGCTTTGTTTCGCGGCAAGCTTGTGGCTTTCGCGGACGGTATGGGGCTTCGAGGCCAGATCGGTAGGGAGCAGCCCCGAAGCGGCGCTCAATGCCGGGATCGCTGCATCCGGATGGCAAACGAGGATTTTCATCCTGAGCGGAGCACTGGCGGGAATCGCCGGCGCGATGGAAGTCCTGGCGGTACATCACAGGTTCTACCGCGCTTTTTCTCCCGGCTACGGGTTCGATGGCCTGACCGCCGCATTTCTGGCCAATGGCTCTCCGGAGTGGCTCTGGCTGAGCACCCTTTTCCTGGCGAGTCTCCGCTCCGCCGACAAGTATCTCCAGATCGGCCTGAACGTCTCCCCCAGCTTCATCTGGGTCGTGCAGGCCGTCCTGCTGCTCGCCGTCGCCTGCAAGGACGGAATCTGGCCGCTTCTCACGCGAATCTTTCGGGTTCGGTCCTGGCCAAGGCACTGAACTGCCGCGCTAAGGTCGCTGCTTTCCAATCTCGCGTGAACAAGACGGAGAAGATAAACGGGCACCGGTGAGCTTCGCGCGCTACATCCCTGTTCCTCTTCTCCGTCATGGTAAGGTATATGCGGTCGGAGCAAACTGGCCTATTTTTTACCGAATGGGCCATATTGCACGGCGGTAAGACATTCCATGACCGGCGCATAATCCGACGGTTTTTTCCAACCGGCGATCTTTGCGTCTTTGGCCGCTTTATCGGATTCCGTAAGATTAAACAGGGCCTGGGCAACTTCATTTTTCAGGTTGGCGGGGACATGGGCTGATGCGGCCATGGGGAAATCCGGATATAACGGCGAGGAATGGGCAAAAAACAAGCTGTCGGAAACGGGTTCGATCACTCTGAAGTCTTCCATTTTGACCTTTCCCGCGTCAACCATTTCCTCAAGGATTCCCGATATGGTGGCGGCCCCATCCACCGCGCGGTTCAATACCGCCCAGATAAGGTTGTCTGTTTCAGTCGTCTCGCGGACTTCCTTGAGATCCCTTTCCGGCACGATTCCCCTCTCCAGGAAAAGCCGCTTGGCGACTATCCAACCGCCAAAAGAACTTTTCCCCCTGACGATGATGCTCTTTCCCTTGAAGTCAGCAAGGCTCTTTATCGGACTGTCACGCCTGACAATTATCGCGGAGGCCACGAATTCGGTCGTCCGGCCCTTGTAGCTCTTGACCATGGTCGCTATCGCCTGGGCGTTGCTCAGCTTGTTCAATTCCGCATAAATGGTGTTATTGCAGAAGAAGAAATCCACCTTGCCTTTTGAGACTCCCTCTCTCAACTGGTCATCTGTCAGAGGGACCATTTTGAAGGTCTTACCCAGTTTGGCCGAGAGGTACTCCGCCGTCGCCGTCCAATCCTTCGTGGCCGCGACCGGCCCTTTAAAGGTGTGAATTCCAAGAATGATTTCGTTCGCTTGACATGGGGGAGCACAAATGGAAACGATCCCGAACAATAAGGCGAATATTAGAAGTCTCTTGATCATTGATTCCCCATTCCGCATCTGATTTGCCGATTCATAATGACCGCATCCCCAATGCCGCGGCTAACCGCGACAACCCCCCGCATCGAGAATTCCGGTCCCTGTCCCCATCACGCCTTTAACACAAAGCATCCTGATTTGAATGTCCGCGGTACTCCTCCACAAGCAGGTGTATTAAACTGCACGCCATGTCGCCACGCCCGGACCACGGGAGCAGAGAATGCAGCCCCACGCCGCGCGCGCGTGTTTCCAATCCCTCCCGTCAGGCTGAACTGTTATCATCCCTGAAGAAATGCTCCCGGTCGGTAATGCTTATCCCTTGCACTTAGCATCCGGCATGCCAACTCATAGTTATGCATTTTGATAAATTATCACAATTACTTACTTAATGGCTGACGACATGGGAGAAGCGCCCGGCGTGGGATAGATTGCCAAATGGCCAAGCAGGCAATGGCGGTTTGGCCAAGCTGCATGGCAACGATTCGCAAAGGAGCGGATTAGAATTGACGCTGTTGACCGGAGCGTTCAACGATCCCGTGGACGGGGGTGCACATGGTTATCACATCTGCTGCGATTTTCCCTCGGATGGGCAGCGGGCAACAAAGACGCCGGTCATCCGAGGAGGCGCATGTTTATGTGGTAAGTCCATGGGATCTTTCCGCCGGCCGCACTGTCCCGGATGAGCATAAGCGGATCATCGGGCAGTACATGGTTCGGCGTGATCAGGCGATTCCGTTTAGCAAGCATCGACCGGCATTCGCGGGATACGGTCATATTCCTGAACCGTCAATAATGTCGGGCCTTCACACTAGCTTTTTTCTTGGAGAACTGTTTGAAAGCATAGTACTTTGCCGTGTAAAATCGGCTCGTCCAGCGCAATTGCCATGAAATGGGCGGCGAGAGGCTTCACAAGCATCTCTTTCCGTTTTCACCTGCCGAGAGGATATAGGCGAAAACCGGATTGAAAGACAGAATTCGCCTGCCGGGGTCGGACCCTGGTAGTTTTTTGCAAGGGACCCTGGAGCTATGTCGGTCTTGTTCCAACTCATATCCCTGATGCTCATGAAGGCAAGCCCGCTGCTCCTCGCGGCTTTCGGTGGATTGATCTCCGAACTCAGCGGCGTGATCAATTTCGCACTGGAGGGGATGATGCTCTCGGGCGCCTTTGCGGCGGTGCTCGGGACCTGGCTCACGGGATCGCCCTGGGTTGGGCTTGTCTGTGGAATGTCAACCGGAGCGTTCGCCGGATGCCTGCACGCGACCGCCAGCCTTAAGCTGCGCGCAAACATGATTGTGAGTGCAATTGCCGTCAACCTCCTCGCGACAGGCGTTACAGGGCTTCTTCTTAATCAGTTTTTCGGCGTCTATGGGACCTCGCCCGGAGTTGCCAGGCTCCCCGACCTGACGGCCCTTATTCCCGCAAGTGCCGCGTCATCACAACTGGCCCGTCTCCTGGAGGGGATTTCAATCCTGGTCCCCATCGCGTTTTTCCTAGCACTGGGTGTCACGGCCTTTCTCCGGTGGAGCGTGGCCGGTCTGCGCCTCAAGGCCTGCGGCGAGAATCCCGAGGGCGCCGGGGCGGCAGGACTCATGGTTACCCGGATACGGTTTATTGCCGTTTGCGCCGGAGGAGCGCTTGCCGGAATGGGTGGGGCCTTCCTGTCAATCGGGGATCTTTCGCAGTTCGTGGAGAATATGACCCAGGGGCGGGGCTACCTTGCCATTGCGGCGGTAATTCTCGGGAGATGGCGTCCGGTTGGGGTCATACTCGCCGTCCTGCTTTTCGGGTTCTCGGAAGCCCTGTCGGAATGGCTTGCGGTCAGGTGGTCCGCCCTGCCCAACCAACTCTTCCTGGTCCTTCCTTACCTTGCCTGTTTCGCGATCCTCGCCTTCTACTGGGGAAGGCGAAAAGCGCCGAGCGCGCTGGGGCAGGTCGAGTAGAGCCGGGAGCCTCGGATAACCGCATTTGCTCGTAGCGCCGGGAAATGCATGTGGGTGGTAAACGGAGACGATAGCCGCCCGCACCAAGCCCCTCGCGCCTATGCCCGCGCCTTGGTGGAAATCGTGGTCCGCGGGATGGCCTCTTCCCGGAAAAAGTCCAGGACGAAAACAATGTGCTCCCGCATGGCCTGGCAGGCCGCGTCCGGATTGCGGTCACGGATGGCCTCGAAGATTCGCGTGTGCTGGTCGATCACCTTCAGGCGGTTTTCGTGCTCGGTGTAGAGATGGTGGAGGTTTTCCTTGATTCCATAAAAAAGCAGGTCGTACAGGCTTTTCATTATGTGTATCTGGACGATGTTCCTTGTGGAGTAGGCGATCGCCATGTGGAAGGTCATGTCGGCGCCGCTGCCCAGCCCGCCCTCGCCGACTTCGCGGATCATCTCGCCGAGACTCTTTTCCAGGTCGCGGATGTCTTCCTCGCTTGCCCTTCGCGCGGCCATCATAACCGAGTTGCACTCAAGGCCAAGCCGTACTTCCAGGAGGTCTACCAGGTTAACCTCCTGGCGATCGAATATCGCGGCAAGCGGGTTCCTGTCCGCGAGCAGTTCGGGGGAGTTGACGAAAGTCCCCTGCCCCTGCCTGTGTTCCAGAAGTCCCAAGGTAACCAGTTTGTTCAATGCTTCCCTTACCGTCGGGCGGCTCACACCCAGGGTTTCGGCCAGTTCCCGCTCGGTCATCAACTGCTCGCCGGGCTTGAGCTGTCCTTTGAAAATGAGATCGCGAATCTGTTCAAAGGCCAGTTCCGAAACGCGCTTGGGTCTGATAGGTTTGAGCATTTGTTCCTCAATCAAAAGACTGGGCGTAGATTTCTATCACGTGTTTCACCCGAATGCGGTCTCCGTTCCTGGAAAGCATATCACTCAACTGGAGCATGCATGCGGGACAGCCGGTCGCCACAACGGAACAGCCCGACCCCACGATACAGTCGCGCTTGCGCCCGCCGATGGCGGAAGAAACATCGTAATACTGAAGATTAAAACTTCCGCCGCACCCGCAACACCGGTCGGCTTCCGCCATCTCCTTGTAAGCATACCCCGGATTGGCACGAAGGAGCACCCTCGGCTGCGCGCTCACGCCAAGCGATTTCTTCAGGTGGCAGGGATCATGATAAGTGATGACGTCCCTTCCGTCCTCCCCGGAGAGGGCCGCGGGGGCAACTTCCATTTTATCAACCAGAAACTGGCTGATGTCCATAGTTTTGTCGGCGAGAGCCCTTATCCGGCGCTGCTCATCCGGGTCAAATTCGCCGGCAAACAGGGGCCACAATTTCTTTATCGTCGATGTGCAGGTCGCGCAGGCTGTCACCAGGTAGTCGAAACCGCCCGTTGCAAACCGCTCGAGATTGTGTCTCACAAGCCTTCGGAAACTCACCATGTCGCCGGACGAGAGGGCCGGAATGCCGCAGCATCCCTGGTTCTCCGGCACGAAGACCCCGGCGCCGTTATGTTCGAGGCTTCGGACGACGGCTTGCGCTACTCCGGGAAAGACCTTATCCGCAACGCACCCCACGAAAAAGCCGACTCGGATCCCCGACGCGCCCTCGGTAAGCATTGATTGTACCCGGGCATGAAAGGGTTCCGGCGCAAGCGGCATTACGCGGCGTTCCGCAAGCGGGAAAGGCAGCCTGGCGCATGAGGTCCCGAGCAGTTCGTCGGCGGGTTTAATGAAGAGCGACTGGAGTTTGGCCCCGAGGGAAAGGAGCCTGTCAAAGATTTCCGGATGCGAGAGCATTCCCCTGAATACGAGTTTTTTCGCGGGGTGCAGGCCCATATAGCCCGCGAGGATCGCGCGGGCCTTCAGGAATATTTCCAGGACCTTGACTCCGCTCGGGCAACTGGCCGCGCAGGAACCGCATAGAAGGCACTTGGAGAGCCTTTCGCTCACTCCGGCGGGGTCCTTGAACATCTCCCCGATCAGCCCGTTCAGGAGCGCCAGTTTTCCGCGCGCCACGTCGGCCTCCCTGCCCGTTTCCGCATAGACCGGACATACCGACTGGCATAACCCGCACCGCATACAGACCATGAGCTGGTCCTCGATTTCCCTCACGAGTCCGCCCAGCTTCTTCATGTCGTGCATGGCCTCACCCTCCTATGATCTTTCCGGGATTCAGGATGTTTTTCGGATCGAGGGCCGCCTTGATGCGGCGCGAGTAAAGGATCGTGGCCCGGCTGGTCTCCTTTTCAAGAAACCGGGATTTCGCCGTGCCGATCCCGTGCTCTCCGGAAAGGGTCCCCCCGAGCGCCAGCGCATTTTCGAAAATAGCGTCTATTGCCGCTTCCACCCGTCCCCATTCGTTCCTGTCGCGCTGGTCGGTAAGAATTGTCGGATGCAGGTTGCCATCGCCGGCGTGGCCGAAGGAGCCTATCGTCAACCGCTGCTTTTTGCCGATCTCCTCGATAGCCCGGATCATGGCTGGGATCTTGCTGCGGGGAACCGTGGCATCTTCCAGAATCGTCGTGGGCCTTATCCTGGAGAGAGCGGAAAGGGCCGCCCGCCTAGCCTCCCAGACCCGGTCGCGCTCCAGGGCGTTTTCGGCGATCCGGATTCTCATCGCCCCCATCCGACGGCAGATGTCCTCGACCTTCGCCGCTTCCTCTTCCACCTGTGCCGGATGGCCGTCAACCTCTATCAGCAGCAACGCGGCGGCATCGACCGGAAGGCCGACGTGGCTGAACTCCTCGACGGCCCTGATCGTGAAGTTATCCAGAAATTCGAGGGTCACCGGGACGATACGGTTGGCAATTATTGCCGAAACGGTTTCGGATGCCTTCGCGACGTCCGAGAAAATGGCCATCATGGCCTTTTTCGCGGCCGGGGGCGGGATAAGCTTGAGGGTGATCCGGTTGTAGACCCCAAGCGTGCCTTCGGAGCCGACCAGGAGCCCCCCCAGGTTGTAGCCGGTCACGCATTTCACGGTGCGAGCCCCCGCCTTGACCAATTCGCCGTTCACGTCGAAAAATTCAAGGGCCATTACGTAATCCCGTGTCACCCCGTATCTCAGGCCGCGAAGGCCTCCCGCATTTTCGGCTACGTTCCCGCCAAGGGTCGACACGGCCTGGCTGCCCGGGTCCGGAGGGTAGAAAAGGTTTTTGGCTTCGACGGCCGCCGCGAATTTGGCGGTGATGACCCCCGGCTCGACCACGGCATAGAGGTCCTGTTCATTAATTTCCAGGATCCTGTTCATCGCGTTGGTGAGGATCACCACGCCGCCCGGTGTTGGTATGGTTCCGCCGGAAAGGTTGGTGCCGGAGCCCCCCTGACGGTTAGCGGGAGACCGTTCTCGTTGCAGAGTCGGACAGCCTTGCCGAGCGCCTCGCTGTTCGCGGGGCGCAGCACGATGGAGGGCGAGGATGGATTGAGCACGGCCGCGTCATAAGAATAAGAGTGCAGGTCGGCCTCATCCTGGAGGACGTTTTGTTTTCCCAGCATCTGCTGGAACTGTTTTACCAGGGCATCCCGAATCATACATTCTCCCTTTTCCAGAGTGACTGCGGCGGTGCATCGCAATTGGTCTTACCTTAACTCCACATATTACAAAAATAAGTTTTGGTCTGTCATGTTTCATGGATTTCTAAAGCTTATATGACAATATGTCAAGGTGATAATTGGTTTTGTCTGGTTACACTTTGCCCTTGACAACCCCTGTAAGCCCCGGTTATAAAGGACAAGCGCAGACCAATAATTGGTCTTACCATTGCCGCGGCGCGCGTGGCGAAGCGTTATCACCAAGGACCAAATAAAGCTCCGGGCGGAAGAACCATTCCGGAGGTCGCTCAAATTGGCGTTCGCCCCATGACTCCGAGGGACGGGTGCATCTTTTGATGCGGCTCCCCGGCATGGACGGAGGGGGTCCCCGCCCCCGATCCGGAACTCCCGATGGCGCTCATCACCGGCCTCGGCCTTCTAACCAGTGGGTCTTTATTCGGGCATTGATTCTTTAAATCATAGGAGAGAAAGTCATGACCTGGGAAATCGAAACGAACCCCTTGGGTAATCTCGCTCTTTCAGCCATACTGGCCTCGGTGCCTATCTTCTACCTGTTTTGGGCCCTGGCGATCAAACGCATGAGAGGACAATGGGCCGCCGTAAGCGCCGTGGGCATCGCCGTGGCAATTGCCATAGCGGGATACGGAATGCCGGTGAACTATGCGCTGCTTTCCACCCTGAGCGGAATGTTCTTCGGCTTGTGGCCCGTTGCCTGGATCGTTGTCACCGCCGTATTCATCTATAATCTTTCCGTCAAAACCGGCCAGTTCGAAATCATCAAGAACTCGCTGGCCTCCATTTCCGACGACCGGCGGGTCCAGGCGCTTCTTATCGCCTTCTCCTTCGGTGCATTTCTGGAGGGCGCCGCCGGGTTCGGGACTCCCGTGGCCATTTCGGCCGCAATGCTTGCCGGGTTGGGTTTTGTTCCGCTCTATGCGGCGGGAATCTGCCTGATCGCGAATACCGCCCCCGTCGCGTTCGGCGCGATCGGAATTCCGATCATAGTCGCGGGCCAGGTATGCGGCGATCGCCCCCGCCCCGCTTAACCTCTCCGCGGGAGGGATCTACCTCGCGATCTCGCTGGTAATCGTGGTTGTGATAACGGCCATGGCCATGGCGGCCGGAAAAGGCAAGGTGGTGGGACAGGCCGCGTAGTATTGGCGGGGAGTTCTCAACCATCCGATCCATTCGTGGCCCGGGTCGCTGGATTGCATCCCGCTACCCGGGCCAGACCGCCACCACGTCCCTTCCGGGTTCCCTCCGAAGACCGTAAAAGCTCAGCCCTTACCCTTTTCACATCCCCGGTTCCCTCCGCGAACTTTCCCGCGGGCGCCCGCACGGCTTTACTCCGCCCCATCCACGGGAGCATCGGGTCCTGCCCGGACAAAAACCGGGGGGATCAGTGGAAAAGCAAGACACTGCATTCATCGTGCTCATGGGGGATGATGGCGAAGATGATCGCCTTCTCGTGGGAGTAACGGCCCTCAGCCGGGATAAGACCTGTAGATGAGATGCACCCCGATCAGGGTGAGCAGGAAGATAAATACCTCCTTGAGTTGTCTCTCGTCGATTTTTGTTACCAGAACGGGTCCGAGCTGACCCCCGATAAGGACCCCCGGAATTGCCCAGAGCATAGCGGGGATGTTGGGCCTGCTGGACATCAGGAAATGCGCCGCACCACCCATTATCGACATCCCACACGTGATGAGAACGCACGTCGCCACGGAATTGCTCATCCTGAGGTGCATCTTCTTCTGCATGATGGGTACCAGCCATTCGCCGATATTGATGGTGAGCATCCCGCTCATCACGGCCATGAGGCCCGCGATCCAGGAGTGCCTGAAAGCCTTCCCGATCTCAACGCGTTCATTTTCTTCCTCGTTATACGCGTGGTTGGAGGAGACGAACAAAAGGGCGGTCCCGAGAGAGACCACGCCAATGATCAGCCCGATGCCCGCCAGGGTGAGCTGGCGCCCGATATACGCCCCGATGGCCACGCCGGGCACGGCCAGTGCCAGAAGAAGTAACGCCAGCCGGATGTCGGCCTTCTTATTCCGGATATAGGCAAGACTGCCGGAAGCCGTGCCCGCTGACTGGATCACCAGAGAGGTCAACAGCGCCGTGGCGGGATCGAGCCAGAGGACCATCAGCAGGAAGGGCATCCAGAGAATACCGCCGCCGAACCCGACAACGGTGACCATGGTGGCGATGAAGATGCCCGCGGGAAATGCCAGCCAGCAGGGGTCCATCCTTTATCTCCCGATCCCGTAAAATTTGCAGTTCAGCATGATGTTTTTCATTAACCGGGTCTTGGATTCCAGCATCTGTATTCCACGCTGGAGGTTTTCAGCCTTCCCATGGTCCATTTCCGGCGATTTCAAAGCATCCGATAGCTCATGCGTGAACTGGTCAACCGAAGCACACATGTCCCCGGAGAGCAAAAGCATCTCCTGCAGGTTACTCGTCAGATCGTTAACCGTATTGCCCATCTCGGCCAGTTCGTTCCTGGCGCGTACCTGCACCGTCTGGCTCAGATCGCCCGCGGCTATCAGCCGGGAGGTCTTTATCATATGTTGCAGGGGTTCCGTGATGTTTTTGATGAACATCGTCAGGAGAACCAAAACCACTATCAGGGAGAGAGCTACCATGAGGATGGCTTTGTTTCTCAGTGCCTGAACCGGCTGGAAAGCCGTGTCCGGCAGGATTTCACCAAGAGAGAGCTTCTGGAAATTCTGGATCAGCGCCGAACGTAGCTCGCTGCCGTGGACGTCGAAAACGAATTCGACCGTAATCAGCAAGGAAGCGAAACTCATCAGCAGGAAGTAGATGATCATCGTCCGCTGTAAACTGCCCTTGTACTCAATCTTCATGGCTCGCGCCCCGAGTTTTTGCCTGGCCGTTGCCGGAGACGATCGGCCCGCCTCCGAAGAATTAGAAAGTTCCCCCGAGAGCAAATGAGGATACCAGAAATCTTGGCAGAAAGGAATGGGCCTCGGGCGCGCCGCGCCTCAGCCGGCGCCGGCATCACGCCACAGTGCCGGTTAATGGGCTTCGTGGCGCGAAAGGCCCCTGCTTCTCACGCATGGCGGCCATCCCCGGGCCTCAGGCACCCGGCTCACCCCGACGGCCCGGGGTGCATCATTCTTGACAAACCGGCGGATTCCATATTATTTACTGATCGATCAATAAAGAATGGAGCCAAACATGCGGCACACCAAAACACGCGGCCGGGATCCCGATACAACTCGATGCTCGGCATTGGACGCAGCCCAGCGGCTGTTCGCAGAGAAAGGCTTCGCCGGGTCCTCCATGAGGGAAATAGCCGCGGTTTCCGGCGTCTCGCAGCCCCTCATCTACTACCATTTCGGAAGCAAGGAGGGCCTCTATAGCGCAGTCAAGGAGCGTTTGATGAAAGAAGGGCTGCGCGCGATCCTGCCCGGCGGTAGCGACTCACTCGAAACCGCCCCCGGCGCGATCGAACTCATTCGCACCACATACAATTTCGTCTCCGGCAATGAAGACCTTATGAGACTGGTTGCGTGGGCTCACCTGGAGAGGGAAAACACCCCGTGGCCCGGTGAAGCGGAGTTTACCCTGGCCGCGGCAAACCATATTCAACGGCGCTTATCCGATAGTGTCTTGCGGAAAAGTGTCGATCCGTTGATCGCGACCATCATGATCGAAGCGCTGATTTTCTTCTGGAGCGCGAATCGTCGATACTACGCCAGCATTTTCGATGAACCTCTCGAGAAGATCACAGAGCGCTACCTGGATCAGATTGCCGATCTGTTCTTTAGAGACACCCCTGCCCGCAAAGACAAGGAGTAAAACAGAATGTCGTTTCGAGGCTCGCCCGACTGCCCCGCCCTTAGCGTTGAAGAAACCGCCGGGGAACAGTATATCCCCGACCGGCTCTTTCCGAGCGGAAACGGTGCCGCCCATACCGCGTCCCCGTTGGACAATTGTATCCGAGAGGGCATCGCGTGGCTCCTTGGCAATCAGGAACCGGGGGGGTTCTGGGCCGGCAGGCTCCAGTCCAACTCCTGCATGGAGGCCGAGTGGATCCTGGCCATGCATTGCCTGGGGGTAGGCCATACTCCGAGGCATGAGAAGGTCGTGCGAAGCATTCTCAACGAGCAACGGGGAGACGGCTCCTGGGATGTCTACCATGGAGCGCCGGGTGGAGACATCAATACGACCGTGGAATGCTACGCGGCGCTCCGCGCCTTTGGGCTGGAAAAGGAAAGCGCCCCCCTCCGCGGAGCGAGGGAGTGGATTCTTGCCCATGGCGGGCTCACGGGAATTCGGAACTTCACCAAGTATTGGCTTGCCCTCATAGGCGAGTGGCCATGGGAGCAGACCCCCGCGCTTCCTCCGGAGCAGATTTTCCTGCCGGCCTGGACGCCTTTCAACATCTACCGGTTCGCTTCGTGGGCACGGGGCACCATGATACCTCTTTCCGTCCTCTCGGCACGGCGGCCGGTGCGCCCGCTGCCCTCGGAGCGGCGGCTCGACGAGCTGTTTCCCGACGGGCGCTCGTCCTTTGATTTCAAGCTGCCGCTCAAACAGGGATGGACCTCGTGGGAAAGGTGCTTCTACATCCTTGACCGTGCCCTCCATCGCTATAGAGATATAGGCATCACTCCGGCGCGCGAGATGGCCGTCAAGGCGTGCCTCGAGTGGATCATCAGGCACCAGGAATCGGACGGTTCATGGTGCGGCATCCAGCCTCCATGGATCTACTCCTTATTGGCGCTGCATTCGGAAGGCTACGGGCTGGATCATCCCGTCATAAAAAGCGGTCTTGCCGCATTCGAAAGTCGCTGGTTCTGCGAACACAACGGCGGCTCGTATCTTCAGGCAAGCGAGTCCCCGATCTGGGACACGGTCCTTTCCATGCGCGCTCTGCTGGATTGCGGCCAGGACGTCCGGGACTGTCCATCGCTGTCCCGCCCGGTGGAATGGCTCCTGGACAAGCAGATACACGTCCGGGGCGACTGGGCGGTGAGGGTCCCCGACACGGGCGGTGGTGGCTGGGCCTTCCAACACTATAACGGTTACTACCCCGATGTCGATGATACCGCAGTAATCCTGGCGGTCCTGGCCGATCTGCGCGCCTCCTCGACGGATGCCGGCCGGATCGACCGCGCAATCGAGCGCGCCGTGGAATGGATACTGGCGATGCAATGCTCCAACGGAGGCTGGGCGGCCTTCGACAGAGATAACGACGGCAAATGGGTGACGAAAATCCCGTTTTGCGATTTCGGCGAATTGCTCGACCCTCCCAGCGTGGATGTAACCGCTCACGTAGTCGAAGCGCTCGCAATGCTGGGCTACGATGCGGCACACCCCGTCCTGGCGAGGGCGCTGGCATACATTCGGGCCGAACAGGAAAAGGACGGGAGTTGGTTCGGGAGATGGGGAGTGAACCACATCTATGGCACGGCAGCCGTCCTGCCCGCTCTCCGGGTGATCGGAGAAGACATGACGGCGCCTTATATCCTCCGCGCGGCCAATTGGCTCGTTGCCCGCCAGAACAGCGATGGAGGATGGGGGGAATCGCCGGCATCCTATATCGACAAGTCCCTGCGAGGCGTCGGGCCAAGCACGGCATCGCAAACCGCCTGGGCCATCATTGCGCTGCTCTCGCTCGGAACACACGGCTTCGACTCCAACATACGTGGAGGCTTGGATTACCTGGTTTCGACGCAAAAGGGCGGCACCTGGGAGGAACCCTTCTTCACGGGTACCGGATTTCCCGGATACGGCACCGGCAGGCGGATGAGAAACGGGGATCGCGCGGACTCTCAAGGCCTCGAATTGCAGCGCGCCTTCATGATCAACTACACGCTCTACAGGCATTATTTCCCGTTGATGGCCCTGGGGCGGGCAAGAAAGCATTTCAGCGGGGGATGTTAAACCCTGCCCGAAGCCGGTAGAATCCATCGGGGGGATAAACCATTGCACGGCTCATTTTGAGAACATTTAGTGCTCCCGTTCCTATCTTTTTCGCATCTTCCATGCCCGGCAGGGTGGAGGAATGCACGGCCGAACGCAGTGAGAACGTACGAAAGTTTAGAAAGTTCTCGCGGGAATTTCACACTCTTCTCAGTGCTATCGGCGATACCCTGATCCTGCTCTCTCCAGAAATGAAAGTATCGTGGACAAACTGTCGAGATTCCGTGGACTAGAATGAGACGGCGCCCGATGCGAAAGTGCAATTCCGTTATGAATTATTACAGCACTCCGCTCCCTCCGGGCTATGCCGGGTAAAAAGATGTTTCGATTCGGCTGAAAAGAAAGTTGCGGTCGTAACCCATAATGGGGCGGTGCTGGATATAAGGGCGTTTCCAATCAAGGAAGCCGGGAAGGTCACGAGCGTGCTCCTCCTGGTAAGTGATATTTTTGAGAGTATCAAAGAGGGATTTACCAGGGTCATCATTCGGACCAAGGTGGGTCAAGGGGTGGAGAATGAGGCGGCATGGAGGGACCCGCGAATGCTCCCCCGCTCTGTCCACAAAAATAAAAAAGGGCAAAGTCTGTCATAGACCCTGCCCCAAAAACAGCAACCGATAGAATATGGGCTGCTTAGTTTTGAAGTCTTCTGTACGCGATCAATCCAACCAGGCCAAAGCCAAGAAGGAAAGAGGTTGAGGGTTCGGGGACAGGTGTACTGGATCCCGGGTCAGGTGCACGGTATTGCAAAGACAGATCACTCCTGTTAAGAAAGAAACTGTCGTGGCCTTTGGTGGATTCGACCAATCTTATCTCCAATGAGCTTGTGTTGATGCTGTCGAGCAAGGCAGAGGGCAGGACGAAGGTTTGAGATAGCCACTTTTTCCCCGAACGGCCAGTCAAACGACCTAGTTTATAATCTCCAACGAAAACAAACCATTTTTCGGTTCTGGTCCATGGGGAAACTCTTGAATAATTCAGGGTTAGACTCCCGGAAGTGATTGTCCCGGCAGATGGGTCCAGGACATGATCAAAAGTAAAACTATTGCCCGACCGATCATCCACCCGGGTATAGTCATTTGCCCTGAACAGGCCGGTGCCGCCGAAATTGTGATCGTTCGTGAAGGGCACTCCGTAGGAAACACCGTACCCGAACAAGATCAAGCTCAGTCCAATGAAAGCAATCAAAGTTTTCTTCATAGAGTCTCCTGTACTGTCCGACTCAACCCGCCTTAAACTGGGAGATTTAACCCGCTATACATACGACCGATATCGAGTACCCGGAAACCACCCCGGCAGGGATGGCAAAGTCCGCTCCTCGAGAAAGAGTGAATCGCGGGCAGTTCCGCGTTCCAGGCGGTGAGCGATCAATTTACTCTCGGCCGTCGTTCGTCGTGGTATCGCACGGCATAATCGGAAGGGCCGATACAAGTACGAACGACTTCGCTCTTTTCATGCACCTCCTGACTTTGTTGTGAAATTTAGAAGCATTGGATGCAGATCCGCGATTTCCCTTACCACAATCTACTCGCGGGGTTGCGAAGACATTGCGCATCACATGGCTGAACCAGCTCTCCGCCCTAATAGCGGACACAACTCTATCCCCACGTTTCCCAACTCAGTTTGGACCGTTGGGGAGTCGCCGAATTGATAATCCAGACCCTGCCACACTGGCTTGTTTCAAACATTGAACCTGTTGTCCCTTTCTATTGTGGAATGTGAGAAGAGAAGCCGGATCGGAGCCAAATGCGCCACGCTGCATCATCTTTAGGCAAGCTCCATACCCGCCGGGTCGAAAGGCATCATGTTTATGCATTAGTTAAAAGATGTATGGCACTTACGATATGGCTGGAGCCAGCCAGGGGTACTGACGTCCATCAAGGAAAGCGTTACATGCAACAGAAACGTTGCGTTGCATTCGAGTCGCACGTTACACGTAAATACCGGATCAGAATCCTGCGCTCGCAGTCGGCAAATCAGCTTGAAAAAGCTCACCTTCCTGAAGTCGATGCCAACTTTCAGCAGGTCCAGCAGGGTTTCATAAATATCATGGACAATGCGCGTTATGCCTTTGCGGATACCTCGGCTTCGAGAGTACCAAACCGGTTGCCGGGGATAGACTGCTTGACCCTCTACCGGAAAATCAAAAGAGTGTACATCGCGCCCCCCCCCATGACACGCCAGGCCGCGGCGAAGGATGAAATCCCGCACGGGTGGAAAGTGCAGGGCGTAAGCCGTGAGAGCGCCCTTGCCTGAAGTCGGGGTTGTAGGGTCCCTCTGTGCCCGCCAGGGCGGCTATTGCAGGGAATGCAGAAAGTCCTGGAATTGGGGCGAGCCGTCGAGGAGTTTTTTTGCGGCGGCCCGGACACGGTCCACGCTTTCGCGTGGCAGAGCCAGACTCGTTCCTATGCCGTTGAGGAACTCCCGCTCGTTGTCGTCGCCCAAGCTGTCGAACCTCAGGTGGACAAGATATGTTTCCGGATACCGCGGCGGCCCTTCCGGATAGACTTCCCCTATGCATTGTTCGGTGCTGCCGCGCTCATTGCGCTCACAATACGCACACCTGTCCTCGTATGCCGTTTTGGCTTTTTTCCATTGGGAAAAGAGATCGTTGATCCTTTCGATGCTATCGGATGAGTATGTCCGCAGCACGGACGCGGTCACCCTGCCCACACTCTGAAAAAAGCCGACTCTGCTCAGCACGGACTCGGATGTGCCGTCCGGTTCAGCCCTGGCGTTCACGATGATCACAAGGAGCTTCTCGATGGCCTTTCCCTTGATCCTGTCCCGCAGACTCCACAGGGCGTCCTCTCTGAGGAGTGCCTGAAACGGGCCGCGCAGAGCGGTGGCATCCGAAACGCCTCCGTCCACGAGCTTTATGAATGGCCTCCGCTGAGAGTCCAGGTATGTCATGAGTACTTTGGACTGATCGTACAGTCCTGTATTCATGTCCCTATCGTTATAGTCTCGGACCAACCATTCCGGGACCCGATATCCGCATGCCCCCGCATGATTGTCCAATCGCATCGGGGCGAAGATCACGGGAAAGGATGTGGATGCGGTGACCGCGCGAGAGATGCGGAGTTTTGAAAGATCGCCACACATCAGATCGAATTGATCCTGGGAAAATTCAAAGCGCACTCCATGGACCATGTCGGTTGCATTGATCAGAATGAATGGGCGCGCCTTGCGCATATCACCAAAGGTGGCGCCGTGGAAAAATTCCCTGTCATAGTATTCATCCGTCAGGTCGGTCCGGCTGAAGTCCGAAGAAAGTATGCGAAACCAGCCACGGGGGGAGAAAACCTGTTTTAATAGATCATCCTTGATATTGCGGTAAAGAATTCGCTCTGGAAAGTCCTGAAACAGCCTGTCGCCATAGAGACCGTAATACGCGGCGGTCATACTCCCCCCCGAAACCGATGATATGATGTCCACCTCATCGAGAAGGCTCCTCTTGACTCCATGCCAGGTAATTCCGGTCTCCTTCAGCTTCTCCATCACTCCATAAGACATGGCCATGGCTCGCGTCCCACCCCCCGAGAAGGTCAGGATGACGAACAGGCCATCGGAATTGTTCGGAAGCGGCGCCAGATTGCTGAACCGATAGCCGGCGGAACGGTCAAAGCTGTTCAGCGCCACGTTGCGCGGATAGTGGGCGCAGGCGGATAGAGCCAGCGCGAGGATGAACGGGAAAGTTAAAAGCTTACATTTCATGAGATTAGGCCTTGTATGGGAGTTCAACCGGGCAGCGGCGGTCAAATTCAGGGCTCTCTCCTGTCACACGGCGAGATCAGCGATTACAGCAGACTGTAAGCATGATTCGGGGAATTGCCTCCACGGGACAAAGGATTCAGCGCAATCACACTCGAGCCCGAACCAGATCTAATGGCCGACTCATGATGCTCCACGCATCGATCCGGCGGTAATCATTCGCAAAGTATCTCTCAACACCGCGTGATTCACTTTTAGACGTTGAAGGGATGGATTGATGGATCACATGTGGCATGAAAGGCATGCAACGCTACCGTTGCATGCAACACTTGCTTTCGAGCCTTACCTCCCGAAGCGGTAACCGCTCCTCCCCTAAGCATTTACAAACATTAATAAAATCTGGACGCAACCGTATTAGATCTCCCGGGCATGGGATTTGCCTGTGAGTTAGGCAGGAGAACTCGTTAATCGAAGGCAGGGTCTATTCGGAGTGCCGGAGAATTTGTCCGGCAAGATACGGGAGGGATACGGCATCAAAAATGAAGAGACCGAAAAGAAGCTCAAAGGAAAACTCGAGCTGGATCGGTATCATGTTGAAAGACCGAACCAGTTGCTACAATCATGTTACTGGCTCTTTAAAACACCGTAAAGGATGACTAAATGAAAAAAGCTCTTTTTCCTGTAGTACTGTTTTTGTCCCTGGCCCTGGTCCTGGGCTCCGCATTGACAACATTTGCCGGCCGAACCGCCGGGGTAGCGATCGACGATGCCACTATCACCACGAAAGTGAAGTATGACCTGGCGGCGGATGTCAAGCTCAGCACACTGAAAACAGTTCAAGTCGATACCAATAGGGGAGAGGTGACCCTCACGGGTAAGGTTCATACAGGGGAACAAAAAGAACTGGCGGGACTCTTGACGGACAAGGTCGATGGCGTTGTGAAGGTTAATAACATGTTATCGATAGTCCCGGAACAATAAGCCCAGGCATCGGCCTCATCACCAATGAATTTGGCCGACCCCTATGATTGGAATTCCCTTTGCCCCTTTTTGAAAAGGGGCAAAGGGGGATATGAAACCGTTTCACTTCTTCGTGAAAAGGGTGATTCTTCCTCAAAACAATAGAAAGGATGCCATATGAAAAAAGCTCTTTTCCCTGTAGTTATATTTTTGTCCGTGGCCCTGATCCTGGGCTCCGCATTAACGACATTCGCCAGTCGAACCGCTGGGGTAGCCGTCGACGATGCCACTATCACCACGAAAGTGAAGTATGAATTGGCGGAGGATGTCAAATTCGGCACGCTGAAAACAGTTCAAGTCGATACCAATAGGGGCGAGGTTACTCTCACCGGCAAGGTTCACAGCAAGCAGGAAAAGAAGCATGCCGGAGTTGTGGCCCAAAAGGTTAAAGGCGTTGTAAAAGTGCACAATATGTTATCGGTAGTCCCGGAACAATAGTTTGAGGAGTAAGCTGGGAGTCTGTCGGGGAAACGCGGTTTTCAGAATCCGTTTGGAGGGGTAAGTTTTTGTAAAATCCGATATTCACGGCGATCTATCGTTTCGTTCGAAATGACGGCATGTAATCTTTTTGGGCGTCATTGCGCCTGGGCGTGGACCCTATCTCCTCAATGCGATAATGGTCAGAGAAGAGGCTATTTGAGGATTCGCAAAATGAAATATTCTGGCACCGGCCCGCTAACGGGACCTCTTTTCTTATTGTTCGCGTTCCTTTGTCTGGCCACTGTTTCCGGCTGTGCATCCCTTCCGGATGCGCAGCCGATTATGGCCCATGAACTCTCAAGCTCTGATCAGCCGACAAAGATCATCGGACCCAGGGGAGAACTCTCTTCAAAAACAAGTAAGGCCATGATCAAACGGCTTGAGGGGCAGGTCGATGATACCAAACTCCTGGAGCGGGAGATTCAGTTGATGCAGTCCGTGAGTGGGATACCTTTAGTGGCCGGCAACAAGGTCACCCTGCTCATTGACGGGGAGGCTACCTACTCGGCGATGTTTGAGGCCATCGAAAAGGCTAAAGATCACATCAATTTTGAAACCTTCATATTTGAAGATGGTGAAGTCGGCAAACGATTTTCTGATCTACTCATCCGGAAAAGTGCCGAAGGCGTACAAGTGAACCTGATTTACGATAGTTTTGGGTCCAGGAACACTCCCGCCAGCTTTTTTCAGCGCCTGCGCGATGGCGGGGTTCTGGTGCTTGAATTCAATCCCATTAATCCCGGAAAGGTACTCAAGGGAAAGGGATGGGAATTAAGCAACCGAGATCATCGTAAGATTCTGGTCGTTGACGGCGCCATCGCTTTCACCGGCGGAGTCAACATCAGTGGTGTTTATTCCGGAAGCTCGTTCAGTGGGTCTCGTGGTGGAAAAGAGGATGCGCCCTGGCGGGATACACACCTTCGAATCGAGGGTCCGGCAGCGGCGGGGCTCCAATGGCTTTTCCTGAAAACGTGGGAAAGGCAAAAGGGACCGACACTGCCGAGCAGGGATTATTTCCCCGAGGTGAAGCAAGCCGGGAAGACGCTGGTCAGGATCGTCGGCAGTTTGCCGGGTGAAATGAATCGCCTCATATTCTTGATGTACATGTCGGCCATCACTCATGCGGAAAACTCCATCTACTTAACGACGCCTTATTTTGTGCCTGAAGCCCAAATGCTAAAAGCGCTCACCGATGCCACGGCGCGCGGTGTTGACGTGAAGATCCTGCTTCCCGGCTTCAGCGATTCCGCATTGGTTTTCTATGCCAGCAGACATTACTATGCCCGGTTGTTAAGAGCCGGCGTGCAATTATTCGAGAGGCGCGGAGGGATGCTGCATGCAAAGACGGCGGTTATTGATGATGTCTGGTCTACTATCGGGTCGAACAACCTGGATACGCAGAGCTTCCTTACCAATGACGAGGCCAATGCCGTGATCCTCGGCCGGGAATTCGGCGATGCCATGCAGGCAATGTTTGAAAGAGATTTGGAAGAGTCTGACCGGATTGATCTGGAGGAGTGGGAAAAGCGCTCTTTTGGCAATCGCGTTAAGGAATGGTCCGCCCGTCTGCTCAAACACTGGCTATAGCGGGCCGTTGAATAAGTCCGCTCAACCAAACCATGCGCTGGCCACAAGAAGAATTTGCCGAGGTTGTGACTATGTCAGGCACTAATATCGAAAACCCACACTGCCTTGCCGAACGATTGCA
>JBDKTY010000062.1:0-7052 GCA_039679945.1 Syntrophobacter sp. | reverse complement strand
AGGGAAGCTCACTGGCTGGTTGCCGATTCGCCCGTCACGCAATATTCGATGATTGTTGAGACAATGAGTTGCCAGGGTGTCCCTGAAATAGCCCTCATCACGCGGTAACGGCATTGTGATCCATTTTGCGTAAAGGGGCTGCCGTTTGGGGATGATCATATAGGTGACTTTTTCCCCTCCAATGGTGACCTCTAACGAACTATAGTAAAAAGGATTCGCGAACCGGTCCAATAAGCGGGAAGGGATCGCGGTGGCCCCACTTTCGCGAGACTGGTTGGAGTCCGCACCGCTCAGGTAGAGATCCAGGGATGTAAGCAACTCGAAGACCAACAGTGCAGCCTGGCGGTCATTCGAGGCCATCCGCGCCAGGTTAGCCAGGTCGGCATCGATATTGAATACGTCGCCCTCCGCATCGAAATCGATCCCGGACGCGTATTTTCCGAACCGGTTGGCCCCTAGACTCCGCCGCTCGTTAGTAATGAATTTTTCGAACGGAAGAGCTATGTGGTATATGGCTAGCAACAGTTCATAAGGACAATTGAAACCTTGGAAAAAGGATACTCTTCCGAGTGCTTCAAGCAATGACGCCAAAGTAATGGCTCCCAACCTGGTAAATTTAATCCGTTCCCGGTACCTGGATCACTCACAAGACGACCGAAGCGTTTTTGAATTACTCCTTTCGAAGTGGCAATGTCAAGTCGATGTGGACCATTGCCATCCAAGATGATTGCATGTTTGAGGAATGCAGTCCATGTAACGGATAACCCCATCTGATTCCTACTGGTGTGAGCAGATGGAGAACATTAACTCCTTTCTTCCGATGCATGAATAGGGATGAAATCTTACGACATTTCTTTCAAGTGTATGATTAAATAATCAAAATGGTAGGAAGATGGTTGAGCTAAGGGAATGTGTCGAATATAATAAATATTCTTCAACGGAAGAGTTTGCTTTAAGAGTTCACAAGAGATTTACGGTAATGTGGTCAGCGGGGAAAGGATATCAGCCTTTCTGAAGCGCTGTCTTGACCTTATACTTGCTTCCTCGCTCAATCTCTCAAAGGCTGTTCATTGAGAGCGGAGTAAACCCCGCGTTTGCGTGGTAGGGCGCAGCCAAGAAACAGCGCTGTGTCCGCTCGATTCTGGCCCGTTCTACCCTTCGATACCTTGCTCAGGGCGAACGGGGGGGAAGTGCCTGTTGCAACCGGCCAAATACGGATCTTGCCGGTTACGTAAGTTCTCGATATTGCGCACGCTTAAAAGCTGTTTATGAGAGGTAAAGAACCATGAACGGACCGGGGAAGCGCGGCTGCGACGCTGTTTTCTTATCCCGCCCTGCCATGCGAATGCAGGTCTTACCATGCCTCGATAAACAGTTTCTCCCCGGGGTCCCAGGGCGCTCACTCTAAATCAACGCAATTCCAAAGCGGGATGGTGTGATGTCCGCTGTCTGATGGTCGATTTAGCGCTGTGTGGCTGGCCCGTATCGCTTCCCGCAATCCGCTGACTTCTGAGAGAATCCAGAAAGCAAGCCTGTAACGGTGTTCGATCAGCTCGCATTCGAGCCGATAGGGGCGAGACAGGCTCTTGTTATAGAGCAGGGCGTGCGTGTTGCAGCCTCCACCGCAGAGCTTGTCGAGCCAGCAACCCGAGCAGCCGGCCCTGCCCTCGATGTAGCGTTGGAGCCATGGTTCGCTTTGCTTTTCAGCAAATCCAGCCGCCAGGTTGCCCAACAGGGCGTCCTGCATGCCCGTTGACATGTGGCATGCATATATATCGCCTTCCGCCGTCAAAGCCACGGTGGACGCGCCCGCTCCGCACCGGGACTGCCTTGGGAGCCCGAGCGCGAGCTGGGTTACGGCATCGTCGAAATCCCAGAGGCAGAAAGGCTCCCGCTCTTTCCATTTGGCCACGTAGAAACCGGCGAGATCTTCATACGCTTTCCTGACCGAGGGAACGTCCCGCCAGCGAATGGAAAGCGGGTCACGGAAAGGCAGGAATACGGGTTCATAAGCAAGGTTGTTGGAGAACCCGGCCTCAAGGATGAATTTGGCGAAAGGAAAGAAATAAGCTGAGTCGCGCGTAAAGGTGCCCCGCACGGTCACCCTTTGGCCGATGGGAAGATTCGCCATCATCTGAAGCGCCCGCGCAGTGGGGGCAAACGAGCTTGCGCCATCGACGGCCGGCCTGGCACTGTCATGATGGGCCGGAGGGCCGTCAAGGCTTACAGTGAGAGAGAAACCGAGGTCGTCGAGTCTCAGGATGGTCCCGGGAGTGAGCAGCACCCCGTTTGTTACAAGATGCGGCGAGACTTCCCGTCCTTCCGCTTCCGCCCTGACGAGGGCATATCGGGCCGATTCCAGGACGGTCGGGAGGTTCAGCAGCGGTTCGCCTCCAAAATAGTTGATGGCGAGCTGCGGCGACGGGCTGTTGTCGAAGAGGAAATCGATACCTCTTCGGGCCGTCTCCGGCGACATCATCCGGAAAGAGCCGCTCCCGTAGCGGCCAAAATCCGCGCTGCAGTACCGGCAGCGAAGATTGCAGGCGTGGGCGATCTGGAGGATGATGCTTTTGAACTCCGGGGCGGCGCCCGGGTGATGATGCCCCGGCGCGGGTTCCAGGACGGATGCGATCCCGGCGGGCAACTGGAGCGATGCCGGTCCTTCCCCGGAAGAAATGATCCGTCCGAGAGAAGCCGAGGTCCGGGCATCCAACTCCGCATGGAGCATGCTCCGCGTATTATAGACGAAGTGCCTGCCCAGCACCTTCAGCCGCTTCAGATAAGGCGCGGGGGATTTTCCCTGTAACCGGTTCATAGCCACGGCTCTTTTATCATCAGGTTGAGGAGGTGCGACAGCGCGGCGTTCTCATCGAGAGGATCGTCGTTTATCGCCTCACGGGCAAGCCTCTTCTTTTGTTCGCCGAGCAGATGGAGTTCTTCGGCGAAGCCGTTTTCAATCCGGAAACGAGGTCCCTCGGGAGCATCGCGATGATGCCTTCTTGTCAATTCGACCATTTCCAGCCGCATACCGGCCAGTTGGCGAAGGAAGTCCCGAAGATCGGTCAGGATCATCCCAATATCCGCCGGGGAGCGGCGAACCGGCCGGGACAGGACCGACAGTGCCCAGTCCGCGAACCGGACCGCAAGGTCGCCAAATTCACCGCACACCTCGCAGATCCTCCCGTAGACGGAATCGGGAAGGGGAATGCCGTTGATCCAGAGATTCCCGAATCCGGAAAAAGACATCGGGAACGCGGATTCGAAAAGCGCGGTAAAAGCTATCACGGTTTGCCCCACCCTTTGAATGCGCTCATCGACTGCCCGGAAGCTCACATGGGAATCCCCGTCGGTCAGCCATCCTCTTTCCTCATAAACCCTCCGTGCATCCGTCCCCGGGTAGGGATAGATATAGTTGCCAAGGCTCAGGGGAGCGACATCATATCGGCATGTCCCATCAAACCGGCTCCGATAGAAACGAAGGTTCTTCCTCAGCTCCGGAGCGCTAAGCCGCGAATCGAAGGGGATCATGAATATCTCGACCGCTATCCCCAGTCTCTCCAGAATCTTGAGGGCTTTTCGGTTTTGCGCCACATCCGCTGCCTTGCCGTAACGCCTGAGCTGCGACGGCGCCATGGATTCGATGCCGATCTCCACCTTTCTCAGTCCGGCTTCCTTCAATGCCCGGAAAAGACGGATTTCGACCTGGTCGGCTCGAATGGTCATGAAAAAGGATATCTTCATGCCCGACTTTTTGATCTGCCGGGCAAGCTCCAGCAACCGTTCCCGACCGCTGTCGCCCGGGCCCATCACGGTCTCGTCTATGAAGGAGAAGAGCGTTGCGCCGTATTTGCCGTTGATCTCCCATATCTCCCGGACTACCGAAGCCGGAGACCTCCCGCGCCACGATGGACCGGGCGAAAGGCCATAAAAAGCCCTCACGGAGCAGAAAGAACACCGGCCAAAGCAACCTCGGCTGGAGCTGATGCATACGGGACCGCACGCATCCAGCACCGCCGCCATATCGTCGCGGGCCGGATGGGGCAGGGAATCGAGATCCCTGATCAGGGGAAGGGGGGCGGTGAATCTCACGCGGCGATCTTCCCGGTAAGCCAGGCCGGGTATTTCTTTCCATCCCCTGCCCTCGCCGATTGCGGCGAGCAGGGCGGAAACGGTCAACTCTCCTTCACCCATCCCAATCGAGTCCACGAATGGATTTTCAAGAAGAATGGCCTCGGCGTTCAGGGCCGCTTCAACTCCCCCGAGAATGATATGGCACTCGGGATGGGCATCCCTCGAAGCCTTCGCTATCTTCAACGCGGCGGCCAAATTCCAGTGGATGGTGGACAAACCCAGTACTTTGAACCGGGAGCGGGCGACGATATCGGCTACGTCTCCCGTACTCAGCCCGTGGAGGCCGGCATTAATTATACCGACGCTGAAACCCTTTGCACGGGCGTATGCGGCGATATACTCAATGCCGATATTCTCCATGGAGACGATAAGCCGGTGAAAAGGCGCAAAGACCAGGAGCAGGTCCGTATCAGACGCGAGGGAAGATGTGATGGTATTTCTCATATCAGTCACGCCCCGAACATCGATTCCAGTTTCCGGAGACTATCCGGGTAACGTTTATCGAGCAGCCGACGGGCGATTATGGCACGAGCGAACTGGTTCCTCATCAGGGCGCACCACGCTTTCTGTTTCTCTGCCTCAACCGCCGGGGTCATCCATGGGCACCTCTGGCAGTGGATCATGCACCCGCCCCGGCATCGCTCAAAAGCCCAGCACTCCCGGCAATCATCGCCGACAGGAACGGGTTTGGTCCCAATCGAGACCTCCAAACCGTGCGGTCTTTGTGGGCGCGGCCTTGGAAGGCCGCTATCACGGAATGGCGATTCATAAACGGGAGGCGTGGCGTGCCGGTCCATCGGGGAGACGCAATTGCCGATGGGGGGAGCCCCAGCGGCATGCAGTTGGGGGCAGGTGTGTATGAATCCGGCAGTATCGATGAATACCTCGCCGCTTCCGCACTCACAAAGACCCTGCAGCCCTTCCGGCTCAGCCGCGACCATGCTCGCGAATCCCATATCGACTTCAGGCCTTCCCTGAATGACCGACTCCAGGAAAAACGGGAAGAAATCCTCGCGTGATCTTCCAAACGCGCCGATTTCATCCATCGACCAACCGGCTCCCGAACCGTCCGCCCATGCGCGGACCAGAAATGATATCCTCCGGAAATTCATGTCCGCCAGATCCCGCGCGATCCCCACCATATCCGTATTGCCGGGAGTGAGAACGACCTGCGCATCGATCCGCGCCTCGGGATTTGCCGCCAGAAGCAGTTCCACGCCTCGGGTGATCGCATCGAAGGTCCCCGCGCCGTTGCCGAATTTCCTGTGCCGGTCGTTTCTCTCTCGGCCCCCGTCGATGCTTATCTGGACGGTCACATTGAAGAGAGCGATGTCCCGTGCGATTTCAGGGGTAATCCTGGTCCCGTTCGTAACGATATGGAAGGAAGGTTTCTTTCCGAACTCCACTGCGCCTGTCGCGATTTTCTCCATCAGGAACCGGCCGGTTTCCCAGTTGAGCAGTGGCTCACCGCCAAAAAGGCAGACCAGCGGGGTCTGGGTCTGACCCCCGAGAATGTATTCGGCCACGCGGAGGGCAGTGGAATGGTCCATGGAGGCATTTCCCCTCACCCTGCCTTTCTCGTAGCAGTAATCGCAGGCAAGGTTACACCCGTCGGTCAGCTTGACCACATAACTGTTCGGCGAAAGAGACCGGTCGGGCTCCGAATGACCCGCGCACGGGTTGGGCGGCCGTCGCGGAAGCGCCTGAGTGGCTATATCCTCGGACTGAGCGGGGGCATCTAAGTAACTGCCTGTTGTATGTCCGGGTTCACCGGCGCGACATCCCGCCCCTGGCAATTCCCCCATCCGATCGAGGAGCTGTTCAGGTTCTTGCGCCGCAATGCTGATCAGGTTCTTTTCGAGTCGGTCCGCATAATTTCGCATGACATGGCAGTTCGCCCGGGCGGGCAAATCGATCCGGTCGCTTTGCTCGAAGCTGTCATAGGCGCATCCGCCTCCGCAGACACACTTCGCGGAGCATTGTGCGCACTCCACCGCGGCACTTCTCTTAGCGAAAGGTTTAGCCTTATCCCTGTAAAATCCCTCAGCCAGATCCCCTATGACCATCTCCGGATGTCCGACGAACATGGGGCAGGGGAAGATTTGCCCGGACTGGGTCACAATAACCGCATCGGCACCCGCCCCGCACCCCTGCACCTGATTCAGGCCGAGAAGACAGGAGATTCGGTGGCTCACCTCTCCCCCGTGATCGGCATCTCCCCGAAGGAAGGCCTCCCTGAAAAGATCGAGTTTCTGGCCGAGAAACCGGTAGGGAGAGTCAGCATCACCGCTCGCCGGGTTTTCCCGGTTGAAGGGCATCCTGCATGGATTGGCGGTAAAGCCCTCCGCTTCTATCCCCCGGCAGAGCGCCTGGAGCCAGGGAAGAGACGCCGGTGAAGTGATGACGGAGAATATGGAGACCGGATGGTTGGGATGGCGATCCACAAAACGGCAGAGGTTCTTGTAGACGGCAGCAAAGCTTCCGGAGCCGTCGAGGCGAGGCCTGTTTGTGTCATGGACGGAAGGAGGCCCGTCGATACTGACTTCGAGTCCGATCCGGTTGTCCGCTATAAAATCACCTGTCTTGTCATCCAGTAGGGTGCCGTTCGTGACAATGTGGAAAGAGACCGTCTTTCCCGCTCCGGTTGCGGCGTTTCGCGCATAGTCGACCGTATGCCGGATCAGGTCGGGCCGAAGCAGCGGTTCACCGCCGAAAAAGGTAATTTTGAACCGGTCTCGGGACTCGCGAAGCGCAAAATCGACGAACCGGGTACAAAGCTCGGGCGAACAGTCAGGTCCACGGTTTTTTCGCCACGAAACATAGCAGTAGCGGCACCGCAGGTTGCAGCGTTCCGTCACCTGAAGAGTGAACCCGGCGTACCCAGCTACCACGTCAATACTCTTTTAGACAAAGGCATTTTC
>JBDKTY010000061.1:0-28176 GCA_039679945.1 Syntrophobacter sp. | reverse complement strand
TGCATCCATGCTTCCATCTCGTTCCGGGCGTCCTTGGGTATATCCTTCCGGCCATTCTGTTGGAGGACAGCTTCCGTTTGCAGGGACAATATATTGTCGTTTGTCTAACCCCAATATGTGGGCTGCCGACTTGACCGCCTCTCGCACGTTTCCGTTGTGTTCAAGTATGCAATGTACGCTGAAGGCATCGTGCGCCTGTTTCGGTTCGGTAAAGAGCGGATCGCTTGCATGGTAGCTGCGGAGCTTTCCGTCCTTTATGGATACTCCTGGTTCACCGGTGCTGCTATCTGGAGCGAGGTATTTCTGACCAACTCTCTTATAGCCATGTTTTTCAATCAGGCTTTCAATGGTAATTGTCTGGTTAAACTTGCCTATTACATCTTCGTCGCCATCATAGATTCGCTGTCTTGACGGCTCTAATTTCAACTCATTTGCTGGACTCTCTTCCGGAACTTTAGGCAGGTCCCAAATCGGCAGGTCTGATCCGTCGATGATGGACGAATCGAAAACCCCACCCCGCCTATGCCTCGGCAGATAGTAGAGCCTATTGAGATCGGAGCAAGAACGGTCGGTTTTCAAGCCTAGGTGATGAGCTACGGCCTTGATCCGGTCTCTCCATACGTCCGCCATTTCGTCATGGTCTTTGTAGTCTGCTCTTCTTAAGGGTCTGCTGGGGCGGAGAATGACGCGGTATCTTGGGCAAGGTTGATGTTCGATGGTGATCTCTTCTTCATTCTCCATCTTAACCGTTGCCCCTGCTGCTATTTCAGAAAAATATCCCATAATGCGGATAAGGTAGTCCTCTGGAGATAGTCCTCTCTTCTCGAATTCCTTCCTGGCAACACTGGTTGTGGCTCCCATATGTGAATGGGTGCTGTAAATGATCGCGGCATAACCATGCTTTTTGATAGCGGTTTCGATTTCTTCTCTCGTGTGTCCACAATCGCAATCCAGCCCAACTAAGGTTATTTCTTCAACACATTCACTCTTGCGTTCTGGTCTACTCAAACGAGCAGGCACTATGCAGAGGCCATCTTTTTCCCCTGCCTTGTGGTTTGTTAGGAGATCTTTAATATCATCCCACGACAGTTCTTTTTTATCGGTCCATGTTCCGGATGCCTGAGCTTTACGTTCACCGAAAGTGCAGGCAAATTTACGGCACTTGGCTTTTTGAGAGTCCATCAATTGATGTATTGAAGTGATTTTGATTTCAGGAACCTTGTCCAATCCGAGTGCTTCCATCAGACGGCCTCACCCCCACTCGATGAATGCTCTTCCAATTCATCAGATTCCAGGAGATTGGCAAGGACGGTCATACCTTGATCTACGTAGTCTGGCATCTTCTCAATGCCATTCATCCATCTGCACATTACAGGTTCGGCAACATCAAATACTCTGCATAGCTGCCAAAGCTTAATGCCTCTGCTTTTAAAGATTGGCTTGTACCACTTTGGTTCTTTGGTCGGCAGTATTAATGCCATCTTCATCACTCCATGATAGATCGGATTATTTTTCTTACGTGTTCTCATAAGGGATTATGCAGCAAGGTGCAGCATTAGATGCTGCGAAAATACTGCGATCCTTGTGCAATCAGGGTTGCGGAGTGATGCGGATTATTTTAGGTGGGAAGCAAAAAAATAAAAAGTTTGCCAGTGAACCTCATTCTTCGATGTGAGAGGCATTCAGAATATATTCAGAGAGTCCATTTAATTGCCTCTGTGGGTTTATAACTAAGATAGGCTCCTAAATGGACATATGAAGTCAAATGGTCAGACAGTGGCTTATTGTACTGTGAGAGCTTCGTTATCGCTTTTTTGATCTTTCCACTTACTCGCTTCCTTGCATTTTCAAGCATGTTCTGAGCATCGCTGCTTTTTTTGTCCTTGTTGTTCCCTTTTGGGCCATATAGATTTATCGACCATTCTCCAATTTTATCGAGTTCAGCCTCTAGTTCTTCTCGTAACTTGTCGTCACCCTCCCCTTTTGCATCTTCAATCTCAGCCATAAGAACACGACGATGCTCTTTCAAATTCTCTTTGCTGCTTTTCATACCTTCACAAGCATTGTCCTGTAACCATTTTTCTGCCCTGCTGCCTTGGATGATGGGACATTCTTCATACCCCATAATTCCTTTGTCCACTATGCCGCCAACTGCGGAGCCCTCAATAGCGATTTCCAACTCCACGGCTGAAATCGTATCTTTATTTTCTTCGCTATATTTCTGAATCAGATAGTGGATATATTTGAGATTGGGATACTTGGTTATCCTCTCTAGCGGCTTTCCATTGAAAACGATCTCCCACTCATCTCCATTTTTTCTAAAAACAAATGCGTCGGGCTTATCTGGTTCCGATGTTATCATCGGGGGCAGGGCTGATTCGACCTTTTCCGGCAGGTCCAAGCTTTTTTTCAATTCATCGGGCAACGAATCCATCTTAAAAATGCAGTCCATCAAAATAGAGATAGCTTTTTCCCTCTCGGAATCACTGGTATAGGCCGAGGGCTTGAAATGAATCGGTGAGCTAATATCGTTGGATGCGTAGGTATAAGCCAAGGGTAGGGCAAAGGGTAAGTAGCGTTCCCCGTCCTTCAACTTCGTGCATGTTTGGGGTGCGTGCGCCAAATGCGCCAAATGGAGCAGATTGAACTCACGGATATTTGCCTTGTCCAGTATTTCTCGTCCGGTGAGCCATTTAGAAAACATCTCGCGCCTCCTGAAGCGCTCCTGGAAGAGATCCAAGGGAAGAACGGCCAGGAAGTCCGTTCTTGTCGGGAGCTACCCTATCCCCTGGAAGCTTGTGTCATATTGTGACAGCTTTTGATTTTTCTGCGAATATTCTTTCTATTGTTTATACCACAAAATCCGCTCTGGCTCTACATATTCAGTCTTATCGGCATCTTACATTTTCGGCTCTTTCAGATTCCTAATCTCGGTGCCGCAAGTTCGAGTCTTGCCGGGGGCAACCTTTAAGCCCAACTGGTGGCCGGAAATGGTGGGAAAGCTAAATTCTCCCCATCGTTTCCGGCCACTTTGCATTTCTGAGTCCGAACGCGACTCCCCGTTAGTTTGTAACCGGCCGAACCCGTTCGCCTTCCGCCACGCCAGCCCCCAGGTTGAGCGCGACCCTTTCTCCTTCCGCCACCCCGGAGGCGAGCCGCACGTCCTTGCCGTCGCTGTAGGCTATTACCACCTGCCGCAAGTTGACCGTGTCCTGATCGGTAATCACCGCGGCGAAAGGTTCTCCGGATCGAAACAAAAGGGCCTCAACCGGGATTTGGATTCTTGGCGGGGTCTGAACGTCCAGTGAGACTCTTACAAAGGCTCCCGGCACAAGAGTCCCGTCCCTGTTGTCCACGTCAAGCTCGACTAGCAGCGTGCGTGTTCTCTGATCCAACTGAACGCTCGTACGGCTCACTTTTGCCTGGACCCTGACGTCCGTCCTCGTGGCGTCCCTGATGCGGGCGGAATCGTTTACCCGGATAAAGCTCGCATTTTTCTGGTCGCTGTAGGTATATACCTTGAGCCTGTCGACACGGGAGACCATGACAACCGGCAAGGCGGAGGTCTGGGTCGTTTGAGCGTTCTGGACGAGGGCGCCGGGGTCGGCGAACCGCGCCGTTACGATCCCGTTGATGGGAGAACGAATGATCTCGTACTCCTTTTGGGCCCGAAGCGATTCGGCTGTAGCCTGTGCCATCTGAGCCGCGGTGTCCCGGTTTTGCGCGTCTTCAAGCGACGTGGCATGCTGTGCGTAGAGCGCCCAGCCCCGTTTGGCCTGGAGTTCCTTGTTCTTGGCATCCTGGACCGCCGCCTGGTACTGCCGGTCGAGTTCCGGCGCCTCGATTACGGCAAGGACCTGCCCTTCGGTGACCCGATCCCCGTGGTCGACATTTATCCGCGCGAGATACCCGCTAACCTTGGCATACAAGGTAGCCTGCACATACGGTCTCGCTTCCCCCACCAGCTCAATGGTTCTGAACGGATTGGCACTTTTTGCCATGATGTATCGTACCCTCGGGCCCAAATCGATGTTCGCCGTCCGTTCCCGAGTCTCGGTGCGCAGGTTCGTCTGCCGCTCCGAGCGCAGCGTGATGGACCCCATGAGAGCAAGGCCCGCCAGCAGGACTCCGAACAGCAGATAGAGAACGCTCCGTTTCCTTTTTCCGGGCTGCTTTGGAGAATCTGCTTCCATCATATTTTAACCGTGAGCCTCCTCTCCGCTTTCTTCCGCCTGGAATCGCTTCTCAAGCAGGTATTTCGTGGGCATGCCCTTGCGCAAAAGCACGTAAATAACGGGAACGATGAAAAGGGTTGCCAACGTCGCGATGATCAGACCGCCAATCACGGCCCTTCCGAGAGGGGCGTTCTGCTCACTTGCCTCACCGAGGGCCAGGGCCATTGGCAGCATGCCAATTACCATCGCCAGCGCGGTCATCAGCACCGGACGCAATCGGGTGCTGGCCGCGAATACAACGGCCTCTAATGCCGGAACGCCCGCTTCGATGCGTCTGTCGTTGGCAAAACTGACGAGCAGGATGGAATTCGATGTGGCGATCCCGACCGCCATGATAGATCCCATGAGGGATGACACGTTGATCGTGGTCCCCGTCAGCAGCAGCATCCAGACGATTCCGACCAGGGCTCCGGGCACGGCGATCATGATAATAAGAGGATCGACCCACGACTGGAAAAGCGTCACCATCAGGAAATAGACCAGCATGATCGCCAGCACAAGGCCAAGGGCAAGACTGCGAAAGGACTGTTCCATGACTTCGTTTTGTCCGCGCAGCGCAATGCGCATTCCGGGGGGCAGTTGCCCAAGTTGACGGATCTTCTCCCGGATCTCCCCGACTACGGAACCCAGGTCCCGGCCCTCAACTCCGAGATCCACGTTAACGATGCGCTGAACCGTGTAGTGGCTGATGTTTTCCGGGCTCGCGCGATGCCGGATTTCGGCGATGTCCGCAACGGTCGGCGAGGTCGGCTTGATGATATCCGAGGGCTGTGCCGAAGAACCGGCGTCGGTCTGCAGAAGCGCGCCAGCCGACAATGGGCTGACAGGCATATAGTCGATGCTGTTGAGTGAGGATATCTGGTTGAGGGGCACCTGGACGGCAACGGTATAGTTCACATTGTTTTTCGGGTTCAGGTAATAAGTCGGCGCCACGAGCGTGCTCGAAGCCAACGACGTGAGAATGCTGAATGCAACGTCGCGCTGGCTAAGGCCCAGGTTCGCGGCACGGACCCTGTCCACGTCGACCTGAATCGTCGGGTAGTCGAGCACCTGATTTATGTGCACGTCCGCCGTCCCCGGGATGCTCCGGACGGCCTCCGACAATTTCCTGGCGTAGCGGTGCGCAAGACCCAGGTCCATGGCTTCGATCTGAATACTGAGGGGCGATGTGATGCCGAAATTCAGCACCTGCGTGACAATATCCGCAGCCTGGAAGTAGAATGTCGAATCAGGAAACCGCCTGGCCAACTCCTCCCTGATCTTCCTCTGATAGCCGGGCGTCGGCGGATGCCCGCTCTTGAGGGCAATTAAAATATCCGTGTCCATCCCGCCGATGTTCTCCGTCTGCACGAATGCCAGGTTGTAATAGGTGGGCACGCCGATCATGTCATTGATGGTTTCGAGCTCACCCGGCGGGATAATCTCCCGTATGGCCGTTTCGACCCGGGCCACAAGCTTCTCCGTTTCCTCTATCCGGGTGCCCGGCGGAGCGCGGAAATGCAGCTTCATGAGTCCCGCATCCACGGAGGGGAAGAAGTCGGTTCCAACCTGGGGGACCATCCAGATCGTGATGATGCCGAGTATGCCGATCACCGCCAGGCTGAAGATCCGGTGCTCCATCACTGTCCCGAGCAGGGACGTGTAGGACTCGCGGAGCCTGTCGAAGCTCCTGTCGCGAGACCGGTTCGCGCGAATCAAAGCGCGCGTGATCCGTCCGTGGTGCGTGCTCTCTTCCCCGGCAATCCCGCCCTCGACGTGCTTCTCCCCCGGCATGAGCATGCGGGCCATGGTGGGAACCAGGGTCCTTGACAGCAGGTAGGAAGCCAGCATTGCCACAACGACGGCAAAGGCGAGAGGAGTGAAGAGGTATTTCGCGGCGCCGTAGAGCAGAACCACCGGGAAGAATACGATGCAGATCGAAAGCGTTGCCACGATGGCCGGTACCGCCACTTGCCGCGCGCCGTCCAGAATCGCCACGGTTATCGGTTTTCCCATCCCGCGGTTACGGTGGATGTTCTCGACCTCCACGGTGGCGTCGTCGACCAGCATGCCGATGGCGAGCGCGAGGCCGCCCAGCGTCATGATGTTGATGCTGAAACCGGCCAGATTCAGACCGATAATCGAAATGAGGATCGCGAGGGGGATGGACACAATCACGATCAACATGCCGCGCCAACTGCCGAGAAAGAGGAGGACCATAAAGGAAACCAGGATGGCGCCCAGGATTGCCTCTCGCACTACCCCTTCGATCGCTGCCCGGACAAAAACGGATTGATCGAAGTCGATTTTCAGTTCGAGCCCTTCCGGGGCGGTCTCTTTGATTAATGGAAGGATCTCACGGGTGGATTCGACCACGGCGAGCGTGGATGCGTCGGCGTGCTTCAGGATTGCGAGGTAGGCCGCGCGGTTTCCGTTCACATGGACTATGTTGGCCTGCACCGCGAAACTGTCGGAAACTTGCGCCACATCCCCGATATATACCGGCGCCTGGTTAACCACTTTTATCGGAATGGTCCTGAAATCCTCGAGATCGATCGGACTCGAGTTGGTCAGGACGTTGTATTCCAAGTTACCGATTCGGGCCGTTCCCGCCGGGAGGATAACATCCGAGGCCTGGAGCGCGTTTACAACATCCTGCGGGGACAAACCTCTCGCCGCGAGCGCCAGTGGATCGATGTCCACCATAACCTGCCGGTTCTTTCCGCCAAAAGGGGCGGGAGTGGACAGCCCAGGGATGGTGAACAACCGAACCCGGATGAAGTTCAGGCCGTAGTCGAATATCTGCTCTTCGGGTAAATTCTGGCTGGAAAGGGTAAGTTGGGCCACCGGGACGTTGGATGCGTTGAACTGGAGGATAACGGGCGGTTGCGTTCCAGGTGGGGCAATTCTCAGCAGTGTGCTCGAAACAGATGATATCTGGGCAATAGCGGCCGCGAGTTCAGTTCCCGGGTGGAAAAAGATCCTGAGAACCCCAACGCCGGGAATGCTCTGCGACTCGATGCGTTCGATCCCGTTGACGGTGGTTGAATACGCCCGTTCGCTAATCAGAACGATGCGCCTTTCCATATCTTCCGGAGACAACCCGGGATAGTTCCAGACAACGATAACGACCGGAATGTCGATTACCGGGAAAATATCCACAATCATTCTGGTAAGGGAGAGAAGCCCCATCGAGATAATCAACAGGACCATGACTGCCACGGTGTAAGGCCGTCGAAGGGCCAGGCGAACAATCCACATGTGTGCACTCGAGCCGGGTGTTAAGCAGCACTTGACCTGCTCTGAAGCGCTCCGGAAGCGTCTCCGAACGAGGACCGAAATGAGGTGAAACTTTCCAGAAGCTAAGTGTGAATAGTTTGAAAATCAATTCCGAAGGCAATGAGGGTCACACGATCGCTGTCCGGCCTTGCACTCCAGACCGATGAGGCCTGCCGCCGGAAGACATGCTTGGAAAAGAGCATCGGAACCAGGCCCATTTGACGGCTCTCATCAAAGAATAATCGGGGTGTTCCTCTCCGCTCCCATGATGCTTACAATAAGTCGGTCAAGTGTGTGGAAAGGTGGTGAAACAATGAAACCTGATATCCTTATTTGGGCAAAAGATGAGAACGGGCACAGGCATTTGTGCTCCATGGATAAACTGGATGACCCCAATTTTGTCAGGAAAACGGAACTGGACGGATGCATCGATGACGACAGCCATCTGACAAGTCGAAGCAGAGTACCGTCCAACGATCCTGAGGGAAAGATAAGGTTTGCCAGATCGGTCAGTCTTAATTAGTTCACGTTTTTTCAAATTCCCACGACACAAAGAGCCGGATGCTTTTCAGCCCGGCTCTTTTCCGATCACGGACACGGATCTGGAACCAGTTTCTCGTGGACACGGCGGCGCGGCTCTCGTATTGTGAATACAGGATCTGATTTTTCTGTCACTATCGCCAAAAGAGAGGAAGGGGAATCACCGTGAAAAGACTCAGCCTCGTTTTGCTCGTCGTGACGGCAATCATTCTCGCTTGTCATGGTCAGGCGGCGGCTCAGTGCGTGGGCCATTCGCAACTCAGTCTTACCAACTTGTGGCAACTCTATGTAAACCGTGACACCAGCAGTGGTTTTTCGTGGATACGTATGCAGGTCCTTGTGAGCAACACGGGAGTAATCCAGAGCGGCACCACCGCCAAGGATTCAGCCGGTGTTGCGTACACCGTAACAGGCGGCAGCCTGATCCTGAACGTCACTAACTGCAAGGTATCGGGAAAGATTTTGATAAAACCCACGGGTGCGGTGACACCCACCCAAATTGACGTGGTCCATACCACGTTAAGCCTTGATGATCATACAATTATGGGGGTTGGTTTTATCGCCGGAAAACCAATTACCTTAATGGGCGTCAGGGTAAACACACTGTGAGGCATTCCGGCGCCTTCCCGTACTTTGCTCATACCCTCTTCCACGGCGGCCGTAAGGAATTGCATCTCATCCGGAGACGAGCCGACCGCGGTCGAATCCGGAAGCTTCGGCCCTTTTTCTCAATTGTCTGATCTTCGGCCTGCTCATTGCGGGCCGAAGTACCGCTTCCCGTTGAATCAGAAGTGGACATATCCGGTAAAACCAGGGGCATCCCATCCCTCCTCTTAGCCTTTATTTCCTTGCATCTTCAACTTTTTGCCATTAACCTTCTCATGTTCTGAAGTGTTAATATCAACCCACTTCCAAAGGAATGAAAAAGATGGCGCAGGGTATTATCAAGTCGTTCGATGACCAGAAGGGGTATGGCTTCATCACTGATGAGGCGGGGAAGGAATATACCTTCAACCAGAATTCTATCGGAGACATCGACACCAAGGCTTTGAAGGAAGGGGTTCGCGTCGGTTTTGATATCGAAGCGGGCGCGAGAGGCCTCCGAGCTGTCAGGTTGAAAATGCTTTAGTTCGCTCGAATGTGCCGGAACAGCGGAAGCCGGAGCGGCAATCTCCGGCTTCCGCTGTTGTGATACAAGCGCGAACGAAAAGCGTCTTGCATGATCCCCGGGTGATTCCGTCTTAGCCGACGCTACGCAGCCGGTGCGGTCCCCGCAAATCCCCGATCAGTTCACGCCTCAGTTTCGATAATCGCAGCCGGAGAGGCCTCTATGGCCGCTTTCAAAATGCGCGGAACTGTGCCCCCCACACCCCACCGGCTCGATGTCGCGCCGCGGCAGCGCCCCGCCAAGGAGTTGATGCCACCGAAAACGCCGGGTGCGCGTGCACCGGGTGGAGCCTCGTGATAGGCAGGCGAATCATCCCTCCGCTCTATTGAACGCGAAAAGTAACATCTTGAACTCAGATCCGTATTACGTGCGATTCGCGGACCCGGTTTCAAGTTTGAGAATCTTTCCTCATCGCACGGAATCAGCCGCAAAGGGCCGCCGGGAATGGGTCCAACCAAGACTCGTCGGAGGCGCCGCCAAGCGCGAAACCGCTCCCCACGTTTATAAGAGCATCCCCTTCGTGCCATCTTTGATGCAGCTTAGTGTCGAAAGTCATTTGGTTTTCTTTGACAAATACAAGTAGAATGTAGACATTCTAGCATAGAACTGATTCAGACATAAGAATAGATATAAGTCACCAAATCAGCCTACATCGATAGATACGTCAGCCATACCTTGGTTATTCCAGTTTTTTCCGAGTCAGTTCAATCCAAATACAAAAAAATACACATATTGTTTCATATTGTGTGACATTCATGATAATATTGTATAGATAAGGTATGGTAACATCGGCTTTGCCGGTTCATGCTTCGATACCTCGGAGCGAATGGACGGCCATTAACTCTTCAAGGCACCGTATCCACATAACACTTGTCTCAATCAGCAAATTTCCGAGGCTGATACGATTATCCAAATGCCACATACCTTCCGAACGCAGGGATCACATGTTGCCAAAGCCCGTTTTCCGCTTGTTCCTCAAACCTCTACCAAGGAGAGAAATAATGACAAGGATCGGAATCCTGTCTCTGCTATCGATTGCCCTGGTTCTGATTGTCCCCATCCATGCCGCCGCAAGCTGTTCGCAGGGTGACCTGGCAGGACCATGGCAGGTTTATGTCTTCTCCGCATATAATAGCGGTTGCTGGACACGTTTCAATATCAAGATCAACCAAAAGGGCAAGGTCACCATTAAATCCACCATCGATTCATATGGAAAGCAATCCTCTATCGTATACCCATCCGGCGGACAATTAACCGTGAACTCCGCCTGTTATGTCACCGGGTCAATTGTTCAACCGAGTGAGGTGGATCCCATCAGCATCAGAGTTGACCAGGGTACCCTGAATAAAAGCAAAGACACTTTTGGAGCTGTCGGCTTCGACGTAGCCACGATATATACCTGCACTATCACCGGTTTCAAGAGATAGCCCGGAAAAAGCGGGAATCAGGCCCCGGTATTCCCTGTGCTCGACACACACCCGCCCCGGGGCGAATCCGAAGTCATTAGACTAATTTCGGGCTCGTGGACTTGATTCAGGGGAAGACAGCCATGCGGCCTGATAAGGGGATCAGGAAAAACTACCCGGACAGATGCGGCTCACTGTCCAAAAGACGGGAAAACCCACTGCTTCAGTTTTTCCATCATGGGATAATTGGTCAGGTCATGATGGATCGGGGTTACTGAAATGAAGCCTTCCGCCAGGGCGTTCGAATCGGCGTTCGGATCATCATCGCGCTCAATTGCGGAGTTACAGAGCCAATAGTAGGTATGATTGCGCGGATCGGTGCGCCGATCGTATTTCTCGATGCATTTCGTGCTGCCCTGCCGGGTCACCTTCACTCCGCGCACCTCCCCGGCCGGTTTATCGGGAATGTTGACGTTCAGGGAGATTCCCGGAGGAAGCCCTTCTCTTCCCACCAGATCCACCAGGCGGGGAATGAACTCAGTGGCGGCGCTGAAATCCGTCGGTTTGAAGGCGTCGATGGAAACGGCGATAGAGGGAATACCCAGTACGGCGGCTTCCGTCGCGGCGGAGACCGTCCCCGAATAGATGACGTTCACGCCCACATTCGCGCCCAGATTTATTCCGGAGACCACTATCTCCGGGCGCAACCGGAGCAGTTCATTCACGGCTATTTTAACGCAGTCGGCGGGTGTTCCCGTCGCGGCATACCCGAAAAAAGTCCCGTTCCGTTTCACCGTATTGACGCGCAAAGGGTCAAGCCAGGTGATGGCATGTCCGACTGCGCTCTGTTCCGTCTCGGGCGCCACCACCGTCACGTCGTGCTTGTCCATGAGCGCCAGGTAGAGGGTCTCTATTCCCTTCGCGAAAATACCATCGTCATTGGTCAGAAGAATCCTCATATTCACCAATTTCCGTTTTTATTTTCAGGGCTTCCTTGCCGGCATCTATTCCGATATTCAGCGCTTTCCTGTTGAACTCCTCGGTTCCGGCCGGAATCCTGTTCAATACTGCCGCCTCCAGGCTCTTCAGGGAAACAATCCCGGAAAGAGTGGCAAGCGCGCCCAGTGCAATGATGTTTGCCCCGATCTCCTTGCCCAGTTTTTCCCGACTGAGTTGCGTGAATGGGATTCCAATGGCACGGGTTGTCGGGAGCTGCCTGACGTGAGTAGAGTCTACTATAAGCAGCCCTTTAGGCTTCAGGTCAAAAAAGTAGGCATCACAGGAACTCTGGTTCATCGCAAGCAGGAGGTCAGGCTTGACAGCCTTCGGGTAATCTATTTCCATATCGCTTATCACGACCTCGGACTTGCTGGCGCCTCCACGCGCCTCCGGTCCATAGCTCTGTGTCTGGCAGACATACTTCCCATCGTGGATGCCGGCGGCCTCAGCCAGTATAATACCGGCGAAAATCAGGCCCTGGCCTCCCGAACCGCTCAGGCGAACCTCGTATCTTTCCATTCGGGCATCTCCCGTGATTTATTCCATCCGCGCCTTACCTGACCGCGGCCTGCCTCGACCTGGCCGCTTCACGTACCTTGCGGTATTCCTGGGTATAGACGGGGAGGTCGCGATCCGCCAAAACTCCGATGGTAAACCTGTTTTTGAGTTCCTCCTCGGTCATGGACTGGGCCTTCTCGACACGCACGGCGGACTCTTTCTGCCATGCGAGCATGTCCACGGCGTCCCCGAGCCGGTTGCGCCTGCCATATTGCGTATGGCAATGGCTCATAACTTCGACCACCGCGAATCCACGCTTGAGGATGGCCTTCTCGATCAGGTCATCCAGGAGCGTGGCGTGGTAGACCGTTCCCCTTGAAACCATTCCCGCTCCCGCCATGATGGCCAGTTCGGCGATCGAAAACGCGTGCTCGATATTCCCATGGGGCGCCGTCGTGGCAAAAGCCCCGTAGGGGGTTGTCGGCGAATATTGCCCGCCAGTCATGCCGTAGATGTTGTTGTTCACGACAATGGCGGTGAGATTGAGATTGCGCCGCGCGGCATGAATGAAATGGTTGCCGCCGATCGCGGTTGCATCGCCATCTCCCATGATCACGATTACATTGAGGTTAGGGTTGCCGAGTTTCACGCCCGTGGCGAAAGTCAGCGCCCGTCCATGCGTCGTATGAAGGGTATTGAAGTCCACGTATACGGAAATACGCCCGGAACATCCTATCCCGGAGACTATTACAATCTCATCTTTCTGCAGGCCCGTTCGATCTATGGCACGAATGAGCGAACCGAGGAGTATCCCGTTGCCGCACCCGGGACACCAGACATGCGGGAATTTCTTATCGTGGCGCAGGTACTTATGGATCAGCTTTGTATTCTCAGCCATTGTTCCCCTCAATCCGCCGGCTACAATTTGAGCAGGCGAGTCAGAATCTCGTTCGGGGTGATGAGACTCCCATCGATACGGTTCAATGTTTCGACCCTGATGGCTCCCTGATTAACCCGCTTGATTTCACGGGACATTTGTCCCATGTTCATTTCGGGTACCAGCACGGCTCGTGAACGACGAAGAATCGGCTCGACCGCCTGGCGCGGAAAGGGCCACAAGGTGACCAACTGCAACAGTCCGGCTTTGATGCCCATCCCCCTCGCCTCCCTCACGGCGCGACGGGCAGAGCGCGACACGGACCCGTATGCAATCACCAGGACCTCCGCGTCTTCGGTCATCTCCTCGTTCACCTGCTGGATGTCGAAGAAATGCTGGTTGATCTTCCGGAAAATGCGGTTCATAAAGCCGACAATCTCATCGGGGCGCTGGGTCGGAAACCCGCGCACATCATGTATGAGTCCCGTCACATGATAACGGTATCCATCCCCGAAACTGCTCATGGACGGCACGCCGCGGCTGTTGTCCTCGAACGGGATGTACCAGTCGGGAGGCATGTTGGGGCGGATTCTGTCGATGACTTCGACCTCTTCCGGGTGGGGCAGGTAGATCTTTTCGCGGGTATGGGAAACCACTTCATCCGCCAGCAGAATCACCGGCGTACGGTATTTTTCGGAAAGGTTAAAAGCGCGAAGTGTAAGGCTGAAACAATCCTGGGTAGTGGAAGCCGCGAGCACGATTATAGGGTGGTCGCCGTGCGTCCCCCATCTCGCCTGCATCACGTCACCCTGGCTGACATTGGTCGGAAGGCCCGTGCTCGGACCGCCGCGCATGACGTTGACGATCACGCAGGGCACCTCCGCGACACAGGCGAAACCAAGGTTCTCCTGCATAAGTGAAAAACCCGGACCACTTGTGGCGGTCATGGACTTCACTCCCGTGAGGGAGGCCCCCACGACCGCGCCCAGGCTCGCAATCTCATCCTCCATCTGGATGAAGGTCCCGTCCACGGCCGGAAGCCGGTAAGACATGACCTCGCTGATTTCCGTGGCGGGCGTTATGGGATAGCCGGCGAAAAAACGGCAGCCGGCGGCTAGGGCGCCCTCCACTATTGCCTCATTTCCCTGAAGGAGCATCTGACGTCCCGGAGGTCTTTTTGCAGTCAAGCCAAGTCCCCTTTTTTTGAGTCACACCGCGCAATAAGCTATTGTATCAGCGAAGAAAACCCTTTTACCTGTCAGACTTCCTGCTTGGGGGATTCTAAACCCTTCTCCCGCACGCTGATAGCAAAATCCGGGCAGTGCAACTCACACCACCCGCAACCGCTGCATCGCGAAGAATCGGCAACTGAGGGCGTTCCGTCCGCATCGAGCCCGATGCACTTTTTCGGGCAGAAAGCGGCGCAGATCCCGCAGGATTTGCACCAGCCGCGAAAAATATCTATCTCGAATTGTTTTTTTGTGGAGCTTCCCTGGCTTTCCGCGGTACCGGAGCCAGCCGAATTCTTGCCGCTCCCTTCCTGCCCTGCCTCATTTGATTCCTGGGTTTCTTTCATACTATCCTCGGTTGAGTATTAGTGCGGACTGTCCTATTTATAATCGAAATTTCACGATTTGGACACAACCAGAAACTTACAACTTTTCTTTTCCCATAATCAGTTGCAAATGACATGGCTCGTATTTAAAAAAGTTCCATGGTTGACGGAGCCTTCCGCAGTAATTTTCTTGGAGCCTGGCCGAATACATACTAATAATTTAACCGACGGGATTCTCCAGTCGATATTAAGAGTCAGACCGTGCCGGCAACAGTGGACCGTAACATCCAAAAACAATCCCTCATTGAAAGGACCCCGATGAGAATGGCACCAAGGCTTCTTCCGGCAATCCTCATGGCGTGTTTCATTCTTTCATCCTGCGCTTCCATCCCGCTCCGCCCCCTCTCGACCGGAGAGACTCGTCTTACCCGCATGGAAATGCCCGACGTTGTGAGGGAAGATTTGCCCTACGAAGTCGTTTTGTCGCTGCAGGCAGAGGAAAGGCCCATGGTTTCAAAGATTTGCTTCCGCTGGGTGGCGGAGGAAGTTGCCGCCGGTTCATCCCCTTTGTACTGCTTCACCGATGCCGATTTTTCCAAGGAACAGCTCTGCACCGCGTCGGCTGCCCAGAACACGGCCATGGGGTCCGAGTTGTTTTGCGTCGGTCCCCAGGACATCCGTACCGATGTTCCGGGAAAGCTCATCGTAAAAATCCGGCCGGTCAAGCTCAAAGCAAACTACAACAAGCTCGAATGTCAAGCCGAGTATCTTGCGGATGGCCGTTCCCGGACCACCAACAAGATAAGCACGCGCATAATTGTCGAGAGATGACAACTACCGGCCTCTGATATGACGACAGAAATCCCTAACCGGCGCTTTGAGCAATACGATCGAGCGCCGGAGGGGGTTTCCCTGCCGCTATTGCCGCGGCGGAGCAAGGTACCCATCTTCCCTCAGGGCACATCGCTTTCTTCCCATGATATTGCCTTCAGGCCCTCTATTTCCTCGCGCAGTTGCGCCAATATTTTCCCATACGGCGCGGTTTTCCTGCAGACGACCCGCATCCGGTAGCGTACCGTATCGTTTGGAATATCCAGGTAGTAATTAAGAAAAGTCACTTCAAGCTCGGGGTGCTCAGCGAGCAACTCCCGAATCCGGTGTAAGGGTTTCCGACTGCTGTCGCACGCAATCTCGAGGATGGTCGGCGCCTCGTGAGTAAACGCCATCTTCAGGAATCTCAGGTTGTACAGGATGACCAGACTTATAACGGTTGCATACATTGCCGGCAGGAAATACCCGGCCCCTATGGCAAGCCCTACCCCAGTATTCATCCAGAGGCTCGCGGCCGTGGTCAGCCCTCTTATCGAACCTCTGCCCTTGATGATGGCGCCGCCTCCAAGAAAACCCATGCCCGCAACCGCATACGATGCGATCCGAGCGGGATCGATACGGAGATTGCTATTGGCGTCCATTGTCTGGAACAGTTCCTGGATATGCAAAGAGAGCATCATCATGAGACACGAACCAACGGTTACGAGCAGGTTGGTTCGTAATCCCGCGGCTTGTCCATGTGTTTCACGTTCGAAACCGACGGCGCCTCCCAGAAGCGCCGCAAGGACAAGCTTCCCCAACCAGAAGAAGGACTCGTGCCATTCAAATGTACCCCACATCCCAGTAATCCTTCTTGAGCATCCGCCGCAGGTTTGGAAATACCAACAGGAATAGCCCGATTATACAGATTTCAGCACGCCAGTTAAAAATGTTTTTACGCAGTTACGTAGTAATATCGGCAAAAAAGGAAAAATAGGAAAACTCTTCCAGAGTTTGCTGTCAAACCACTCACAAATACTTATCAATGGTTTGCAAGGCACAGAAAAGCTGCATTTTTGGGATGAGTCAGCGCATAATGTGAACTTTATCACAATTAGAATTGCGGAAAGAAAGGACGTCTAAAGGAAGGACATTTATCGGGGGTACTTGCCACTTAGCCAATATCCCGGCGCGCACTGACCTCCTGTTCGAGCTGGTCGAGTATCCTGGCGGCCATGCGGCCGTATTCCGGATTAGCTCTATCTCGCGGCCGGGGCATCGGGACCTCCATTATTTCCTTTATTCGTCCCGGACGAGCGGATATCAGCACGATACGGTCGGCAAGGTAGATCGCCTCATCAACACTGTGGGTGACAAACACGATTGTCTTTCGATTGCTCTCCCAGATCCGGAGCAGCTCTTTTTGCAAAAGGATTCTTGTATGGGCATCAACGGCCCCGAAAGGCTCATCCATCAGGAGCAGGTCCGGGTTGTTGGCAAGGGCCCTCGCAATGGCGACCCGTTGCTGCATGCCGCCGGAGAGTTCATGAGGAAGAGCATCGCCAAACTCCCTGAGTCCGACTGTGTCGAGAAAATTCCGCGCCGCATGGAGGCGCTTGTTTTTCGGCACCCTGCTGAATTCAAGCCCCAGGGCCACATTGTCCAGGACGGAGCGCCAAGGCAGGAGAGAATATTCCTGGAAGACCATCCCGATTTCCTTCTGAGGCTTTTCCAGTGGGATGTCGCGATGGTAAAGCTTCCCGGAAGAAGCGGTGTCCAGACCGGCCATGATCCGGAGCAGGGTCGATTTTCCACACCCGGAGGGTCCAACGATGCAGACAAAGTCATTTTCGCCGATCTCCAGATTGATTTCAGAGAGCGCCTGGACGCGACCCCGCTCGGTAAGATAGTATTTACCGAGCCCCTGGACCCTCAAAACTGTCACGGGAGGTTTTCTTTCGAGGCTCATCGGGCAAGACGCTGCCATGTGAACTTCCTGTCTTCTATTTTCCTGAAAAAGAAATCAAGCACCGCGCCGACTATCCCAATGCTGATCATCCCGGCTATCACGATATCCGTTCGCGCAACCGTATAGGCATGCGTAATGAGATAGCCGACACCGGACAGGCTCCCCGGCAGCATTTCCGCCGAAACCAGGCACATCCAGGCCACACCCAGGCCGATGCGCATTCCGTTTACAATGGATGGAGCGGAACCGGGGAGCAGTACCTTGAGGAAGATATCCGACTCGCCCGCTCCCAGTACGCGGGCCGAATCGACCAGGGTCTTCCTCACGTTGCGTACCCCGTACATCGCGCTGGTGAGAATTGGGTAAAACGCACCTATGAATATGATGCTGATCATGGAAAGCTTCATATTGTTCAGATAAACATACAGCTTTCCCTCCTGTATCCCGAACAGGTTGGCCATGCTGGCCACGCCGAACCATGCCAGCACAAGGGGTACCCAGGCAAGGGGAGGGATAGGGCGGAACAGACCCAGAAAACTGTTGAAGAGCCTGAAAATCAGGGAATAATAACCCATCACTATCCCGGTGGGGATAGCTATGGCAACAGCCAGTATGTAGCCCGCCAGCACCCGCATCAGGCTCACCGCGATATTGCTCGCGAGTGATCCCATGCTGATAAGGCTCTGCCCCGGACGTATCAGAAGCTCCGTTACATTGCCGAGACTGGGGAGAATGATCTCGTTTCCGGTATAGGAAGCCAGGAAGCTCCACATCGCCAGGAACAGAATCGGAACCACGAGAGACAGGACCGGTCCGCCAAGGGATCGCACTATTTCGGCGGACACAGTCCTGCCCTCTCCGGGACGCATTTTCCGTGAAGCGGCCTGTACCGAAGCCTCTTCCAACAACGTTGTTTTCATCTGCTCTTACTGCAATATCACTTTCTCGACGAATGCGGGATTTATCATCAGCGACTTCAGCTCACCTGCTGGTTTGCCTTTAAGCTGCCCCTTGAAGTTCCCCATGTCGTTGAGGATTTCCATATAGATTCCGGCCCCTCTAACCCATTGATCCGAGAAGCTGTTTATGTATACCAGGCATGAGGCCTTCGCCGCGGCAGGCGGAATGCCTATCCAACCGGCGGTCAATTCGCCCATTTCCGATTTGTTCTTGTTGCACCACTCACCGGACCGCACGATCACTTCCACGAATTTTCCTATCACTTCAGGGTACTTCGCTATAACATCCTCACGCGCGGCCACCACGCAGCATGGGAAGTCGTTCCAGAATCCCTTGGGGGGAAGGTCCCGCAGATCGGCGATAATTTTCCCCGCACCCTGGGCCACGGCAACCTCTGGAAAAGGTGACGGCCCCACCCATCCATCCACCTGCTTGCCAACAAGAGCCGGAATCAAATTAGACGTGCTTTTGAGATCAACCAGAAGGACCTTGGCCGAGCCATCGTTAGCATCCTCGGTTACCTTGACGCCGGCTTTGCCAAGGCCTCTTTCAATGACAATCTTCGGGGCGCTCGTGGGAGAATGATATCCGATCTTGACCGGTTCCTTCGCGGACTTGATATGGTTCATCAGGCCGTCCCAGTCATTTATGGGGCTATCCTTGGGGAAAACGAGGGACATTCCTTCGACCTGGAGGGGGCTGAGGATCTTGAGCGGCGTCCCCTGATCCAGGCCCGCCATTACCGCCGTTATCGAAGCCAGGGCAATATCGAGATGTTTCTGGGCAAAGAGGGTCGTGGATTCGGAACCGCTCTTGGTGACCACCAGGTCGAGGATGGCGATCTTTTTCCCGTCGGAGATGAGTTCATAGCGTTCCTTGGGAACAATGGGCTTCAGGTAAGTGCCCATTGACTTGAAATCCTCTCCCTTGGCCGCCGCGACTATGAGGGGCGTATGATGGTTGGTAAAGATGTAGCCCACTTTGAGAATGGGTGCTTCCCCCTTCTCGTCCCCGGCGGCATAGCCGGCAGCCGCGACAAAAATCATTGCACAGATTGTGATGAAGGCAATTGAAAGCGATTTCACCAGGATGTTCGGTCTCCTGTACAGCCGTTTCATTTTCCGCTCCTGTTCGGCAACTTTAGCATGTAGGATCAGAGTACCATTTCCAGAAAAGCCTCTATTCGCGTTCTGAGTTGCTCGGAATCCGAGTCCGTGTAATCGGTCTCTATGTGAAGCATGGGAATCCCATGCTTCTCCTCGACGAATTCCCGGATGATGAAAGACTCGACATTATAGGTGTGGCAGCATTGCCAGGTCAGATCGACCACGCCTCCAATTTTGAAGTCATTTATGAGCCGCCCCAAAAGCTCCAGCCGTCCATTGTTTGGCGTCATACAGGAACATGGGGTCTTGAGATAACGATCGGCCAGGGCAAGTAAGGGGTCTTTTTCGCCTTCATCCACCAGCAAATCGAAGCTCTTGAGACCGGTGCAGTTTTCCTGGCAAACAACGGCAGCCCCGCAATCCTCGATCAATCGAATTACTTTTTCCGAACCCTTCCCGACCGGACAACCCGTCAGCAATACGCGAGGCTTTTTGACGGCCGGACCGGATATCTTCGCCTTCAATGCAACAACTTCATCGGCAAGCCGGTCAACGGCATTGATGTAGCGCTGCAGGTTCGGAGCAAAGCTCTTGGTTTCCTGAACAATCATCATGTCCAGGCCGGAAAGCGGAACCGGGTCGTCCGCGCATGTGTATATCAGCCTCTTGAGAGAACGCCTCATGGCATTGTGTGATTCTATCTGCCGGCGCAGTTCGTCTTCCCGGATTGCGATTCCGGTGCGCGTCTCCAGAAAATCCACGAGCCTGTGCATTTCGGCCAGCCAGGATTGCAACTCGGCCGGTCCATCGGAACGCGGCTGGTGAAGGAGATGGAGCGGCTTGATCCTGCCCAGCAATTCATACATTTTCACTTTGCCGTCGCAGGTAGTCTCTCCGATAAGGAAGTCGGACAATGAAAAATAGGGGCAGGTATCGGTGAGCGCATAGCCATAGCTGGATTTGATGAGAGGACAAAGGTTTGCCGGCAGGACCCGCTCGGCATCGGGGATTGGCTTTTGCTTCTTCCCGCAGAGCCCGACGGGAATGCCGCCCGCCGCATGAACAAGCTCTGATGGAGCAAAAACGCAATAGATTCCGAATACCTTCTTTCCGGCTTCCTTTTGCGCCTCGAAGTCCAGAAGGCACCGCTCACTCCAGTGATCAAATTCCTGCATGCTTTCAGGTCTGAGTGCATCGCGCATTTGTCGATCCTCATTCTCGATTGAGGGTTAAGGGCTTATTTACGGACAAACCCTAATCCGTGCTCGGCATAAGCTTCCATCAAGAATACCCGTTTGCGTGAGAGGACAATTCCGCGGCTCCATGGGAGGCCGGAAGGAGGAGTGGGTCAGCCTGCCAAAATCAGTATTCCGTTATCCAATGATTCCAATAAGGCAGCGAGCTGCATACGACAAGCAACCTATATCGGCTTGATCTATCTGTCCAATAGCAATATTCGATTATAAAACTGTCGACAATAGAGGAGAGCAATACCGGACAGCTAGCAGGGACAGCGGAGATATGCGAGCGCTCACGCTCCATCCATGGAGGATCTGCCCAGCCAATATACTGGAGTCTTTCGGAATTGCGATTGAATAGATCGGACGAACACGGTACCCGCGCTAGAGGACCTCCCCTATCCGCCGAAGATATCCGGCAGTTTTCCCCCGCCCTCTGATTGACAGGTCTGCAGCAAGTCGCGCCAGTTCCATGAAATGCATTCCCCGCCGGGATCATCCGAATCCCAGGGCCACGAACAGGGCAAGGGCGAGTTGAACCGCATTCTCTCGCCTCGCACCGGATGATTGACCACCAGCTCTTGTGCAAAGAGGGCGATTTGCTTCGCGGGCAGCGGCGCCGGCGCCCCATAGCGCAGGTCTCCCAGGACCGGATGCCCGATGTGCGCGAACTGGACCCGTATCTGGTGGTGCCTGCCCGTGTCGAGTTTTACCCTCACGAGGGTGCGTTTGCCGGCCACGTCCAGAACCGTATAGGACAGGACGGCCTCCCGGCTGCCGGGTGTCCCCCGGGGAGCGATGATGCTCGACCTGTTTTCACGCCTGACCAGGAAGTTCACGAGCGTGCCCGTTTTTTGCTTCAATTCTCCTTCCAGTACGGCTACATAATACTTTTCGGGGATCTTGAGCCGGAACTGCTCACTCATGCGTCCCGCGGCCTTCGAGGTGCGGCAGAAGAGCACGACCCCGGCAACGGGCCTGTCGAGCCTGTGGACCATCCCGAGAAAGACGCTCCCGGGCTTTTGGTAGACCTCCTTTACCCATGCCTTGCCCAGTTCGAGGAGGCTTGGCTCCCGCGTTTCATCCGACTGGACGAGGAGCCCCGCGGGCTTATAGAGGACGAGCAGGTGGTTGTCCCTGTAGAAGACAGGCCAGGATGGATGGAAAAAGCAATCACCGTTCATTTTGATTATGATCCAATGAGAACCATGAGTTCCCTCGGTTGAAGAACCGCATCCCGCGACATGTGATGCACCAGGGACTCATTTAGAAAAGCCAGTGAGGAAATTATGCCCGGAAGGGGTAAACCTCCGGAAAAAAGCCGCTTCGAACCCGACGCCGGGCAACTCGCCCGGATCTTCGCATCATCGGGAATAACGCTTTCGCCCGTTCAAATCGGGCAGCTCTGGAAATACCACCAGTTGCTGCGGGAGCACAACCAGGAACTGAACCTGACCCGGGTGCACAACTTCCTCAATATGGTGCACAAGCTCTATGTGGACTCCGTTTTGCCGGGTCGAATAATGGAACTGCCCTCCCCTTTGCTCGATCTGGGATCGGGGGCCGGCATGCCCGGGATACCGCTCAAGATTGCCTTCCCTCACCTTGATGTCCGGCTGGCCGAGACAAGGCAGAACCGGGTCGAGTTCCTGAACACGGCACTCCGGGAGTTGAAGCTCGGAAAAATAAGCGTTGTGGGGCACGGCATCAACTCCTCATTCGATATGCCCCTCAATGGAGTGATCACGCGGGCGCTCGAGGCTATCCCACAGACGCTGGAACGCATCTCCGGCTGCCTTGCCAGGGGCGGGCTCGCCATCTTTATGAAGGGCCCTAACTGCGAAGATGAGATCGCAAGGGCGGTGGCCCGTTTTGCCGGCCGGTTCAAATTAATAAAAGACCATCACTACGGCATTCCGAACTCGCCACACGAGCGCAGGCTCGTGGTGTTCGAGAGGACCGATTCACCTCCATGGGCGCGCAAGGCGGAGTTTGCCGGGAAAGATCTTATGAAAACTATTGAAAGCGAAACGAATGAGACCTTCAAGAACCTGAAGAAACTTCTCTCGCCCCGAGGGATCAAAAAGCAGCTCCGCGCGCTGGTATCCGGTCCCAAACAGGTCATCGAGATACTGGAGCAGTTTCCCGAAAGATGCCTGGCCTGGATCAGCCGCGAAGACAAGTCGCCTCCGCCGGATAACGCTCCCTCTCGGCTCGCGTGGTACCAACTGGCGCCTTCCCTTTTCGAGACGCTCGATCTTTTCGGAACCGCTTCCCCGCTTCTGCTGGTAGAGATCGAAGAAATCGGGAAATGGGAAGCCTCCGAGGGTCTGCCCTATGGGTGCACGCTTTTCGTCCCGTTTCAGGACCCGGAAAATGTAGGCGCGGTGATAAGATCCGCGGTGGCTTTCGGCGTATCCCGGATCGTCCTGCTGTCGCAGGCCGCGAGTCCCTATCACCCGAAGGCGATCAGGGCTTCCGGAGGGATGGTGTTTCGGGCGAACCTGGTTGAAGGACCGTCCATAAACGATCTCCCGGCTGACCTGCCCATCATTCCGCTTTCGAAGGAGGGGGAGAGTATCTCGGATTTCCGGTTTCCAACCGCGTTCGGACTTCTTCCGGGGATCGAGGGACCGGGGCTGCCGGAGCAACTCCGGAAGACGGGTATTTCCATTCCGATCCAGTCGGGAGTGGAATCTTTGAATGCGGTCGTGGCGACGGCCATAGCACTTTTTGCCTGGGCGGGATCGAAGGTGGACCAGGAGTGACAGGAACTTTCCCCGATCGCCCCGACGTATCGAAGGGTGGAACGGGCCAGTCGGCGGGCTTGAAAGTCTGCCCCGCGCATGGCTCACGACCGGCTCCCGTTTCTTGCCGGCATGCGGACGCGGTGCTGACCAGGCTCGGCACGAGCGTCAGCGTCAAAAGCTCACCGGCGGCGGGTAGCCCGGATACTTGCTATCCGGGCGCGAAGCGCAAGAAGCTATGTCAAAGCACCAACCATTATTTACAGAAAAGCGGTCTATTGAGAACGAGACAGGCCCCTTTTCCGCGTGGCGGGCACGGCCGAGATCCATATTAACTGGTTGATATTGTTTGATATAGTGAGCTATTTATTGAGAGCTGTCAATTGGCGAAACGGATCGGGAAGACGTGGGGTACAATATTCTTTCCTCACTACACCCTGGCACGCAAATGCGGAGTGTGTTTCGCTCGGCATGATCGACATGATCGGGTCAGGCAACCGTAATCCGGCGGGTCATCCGAAGGGCTGCCGTGCTCTCATACGGAGTTGCGTTCAAAATGAGTCTATCCCTAAATTGAAGATGCCGTTCAGAATTGACCCGTTCTACCCTTCGATACCTCAGGGCGAACGGGGGGATATCCTCTTGAAAGCAAATTAGTATCAGCCCTGGCGCGGCAGGAGGGTGACCGTGATACGGCGGTTTACCTTGCGGCCCTCTTCGGTTGCGTTGGATGCCGCCGGCTTGGCTTCTCCCCAACCCCGCGCCATGATCCTGGAGCCATCCACTCCCTTTGTGACAAGGGCATCTTTGACGGCCGAGGCACGTGTCTCGGAGAGCAGCAGGTTCTCCTCTTCCGATCGCATGCAATCCGTGTGAGCCTCCACTTTCACCTTGGTCTCCGCATGCTTGTTGAGCATTTCCGCGAGATCATCCAGCCCGCAGGCATGAGGCGAGTTGATCCGCGCCGTGTCTTTATCAAAAACCGAGTCGCATCGGAGCGTAACGGTAATATGGTCCTGCTGGGATTCGACAACTGCCCCGTCGATCTTTACCATGCATGCCTGGATTTCCAGCAACTGGCTTTCGACGAAGTTCACGGGTTTTCCGGTAACGGCACTTTCCCGATGGGCTCGGCCCGGCAAGTCCATACCGGCGCAGCCGGCAAGGACCGTGAGACAGCACGCCATCGTAACCCCTCGAATCCATCGCATGGGGTCCTCCATCCCTTAATTTTTTATGGCCTCTCTGGGGAATCGTTCGCTTTCAGTGGATTCTTTCCAATAGCAAAAATCAGACCGGAATGCAATCGTCACAAAACTGGACAAAGAAACCCGCCGGGGAGGACCCGGGAAGAGAGTTCGGTGCATTCGGTTTTATCCGGGCTGAATGTCACTCAGCCCATTTCGGGAGGAAACGCCACGATGGAGTCGATATCATCGGCGCCCGATAGAAGCATTACAAAACGGTCCACGCCGAATGCAATGCCGGCGCAGGGGCGCAGGAACGCCAGACTTCCCAGGAAGGACTCCGGCATCTGCATCCTGATTCCTTCAGCCTGGTATTTGAGCCTGACCGCTTCTTCAAAGCGGGCCCGCTGCTCGGCCGGGTCGGTGAGTTCGCTGAACCCGTTGGCTAGCTCAATTCCCGCCCAGTAAAGCTCAAATCTTTCCGCGACGTCGTGATCTCCCGGTTTCAACCTGGCCAATGCGGCCTGACCCGCCGGGTAGTCCTCGAGAAAGCACGGGCTCGGGAACCCCAAATTGGGCTCGACCCGCTCCACCATATCGATGTCGAATCGATCCTGGATAGGGTGAGGACCGGGGTCCCAACCGGCGAATTGCGAAAAGGCACCCCTGACCGTGTACCGCCCCCAGGGAGCACCCGCGTCGAGTCCCCGCCCCGCCCGGCTGGGCCCCTTCGCGGCGGGGAGTCCTCCGCACACCATCCGGACCATCCTTTGACAGTCATCCTGCAAGTCCTTATAGTCAGCATTTAACCGATACCATTCCAGGATTGTGAACTCAGGATGGTGCAGTCTGCCGCGCTCTCCGGCACGGAAGGCGGGACCGACCTGGAATATTCTATCGTAACCCGCCGCGAGCAGGCGCTTCATGAACAGTTCGGGACTCGTGGAGAGGAAGTATCCATCTTCGGCCGCGACAGCCCTGATGTGTGTTTCCGGGGCCGGGGCGCGGATGAGCACGGGTGTCTGGACCTCCAGGAAGCCCTCCGTCTCGAAGAACTCCCGGATAAGCTGGAGTACACGGGAGCGGATTTCGAGAAACGGTCTCTTGCCTGCGAGGATTTCCTGTTCTTTCCCGGGCATTACGACTTCACGCGCTCCACGTACTGGCCGTTCCTGGTATCGATTCTGACGGTCTCTCCCTCTTCGACGAAAAGAGGGACCTGGATGATGAACCCGGTCTGGAGAGTGGCCGGCTTTGTGGCGCCGGAAGCGGTATCACCCTTGATTCCGGGATCGGATTTGGTGATCGTGAGTTCCACGAAGTTGGGCAGGGTCAGTCCGATGGGCCGCCCCTGAAAAAGGAGTACATTCACATTGAGGTTTTCGGTCAGGAAATTCGCGGCATCACCGACCTGATCGGCCATCATTTCAATCTGTTCGTAACTCGAAGTGTTCATGAGATGGTACCTCTCGCCGTCGTTATAGAGGTACTGCATCTCCTGTTCTTCCAGGTCAGCCGCGGTGAACTTGTCACCCGAGCGATAGGTCCGATCGAATTGCACTCCCGTTATCATGTTGCGCAGCCGGCACCGATAGAGGGCCTGCCCCTTTCCCGGTTTGGAGAACTCGAAATCCACAATCAGGTAAGGATCCCCGTCAATTTCGAGTTTAGTGCCCTTGCGCAATTCTCCTGCTGTCAGAACGGCTCCCATATTTTGGTCCTTTCATCCTTATTTTTTGACGTACTCAAATTTTTTATTGTAATAGCAGATTCTTCAGCCGATCAATATAGTTTTCCGTTATTCTGAATGCAATTAGCCTGTTCCAAGTCCCCCATAAGGGCATTACCGGCGGATTCTTCCCGCCATTGATTCACGAAAAGGAGGAGTAATGAGCGAAATTCTATCGGTAAAGGCCAGAGAAGTGCTGGATTCGCGCGGAAACCCGACCGTCGAGGCTGAAGTCCTTCTGGACAGCGGTTATGTCGGGACGGCCATCGTTCCCTCGGGCGCCTCCACGGGGTCGAGAGAGGCATTGGAATTGAGGGACGGAGACGAGGACCGGTACCAGGGAAAGGGAGTACTTCAGGCTGTCCAGAATGTCAACGAGGAGATAGGACCCAAGATCATAGGGTTCGATGTTCTCGATCAGGCCGGAATTGACTCGTACATGAACGAGTTGGACGGCACGGAGAACAAGAGCAGGCTGGGAGCGAACGCAATCCTGTCGGTCAGCATGGCGGTAGCCAGGGCGGCCGCCGCGGAAGTTGGCCTCCCTCTTTACCGCTACCTGGGCGGCGTTTCCGCTTTTCTCCTGCCCGTCCCCCTTATGAATGTCCTCAATGGTGGGGCTCACGCCGACAATAATCTCGATATCCAGGAGTTCATGATCGTGCCCGCCGGCGCGCAGAGTTTTCGGGAAGCGCTCCGGATGGGGGCCGAGACTTTTCATACCCTGAAAAAAGTCCTCAAGTCAAAGGGGCTGGCCACGTCCGTGGGAGACGAGGGCGGTTTCGCCCCCAACCTGAGATCCAATGAAGAGGCCATGGAGATGCTGGTACAGGCCATCGAACAAGCCGGCTACAGACCCGGAGAGGACATCTTCATAGCCATAGACGCGGCCGCAAGCGAGTTTTACCAGGACGGCGAGTATGTGCTGGCCGCCGAAGCCAAACCCAGGAAGACGCCGGCGGAGTTGGTCGAGTACTACGCCACGTTTGCCGAGCGCTATCCGCTGATCTCCCTGGAAGACGGGATGGCCGAAGGCGATTGGGACGGCTGGAAGGCCCTCACCGATAAACTCGGAGGAACGATTCAACTGATTGGCGACGATATTTTCGTGACCAATACAAAGATTCTCGCTCGCGGCATCTCGGAAGGGATCGCGAACTCGGTACTGATCAAGCTCAACCAGATCGGCACCATCACCGAGACGATGCAGGCCATCCAAATGGCCCACAAGGCCGGTTACACGACCGTAATCTCCCACCGTTCCGGTGAGACTGAGGACACGACCATCGCGGACCTTGCGGTCGCGGCTGGAAGCGGCCAGATCAAAAGCGGTTCGCTTTCGCGTTCCGACCGGCTGGCCAAGTACAACCAACTGCTTCGCATCGAGGAAGAACTTGAGTCTTCCGGATGCTACGCGGGCCTGGGCGCGTTTGGACTGACGCAGGTTTAGGCGGAGGCGCCAGTGGACGGCAAGAGGGGACCAGCCACGACAATTATCTCCTGTCGTACCATGTGCCCCGTTCGCCCTGAGCGGAGTAAACCCCGGGTTTGCGTGGCAGGGCGTAGCAGAAAAAACAGCGTACGCCGGATTGATGAAAAGTCGATGACGAAGAAAGTTCGTAAGTCATTGAAAATACTCACTCTCAAAAACTGTCTATTGATATGGGTCTCAGGGTAGACCGGCCATGAACGACAGATGAATGACCGGCGGCGCGCAGCCGCATGCGACCAATTCCGGAAACCGCAGTTTATATTGCGGTTTCCGGCTTGACAGCATTTTCGTTTTCATCTACATATGAATGCTTAAGCACGAGGCGGCATACCCAAGTGGCAAGGGAGCGGTCTGCAAAACCGTTATACAGCGGTTCAAATCCGCTTGCCGCCTCCAGAAAAT
>JBDKTY010000060.1:0-37663 GCA_039679945.1 Syntrophobacter sp. | reverse complement strand
GCCCTTCGGGTGCTTCGCAGCCTTGACCCAGCCTCCTGGGGACGTGCTGTTGAGGAAGTAGGCCGAGGGCGAGGGAATGGCCGCCTTAACCGCCTCCGGCTCAGGAATTGTCGGTTTTTAAAGCGGCAGTTCTGAAATTAAATGGCTGTGCTTAACTCCTCCTACGAAAAAACAGGGAAGATCACATAGGAGCGACGAGCGAAAGATTTCCGGAGCATGTTTGCTCCGGCCTCATTGAAGCGGCATCGCCTCCAGGTACCACTGCTGGGTGAGCATTACGATTTCCGGACCATCTTTGCTCCGGCCTCAGTGAAGTTTTCCGACCTGCGCATCAGGGATACTGGACATCGAAGATTTCCGGAGCACATTCCCTCCGGCCTCATCGCTCAATGCTCCTCTTCGCCCTCATCCGCCATGTCCGCGAGGAAACCGTCGGCCATGGCCAGGGCTTCCTGCGCGGCCTCCGCGATGTCCTCATCTTTCGAGGCAGTCAACGGGTCGAGGATCTCGATTGCCTCCGAGGGGCGGATAGCGGCTATCGATTCGATAGCGGCAAGGCGCAGGTCTTTATTGGTACGCTCCGACGTGACGAGCTTCGAGACATGCGCCCAGGCGCCATCCAGTTCCTTGTCTCCCGCAGCGCAAACCGCGTGATATTGAATGTCCTCGTTCTTGTTCGCCAGGGACTCGAGAATCTGATCGTGAAATCCGCGCACAAAACGCATGCAGAAAACAGCGGCAACCATCCAAAAATCATCACCGCTCGAATAGGCCTTGAGTATTGCATCCTCATGCCAATCCAACGGCGCGCGCACGGAGGCCACCAGCGCTTCCCGCCTCATCTCCCCGGAAACGTTTTCGTCCCTGTAAAGATCATGGAGCGTTTGCTGAAGCTTGTGAAAAACCTCCTCGGTAATCGGCGCCTCATCCGGATCATCAAACCCCTCGATGTCCGAAGCTTCGAGGACCGGCCCCAGCGAGCGCACCGCCTCTTTCCTGAGATCCTCCGTTTCACGGGCGTCACACGCAATCTCCAACAGCACGGTGGCAAGCATGTCGTCAATGACGACGGGATCGCCGGCCAACTCGGCCGCCAGGAGCCTGTCGCCTTCTTCCGCGCCGCTGTCGCGCAAAACCGCCAGGATCGTCTCCGCGGCACTCTCCGGCCATTCCCAGGGCGGAGTCTCGTTCAAGGTATTCAGGTCCATTCAGGCCTCCCGAGAAGATGTAAAAAAATACTCAAGCCACAGTTGGTTTCGTCTCGCTTATATCCGCGTACGCACCGGCATTTAAACGCCCGATGGCCGTAACAGGCCCGCGTCCGGATGGGCGATGATGCCCGCGGCCGCTTCCGAGCGCCGCGGTTATCAACTCACAAGCCGCACTCATTTGTCCAGCATTTTTGCGCAAACGTACCGAATTTCGGAAAGAGATGATACTCCATCGGCGGGATCGCGACTGCGCCCGTTCGTGCTTCGTTACTTGGTCAGCCTCGGCTTCGAGACCGACTGGCGCGCGAAACGATGATAGCCGGATCGGAACGGGACATTGTTTTCCCTGTCCAACGGGCTACCAGGGGCAGGTGGACGAGCAGACCCAATGTCCGGGAATCCTCGACATCCGTTCAGCGGGCTACCAGGGGCAGGTGGACACGAAAGGTCGATCCGTGTCCCGGTTCGCTTTCCACGCTGATCCGGCCGTGGTGCGCTTCCACTATCTTTTTGACTATCGAGAGTCCCAACCCCGTTCCTATGACGTACCGGGTCCGTTCATCCTTAACCCGATAGAACCGCTCGAAGATCTGCTCCCGGTCCTCCTCGGAAATCCCGATGCCGGTGTCCGCGACGCTGAGACACAGGAAGTCCCCCTCCTCTTGCGCCGAAAGCGTGATCGCTCCCCCCTCGGGCGTGTAGTTGATGGCATTCGTTATCAGGTTGGAAAGAACTTCCTCGATGTTTTGCCGGTTCGCGAAGAGGGGGCGCACCGGTTTTTCAAAGGGCTTCATGTTCAGAGAAATCTTCTTTGACTCCGCCCCGGGCAGGTTGAAGGTCACCTGGTCCTCGAGCAGCGCGGCGACGTTGATTTCCTCGCGCTCCTGCGAGAGCAGGCCTGACTCGATCCTTGCGAGATCGAGCAGCTCGGTTGACATCCGGGTGAGGCCCTTGAGCTTTTCAGAGGCCCTGTCCAGGATTTCCTTTTGCCTTTCTGTAAGCTCGCCGCCGATCAGGCTGTCCTTGACCACGTTGAGCTGCATCAGGACCGTGTTGAGAGGACTGCGGATTTCGTGGGCAACCATGGAGACGAAGTCCGACTTGAGCTTGTCCATCTTCTTCAGGGAAGTGATATCCTGCAATACGGTGACCGTGCCCATGTTGTTGCCGAACCGGTCTCTGAAGGGAACACAGCGCGCGTTCAGAATCAGCGGGGGGTTCAGGACTTCGGCGGGAGGGGACAGCTCTTCGCAAAACTCGACCAGGCACTCACCCGACGTGGCCAAGGCCTTGTCCACCATCTGCTCGATCCGGATAATAGGCGTCAGCTCGGAAACCTGGCGGCCGATGGGATCGATTCCCTGGTAGCCCACCATCCGCAGGAAGGCGTGATTGGCGAGCACGACGTTTTTTTGCCTGTCCGAGACCATCACCCCATCGCTGAGATGATTGATGATGGCGCGCATCCGGGACTTCTCGTTGGCTATGTCCTTGAGCGCGCGCGTATAATCGATTGCCTTGGAAACCACCGCCCGCAACTGATCGGGAGAAAACGGCTTCGGGATGAAGTCGAAGGCGCCCTTTTTCATCGCTTCCGTGGAGTGCTCCACGGTCGCATACCCTGAAATGACGATGATCGTCGTCTCCGGATGGCTGGCCTTCACGTGCGCGAGCACATCGAACCCGGAAAGGACCGGCATCATCAGGTCCAGGAGGACGACGTCAAAGTGTTCGCTTTCAATCATTTCCAGAGAAATGGTCCCGCTTTCGGCCTCGAACACCTCGAAGCCTTCCATGGCCAGGACCTTGCAGCAGCCGTCGCGAATACGTTTTTCGTCATCGACCACAAGAATTCTGGGGGTATCGTACATCTCTGCCGCTTGTGCCGCCACTGCCGCTAGTGTTTCCATCGTACAAGTTCACTCCGACCTAAAACCGGTATTGCCGCCTATATGAACGGGCATTCGCCCTTAATCTGGTACAGGGGAAATTCGATAAGAAAGGTTGTGCCCCCGGGGCTGGTTTCCTTGACGGAAATCCTGCCTCCATTCTCCTTGATAATGCCGTAAGCCGTACTCAAACCCAGCCCCGTGCCCTTGCCCGGACCTTTTGTCGTAAAGAACGGATCGAAAATCCTGGAGTAATTCTCCTCGGAGATGCCGCAGCCGGTATCGGAAACCTCGAGAAATGCCAGCCCCTCCTCCGCATCCTGATACGTGCGCAGGGTAAGGGTCCCTTCCATCTTCATGGCGTCCAGGGCATTCATGACGAGGTTTATGACTACCTGGCAGAGCTGGTTGATGTCCGCGTGGATCAACATTGTCTCGTTCGCCAGCTCCTTCACGACATTTACATGGAGGAAAAGTCTCTGGTCCCGTATGAGCCCAAGACCGTGCTCGACCAGGTCATTGAGATGAAAACCTTCCATGTTGGGGCTTGCCTGCCGGCTGTAGGCAAGAAGGCCCTTGACTATGTCCCGGCAGCGGTTCGCATCTTCGATAACGCATTGGAGCTCTTCACGCTGTGGATCATCTTTCGAAAGGCGTTCCAGCATCATGCCGGCGAAAAGCACTATGCCCGTCAGCGGATTATTGATTTCGTGCGCCACGCCCGCCGCGAGCTGTCCGATCGAAGCCAGTTTCGCGGCCCGGGCGGTTTGATTGAGGATTTCCCGCAGTTTTTTCTCCGCGGCCAGCTTCTCGCGAAGATCGGTAAAGATCCCCATCGTGGCCGATTCCTCTTCGCCCTCGTAGATGATCGCGGCCGCTATTTCAACGGGAATCTGTTCCCCCTGGGCGTTGAGGATACTGATGCGGGTACTGGGCAACTTGCCTTTGCCGCCAAGCCGGGGCTCCCTGAGCTTGCGCATGATCTCCCTGGCCACCCCCGGGGGATAGAGCTGATCCGTCGAGATATCCCGGATGACCTGTTCATCCTTGTATCCAAAGAGTTCACGGGCGGCTTCATTCATGACCATGATTCTGCCCTGCATATCCGCCGCTACAATGCCGCTCGCCGAACTTTGCACAAGTTTTTCGGTAAATTCCTTTATTCCGCTCAGCTCTTTTTCGAGAACCTTGATCCGACTGACATCCTGCATGATTTCGATGATGTATTCGACTTCGCCGCTGTCGCCGATCACCGGTGAAAACACCCTGTCTTCCCAGCACGGCTGGCCATTCGCCTTCATCGTACGCCGCAGGACCGAGTGTCCGCGTCTTCCCTTGAGCACTATGGGAAAAGGACAGGTCTCGCAGGAACAGTGATCGATCGAATCGTGGAAAAGATCGTGGCACTTTATGCCGACAATCTCATCCATATCATAGCCATACCTGCTCAGAAACATGCGATTCGCCTCAATGATCGTCTTGTCCGGCCTCAAGATGAGCGTGGGCAGGGACAGGGAGTCAAAAACCTTGCTTCTCCAATCCATCTTCGATGCCTTTTCGTCGCCGGGCAGTGCTCCGGGTAACTTCCTCGGTGTTATTCAGGCGTATCAAGAGTGAGAATAACTCGGGGCCTCGGTTCCCATGGCGGCGGCTAACCGGACTATACGGCCATCGCTCCATCCCGGAAACCTCTTCGCCGAGGTCTCCGGGATGGGCGGAGTGCGTTCAAGACGAGGCTTTTCAAGAAGCGCGCGGAGCTTCGCCCCCCACTCTTCGCCGCCGCGCGACCCGGTATGGCGCCGCCGCCGCGCCGAGCGCCCGGCCTCGCGCGCTTACGCGCGTGGCCGGAATCCCGGAGGGTGCGGGAGAATCATTCCCCCGCTCACTTTGGTTTGAAAAGCAACTCCGCGCCTGTCAGCTCTTCACGTTTTCCTTCACGATTTCCATGAGTTCATCCATGTCAATCGGCTTGGGGATATAATCATCCGCCGGCGTGGTCTTGCCGTCCATATGCGTGTAACTGGTGCTGGCGACGTGATCGGCAACAGCCGTGAGCAAGATGACGATGATGTCCCGATATTCCGGGTTTGCCTTGATCTCCTTGCACACCTCGAAACCATCCTTGCGCGGCATCATCACATCCAGGATCATCAGATCGGGCTTCTCTTTCTTGATCTTCTCCCATGCATCGACTCCGTCAAATGCCTTGACGGTCCTGAAATTGAGGCTTTCCAGCTTCAAAGCAACCGCATCCACCAAATCGGCATCATCATCCACCACCAAAACCAGTTTCTTGTCGCTCATTGTTATTTCTCCTTCAAACGCACTACGTCATTCCAATAGAGGCCGAGCACAATACTACGGCCGCGGCCTCGGAAACAACCCAGCTCTTTCGACGATTTCCGGAACCTTCTGTTCCCATTCGATGGCCATGATGTGAAATCCACGCACACCCTTGATTTCCTTCAATTGAGCTATGGTTTCCAAACAAATCCGAATACCTTCCTCGGCCTGTTTTTCCTTGGGAACCCCCGACATCCTCTGGACGATTTCATCGGGAACATCCATTCCCGGGACCTTGGCTTTCATGTACTTGGCCATGCCGGCGGTCTTCATGGGAGTTATTCCGGCCAGGATGGCCACTTTCTCCTCCAGGCCCCGGTCCCGGACCCCTTCCATCCACTTCGCGAACTTCTCCACGTTGTAGATGCACTGGGTCTGAATAAAATCCACCCCGGCCTTCACTTTCTTGGCAAGGCGGGCGACACGCAGCTCAAACGGGTCCGCGAACGGATTGGCGGCCGCGCCGATAAACATCTTCGGCGGACCGTCGATGTCGGCCCCTCCCTGGAACTTTCCTTCATCCCGCATCTGGCGGACCATCTGCACGGCCTGGATGGAATCGATGTCATAGACAGCGTCCGCCATGGGATGATCGCCAAACTTGGGGTGGTCTCCGGACAGGCACAGCATGGTGTTGATGCCGTGGGAGTAGGCGCCGATGATGTCGCTTTGCATGGCGAGCCGGTTACGATCCCGCGTGACCATCTGCAGCACGGGATCGATTCCCATCTGCTTTATATGTATACAGGCGGCCAGGCTGGACATACGCACCATGGCCGTCTGGTTGTCGGTGACGTTGACGGCATCGACATGGTTTCTCAGCATTTCAGCCTTCTGCCGCACCTTCTCGGGAAGGGCCCCGCGCGGCGGACCACATTCCGATGTTACCGCCAGTTGACCTGATGCCAGGATTTTTTCGAGTACGCTTTCCGTTTTCATCATGCCAAGTCCTCTCGTATGATCTTGCGGGGGCCGCTTCCCCTGCTGGTCCGCCAGTCTTTTGAAGCGATGTTTTCCTCGTAGCGCTGCTCCAGTCCCAAGGCCTTCAGCCGATTCCATATGAGCTGCCAGGCGCAGTCGACGTCCGGGCTGATCTCGCATTTGCCGCTTGTGGAACCGCCGCACGGTCCGTTCATCAGCCTCTTGGAACACCGGGCGATCGGGCAGACCCCGCCGGTTATGCCGAGCAGGCAGTCGCCGCAACCCTGGCAGCGCTCCGCCCATACGCCCTGACGCTCGGAAGCGCCCATGAACTTGGTGTTCACGGCCGGGAAAACCGGTTTTTCCTTGTAGCGCCGGGCGATCTCCTGGACACCGCAGCCGCAGGCCATGGAAAGCACGGCATCCGCCTGGTCGATGTGCACGGCCAGCTCTTCCACGTATTCGGGGTCACATTGCCGTTCCAGGGTGATTTCCTTAACCTCGAAAGGCGTGCCCTCCTTCATGAACACCATGCGCAACGCGGCGGACAGGAGCCCTACCTCCTTGCGTCCCCCGGCCGAGCAGACCGTGACGCATTCGTTGCAGCCGACGAGCAGGATGCGCCCGAATGGCCTGACGCATTCAACGAGTTCTTCCATGGGTTTTCGTTCAGCAGTAATCATTGTCGTTCTCTCTCCTCGAAACTATCACTCGGGCCTTCAGGACTCTTGCCGGGCGCTTTTAAGGGGCGTCTTAACCGGATTGGGTCCAAGGCCTCGGATTTTCTCCGTGATCCGGGCGGCAGTCTCGGCAAACCGCTCTCCCATGCCGGCCGATATCATGACCATTTCCAATCGTTCCCCACCAATGCCGATTTCATCGAGCAGCTTCTTCAGGTACGCGACCCTTTGCTTTGCCTTTACGTTGCCGTTTTTGAAGTGGCAGTCCCCTTCAAGGCAACCGGCCACGCATACCCCATCGGCGCCTTGTTCAAAGGCTTTCATTATGTAGAGGGCATCGACCTTGCCGGAACAGGGCACCCGCAGGATTTTGATATTGGGGGGATACTCGAGCCTTTTGCTGCCCGCCATGTCAGCGGCCGTGTAGGCACAGTAGTGGCAACAGAATGCCACGATTACAGGTTCAAATGTTTCCATCGCGGAATTATCCTTTCAGAAGCCCTTCCAGCTTGCCAAGCAACTGGTCGTCCTCGAACTGCATGAGCTGTATGGCCTTTGCCGGACATTCAGCCGCGCATACACCGCAGCCATGGCATTTGGCCGGGTCGATCTCCGAGTAACCGTCGGCGCATATGTGCGGAACGTCAAACGGACAGGCGCGCACGCAGATGAGGCATGCGGCGCATTTGTCGCTGTTTACACTCGCGACCGCCGCGCCCAGGTTGATGCTGTCACGGGCCAGAAGGGTCTGGGCCCGTCCGGCCGCCGCCTGCGCCTGCGCGACGCTCTCGCGAATCGTTTTCGGAGAGTGCGCCGTGCCGGCGACAAAGAACCCGGGAACGGGAAGGTCAACAGGCTTCAGCTTGGTATGCTCCTCCAGGAAATACCCGTCGGAGGTCCTCGGAAGATGGAATATTGTCGCCAGATCTTCGTTGGCTTCGTCGTCGGCCATCATACCGGTGCTCAGGCACAGGCTATCGGCGGCAACGGAGAGCTTTCGCCCCAGGATCGGATCGGTGAAGGTCACGATCAAACGCCCCTCGTCCGTGCGGATCTCCGGCTTATCGTCGAGATCGTAGCGGACGAAGATGACGCCCTTTCTCCGTGCTTCCAGGTAATGATCCTCGCTGAACCCGAAAGTACGCATATCACGATACAAAACGAAAACACGCGCCTCGGGATTGAGGTTCAGTATCCGGAGGGCATTCTTGACCGCCGCCTGGCAGCAGACGCGCGAACAGTTGGGGTTTTCCGGGATGCGCGATCCCACGCACTGGATCATCACCACATCGTTCCAGGCCTTGACCTTTTCCGGATTGTCCTCGATCAGCGCATCCAACTCCAGTTGCGTCATCGCCGAGGGGTGCTTGTCCAGCAGGTACTCTCCGGGTCGGGTCGCCAGGGCGCCTGTGGCCAGGATCGTGGCGCCGTGCCTGATCTGGCGGTAGAACATCTGGGGACCCGTCTGGAAACCGGTCTGGAACATGCCGGGCATGCCCGAATGGTCAACCACGATGGCATTGAGCAGGATCTGGATACGCTCATGCGCCATCGTCCTGTCAACGAGGTCTTTCAAATAGGCCTGAACATCCTCGCCCTCGACGGTCCTGCGGATGTTTTTCACCATGCCGCCGAGCCTGCCGGCGCGTTCCGCCAGGTAGACCTTGAATCCCTGATCGGCAAGGCCCAGGGCCGCGCTCATGCCCGACACTCCGCCCCCGATCACCAGTACATCCTTGTTCATCGGCAAAACATAGTCCGTGAGGGGGCGGGAACGTTCCACGCCGGCCACGGCCATCCGGATCAGTTCGCGAGTCTTGGCCGCGGCGGCCTCGGGATTACTGCGATGCACCCACGTGGCCTGGTCCCTGATGTTGGCGATCTCGACCAGGTATTTGTTCAGGCCCGCCCTGCGCAGCGTGTCCTGGAAAAGGGTCTGGTGCGTCCGGGGTGAACACCCGCCGATGACCACACGATTCAGCTTATTGGCGCGGATGGATTCCTGAATTTTCTCCAGGGACGAAAGGCTGCAGCCGTGTCCGATCATCTCGGCCACCGCCACTCCCGGTATCTTTTTGGAATCGTTCACCAGTTCCCCGACGTCGATGACTCCACCAATGCTGTCGGCGCAGTCGCAAACGAAAACGCCTATACGGGGTTCCTCACCGGCGACATCGCGTTCGGGGGGAAATTCCTCTGCGTTGGCCTTCACGCCGTTGCCGTTGGCAACATGCCGGGAAGCTTTATACGCGGCGGCGCTGGCCTGGACCATGGTCTCGGGAATGTCCTTGGGGCTCTCGAAAAGGCCGCAGACGTAGATACCCGGTCTGGAGGTCGTCACGGGATCGAAACTGCCGGTCTTGGCGAAGAAATGTTCATTCAGTTCGATTCCCAGTGTCCTGGAAAGCTCCTGTGTCTCCGGAGAGATCTTGAACCCGGTGGAGAGGACCACCATGTCGAAGAATTCGGTCTGTTGAGAGTTGCCGTCCGGAGAGATGAAGGTGATGGAGAGATCGTCGCTGTCAGGAACAGGATCGATGGTGTGGGGACGGCTGCGGACCAGCCGGACTCCATAATCGTTTTTTGCGCGCTGGTAGTAGAGTTCGTAGTCCTTGCCGCAAGTCCGCATATCCATGAAAAAGATCGTTGTTTCCGTATCCTTATGGAAGCGCTCGCGGGTAACCATGGCTTCCTTGAGAGCGAACATGCAGCAGGCGCTGGAACAATAGGACGCGGCGCCTTCATGGAGGCTGCGCGACCCGACACACTGAATCCAGGCGATCCTGCGCGGCCGTTTGCCGTCCGAGGGACGCAACAGTTCGCCGTGCGTGGGACCGGAAGCCGACAGGATACGCTCATATTCAAGGCTGGTAACCACGTTGGGGAAAGCCCCGCCGCCATAGGTATCCACGGTCGTGGGATCGAATACATCGGCTCCCGGAGCCAGCAGGATGGAACCCACACCCAGGTCGGATTTTTTCGTGGCATCGCCGGGAACGATGGCGCCGGCATGGCAAACCTGAACCAGCGCATCGACGTCCTTGCACTTTTCCATGTCAATGGAAAACGCGTAGGGAGTCGCCTGCGGGTAGCGCATACAGGTAGGCGCTCTGTGGTCCAGTCCCGGCGTAAAACGCACGCACTCGGGAAACTGCTTGAAGCATTCTCCGCACGCCGTGCACTTGTGCAGATCGATATACCGAGGAGCGGTCGTCAGACCGACCCTGAAGTCTCCCGCTTCGCCTTCGACGGAAGTGAGCTGCGTCATGGAAAGGAATTCGATGCGCAATTCACGTCCATTTTCGGAAAGATGGGGGGACAGCGTGCACAAATCACAGTTATTGGTGGGGAAAGTGCGGTCCAGGCGGGTCATCAGACCGCCGAGCGCATAATGCTTGTCAATCAACACCACGTTCCTGCCTGCTTCCGCCAAATCAAGCGCGGCCCGTATGCCGCCAACGCCACCGCCAATTACGAGGACTTTATTGTTCGATGGAGCAACCTTTTCGTCTGGCATTATTCTTCCCTTAGTCTGTTCTCTACTCATACATAATGAATCAGCATGGACCGATGGCCTGCCCGAACATTGCGCCGTCTTGAAGGCCGTGCCATCAGCCGGGTTGAGGATCGCATCACACCGGTTTCCCGTCGTCCTACAGACCAGCGTGATCCAGGATGGCCGGCAGCCGATGCTCCCAGCCCAGTGTCACGATCTTTACACCCTGCACGAGCGGCTTGAGGTTGGCGACAGTCTCCCCGGCGATACGCAGGCATTCGAGATCCCGGTCCGGCGCCTGGCGCATGCGGCGGATCAGTTCTTCCGAAATGTGTGCCCCGGGCTCGTTTTGCCCGATGTATCGTGCAATGCCGACAGATTTGAGGAGAAATACCGTCGCGATAATGGGAACCCTCAGCCCCCGCACGCGTTCCAGGAATGGGGCGTAATGATTCACATCATAAATGGGAGGCGTGATCACGTACCTTGCCCCCGCGCCAACCGCCTTCTCGGCGGCTTCCAGTTCTCTGTCCGAGGCTTCCCCCGCCGCGCAGGGTTTCATGCCCCACCCAACGGTAAAATGCGGGGTGCCGCTAAGTTCAATACCGGCCAGATCCACGCCGCGCTGCAAAGATTGGATGGCTCCGAGAAGGCCCGGTTCATCCAGATCGTTGACGGCCTTGGCCTCGCGATGGTCCGCATAGGACATCTCTTCACCGCGCACGACCAACACGTTATGCAACCCAAGGGCATGCGCGGCCAGAAGATCGCCCTGGAGCGCCATCCGGTTCCGGTCACGGCAGTAAATGTGCAGTATGGATTCCGAACCCTGCTGTTGCACCAGCACGCCTCCGGCAAGGGCGCTCATTCTCATGACGCCATTATCCATGTCCGGAACGACAACGGCATCCACTCGCCCCTTGATCCTGCGGGCGTTCGTGACAAAATCCGCGGCGCCCACGCCTTTGGGCGTGTTCATTTCAACCAGGACAACAAACTCTCCCGACGACAATCGGTTGAAAAAACTCATAGGCTTCCTTTTCCTTGTTCTCTACCGCTTCCACATCTCGGGAACTCCTGCTGACGCTCCCGTTTTTTGAGGCGCCGCGCCCACGGGCCACGGCAAACCGCAACCGCCAAATGACCTTACGGCCAGGAATCGCGCTTCTTTTTCAGTTTAATCCGATACAGGGTTTGCCCCGCATCGTCGCCCTCCATTGTCATCAACTCACAGGAAGATGTGGGCAACACTCTGAGAAGATCCGGCAGCGTATCGGGATGGCAGCCAAGGATCTCCATTGTCTCGCCTGTCTCCATTTCTCTTAGCACCTGAAGAGCCTTCAGAAGAGAGATGGGAGTGATGGTTCCCCGAAAGTCAAGAATATGCTCTGCCTTTCGTTTCAAACCCTTATTTCTCCTTGTGTAAGTCTTAATATCCGTCGATTATGATTCGCAAGAACGATACCAAACACTCCCATCGGCCGTCAGCTCCGGGGCGGAAGCCCAGAATCGTTTAGCCATGCCGGTTTGCGATAGAGCCATCGATAATCGATGTTGTCGTGCTACCTGCTAAGATGTTAAGAAGGTGTTAAGAAGGATTGTTTTGGACTGTTAAGACTTAACGATAGGCGCCTTAATGCTTGAACACGAATTGGACAGATACTGGAAAACCGTTGTGAGCACGATCCGTGACGGGATCATGATCGTGGACACCACGGGCACGATCGTGTCCGTGAATGAAGCCTTTGAAGCGATCACGGGCTATTCCCGCCGGGAACTGGTCGGGCAGAAATGCTCGACCCTGGCGTGCAGCATTTGCGACGTAGCCCGTGAGCAAAGCGGGAACCACTGGTGCATTCTCTTCAACACCGGTGACCTGAGAGTCCGTAAGTGCACGCTTCTGCGCAAGGACAAGACCCGCATCCACGCCCTGAAAAACACGGCGCTGCTGCGCGATAATACGGGGAAAGTCATCGGCGCGGTCGAAACGATGACGGATATCACCGAGATCATTCAAAGAGACCACCAGATAGCCGCGTTTCGCCGCGAACTGCGTCTGGCGGATGGATTTCATGGGCTGATAGGCATTTCCGCGCCCATGCAACAGGTATTCGACCTGATCGTCAACGCGGCCCAATCGGACGCACCGGTGATTGTGCTTGGCGAGAGCGGGACGGGGAAAGAACTGGTGAGCAAGGCCATCCATGAACTCGGGGAGCGCAAGCGCAAGCCATTCGTCAAAGTCAATTGCGCGGCATTGACCGAATCCCTGTTGGAGAGCGAACTCTTCGGGCACGTCAAGGGGGCCTTTACGGGGGCCGTCAAGAGCAGGGCCGGCCGCTTCGAGACCGCGGACGGCGGGGACATCTTCCTCGACGAGATCGGAGATCTGCCGCTGTGCACGCAGGTGAAGCTGCTGCGGTGTATCGAGGAAAAAGTGGTCGAGCGGGTGGGCGACAACAAGCCCATTTCGGTTGACGTCCGCATCATCACCGCAACGAACAAGAACCTGTCCGAACTCGTCGAACAGGGAGCTTTCCGCCAGGATTTTTATTTCAGGATCAATGTCATTCCGATTCAACTGCCGCCGCTCCGGGAAAGGGTGGAGGATATCCCGCTGCTGGCCGAGGCGTTCTTCAGGAAAATCGCCCTTAAGAGCGGGAAGGGTATCGAGGGGATAAGCGGCGAAACCATGCGGGTCCTTATGCAGTATGCGTGGCCCGGTAACGTGAGGGAGCTGAAGAGCGCCTTCGAGTATGCTTTCGTAACGTGCCAGGAATCAATGATTCAGCCTTATCATCTCCCTCAGAGTATCACCAGCCCGTTGAACTCCATCGGTGGACACTCCGGATTGAAGACAACCGCCAAGGCAGCCGGGTTGCCCGCCGCTCTTCCCCCGGTCGCCGCCACCCCGGAAACGCCCAGGGAGCAGCTTTTGAAAGCCCTGGAGCAAACGGGATGGAACCAATCGGCGGCGGCCCAGATCCTGAAGGTTTCCCGTGTCACCGTGTGGAGCCGGATGAAGCGGTTCGGCATAGAAGCGAAGCGAGAGTGCGCCGCGCCAGGCACCTGAACTCAATCCTGAGCCATTGCAGATGGTTTTCACCGAAAATTTCCAGACTGGCGCCAGGCATCATTTCTCTGTTCGCCCGGAGCGGATTAAACACCGCATTCGTGAACAGCCTTGGGCAATGCAGCGGAAGATGAGCAATTGATGTGGAAAGGTGAATGGGTTGGCAATGTCGAAAATTTCGCCTGCCAAGCCTACCTTGCACTGGGTTTCTACTTCTTGCCAATTGGCGGGAATATGCGTAATATCTCCCTATGATCCGGTCCACTGGAGAAATCAACCGAGTGTAAGCTGGGTTGTCCAGTCGCTGTTAGTTTTCGGTTCTAGTTCAGTTGAGCCGGCCTCGCCCTAATACATATGACACACAGAGGCTGGAATTATAAGGCTGTTCGGGACCACTAAACAGGCAAGCCATGAGCAGACTCAAGATGACATTGACGGCCAGGCTGCCGATACAAATCACAAAAAAACCGAAGTGGTTTGTTGCTTCCTGCCCCGCTTTTGATGTAGCCAGCCAGGGCGAAACAGAAGAATTGGCCAAAAAGAATATAGCCGAAGCCTTAACGATGTTCCTGCGGTCGTGCGTGGAGAGAGGGACGCTTGACGCCGTTTTGAAGGAGTGCGGGTTTTGTTCCGTGGTGGAACACGATCAGGATGCTGAGTCCGCTGAATATGCGGCTGGACAAGAATATGTGGATATCCCCCTGCACTTGCTTTCACGGTTCGAGGATGCTCACCGGTGTCACCGCGCATAACGCCGGTCCACTGGAAAGTTCTCGAGTGTATTTTCCTGAAAGATGGCTTTGCTTTCGAACGTCAGGAAAGCAGCCATAGATCCTACACCAAGCCTGGTATTTTGCGCCCTGTGGTAATACCAACCTATAATGAAATTGACGACGATATAATACGCGGGCTCATGCGGACAGCAGGATTGACAAGAGCAAAGTATTTTGAATATCTGGAGCAGTGTAAGTAGGGAGCCAAACCTGATAAACTTGGTTCGCACAGTTTGCTGCCATCCCTTGCCGGCGATACCCGCTTTCATCCACTGAGTTCCTCGTAGGGTTGGCGGAACCGCGAATCAATGACGTACCATATATTAGGATTGACAAATACTCGCGGGCTGGCTACTGTTCGGGATAAATCTGAAAAGGCTTTCTCGATGAACAGGAATACTTCTACTCACTCCAATCTTTTGTCTCTGGGCCGGTGCATGCCGGAGGGGCGCTTTTTTGCGTTCTTTACCGGTTTCTTTTTTTTCTTCTTTAGGAGCATCCACCTGGGACACTGACGCATAAAAGATAATCCCCGGGTGGAGCCAACCTCCCCCGGGGCCGAGATAAACTGAAGACCCCGAGGAATTTTCCTTGGGGTTTTTTATTTTACTGACCCTGAAAAAGCGATTGGAGGATTAGCCGTGATTCTCATACTGAGAAAAGGGACGACTGAGGAAACGATGGAAAAACTCAAGGAGGTGCTTCGTTCCGAGGAATACCTGATAAAGGAAATCGGAGGAGTGGAAGAGAGAATTCTGGGTATTGTGGGAAAGATGTACAAGGAGACCACGTATTATGAGTCTCTGCCCGGCGTGGAAAAGGCGGTCCCCATCTCCAAACCTTACAAGCTGGTAAGCCGTGAGCTGCACCCCGCTTCATCCATCATCAAGGTTGGCGATGTGGAGATAGGCGGAGACCGCCTGGTGGTAATCGCGGGGCCGTGCGGCGTCGAGGACAGAAAGAGGACCCTCGATATCGCGCGCACGGTTCGCAAACACGGCGCCGTCCTGTTCCGGGCTGGAGCATTCAAACCGCGCACTTCCCCCTATTCTTTCCAGGGACTCGGCGAGGAGGGACTGAAGATACTTCGGGAAGTGAAAGAAGAGACCGGCCTGGGTACCGTCTCGGAGATCACGTCCCCCAGCCAGGCGGACCTCATGATGAAATACGTCGACGTCGTCCAGGTAGGCGCTCGCAACATGCAGAATTTCGAACTGCTGAAGTCGGTGGGACGCATCGGAAAACCCGTGCTCCTGAAGCGGGGACTGTCCGCGACAATCGAGGAATGGCTGATGTCGGCGGAGTATATCCTCTCGGAGGGGAACGACCAGGTCATCCTGTGCGAGCGGGGGATAAGGACCTTCGAGCGGTACACGCGCAACACCCTGGATCTAACGGCCGTTCCGGTAATCAAGAAGCTGACTCACCTTCCGATCATTGTCGACCCCAGCCATGCAACCGGTTTGAGGGACAAGGTCAGCCCGATGGCGCGCGCGGCGATCGCCGCGGGAGCGGACGGCCTGATCATCGAAGTGCATACGGAACCCGACAAAGCGCTTTCCGATGGCCCGCAGAGCCTTTATCCGGAGCAATTCGAGCAGCTCATGCGCGATCTCTACGTGATTGCTCCCGTGGTCGGCAAACAGCTCGACTACGCCTACCTCGACAAGGCCGCGGTCCTCAGGCCGCGCCCCGACACGTCCAAAGCCCCCACGGGAGTCATCTACAGCGGCGTGCCCGGTTCCTTTTCACACAAGGCATGTCTCCAGTTCTTCGGGACCAACGCCCCCATTCTTAATTGTTCTTCCTTCAGGGAAGTTTTCGACATGGTGAACCGCGAGGAGGCGGCCTTCGGCGTCGTTCCCGTGGAGAACAGCCTGGCGGGAAGTATTCACGAGAACTACGATCTGCTCCTGGAATACGACCTCAAGATTGCCGGCGAGCTTACCCTGAGAATCAAGCACAATCTGATCGGACACGAGAACGCATCCATCGGGGAATTGGAACGGATCTACTCCCATCCTCAGGGTTTCCAGCAATGCGCGGAATACCTTGAAGATCATCCGGACTGGAAGCTTGTCGCATGCGAGAACACGGCCGCCGCTGTTTTGAGGGTAAAAGAAGGCGGCGATCCGAAAGAAGCCGCCATCGCCGGGCAGGAAGCCGAACAGGTATACCAGATGAACGTACTGAAGGAGGGCATAGAGACAAATCCCCGGAACTTCACCCGGTTTGTCGTCATTTCAAGGGAAGGGTCCCTGCCCGGCCCCCGGAACAAGTCCTCCCTCATTTTTTCGGTAAGCGACAAACCGGGGGCTTTGTTTGAAACGTTGAGAATTTTTGCCGAAAACAACATCAACCTGGTTAAGCTGGAGTCGAGGCCCATCCACAGCAGGCCATGGGAGTATCTGTTCTATGCGGACCTGGAAGTTGACGTGACGGACGAGAGCAGTCGGCATATTCTGGAAGGCATTCGCGGCAGGACCGAGTTCCTCAAGTTTCTCGGCAGCTACCCGAAGGGTGTCCAGGAGGGGCAGTAGTTTTGCGTTCCGGAAGACTTTCGTTGGAGGTAACGGCCACCCCCCGATGCCTCGAAAAGCAGCTCCTTCCGATTCGTGTCATGCCACCGGGTGAACGCGACATTTTCCCGCGCCGGTGCCGAGAGGAGCGTACTCCCGCGTTCACATCGCGGGGCGATGTCAGGAAACGGCATTGCAGCCGTGGAAAGTGGCGGCCTTTAATTCGGGATACCGGTATGGCCCTTGACGAATTCTCGCGAAAAAGGTAACCGGGAGCAGCGCCTGTTCGGGTGGCCCCATTTACCAAAGGCCTTCCGTTGAACGGGGATGGAGCGGACGCCCTTTGTTCCCGAGCCGGCCGCGGCACCGCAGTGGGTCTTCCGCCCCAACGGCTCGGGTGTGACACGGAATGACAGGATCGAGGGGGTACACCCGGCATCGGGTTTACCCGGGAAGTCATTGCCGATGCATCACCGCCCTCGGAACACAAGGAGCAGGAAATAAACAAGCACATCCATGTGGCCTGTGCCATAATAGAACGTGACGGACTTGTTTTGGCGGCCCGCCGGAATGCTTCCATGAGCCTGCCGCTCAAGTGGGAGTTCCCCGGCGGAAAGATTGACCCCGGTGAGTCTCCCCGTGAATGCGTCCACAGGGAACTCATGGAAGAGATGGGGATCAGGGTGGCCATAGCAGCGGCCTTGCCGTCGCACACTCACCACTACGCCGATTTTTCGGTTACGCTGTACCCTTTTGTCTGCACGATAGTCACAGGCGAGATCGTTTTAAGGGAACACGCCGCGATTAAATGGCTGGCGCCGGAAAAGCTTTCTTCGCTCGACTGGGCCGAAGCCGATTTCCCGGTAATTGACTCCTATAGAGTCCAACTGGAGCAGCGGGCTCAAAACCTTCCAGCCGGAACCTGCCACGGCTGATATTCCGGAGGATATCAGCCGATGCTCGCTTCGACTGAAAAGCGCTTCGCACGGAGTGCAACCCAAACCTCTTGATCTGCATCTGAAACTACGACCCGGGTCTCATACGGAATTCCGTTCAAGATGAACCTGCCCTGAGAGTGACGATGCCGATGAGAATTGGCCGGTTCGGCCCTTCGGCGCCTCTCAAGAAACAGCTTTTGAAGGTGAGCAAAATCGAAGGCTTACATAACCGGTGGAGATCCGGGTCACGTCATTCCGGAACTGGAACTTCCCCCCGTTCGCCCTGAGCGTTTCGAAGGATAGAACGGGCCGGAATCGAGCGGACACAGCGCTGTTTCCTGGCTACGCTTTGCCAAGCGAAAGCGGGGCTTACTCCCGCTCAGGGCGAACGGGGGATGTATCAGCTTGAACACGAATCAGTATCATATGCTCAGTTCCTGGCCGCGATAAGCCGCATCACCGCCGAGCAGACTTTTTCCCGCATCTGGCTGCTGTCAGTTTTCTTTTCGATGAGTTCTCCGACAGTCTGGAGCTGCTTGGCCGCAAAGCCGGAAAACAGGTCAAGCACGCGCACGCATTCATTTTCTTCGCGCGGGAAACGGACGTAACCCCGGATTCCCGCCCTGGCAACCTGGACTATGAGATTATCCTGGGCCGGGTTTTGGGTCTCGATGAACGCAATTTGCCGTTTACCCTTCTTGAAGAGAACACCCTGTTTTTTGAAAAGGTCTCTATAGGTCTCCGGATCGCCTTCCACAGGCAGCCTAAGAGTATCGAAGGGCTTTCGCCTGTCGAGAAAATCCGGGTCATACCGTCGGAACATCTCGGGGTGCGCGGCCTTCAGTTCTTCCAGCACCTGAGTCGTGATTTCCTCGGACCTTGCGACGCGGCGGCGTTTGGTCTTTTCCCCGCCGCCCGTCTCTTCCTCGGAGTCGGTGCCTGGTACCCCTTCCCGTTGCATGGAGGCAGAAGCATCAGCATCGACCGCATCCATCCGGGCATTCAACCAGCCGGATGCGTCCAGTTCGTCCGGGCTCATCAACCTCTCGAAAATCCTTCTGACCTCCGAATTTTTCAGTCCCGGCAAATTGAATCCATGGATCTGGCCGATCAACTCGCGCCAGCAGGGAACGGCTGGATCAGAGCAAAATGCGATGCGGTTTCCGGTAGCGGCATGGTCTCCGCTGAAGAGTGTTTCATGATCGCCCGCGATTCCGATCGCATCGGCGAAGTAACCTTCAACGTGGTTGTGAAGGGCTTCGCCGCTATCTATGTATTCAGGAACGGAAATCCTATCGGTTTCCCCGCCGCGCCCCCCTAGCAGGGTCTCATGCACCGCCAGTCTTTTCGCCACCTCCCAACATGCAGTCCGAGCAGCACGCCCCAGAAGGCCGCGAGTCTCTCCGCCCGGATCAGCGGTGATTGCGTGACGGTCGTCCATCAACCACGCGTCGAGTTCCGATTTGAAACCATCGTTTCCGCATTTTTTTTCGAGTTCTTCCGATGTGAGCAGGATCGGAATCCGGAGTGAGGATTTGATAACGTCAGCGAATTTTTCATCGATGGGCTTCTTCCGAATGCAGGCAATCCCCGTGACGATCTTTGCGAGATCACCGAGAAAAACCCGCAGCCAGTTCTTCAAAAGCTCCGAAGACTCCTCTCGGTCCATGTCACACTCACGGAGAACCTCCGCCACCTCCCAGGATGCATAGATGCGATCTTCCCAGCAGGGAGCACGGTTGGGCGTCGTCTCCCATAGAACACATTCATTTACGTTCCACGTGAAGAAGTACCGGGAACTCACCTTACATGCCTTCACACGGGCAGTATCCACGAAAGCGGCATCGAATGGGCTGCTTCCATTCCCAGGGAATGGAAACTTGACTTCTCCGGTAACAAGAATCTGCCCGAGTCCGCCGAGCAGTGTCAGGACGCACTTCTCCGGCGCGCTGTCGGGCCGTTGCTCCCATCTCGCTTTTGAAAACGGAAGCGTTCGTCTCTTGCCAATTATCTGATTGATCCAGTCAGCAATTGCGGCTGAAAGTTCCCACTCGGTGAGCGGCATGATTCAAGTCCTCGGAGAATTAGGCGAAATGGTTCAGGTTGGCGGAATTACAATACCATATCGAAAGGAATTTAGAAACCGCGGCTTTGAAAAAGAGTAAATGGTAGGGGGGCTCGGCGAAAGCGACGGTGTCAGTGTTCTTTCCGAGACCAGTCTGCGCCTTATGAAAATTAACGGCCGCGCATCATTGAAAGCTTCCATGGACCGCCTGTATCAGCGATACTCACGGGAGCGTTTTTTCTGGAGGCAACCCCATGGCCTTGATGACAACAGGTCGTTAAACCGGGATGGGCTTTAGACGACCGGATGACACACCGGGCTTGCACCGGAGGCGGCATTGCCGCCGTTGTAATGACAGCCACGGAGGCAGACCCTCGGCTCGGCCGGGAAAGCTATTACTGTAATCGTTCGAGGGGGTTTGATAATGGAGATGACCAGGAACGTGGAAGCCTGCGCTCTCAAGGTACTCGAAAAGAATAAAGTGGCCGTATTCGTTGTGGCTTACAATGCGGAAAAGCATATTGAGAGCGTGCTGAAACGTATTCCCCCGTGGGTAGCGGAACGGCTTTCAGAGATATATGTGGTCGATGATTCATCCGTGGACAAGACCGTCGAGGCTGTCAATGCGACTGATTGGCCGGACAGCTTTGCTCCACTCAACATTTACAGGACCCCATATAACCAGGGCTATGGCGGGAATCAGCGCCTAGGCTACAAGTACGCCATCGAAAAGGGGATCGACATTGTCGTGCTCCTGCACGGGGACGGTCAATATGCCCCCGAGTTTCTTCCACAAATGCTTGCTCCATACGAAGACGGCGCTGACGCTGTATTCGGCAGTCGGTTTCTGAAGCGTTTCGAAGCACTACGCGGTAAAATGCCTATTTACAAATGGGTTGGGAATCGCATCCTCACGGCTTTCCAGAATTTTCTACTTGGCTCGAAACTATCCGAATTACACAGCGGCTATAGGTCCTACCGAACATCGGCTTTGAAGAAGATCCCATTCGAATGCAACAGTTTGTGGTTCGATTTCGATGCGGACATTATAATACAGCTCAATGCAGCCAAGCTTAAGATAGCCGAAGTCGCGATACCAACATTTTATGGCGATGAGATATGTCATGTTAACGGCATATTATATGCTGCGAGATGCATAAAATCCGCGATAAAATACAGATTGATGCAGTACGAGATTTTCTATGACCCCAAATATGCCATCTACCCTGACGATGATACTCAAGGCACAGTCAAGTTCGCTAAAACATCCCTTCATCATTACGTTAGAAATTTGTCAATCGAATCGGGCAGCAAGCTCCTCGATTTGGGTGGCGGCCACGGCGATGCGATCGCTAAAGCCCACTCCCGAAAGGGCGTGGACATCACGTGCATTGACAGGATTGCGGACCCGGCAAATGAGGACATCAGAAAGTACAGGGTAGATTTGGATGAAGACTGGGGCAGGCAGTTCCCTATGGATAAATACGATACCGTGTTTGCCCTCGATATAATCGAGCACTTGCGGTCGCCCGAAAATGCGGCCCAGCAGCTATTTGAGTGCATGAGACCCGGAGGCAGATTATTCGCCAGCACCGGGAACATTGCCTATCTGCCGCTACGTTGCATGTTCCTCCTCGGCTTCTTTAATTGGGGCCGCCGTGGAATATTAGATCTCACCCACACCCGCCTGTTCACCCTCGGATCTTTCAGGCGACTCTTTCGCAATGCCGGGTTCAGGGTCGAAAAGGTGCTCGCCTTTGGCCCTCCACTCCGCGACCTGGCGGACAGGAGTAATCGGAGAAAGCCCATTCTGGCTATTCTCGACTTTTTGTCTTTCAAGGCGGCCAGATTTTGGCCAGGACTGCTTGCTTACCAGATATTGCTGCTATGCATTCGCACGGATGATGTACGAGACCTCATGAAATCCACATTCAGCCGTCCGGGGGGAAACCATCTTCCTTAATGCCACGACATCAACTTCCATCAAACCGCTTGTTCGGCTGCCAGATAATTTCTTAGCCATCTGGCTGTATCGATCAGGCCTTCCTGCCATTCAATTTTTGGAAACCAGTCCATTTCCCGCTTGATCAGCCCAATGTCCAGGACATTCGTGGGTACGTCGGTGATTCTCCCTTCCCGGTAGACTCGGCCAAGCCCGGCATTGGGGAACATGTGTTCAATCGTGGTTGCGACCAGGTCGATGCTCCTCCCCACTCCGGAGCCGACATTGAAGATTCTGACCGGCCCCGTATAGAAGATCGACGCAATAAAGGCTTCGACGACATCGTCGATATGAACGAAGTCGCGCACAACATCCCCGGTCCCCCAGAGTTCAAGCGGCGCGCCTTTGAGAGCATTTATCAACATGGCCGCGATAACGCCCTGTTTCTTGATCGGCACCTGGTATTGGCCATAGGGATTTGCGATACGAAGAATAGTGTAGTCCAGATTGTAGAGATGTTTGTACAACGAGAGATATTTCTCGATGGCGAGTTTGCAGACACCGTATGCGCTGATCGGCTGAGTCGGATGGTCCTCGCAAAGTGGTACTGATTGCGGTATGCCGTAAACAGTACCGCCCGAAGAGGCAAATATTATCCGCTTGACTCCCGAAGCCCGGCAGATGTCCAGCATTTTGAGCGTATTGATACAGTTGGTGCTCAGGTCGGAAATGGGGTCCTTGTTGGAACTTGCAGGCGTGCTGGCGCCAATCAGGTGGAAAACGACGTCGTTACCCTCTATTGCCCTGGCGACTGCCGAGGTGTCCTCGAATAAGCCAGTCATCCAGGCAACGTGCTCACGAATCGATTCCGCGACTCGCGAGCGGCTAAAAGCCTGAACCCTGGCGCCGCGACCGGCCAATGCGAGACAGAGGTTGGAACCCATAAACCCCCCGCCACCCAATACAGTACAACGAAGACCGTCAAGGTTGTCCGTAGACCTGGTCATCGGCTGACCCCCGGAACGAAAGTGCCGGCAACCCGGAAGCCGCGTTGCCGCGCCACGAATGGTAACAATCGCTCAATTGCGTGCAGAATTGTGCCATCATAAGGAAGAGGTTCAGGGGGATAGTCATTCCAACTGTAATCAAGCTGCAGGAACGGGGCGATTGCATCTGTCCTTGCCCAGAACATTGTTCCGACAGGGAAGAAAAATTCATCGGGCAGATCGACTGTCATTCCCATGCGCTTGAGCAGAGCGTTTGCCATGGGACGATTAAGCGTCCATCCGCATATATTGGGATCACAGGGAAATACCAGTCCTAAATGCGGATCGCGACCGAACTCCCCGAGGATTATATCCATCATTGGATATTGCTTTCCCAGCAGGTTCTCCAGGCAAAACCTCCGCCAGTTGTCACCCGAAGGCTCAGGGAGGCAGGTGCTTCGCTTGGCGTGCAGGTGTCCTATGATTTCGTAATCCCTGATCATGCGCTCGCCGAGTAAAGTCATAAGTGGCCCGACATCCCGGCCCCTGTTGGGCACGATCATGATTTCCTTGATATTTGCAGAAATCCCGGCGGCCGCTTGCGTTACCACTTCAAAACCGTCTTTGCTGGAAACTGTTATGAATAGATCAGGACGGGTCCGATTCGTAGGCAGTAAGCGCAAAATTTCCGGCGTCAGATCCGGATAGTGGATGTGCAGATGCAGGGCAACGGTTGTCTTCGGCGGTTTGGGGACGGACCGGGACAACTTGGGGTTTATGATGTCGAGGAGCCATGGACCCGCCGGTTCGCCGCCACGAATGAAATGCGCAAGCGGATTGATGAAAGGCGGTTCATTCAGCTCAGGGTGCGCGTTACGGTAAATCCCGGGGTGGAAGCCGGGAAAGGGACAACGGAACCCCCCGCAACCGGCGCTTTCATCTACATAAAGCCTGATGAATTGATCAATCGGGAGGCAGCGATCGGGGGGAACGGCATACGTCTCCATGACTAAGCCGCTTCGCGCTATCGTCGCGAAATCCTCTTCCTTCTGCCCGATTACTAGAGCGGCCTTTTGGGCCAAATTCTCGAGATCGTCGACATACCGGTCCATGTCGAAGCTGGCCACCGCCAGATTGCGGATAGCGCTCCCGGTCTGCTGGAGACGGGAAGCGTCCACGCTCAGCCGCTCTATCTCATCCGCGGCGGAAGCTACATCGGCATAGGGCACCACCAGGTGGTTGAGATCGTCACGATTTGACAGCATCTCGGCTACTCCGGAGGCGCGATTGAAACAGACCAGGGGAATGCCGGCAAGCATGGCGTCAATGGCCACATTCGGGAATGGGTCAAGGCGCGAACTCAACAGAAAAATGTCAGCCAAAGCATAAACCGGTTCGAGTGAGTTCACCTCCCCAAGGAACCGTACGGTTTCCTGAAGACCGGAGCACTTGACCTGTGTGGTTAAGTAGCTGATGTAAAGATCGTCGCTCACTTTACCGACCCACACGAACCGGTAGCGACGCGACGGTGAGCGCTGTTGCAGGGAAGCCGCTACCGAGAGGAACAAATCAATGCCCTTGCGCACATCGAAATAACCGCAACCGATCACGACGACCGCATCGTCGTCCTCTCCGTCGGGCCTCATCACCGCCGCTATTCTTTTTTCCTCATCATCGGCGGTCTCCCCGTCAAGCCATTCACGCGGGATTCGCGATTGTCCCTGTATGACAATATTGGCCGGATGCGCCGCCAGCCAGGGAAAGACCTCAACTGCGTCTTCCCAGACCCGTCGAGCGGGAAAAACGATCTGGCCGGCATGGGTGGCAACCTTCCTCATGTCCAGTTCCGGGCACAGAGAAGCAAATTCGTGCACGAGCAGGACGGAAGGAACCTTTGCTTCGGCGAGCGGGATGAGCGCCTCGCGCGACTCGATGCTGTTTACAATCGCGAAATCGGGAGTGAATGCGCGGCAGGCATCGAGGATCGGCTCATGCATGGAAACCGTGTAGCGCATGTGCTCCGAGAATGGGCCGACAATCGCGGACGACACCTTTCTGAACGCGTTCTCCAAGCTGCCCGATCCTAAAAGGACGGAGACTACATTATAGCGTTCCGCGAGCTTTTCCAACAGATTGAAAGCCAAAATGGGCGCTCCGGTTTGCGAACCGTCGTGTGAGATGAGGAACACTGTCCTTTTGGATGAGTCGAAGGTCGGGCCCATCTCAATATCGATCCGAGGCGGACAGCCGAGCCTCCCCTCTGCCTTGCCGAACACAAGGTAATGCTCCAGCGGATCCATCCCGGTTGCCGCGACTTCCGGATTGCATCGCAGGTACCAATCCCCGTCGAAATTACCAGGAGAGGGACAACCAAGCCGTCCCTCGCTCAGTCCATATTTCAGATAGTGCTCAAGCGGGTCGGCCCCGCAGGCCGCGACATCCGGATAGCGTTTCAAGTACCACTCGGCGTCAAAGTCAATCGTGGGAAGATTGCCATTTCTGCGGATTTGGATGCGTCCCGGGATTATTCCCTTATCTTTTCCAAGAAGCCTTGTAATCTTGAAAAGCGGGTAGAGGATAAAGAACAAACGAACTCCGTATTTATCGCCAATGTTTCTTAGAGCATCATCTTTTGATATATATTTCTTCTTATGAAGTTTCCATATCTGATATGCATAATTGTAGTCTTTCCAACCGGCGATCCAGCTAAAAAATCTTCCGAATCCGGGTCCAGGACCACTTGTGAGGCTGCGAAGCTCGTCTCGGACTGATTCAATGCTTGCCGCAAAGGTTTCCGCGCGAACGTACTCTTCTTTGAGCTTTGTCACACTCGTATTAAGCTTTGGGAGCTCAACCTTAAGCGACTCAATCTCTGGTATGAATAGGTTGGCGCGAGCACGCTCTTGCTCGAGCCTCGCCTCAACAGTATCGAGCCTGAGAAATCCCGCCTTAAGCGATTCGATCTCGCCCATGAGCGCGTTGGACCGTGAGCGCTCTTCTTCGAGTATCACCTCAACGGTATTCAGCCTGAGCAGTTCGGCTTTGAGCGAATTTATCTCTGCCATGGCGGAGTCGATACGAGCACGTTCCTCCTGGAGATCGGCCTCAAGAGTACTGATGTGTTGCGCGGAGCCATTGGGCTCGGCCCGCGGGCCGTCTGAAGCCCAGAAACCACCAAGCGAAGCAAAACGTTCGCGAACCGCACTGACCAGGCCGTCCTCCAGAGAGCATAGCTCAGCAACAACAGGTGGAACAGCCGTCCCGACAGCGACCACTCCGAGGCCATGGCCATGCAGGAATTCGAAAGTCGGGTATTGTTGTTTCAGATCGCCGAACAACCTCCAGATGCCGAATTCACGCTCGCGAACATTTGTATCATGGAATAGGACCACGGCACGATCAGATAGCTTCGACAACCAGGTATCGAAGTCGTGTTTGCCCGCCTGATAGGTATGGAGAGCATCAATGTGCAGGAGGTCGATGGAACAATCATCGAAGTACGGCAATGCCTCGTCAAAAGTACAGCGAAGAAGCTGGGAAAAGGCGGCGTAGTGGGTATTGTTGAAGAGGTTCAAATCACTGTAAACATCCTCGCCGTAGTAACCCGCATGTTCATCGCCTAGCCACGTATCGACCGCAAAACACGCAGTCAGCAATCGCCTTCTAGCGACTGCTTCGCAGAAGGCTGAGTAGGAGACGCCATTGTGCGTACCAAGCTCAACCAGTAAACGAGGCTGGATGCAGGAAACCAGCCAGTGCGCAAACGGGACATGGGTGTACCACGCACTTGGTACACCGTATCGCGATGGGGGCCAGAACAGAGCATCCAAATCGTCAGTTTGGAGGATCCGCAGATTGTCAGACATATGTTTTCTCAATTTGTCGAGTAGCGTAAAGGTTGAATATTCTAATATAAAAATGTGAAAGATGGCAAGGCCAAATGGCCGGGAGGCATTATGGCTCGGAATTTCGGCTTAAAGATACGGGTGCCAGGCCCTTCCGGCGCGATATCTGGACCACAGGCTCAAGAACAGCTACCCAAGGGGGAGCACAAGGGATGGTATAGTCATAACTGATCATTCCTCCCACATTACACTGGGCAGTTAATCAAATACTCTCAATCCGGGATAGCAGAAACCCAGTTGTCTATGAAAGCTCTCGAATTGGTGAGTAGTCCGGCCATTGGCAATTTGGTCTACTCAAATGAACTGGATCTTCCGCGCCGCAATAAAACCCTTCTTAAACAGGAGCATAAGGAATCTCAGGGCAAAGTATGGCATTAATTAAAATAAATTAGCTAGTTAGCTCTCATTTTTTGTAAAACCCCGCCGTCGGTATCGTGACCAAAGGCCTTTTCAATATGTATTTAAAAAATACTCAGACCACGTGTTCCATTACACCTAAAGCAGATAGTAGTTGCCGCAATACTTTTTTCATTCGGACTATATTCGGTCCCGTTGGCATCAAGGCGAGTTGAAAGTGCCGCATTATTTGCATGGCGCGATCAGGGAATATCAGGATGTCGTCGTGATGGACCAAATTTGAGCTTCGAAATTTAATGGGCCGTGAGTAGTAAAGCAGGCTCCCGGCATGAATTGGCATAAACAGCAGCGAGGCGGTCACCACCCGAGGGAAAAACAATAGTCATTTCCCGCCCGCTAAAGTGTCCCCAAAATAAGGATCAGGCTGAAGAACGGAAGTTTTGCGCATATCCAGGCCGTCACATTTTGCGGCATGACCCCGAAAACGATAGTCCGGACCGGCGACCTCCCGACCCCGGCCCCGTGGATGCCTCCGAAAAAAGCTTTTCACTGACCTTCCCCGTCATTTGCTGAAAACCGGGCACTCAAACTCACCACCATGATAGAAGCGGCCGTTGTCAGCGTAGTACCTTTTCCGGACAGTCGATGAGAGAACACGTCCAGGCTATAATTTATAGCCGGCTTTTGTCGCATCGTTGTAGAACATCTTGACTGTGTCGAGGGAATAGTCGTCCAAATCTTTCCCGATGAGATCCAGCTTTTTCAGTATGTCATTCGTTACGGTAATTACATGGCAACCGATGGCATCCGCCTGGAAGACATTCAAAAGTTCGCGAGGACTTCCCCAAATGAGTTCGAGTTGCGGGTAGGGCCTGAGCAGCTCCACGGCAGCGGCCATTAGAGGAACCGGGTCCCTGGCTGTGTCAGCCACCCGTCCGGCGAACAGCGACACAAACGCGGACGGACCGTCCGCAAGGGCCGCGGCGACTTCGCGCACCTGGTGAAGGGTCATCAATGCAGTCACGTTGCATTTAACCCCTGAGCCGGATAGGCGGCGGAGCAGTTCGTAGGAAGGCTCCCTGCGGGTATTTGTAACGGGAATTTTTACATTTACATTATTTCCCCAGGACGCAATTTCCAATGCCTGACGCTCCATCTCATCGAATTCGTCGGCAAAGACCTCGAGGGAAATAGGTCGATCGGGGATCAGGTCGAGAATTTCGCGGGCAAAAGCTCTATAATCGCGGATACCGGCCTTGCACATGAGGGTGGGGTTAGTGGTGAACCCCTTGATATAAGGTTTGGCATACATTTCCAGCATGCCCTGCTTATCAGCGCCATCTGCAAAAATTTTTATGGATAATTCCGAAATTTTCTTCATTCGAGTTTTCCCGTCCTGTCATTCGATGACCAATGGAAAGAATGAATTGAAACAGATAACCATAAGTTTGACTTTTGATTCGGCTACTTAACCGATTCCCACTTCATCTCGCTCACTTTCATCACCGGATGTGAAACTATCATGTGCCAGATGACACCCTGGAAAGATTCCGTATGCGGCGTAACGGTCTCGGGATTGACCGTGGGGATGACGATACAGGAATCGGCCACTTGCGCGGTATAGCCGCCATCACGGCCGACCACGCCAAAAATCCGGGCCTTTACCTGTTTGGCATATTTCAAAGCATGGACTAGATTAGCGCTGATATTCTTCTCAACACTGCCGCCGCCCACCGAGAATACGAATACTCCGTCGGTTTCCCTGATCCGGCTTCCCTTGAGCCAGTTCACAAACACGGATTCCCAGCCGTCATCGTTTGCTCGAGCGCTGAGTTCGGACACGTTGTCGGAAGGAGTGTAGCTTTCTATACCGCATATTTTGCGGAAATCATTTACGGCATGGGAAGCATTTCCAGCTCCTCCGCCCACCCCCAAAAAGAAGAGCCTGCCGCCGGCTGCTCTCAAATCGGCAAGCAAACCGACCATGCGTTCTATTTCAGCCGTGTCCAGTCCGTTCACTACTTTGTGCACCTCATCGAGGTAACGGTCGGCATACGTCGTCATAGATCTACCTCCTCTCAAACTTCTTCAAAATAAGCTGGACAGCATCCCGCAAACTGTGGACCAAATATTCGGCTGTCACTCCACGGTTGTATGAACGTTCTATCAGCACCGTTAAACACCCTGCCGCCCGGCCGGCCTCCATATCCTTCCAGCTATCTCCCACCAAGAAGCCGGCGGCGGGAAAATCTCCTCTGGTCCCGTCCAGAAGCATACCGGGCCTTGGTTTGCGACACGTGCATCCATCCCGGTCGTCATGAGGGCATATGCGCACATCGTCAACTCCCAACTCAGTGTAAACACGCTGCGTCATGGCATCCAAGTCCGACCAGTCCATCTTCCCCCTGGCTATATCGGGCTGATTGGTAACCACTATCACCGTCAACCCGCGGTCCTTGAGCCTTTGCACGGCCTCTTTCGCACCATCCTCCAACTCGAACTCGCGCAGGGACCTTGGCGAGCAGGGTTTTCCGTCCCTCATCACCACCTTGTTAATGACCCCGTCACGATCCAGGAAAACAACACGGCCGGTTTCCTTGCCGGCAACATAGCGCCTGGTCTCCTCCAATCCGGAGTGCGACCCGATTTCATAGAAGCGCCTGTTTACCTCGAAACATCCCAGTTTGTTCCTGGCGAGGAGATCCTGGTAAATGGATGCCAGCTCAATTGGCGAATTTGCCGGGTAATTATCAAATGCCCGTGCGCGAAGGGCGCCGAGGCCGAAGTCGATGTGCCGCATTTCAGGCATGCCACCGGTCTTGTCGTAGCAAATGATCCTGTCGTTTTCCAGGAGCACATTGCTTCGATCCCATCGACCGGAATTGCGGAGCACCGTCATTAGCCCCAGGTGTTCGCTGTTGGAAAAGGCGTCTTCAACGGCCGCATAATCGATTTCCAGATAGGAATCTCCGTACAGGACGAGGAAGGAATCGTCAAGCAGATTAAGAGCATTTCGCAGGGCACCGCCTGTTCCGAGCAGCGTGGGCCCGTCAAATATGTACTGCAACTCCATTCCGTACGCACTGCCGTCGCCCAGTGTAGCCCTTACCTGCTCGCCGAGGTAGCCAAGGCAGTACACCACCCTTTTGACGCCATGGCGTCTGAGCACCTCAAGCTGACGGACGGCAAAAGGTTTTCCAGCGACATCCAACAGGATTTTGGGAATTTTTTCGGTAAGTGGTCTTAGCCGGGTAGCCAATCCACCCGCAAGGACAGCTACAGGGAAACGGCTCATCCGAAAAAAACCACCTTGGTGCCTTCAAAATCGAAGTTGAAACGTACTTCGTCCAGCCCCGCGGAACTCATTGCCTTTCGCAATCGCTTCCGGTCTTCCGCGTAAAACATCAGAAAACCGCCTCCACCGGCGCCAACGAGCTTGCCGCCGACTGCTCCGTTCGTACGCCCGAGTTGATATAACTCATCTATTTTCGAGTTAGTCATGGCCCCCGAGCGATGCTTTTTATGTTCCCAGTGCTCATGCATCATCTCGGCAAAGGCCCAAATGTTTCCGGCCTCGAGAGCCTTCTTGCTCCTCAACCCAAGATCCTTCACATAGTGAAGGTTGTCGATCATGCCTTGATCGTTTCTTTTCGTACGTTCATCCTGTTCCTTGAGCACGGAACCCGCACTGCGTGAAAAACCGGTAAAGAACAGGAGCAGGTTGTCTTCCAGATCATGGAGGGTGTCAATGCTAATGTTGAGAGGGGCGGCATCAACCGATTCATCGCCATTGAAGGTAAAGCAGGTTATGCCTCCAAAGGCGGCAATGTACTGGTCCTGTTTGCCGATAGGCTCCTTCAGCCGGTCTATTTCGATCTCGCATGCCAGTTCCGCGAGCCTTCCGGGAGTCAGAAGTTTTCTGCGGTGGGCGTAAAGAGACCTCAGCAGCGCCGTGGTAAAGCTCCCGGATGATCCCAGGCCAGTGCCGGCGGGGATATCGGCAAGAGTGGTTATTTCCACCTGCGGGGTCTTGAAGTCCAGTATCCGCAGTGCTTCCCTGATTATTGGATGGCGGACCTCATCAATTTCGTTGATGTGCTCCAGTTGGGAGTATTTCAGGAAAATACCCGGGACGAAGGGACGCATGACAGTGACATATACATACTTGTTTATGGCAGCCGAAATGAGGAAGCCGCCATTTTCGCGGTAATATGAGGACAGATCCGTCCCGCCTCCCCCCAGGGTGATGCGAAGCGGACTACGTGTAATAATCATATCCCGACTCCCTGCAAATTTTTTCAACGATCTCAAGAGCGGCCAAAGCATCGTGGAGATTAGCCCGAGGCACTCTATTTAACCGGATGTCGTCCACAAACTCGGCAAATTCGAGTTCCCAGGACCTGTCACCCATTTGATATTCCCAAATCATAGTTTCGGGCGGCCCCATCCGCGGCAGCATCTTGTAATAGCTGAGCCGCTCGACGCCGTAGCTCCCGCCAAGGCCTTCCCAGTGCAGCTTTGCATCCCTGCCGTAAATCTCGAATGAGAAAAGGTTCTTCCATTCGGTGCAGCTAACATGAAGAAAAGCGGCCTGTTTGCCGGCGGTTTTCAAAAGCATGAAAGCGTTATCGTCGACAGGCATTTCCCAGAAATATGTGTGCGCGAAACCGCCGGTTTCAGTAAAATCTCCCAGAAAGCGGCGTGCCAAGTCGATCAGGTGAACACCCTGGTCGATAAGTTCGCCGCCGCCGGAAAGCCTGGGGTCCGCCCGCCACTCTTTGTCATAACCTATGCGTCCGCCGTGTCCGTATCTGCCACGAACGAACATCATTTCCCCCAAGGCCCCCGTGGAAAAAATCTCGTAAGCCTTGAGAGCAGCCGGGTGATAACGATGGTTGAATCCGACACGTACCAGCTTCCCCGATGGTTCAGCAACCTCTATAACATGTGCCAGTTCACGAACTGAACGGGCGACAGGCTTTTCCACGAGCACATGCTTCCCGGCGCGCAGGGCGGCCTCGCAAATTTCCGCCAGCGACCCGACAGTCGTTGCAACGATTACGATATCCACGCCTTCAATATCGAGGAGATCTCTCCAATCGGAAGCAGCTTTGGCATGCGGATACTTTTGCGCCATTGCCCGTGCACGTTCCCCGACCAGGTCGGCACACGCCACAAGTTTCGCGGAACCAAGCGCCCCGGCTCTTTTCTCTCCTATCAGACCGCAGCCGACGATCCCTACGCCCAAATCACCGCTCATAGATCCTGCTCGCATCCATCATGCTAAAGGTTGGATTCAGGCGTCTTCACCCAAATCAAGTCCCCGATCTTTCGGAACAATACGCCTCAAGGTATAAACGTCCGTTTGTTTAATTTTTTCTATGTGATCTGAAAAAGAAACCCACGGATCCCACAGGGCGCTAATCAGTTTGCCGGTTATGCCGTCGCTTGCCGAAGACCCCAGGAAAACGGCCAACTCCGCCCCCCTGTCAAGAGGAGCGCCCCCCAGTTGCTTTTGTTTGAGAGCTTTGTTGTAGAAGGATTCGCCCACTTTTTCGGGACCGGCCTCGAGGACCTCATCCAAAAGCCTGGTATTCAAAGCTCCCGGGGCTATAGAATTGACGTCGATATTGCTATCCTGAACTTCATGGGCCACGGTTTCGGCGAATCGGACGATAGCCGCCTTCGAGGCCGCGTAGGCGCTGATTCGCGGGAGCGGACCGGTCGCCCCCCCACCCGAAAGCTGAATAATTTTGCCATACAGGTTCTTTTTGAAATGTGGAAGAATGGCCCTGTAAAGCAGCACGGAGCCCAACAAGTTGATCTCGATCGCTTTCACCCACGAATCCCAGTCGACTTCTTCGATGAGACCTTTTGGCCCGTAGACGCCGGCGTTGTTGACAAGAACATCAATGCGTGGAAAGACGGCCAGGGCATTCCTCAGCAACCTCTTCACATCGTCTGGATTGGAAACGTCCGCCACTTCAGCCAAAACGGTACGCCCGGCTGCCAGAGGCGCGATCTCATCCCGAGCCCGCTCGATCATTTTCGAGTCGCGGGCACACATGACGACTCCCGCACCGGCCCGCAGGTACGCGCGCGCGATCTCCAGTCCCAGTCCCTGGCTGGCACCTGTGATAATGGCGTTTCTTCCCTCCAGCGAAAATGTCATTCGATCCCCCTTCCTATCGTTACATACCTGACCCGAGGGTTATCACCCAGGCTTGCCGCCAGAAACCTTCCCGGATCTATGACAAGAGGATCGGCCATGGCCCCGATGACAGCGGCGGGCGGAACCGATTGATATTCAGGCCACGGAGTGGCTACAACCAGCGCTGTTGCATCAGTCAGGACCTCAACGGGTGAAAGAGAAATCGAAAATACCGATGAGAGTTCCACGGGCAGATTCTTTATGGCGGGATCATGAGCCCGCACCCTCGCACCATGTTCGGCCAGCCATGCGCACAACTCCACGGAACTGGAGCGGCGAAGCGTGTCGGTTCCGGGTTTGTAGGCAAGCCCCCATACTGCAATCCTCGCCCCGCGAAGGTCTTCCAACAAGGACATCAACTGGTGGCGCACCCAACCCTTGTGGTTTTCATTGCTTTCCTGAACAGCGGAGATAAGGGTTGTCGCTCTGCTGTTCTTTGCCCCGATTTGCTTCAGAAACATTATGTCCCGGGCAAGAGTTCCGCCGGCGAAAGAGGGTCCGGGCGACAGGTATGCTCCCGGTCCAATTCGTGACTCGCTCTTAAGTGCCCGCTCCACTTCCTTGGCGTCCGCTCCAGAACACTCACACAGTACCGCGATTTCGTTGATAAAGGCTATCGAGGCAGCGAAAAACGCGTTTAGGGCATGCTTGGACATCTCGGCAGATTCGACGGACATCCACTCAACCCGCTCTGTGAAAGGCTTCAGAAGCCTGCCTAGTTTCTCACGATCCGACTCGCCGCGCACCCCGACCACGACCCGGTCGGGGGCCGTGAACACGCTTATTGCCTTGCCTAGCCTGAGATTTTCCGGTGAATATGCAAAAGTGACCGTCCCGCCCACATTTGAGGACGCGTAGTTTTCTTCGAGGTCTCTTGTCGAGCCAACCGGTAATTGAGAAGAAATCAAGACGAGAGTTTCTGGCCTCAGGAACGGGAAGAGCCTTTGAATTCTCTCTTTTACGAATTCAATATCGGCGCGGTCATTAGCATCCACCGGCGTATCGTATGCCACCCAGACGATTTCGGCTTCCTGAAGGGCATCGGCAATGTCCGTCGTAAATCTCAACTTTCCTTGAGAAATCCCCTCTTTGAGCAATTCGTCCAGACCCGGCTCATACAGGGGGGCGCGTCCCTGGTTCAAACGCTCGATGGCTTCACCATCAAAATCGAGACCCACCACTTCGTGCCCCGCGGAAGCGAGACAGGCGGCAGTAACCGACCCCAGATGCCAAAGCCCAAGCACCGCGACGCGCATAAAATTCGTCCTCACTATATCTAGACCCGGAAAAGTACCGTACTACGGATAGGGCCTTTTCCGGCCTCGATTAACCCCGTGCCTCCAGGACCCACTTGTTTTCCCGCAAGTATTCGAGGGTCCGAATAATGCCGTCTCGAATCGAGAGCTTCGGTGTCCAGCCCATGTCCCTGACCTTCCCGCAGTCCAGAAAAATGAAAGGACTGTCACCGATCCAACCGCGCTCGCCCCCGGTGTATGAAAGAGCCGGCGAAAGGCCCAGGTGGCCCGTTATCCAACCTATTGAATCGTTTACCTGGCAGTATTCGTCGGTACCGAGGTTGAAAATGTTCACCTTTTCCCGCGCTTTTTCAAGCACCGTCAACATGGCGTCTAAACAATCCTGCACGTACAGGTAAGACTTGCGCTGGAGGCCGTTACCCAGGACATTGAGTTCTCGAGGATTGGACAGCAGTGATTTGTAGACGTCAAATACGTGGCCGTGAGTGTACCTTTCCCCAAGTATTGACACAAAGCGGAAAATATACCCCTGGAACCCGAATCCCTCGCAATATGCCTGGATCAACCCTTCCGCGGCCAGCTTGGATGCTCCGTACAAGGATGTTTGAACGGGGAACGGAGACGCTTCCGGTGTGGGAAAAATCCGCGGCTCGCCGTAAATTGAACCGGTAGACGCAAATGCGATTTGTTTAATCCCGTTTGCGCGCATCGCCTCGAGAACGTTGAAAGCACCAATTGTATTCTGCTCAAGGTCCTTGCCCGGATGCTGAGTTCCGAACCTCACGTCGGCATTGGCGGCCATGTGGAACACGAAATCAGAGCCGCTCATAGCCTCGGCCAGCATGCTGCTGTCGAGAATATCTCCCCTGATAAGCGCGAAATCCTTTGATCTCGAAGCATCATGGAGAAAACGAATCTGTCCAGTGGAGAGATTGTCGTAAACCGTTACACTGTGTCCGTTTTGCAGAAGCCGATCTACGAGATTACTGCCTATGAAGCCGGCGCCGCCGGTTACAAAATATTTCACATGTCCCTCATTGAACCGGAATTTTCTTGCCAGGATATTTCCGCACGCCTCCCGTCCGGGAGGGCTCATCGCGAGGTGCCGGAAGTCAAAGTCCTTTAATCAGAAATCCCGTAATTTGGCAAGGATTAAACCCTGAGGATACCCCCCCGCCGGAACAGGAAAAGGCGCAATAGATCTCCGAATCCCAGTGCCGGCAACCCGTTTCGCTACCTTAATAATGAAATCATATAATACGGAGTTGCGTTCAAGATGAGTCTATCCCTAAATTGGAGATGCCGTTCAGAATTGACCCGTTCTACCCTTCGATACCTCAGGGCGAACGGGGGTATATCCTCTTGAACGCAAATCAGTATAAACACGTTATCCTCCGATAAAGTCTGTCGGGCATGGGTGTTGCTCATTGGCGCGTGCATTTCTCAACGCTCCGGCTTTGCCTACCCATTTGGCCGCAATTCCTCGGAAGCTGCTTGAGGCGCCTCCTCGCGACTGAGCGCCCGCAATCCCATGCCCCCCCGCCACAGGAAATAGATTCCAAGCAGGCTGGTGCACAAGAAATTGACCATCCAGAGGATGATTGCGTAGCTGCCGGCCTTTCCCGAGGGAGCCCCCAAATAGCCCAAGGTGAAGGCCGCGGCCATGTGAAATGTACCCAGGAAGGCGGGAGCCGAGGGGATCAGGAGCGCCAGGGCGATGACAACCTCCAGGAGAAAGCCGGCCATCAGGCCAAGTTGCAAGTCAAAGGCCGGAAACAGGCTCCAGGCCCACAACCCCAAAAAACCCCAGGTCAGCAGGGAGTAAATAATCACCCATAAGAGGTCGCCGGCCCTGGTTACCTCGAGACCGTCCGCAAATGAGCCCGCCATTTCGAGGGCTCTATCGCGGAACTTTTCCGGTAGGGGACGCAGACAAAACGACAAAAAAAGAAGCATATGCCTGCGCTTCCAGCGTAGGAACTGCAGCCCTGCCATAAGTCCCGCGAAAAGCAACAGGGCAAGCCAGCCGGCGGCGCGCAGGCCCTGGGCCGTCAGCACGCTGCCCTCCACCCCCCTTTCAGGCATGTCCATGAACAGGAGCACCACCAGCAGCATGAAGAGCACGGTCAGCCCGTCGTAGACCCTCTCCAGAACGACTGTTGCCAGGACGGCAGACTTGCTCACGCCTTCCTTGCGTCCAACCACATAGGCCCGCACCAGCTCACCCATGTGTGCCGGCAGCAGGTTATTTCCAAGAGCGCCAATAAAAAACGCCGACAGGAGGGACCTGAAGCCAACCCGGGCCACGGGTTTCATCAGGTATTGCCAGCGAAGAACCCGGAAGGCAAAGGAGACCAGGTAAATGGCAGTACAGGGGATCAGGTACAGCGGGTGCATCCGCGCCAATGCCTCGGCCATCTGCCCCAGATCCACCACCCGCAGGAATAAATAAACCGCGCCCGCGCTGACCAGTAGTCCGAAGAGAACCTGTCTCCGGACAAGACTATGCCCTACCAGCATGATTCCTCGAATCCCTGGTGTACGGAACGCGGCACATTCTTCCCAATTGCCTATATTTCTCCGGTGTCGGTCCGAACACTATCATTCTTCTTGTACAACTTGGAGAAGCGGAATTTGACCAAAGCGCGTAACCATGTAATTGGATCACGTGTTATGCTGACTTTCTTACCCTCTTGAAAGGAGCGGGCTTTATAGTTTACAGGCAATTCAGCCGGTCTGTACCCTTTCCTCAAAAGCTTTATCACTAGCTCGAAATCAAAATCGAAGCGGTTACACTCAAATGATAAGCCGTGGAGGCACTCTCTTCTAAAGACCTTAAACATGCTGAACGGATCTTTTAGCGACTGTCTGTAAATAAAATTAAAAAGTTGCAAAAAGATCAAGTGACCAAAATTAAAGACCCAGGATGATATCGGTGCATCATTGAACTCACGGACCTTCCAATCCCGCTTCTCGCGCACGTGGCGAGAGCCTATCACAAAACATTGCTGGTGGCGCAGCAGCGGATCAACCAATGCTTCATAGTCATTGATATCGTATTCCAGATCAGCATCCTGTATCAGGATAATGTCACCAGT
>JBDKTY010000059.1:0-32256 GCA_039679945.1 Syntrophobacter sp. | reverse complement strand
GCAAGCTTTGAGCTGATAACCTACACGATCACGGCCAGCGTGTCTGGAAGTGGTGGCAGCATTTCACCTTCCGGATCGGTGAGTGTAAACTCGGGTGCGAGCCAGGCCATCACGATAACTCCATCCGCGAATTACAAGATATCGGATGTCAAGGTGGACGGCGCATCGGTTGGCGCAGTCAGCAGCTATACCTTCTCCTCGGTATCGGCCGCTCATACTATAACAGCGAGCTTTGAATCCACGGCTTTCACGATCACAGCCAGTGTGACGGGCAGCGGCGGCGCAATCTCACCCTCGGGGTCGGTAACCGTGACCTCTGGAACAAGCAAGACCTTCGCGATAACAGCGGACGCCAATTACAAAGTATCGGACGTCAAGGTCGATGGTGCTTCGGTGGGTGCAGTCTCCAGCTACACTTTCGCGACAGTGACGGCCAATCACACCATAACGGCGAGCTTTGAATCCACGGCTTTCACGATCACGGCCAGTGTGACGGGCAGCGGCGGCGCGATTTCGCCCTCGGGGTCGGTAAGCGTGACCTCTGGAACAAGCAAGACCTTCGCGATAACAGCGGACACCAATTACAAAGTATCGGACGTCAAGGTCGATGGTACTTCGGTGGGTGCTGTCTCCAGCTACACTTTCGCGACAGTGACGGCCAATCACACCATAACGGCGAGCTTTGAACCCACGGCTTTCACGATCACGGCCAGTGTGTCGGGCAGTGGCGGCACAATCTCACCTTCGGGATCGGTAAGCGTAACTTCTGGATCGAGCAAGACTTTCACGATAACCCCGGCAGCCAATTTCAAGATCTATGATGTCATGGTAAACGGGACATCCGTGGGAGCCGTATCCAGCTACACCATATCCAATATTACCGCAAATCAAACCATCACGGCCCAATTCCAGGCCACCGGCTATACGATTACGGCCTCGGTAGTGGGCAACGGCACCATCTCACCTTCAGGAGTCGTGAGCGTAACCGCGGGTGCAAACAAGATTTTCTACATAATGCCGGCGGTCAACAATAAGATAGCTGATGTCCAGGTCGACGGTGTGTCGGTGGGTGCCGTCACCAGCTACAAGTTCAGGAGTGTCACGGCCAATCACACAATAACCGCGACATTCAAGTCTCTTGTATACACCATCACGGCAAGCGCGCAGGGCAATGGTACGATTTCGCCCTCGGGTTCGACTACCGCTACCAAGGGAAGCAGGAAGTCCTTCACGATCGCACCCGCGGTGAGCTGCAAGATACTCGATGTCCAGGTGGACGGTGTATCGGTCGGTGCGGTTTCCAGCTACACATTCAGAAACATCTCCGCGAATCACTCCATCCTCGCGGTGTTCTCCAGCCTGCAGGTGGCGGTAGCGGATGCCGGTCCGGATCAGACGGTAAGCGGAAGCGCCCTGGTCACGCTGAACGGTTCCAAGTCATCGCACGACGCGGGTATTGCATCCTATAAGTGGGTTCAGACAGCAGGACCGAAGGTCGTTCTCAAGAACCCCAAGGCTAAGGTCTGCAAGTTTGTCGCTCCCGAGACCACGGAGCCGGTGGCCCTTCAGTTCAAGCTGAAGACTGTCTCCACCACCGGGGAAGTTGCGACCGACACCTGTTACGTCAACGTCTCGGCGACCAGCGTTCCTCCAGCCGCGAAGACGACTACCGATCAGGTTGTAACGCCCTACACCATAGTGACCCTGGATGCTTCCAACTCCACGGACAGTGATGGCGGGGTTGCTTCCTACAACTGGATCCAGACGGCGGGTCCGGCGGTCAGCATAATGAATGCCGATACGCCTTACGCCTCCTTCGTCGCGCCGGATGCGGGAGCGAGTGGATGCAGCCTGGCATTCAAGCTCGCCGTGTCGGACAATTCAGGTCTGAAGACCACGGACCGTGCACTGGTCAGCGTAAGAGAAATGAATGACCCGCCCGTTGCCGATGCCGGTGACGACCAGGTGGCAAACAGCGGGGCGCAAGTGGTGCTTAACGGGAAAGAGTCCTCCGATCCTGAAAATCGCAAGCTTACCTACCGTTGGACTCAGATAAGGGGCGTGCCGGTAACGCTCTCGAACCCGATGTCAGCCGCGCCGAGCTTCAAGGCTCCCAATGTGGCGGGAACGATGGATCTGATCTTCATGGTGACAGTGACCGACAAGGGTGGACTGAGCGCCACGGACAAGTGCGTCGTAACCGTCCAGGGTTCGGCCCAGGTTGCCGCCGCCAAGTAAGTAAGGTCCCCGGCGCGGGTATTGGACCTTGGGGTTCGAACCCGCGCCGCTGACCGGTTGTTTTGCAACTACCGATAAAAAGTATGCCTGAAAGACAAGAGATCCTCACCCGGCCTGGCCGGAGTGAGGATCTCTCGTTTTGAGCCGATATGAGGAATTATACTATTTCGCGTTCGAGATGATACATCCCCCGTTCGCCCTGAGCGTAGTAAGCCCCGCTTTCGCGTGGCAAGGCGTAGCCAGGAAACAGCACCGTGTGCGCTCGATTCCGGCCCGTTCTGCCCTTCGACGCGCTCAGGGCGAACGTGGGGAAGTGCCTGTTTCAACCGGCCAAAGGCGGCTCTTGCCGGTTACCTAAGCCGTCGATATTGCTCACTCTGAAAAGCTGTTTCTTGAGAGGTACCGAAGGTAGAACGGGCCAATATTCATCGGCATCTTCACTCTCGGGGCAGGTTCATCTTGAACGCAATTCCGTATCAGTTGCCGGCCGGAAGCCAGAGATAATAGAAGCCGCTCTGCATGGGGGGAATCACATCGGCGAGCCCTGAGTCGATCAGGTTGATTTCCGGTGTGTCGGGCCTGCCGATCGCGGCATTGTAGAGATTATCGTCATGATACTCGCTACGGCGGTAGACGACCACCTTCGGGTCCTTCGGCAATCCGGTCATCCTTGCCGCTTCATGAATCGCATCGTCAAGATATCCGATCCTGTCGATCAGCCCGAGTCGCAGTGCTTCATCAGAGTAAAAGATGCGCCCGGATGAGACAACATTTCGTATTTCCGGACTCAGGCGCCGATGGGTCGCGGCGAGCGTGAGGAACCTGTCCGCCATGTCATCTATAAGCTTCTGGAGCATGCGACGTTCATCCTCGGTGGACTGGCGGAAGGGGGAACCCATATCTTTGTTGATTCCGGACTTGTCCACCTCCATTTGCAGCCCGATCTTCCCCATGAGTCCCGTGATCCCCGGTCTCATAAATATGACTCCGATCGATCCGGTTATCGTGGTGGGGTGGGCCATCAATAAATCCGCCGGAAGAGAAACATAATATCCTCCCGATGCGGCAACGGACATCATGACCGCCACGACCTTGGCTCCGCTGCATTCCTTGTATTTGACAATCTCATGGTAGAGCATATCGCTGGCTGTCACGGAACCGCCCGGGGAATCGACTTTCAGGATGAGCGCCTTGATCTTCTTGTCTTTTTGCGCCTTGTTCAGTTGCGAGACTATCTCCTGGACGGTACCCGGCCTGCGCGTGAGGGGCAGGCCGCGCGCACCGTCCGCGATAAAACCCTTTATCGAGATAACCAGGATCTTCTCATCGCCTTTACCCTGAAGTGTATATTCCTCGAGCGGTTCGGTCCGGTCGGGAAAAACCGTGATCTTCGGTTTTATGCAACCGGGGGCGGTTGCTAGGCAGAGGGCAAGTAACAGGGCCAATAAGTTCCGGGTCATCGCAAGTTCCCTTTCGCACGGCTCTGCTTACGGCGCGAGGGCCGGTTCATGCATCGATACCCCGGCACGAACGGGAGCCAGTCCGTTTTCAGATGGTGAGAGTTGAAGCTCTTTCGTACGGTAGTCGAAAATAGCCGAATGCTCTCCGCTTGGCAAATTCAAATCAAACCGGGACCTACTAGCCATTGCGCGGTGAAATGGTTATTAAGCACTGAATTTCAAATGGGTTGGATTTTGGTGACGCCCGGATCATGTCCGGTTCTTTAAGGTATCGGATCTGGGAAAGGGCGCGGGGAGGCAAGGTCACGCAAAGGTTTTCCCTGAAATCGGTTTTTCAGTTTCCTCAATGGGGCGACATGATAAACCGCCAGACGCAGAGGATGGATCTGCTGGCGGGAATTACGGGCGCGATCATCGTGTTGCCGCAGGGGATTGCTTTTGCCGCCATCGCGGGGTTGCCGCCGGAATACGGTCTCTATTCGGCGATCGTTCCGGCAATTATCGCTGCTGTCTTCGGTTCGTCCTTCCACCTGATCTCGGGACCCACGACCGCCATTTCGCTCGTCCTGTACGCGAAGATCAGCACCCTGGCCACGCCATTTACCCCGGAGTATGTCCGGTTGGCCCTTGCCATGACCCTTATCGCCGGCTCATTTCAGCTCATGCTGGGTCTGATGCGCATGGGCGCCGTGGTGAATTTTGTCTCTCACTCGGTGGTAGTCGGATTCACTTTCGGGGCGGCCATCCTCATCGGGACGAGCCAGCTTGGCCATTTTTTCGGTATATCGATTCCGTCGGGAAAATCTTTTCTCTATGCCTGGATCGACCTTTTCAGGCTTCTTCCCGCGATCAACTGGTACGCGCTCTCCGTTGCTCTCGCGACGCTCGTGACGGCGGCGGTCGCAAAGCGACTGCGGCCTCGCTGGCCCGGACTGCTTTTCGGCATGGTGGCGGGCAGCCTCGTGGGAGTGGCCACCGAGGGCAAGTCGCATGGACTTGCCCTCCTGGGGGCACTGCCCGCGAGTCTCCCGCCCTTTTCGCTTCCCGCCCTCTCGATCGACGTGCTGCATGACCTGATCCCGGGCGCCCTCGCCATAGCGATGCTGGGTCTTGCCGAGGCCGTTTCGATCGCGCGTTCGATCGCGAACTTTTCAAACCAGCACCTGGATAATAATCGGGAGTTCATCGGCCAGGGTCTTTCGAATATCATCGGTAGCTTTTTTTCCGCTTACGCTTCATCCGGCTCTTTTACACGCACCAGCGTCAATTACAACGCGGGGGCGAAGACCCCCATGGCTGCGGTCTACGCGGCACTGGTACTGGCCGTGACGGTCATCCTGATAGCTCCCCTGACTGCCTACCTTCCCATGGCGGCGATGGCGGGAGTCCTCATGTTGGTATCCTGGAGTCTCGTTGACGTCCACCACATGAAGAGCATCTTCAAGACGAGCAAACCGGAGACCATGGTGCTTGCGGTCACCTTCTTCTCAACCCTTTTCGTCGAGCTGGAATTCGCCATCTTTTCCGGGGTAATCCTCTCGCTCCTCCTCTACCTGAACAAGACATCACATCCTCAGTTCACCACGCTCGACAGCCACACCGGCCCCCTCGGGGACGGTATTTCCGCGCGCGCGTGCGACATAGCCTCACCGGAATGCCCGCAGTTGAAGATCATCCGGATCAACGGATCGATATTCTTCGGCGCCGCCAACTACGTCTCCGAACAGCTCCAGAATTTGACACAGCAGAGCCCCGAGCAGTGCCACATCCTGCTCGATGCAGCCAGCATCAATTTCATAGATGTCACGGGGTGCGAGATGCTGGCCCGCGAGGGGCACGGCCTCTATCTCGAAGGCAGGCAAATTTATGTGTGCTCGTTGAAGGATGAAGTCTTCGAGCTTCTTGAGCGGGGGGATTACATACGGCAGGGGAAAATAGAGACATTTACATCACTGCATGAAGCTCTCGGGAACATAATCCCGAGAATGGACCTGACGCGCTGCAGGCGCTGCACCTGCCATCTGTTCGAGTGCTGCCCGACTTTTCCCAATGCATGAGAGCACGGGTTCGGGGGTGGGGAGGGTCATATTTCCGGGGAGATGACGGTTGCGGCAAGGCCAGCGGCAGTCGGGCAATCCGGGCTTACAACATTCTCCCGGTGATGACCGGCATATCGGACGTGTCGTGTTCTTCCGATATCCCGAGCAGGTATTGTCCGTAAGTGCTGTTGTTGAGCGGCGCCGCCAGGGAGCGAAGCTGCTGGTTGTCGATATATCCAAGCCTGTAGGCGATCTCCTCGATACACGATATCTTGAGGCCCGTGCGCTTTTCAATGGTTTCTATGAATATGCAGGCATCCAGCAGGGACTCATGAGTTCCAGTGTCCAGCCATGCGTACCCGCGCCCCATGAGTTCCACTCGAAGTTCCCCCGTTTTGAGATACTCCAGGTTGAGGTCCGTGATCTCCAACTCACCCCGTGCGGAGGGCTTCAGCCGGGAGGCGACTTCCACGACGCTGCTGTCATAGAAATAGAGTCCCGGGACGGCATAATTTGACTTGGGTTCGGATGGTTTTTCCTCGATGCCGAGCACTCTTCCCGTGCGGTCGAACTGGACTACTCCGTAGCGCTGCGGATCACGCACCCAGTAACCGAATACGAGACCTCCGCGTTCGAGCGATGTGGCATGTTTCAACAACTGCGGCAGGCCGTGGCCATGGAAAATATTATCGCCGAGAATAAGGCACACCCTGTCGTTGCCTATGAACTCCGCTCCGATCAGGAATGCCTGGGCGAGCCCCTCCGGTCGGGGTTGCACCGCGAAAGTGAAATTGAGTCCCCACTGGCTCCCGTCACCGAGCAGAACCTCGAATTTCCCGATATCCTCGGGCGTGGAGATGATCAGGATGTCCCGAATACCGGCCATCATCAGGACCGACAGCGGATAGTAGATCATGGGCTTGTCATAGACGGGCAACAACTGCTTGCTTACTACCCTGGTAAGGGGATAGAGCCTCGTGCCCGATCCTCCCGCGAGAATGATTCCCTTCCAGCGTGGAAGCAAGGAGGGACTCTCAACCGTATCGATTCGTGGAACACTCATATCAATTCAGCCCCGTAATTTTACTCGGTCCGCTCATAATGCCGTTCGATCCAGTGAAGATATTCGCCGCTTTTGATGGACTCGGTCCATGCAGTATTTTCCATATACCACTCTATGGTCTTCAACAAGCCCGATTCCAGGGTCTGCCGTGGAGTCCAGCCGATTTCATTTTCAATTTTGGAGCAATCGATCGCATATCGCCAGTCGTGACCGGGACGGTCCTTCACGAACGTAATGAGATTTCGGTGGGGCCGATAGTGGGATTTCGGAAACATCTCATCAAAGCAATCGCAGATTGTAATTACGATATCGATATTCGCCTTCTCGCATCTGCCGCCGATGTTATAGGTCTCGCCGACGCGGCCATGTTCCAGCACGAGGTTCAACGCTTCACAGTGGTCCTCGACATAGAGCCAGTCGCGGATATTAGTCCCGTCTCCATAGACCGGGAGCGGCTTTCCTTCGCTTGCGTTGAGAACCATCAGCGGGATGAGCTTTTCCGGAAACTGCCGGGGGCCGTAATTATTTGAGCAGTTCGTGGTGATAGTCGGAAGCCCGTATGTGTGGTGGTAGGCGCGAACCAGGTGGTCGCTCGAAGCCTTGGAGGCCGCATAAGGACTGTTGGGCGCGAAAGGCGTGGTTTCCCTGAACGGAGGGTCGGTCGGACCGAGCGTCCCGTACACCTCGTCGGTTGAGACGTGCAGAAAGCGGAAGCCCTTTCGCGCCGGCTCGTCGAGTTGCGTCCAGTAACCCCGTGTTTCCTCCAGCAGGTGGAATGTTCCGACCACGTTTGTCTGGATGAAAGTGTCGGGCGAATCGATGGAACGGTCCACATGGGTTTCCGCGGCAAAGTTGACGACAGCCGATGGCTGATATTCGCGAAAAAGCCTGCGCAGCAGATCCCTGTCCGCGATATTGCCGCGGATGAACAGATATCCGGGATCGCCATCCAGTGTTTCAAGATTTTTCAGGTTGGCGGCATAAGTCAGGCAATCAAGGTTGATTATATGATCTTTCTTGTCCTTGAGGTGAGAAGTGATGAAATTACTGCCTATAAAACCAGCGCCTCCAGTTACCAAAATCTTCTTCATACGCAACCCGCCTTTGTCAATGTCGCAGTTAAGTCCGGACAAGGAGTTCACTCGAGGTTCAATGGGCTTGGGTCAATAGTTTCGAAGGGATCACAACCCACGAATCGCGGATAGGAACGCCTTCCCCGCGGTCATGACGAGCCAGTGTAGAGCAGAGTGCAAAAAAACCGGCGGAAAGAGATGCAAAACCAGTGCCTTGATACTGACCTGGCGGTCCCTGCAACTTTTTTTGAACACTCTTTTGAGTCGGCGACATTACATTCGGATGTAAGTGAACCCGATGCATTTAGGCGATTTTACTCTCACGGGGGTGGGAAGAAAAGAATAATGTGCCGGTCAGAAATGATGTGTGGAGAGGAGGAAAAGGATACCTGAAAATATCAGATATTGACCCGCTGATCCTTGATACCTCAACAGACAGCTTTTCGCTCCGGGCGCCGAGGCGTTTCCTCCCGTTCGCCCTGAACGGAGAAGGCTCCGCATTCGCGTGATAGGGAATTGGAAAAGAACAGGGGCAGTCGCATGCGATACGCGGGCAGGCTTTCCAACCTGTCGCCGATGCGTGGCCGCAATGCTGCTTCCCTGCAATGCAATACCACGCGAACACGGGGTGTATTTCGCCAGAATCGAACGGGCGATGGGCGCCCGTCATTCACCAGAGAGGATGAATTTTTTCATCTCCATCGGCAGCAGTTGCGCCTTTGCGCGAAGGCTTCTCATGACGCCCCCCCGCATCTGATCAAGGATCTTGTCCCGCAAATTAGAGACTTCCATGAATTCGCGCAAAAAAGGATACTCACCTTCCGCGAAAACCCCACGCACGGTGTCGTGGACGGCGTGGGCCAGGTGCAGAATGCCAATGTATTTCTGGTACCGGGTGGGTACCTCGGTTGGCGGCGCAAACCTCGCGTAAGCCTGGTACTCGATCGTTTGGCAGATCACTCCGGGAATGTTCCACTTGTCGAGAAGCATTGCGGCGATCTTGCATGGATCGAGCATCTGGATGAAAAAGCCGAGCTTTGGGTTGTCGCGTTCAATGAGAAGCACCGTGCTTTTGCCCAGGTCATGCAGCAGGCCAATCGTGCTGAGAAGGGACGCGTCCCGTTTGTCGCCGAGTTGGCAGATCTCGAAGGCTATGTAGGAAATCACGATGGAATGCTGGTGAACCTCCCGGAAGCTCTCGGTGTCCGGCATTGTCTTCCTGAGCCCCTGTGAGACCAGTATCCGGAAGACCTCATTGAACCCTATCAGCATGATCGCATAGTAGAGGTCTGAAACCTTCTGCCTTATTCCGTAATAGGGCGAATTGACTTCCTTCAGCACCTCGCCGACAAGCGAGGGGTCCTGCTTTGCCAGTTCAGTGACTCTTTTTGTCGATATCTTCTCACTCAGAAGCATTTCGGCCAACTGGGCGACATGTATGGGCAGGCGGGGTATTTTCTTGATAAGACCCTGTATCAGCTCCGATTGTTCGTAGCTCTCTCCGTGTTTCCTGGCGGCGGTTACGGCGTGAGCGGTCAGCGAAGTCCTCTGAAGTTGAAGAGAGGCCATGGCATTTCCCATTCCCAGCATCCTGGAGTGCTGCGCGGCCGCGACGTGTCTCATGAGGGCGCAATGCTGATCGGGACTGAGGGCGTTAAACTCGGATCTGCTGAGTACAAGCGCCCTGGAGGGTTCTCGGGCCACTATCGAGGTAAGGGAAGGGTCGCAGTCAAACAGTGCGTCTTCGAAAATCAAATCCCCTCTCGCATATGTCAATCCCATGCCGTTGCCATCCCTGCTCACAGTTTTGAATGAGCCGTTCAGCACGAGGCAGCTTCCGCGGCTCCTCTGGGTTCTCTTCAGCAGCGTTTCGCCTTCGGAGAGGACCTGTATGGTGCCGGAGTTGACCAGGGCGATGACCTCTTTTTCGCTGAGGAGCATATCGAATTCCGGCTGTGGATTTCGTTGATCGTAGGCCATAGTTCTCACCGCGGGGTTAGAAAACCATCATGAACCGCAAGGCTGTCCGCCGATCGTGGACCTGATGCAGGCAGTCTGTATTTGACAAATAAGGATTGAGTTACGGCGAGTTTATCAAAATCTGGGAAAGTGACAAGAACGAACTGATCCTGGAAGCGCCTGTTGGATGCGGGGGGGATGACAAATATCAAAAGAGTGCGGGGGAGTCGAGAAGGGTTCCGGGAAGAGTAGTAAGCGTGCGGGAATATATCCTGGATTTATATATCATGGACTGTGGCGGTTGCTGGCATGTGGGGGGATTGCAGTCAATTGCGGGCAACTGTAATGCCGAGCGGTCTCACTTGCCTGGCCCCCGGCGTTCGCCGGGGCGCCGAGCAAGGGGAGTGATCGATTCGCTCAGTACGATCTATGGGATTTGACCGCTGCTTTTTGGTATCCCACGGCAAACATCTTCCGCAGGAAGAAGATTCCCAGCATGCCGAAACCGAGCAGGAGTATCGTGGATGGCTCGGGGACGGCGTGAGGCCGCGCGATAGAGCTTGCTCCCACCCAGACCGATGAACCGTTACTGTAGTTTCCGATATGCAGGCTGGCGTAAATGAGGTTGTTCGTATCCTTGAACGCAAAATCCGATACGTCAAGAATCGTATTGCCGCCGCCAAGCAGCTTAAGCGTGTCTGAATAGTAGCCATACTGGCCTATGTTGCCCGTGGCGGGGATGTCAATATCGAAATTTCCCTTGTAGCCGCCCTGTTTAACCTTGTCCTCGTTCACTTTCAGACTCTCATGTACAAGTGAGAATCTGGACGAATTTGAGAACCTGGAATCGTCAAAGTTCAAGGCCATCTCCTGGATCTTCCAGGAAGGATTCGCGAGTTTGACGACGATATCCACATAATTCCCATTGTCGGTTAGCGTCAGCGTCCCGAGTGAGGCTGTGGATCTTAAACCCGAACCATCGATAATGGCATCCAGATTGAAAGTGATGGAGGCAGCCCGGGCTGACGAAGCAGCCGTTCCGATCAGCAGCAGGGAGACCAGCAGAATCACAGTGGGCAATGAGTTCCTGGACCTTTTCATGATTTGCATCCTTGTACGTGAATCTCCAGCAAATGGTAATGTGTTCTCTCGGGCATAAAGCCTTATCGGCAAATACCATGCGAATAATAAACATTTCTGGGGTAAAGGCAAAGTGGGAGGATAGATGGAAAAAGTCATCCACGCCATTTTGGGCCAGTCGTTGGATTATTGGTAATTTGTTGTAATTAATTGCTTAAATCCTATAACAGAGTAGTGCGGATACCTAAAATATACCCCGCTCAATCATCCTTGTTTTCCATGTCGGGCGACTATAGTATCTCGCTCACGGGTGGAGTACCCCGATCTATCCGCTAAAGCAGAGATGAAAGGCACCCGATACCTGTTATGTACCAGCAGAATATGCATGGCATAATTGTTGTGAAATTTAGCTGTTCCGGAATGCTGTTGGGCTTGTAATTGCTGTTTTTTTGAAGTATTAGGGTTCATTCATTTGATTACTCCGGTTTAGTGGTGGAAAAGTAAAATTTGCACTGATTGAATGGCCGATAGCTTTTGCGGTGATGTTTGGATGCGGCGTGAGCAGCGAGTAGAGGCTGGATTGGGCAACTGGCATGGATAGGTGGTCGATGATGCGCAAGAATTTGTTATATATATTCCTCATTCTGGTCCTATCCATCTGCGTGATTCACTGCCGCGGAAGCAACGCGAGTGCGACTACAATCGTACCTCCGCCCACGGATCAGGCAACTGTTCCCCAGACCGATCCAGTTGCCGTGGCGCAGCAGGCGGTTCCAACTCCCAAAATACCCGACAAGGAAGTGTCCATCTACATTAGAAACGGGAGTGAGAGCAGGTTCGAATTGTTTTTCGTGGATGCCGGGTATGATCTGGATGTGGTTGATTTTGAGTACTACAAGGCCTGGTGTCTTGAGAAAGGAAAGCGGATCCGCAGGAATGCGATGCATGAAATCCGCGCCTATAACTGTTACGATCCAAATCTGCCTGACAGGTTCAAGAATGCTGACTGGGACCGCATTAACTACATTATAAATCATAAGCGTGGGTCCAAATCAGATGTACAGCAGGCGATATGGTATATACTCGGCCAGGAAAAGAAGGGCAAGATCAGCAAAGAGGCCATGGAACTCGTGGAAGAAGCCATGGAGAAGGGAAGGGACTACCGGCCGGGTGAAGGAGAATTGATCGCGGTCATAATCGCTCCCGCGAAGCAGCAGGCTGTAGCCATCGAACTCCCGGTTCCCAAAGCGGAGACTTTCGACACCGCTCCGGCCTTCTTTGCGCCGGAAGCATTGCCGGTTGGGTCGAGCTTTCATTTCTTTCCGTTTTTTCCTCCGATCTTTCCTCCGGACCATCCTGAACCTCCACCGCCACCACCACCTCCTCCTCCCACGCCGGAGGCTTCGACCATGCTCCTGATTGGTACTGGTCTTGCCTTTACGTGGATGACTCGCAGGGTTTGGACGAAAGTCGGGTAGGGTCGTTTTTCAAACTTACGGATGCATATAACCGCTCGTGCCGCGGCACATCTGGGGGGCGTGAGCGGTTCAATTTTCGCGTTGCGATACCGGGGAATAGACAGCATAAGCCGGTTTCCGCCAGCAGTTCGACAGCCGCTGACGTTAGGGTCCGGCTTTTTGCACGAGCGCCCGGTTCAAGCTGGATTGAGCTGTTGAAAGTGTCGTACCAAAGCATGGATGGGCGAGTGCGCCGTTAACAGGGTTGATTGCCTGTCACATCTTGAACTCTTTCGCGTTCAAGATGAGGCATCCCCCGTTCGCCCCGAGCGGGAGTAGACCCCCGTGTTCGCGTGGCAAGGCGTAGCCAGGAAACAGCGCTGTGTCCGCTGGATTTTGCCTTTATTGCTGAATAAGATAGTCAGATAGATCTGTTCGCCCCGGCATCGCGGGGCAAACGCTCGTGAAACGGTTATTTTGATGGTCTTGTGGACGAGGGGTTTTTTAAGTTGCGCGGTTCTTGCCTCCCTGGTGCTCGTTGCGGCATTCTCCTGGGCCGGGCAGTCAGAAGTAGTTTTGCTTCGGCCGATGGAGGCCGGTTCCTCTGAAGGCGTTCCCGGTAAACCTATTTCCCCTTCCTCGATCATTGCGCGGCAGCGGCTTGCACTCGTTAATCCCAGCATTTTGACGAATGCCCAGAGCATCGATGTGGACGAGATCCAGTTCGATTTGTTCGATGGCGTCCGGTTGCGGGCGTCGCGCAAGAGTGTCCAGAAGGGAACCCACGAGGCTGTTTTGTGGATTGGTGCCATCTCGGGGTCCGAGAGAGGCGAGGTGACTCTGATTGTCCGCGAGCGACGGGTCTCGGCCACCATCACACTTCCCTCGGCCATTTACCAAATCCGCCCATATGGGGTTACGTACCATATTGTCCGGCAAATCAAACGGGAAGCCGCATTCAGCCCGGAGAACTTCCCTGCCGGTCTGAGCGCCGCCGAGCAGAAACTAATCGAGCTTGTGAACCGGGAGAGAGTGGCGGAGGGACTGCCACCGTTGCGCTGCAATGCGCGCCTGTGCTTCGCTGCGCGAAAGCACGCGGAAGACATGGCGCGGAAGAACTATTACAGCCACAGTGAACGTGATGGAAGCAGGTTTTATCACCGGATATTCAGCGCCGGCTATCCTGTTTCGAAGTGTGGAGAGAATATAGCGGTCGGGTTTGCGTCAGCCGAGGAGGTATTCGAAGGCTGGATTATTACTCCGGAGCACCGGGTGAATATCCTCAACGCTGATTTTACCGAGACCGGAGTCGGGTTTGCCGGCGGCACCACCAAAAATCCTCGCCGGTACTGGACCCAGGATTTCGGATCGAGCGGTAAGTGCCGGATCCCGGACCGTCGGTTGGGCTATCCAGGCAGGTACAGGTCTACCGGGAGATCAGGCGCCCTGCCTCCGGTGGCTTCATCCCACGAGTCAACGCAACCCAGGGGGGAGAATTGATTTCCCTTTAGTAGTTCCGACTGACTCCGCCGATGCCGGCCCCACGGGATCGATCCGACTGTACTGAAAATGAGCCTCCCGCCAGTCTTATGCCCTGCCCGGTATCGCCTTTCCTTCCGGCTCCAAAGTCCTGCGTCCAGTACTCCCGGTGTGTGGTGTCGTTGCTCGCGTAGCCTACACCGATCTCGGTGAACTCGGCGTTCATGATGTTCACACGGTGATCCGGGCTGTTCATCCAACCCTCGAAGACTTCTTCCGGCGTGGAGAACCCGTGTGCAATGTTTTCACCACATTTGGAGACCGGATATCCCGATGCGAAGATCCTTTCGAAAAACTTGCGACCGTTGCGGCTGTCGTGGCTGTAGTAATTTGCCAGGGCCATGTCCCTGGAATGATTACGGGCCGAGGAATAAAGCCTGTCGTTGTATTGAAGTGGCCGAAGGCCCTCTATCAGCCTTTCCTGGTTCACGAGTTGGATTACCTTGGACTCGCTCTGGCTCACAGCGGATGGGATACTTCCGACGCCGCTCAGAGCTTCCTTCCTGACTTGTCGCACGACATGCAGCCCCTGGGCAACGGGGCGGACCTGGTACATGGTCGAGGCGAGGCTGATCGAGGCGCACACCTTCCGGTCTTTCACGACGATGACCACATGGCCTTTGTCGGTCCCGGAAATTGTGCCCGTCCAGAGGAGGGCGCCTCCGGTGCCTCTTTGTGAGCGCACCCTGCTCGCACGATACTGGGCATCATCGAACAGATTAAGCTGAACGGAATCAATGGACTGAATGTTCAGGGCATCGGAATTTATATCAACCGTACGCGTGCGCGAGACGAGAGAAGTGTTGATCGGTTTTTGGACGGTGATGGCTCCCGTGGCTGTTGAGGCTGATTTTAGAAGTGTAATCTCGGTTTGAGCGGCCGACGAATTCGCAGGCAGTAGAAACAGCAATGAGGCTAAAACGCAGAAGGAAATGAAGTATGTGGTGACGTTGGACCGGTGCATCTTTCTCCCTCGGATTTGGCCGGCAAATCAGCCCTCTCGGGAGGTGCTGCATCTGCTCAGCGGTCCTGCGACCATATCCCGGAGCATCTCCGAGACGTAGGCCAGTGACTTTGCGTCCCGCGCTTTCGCGCGGTTTGCCTTTTATGAGTTAGTGCATCTTTCTATCAAGCAAATGTCACGCCAGGCATAAACTCCAGGCACATTGTGGGGCCGTTCTGGAGCAGTGCGGAGAAATGTAAAGTGAGAACAAATAATTAGGTTTGATAAGAGCGGAGAAGGAATGGGGATCTTGGAATGAATATGGACCGTTCCAGTTTCACTGGTGTAACTGGAACCACGATATCGTAATAGGGCTGCTCGCCGTGTTTCGCCTCAAGCTGCGCTTGCTGTTCTGCTTTTGTGACCGATGTATGGGTTCTCCAGAGTTATGCGCGTGTGAATTCTTGTGATTAAATGAGGCGGAGAATGAAGGTATTCAAGGGGAAGATCAGCGGGACCCGCACAGCTTGAAGAATCCATGGCGCTGAGTGAAAAAAATGAGGCATGGACTCACCATCCATGCCTCTCCTGCTCAAGTGGCCCAACAGAGGGTATGGATCTACCCTTTTATTCTCTTCCGAGACTGTAACAGTGCAAGACCGGCCAAGCCGACGCCCAGGAAAAGCAATGTGCCCGGTTCGGGAACAGGTGCGGACACGTATGTGAAACTTGCTTCTACTTGAGCTTCCCCCGGCGTATCAAAGCTAACGTCGGTAAGGTACACTGTCAATAGACCCCCGTCTCCAAAGGTAAAGGAGGTGGGATTGTCGATCCATCTGACCACGCCGTCCTGCAAGATTAGCCGTCCTCGCGAATATCCATCGGATGTATTGCTCATCGCGGGGGTCGAAAAATAGAAGGTAACGTCGAATTCATACGGTACTGCGTCAGAAAGGTCAATATCGGTCTCTTTTGTTCCTACAAAGAGCAGAGGTACAAGCCCTGTTGATTGCCCGGGATTCAGATCGAATACATACGGAGTGTCCAGTGCATCATTTGTATAAAGAACCAGGCCGGGATCATTCCCCCGGTATGTTATATCATAGCTCTGAAGGGTAAAAGTGGTGGCTCCGACTGGCCCCGCAAAGACAACTGCCAACGCCAGTACGGACAGAATTGCAAAAGTCGTTTTCATGCTCTTTCTCCTCACGGATAACGATGTTGTAATATTTACTGCTTGGAACCCATAAATCCACATGCAACTGAAACCCTGTCATCGCAAATCACTAAACAAGGAACATGCCAGAACTGAATGCTTTCCGGAATAGCCTTACCTGGAGCCAGTTGGCGAGGATACTTACTTCATGCGTGGATGCCAAAACGGCTTATTTGCTTTGACTTTTGTAAACTATTTCGACGGTTTGAAAGTCCATTCAACAATAATATGCAAATTTGATTTGAATTATCAGTCAGTTGGGATCTGTTAAGAGTACCGACATATATGAATTAACCTGCAAGATGAAGTCCGCGCCGGATGCAGGTCAGTGGCCGCTTCTGATTTTTTCCCGTAATGTCCAAGTCTTATGGCGCCGTGATTGAGCGAAGAGGCTGTTTTTCTCGTCTTGGGGCTTACCGTGGTCGGATGAACATGGCCCGGGCTCTCCGGACAAATGTACTGTCGCCGCTAGTGTCGCATTCCGTATGTTCTTCGACGTTTAGAATGCCGCCAAAGCGGCTTCCGCGAACATTCGAGGCCGCGGAATAGTATTGAGTTATTTCTGGGATGCAACACCAGATGCCGGACCGCTCGATGAGTAGATCGAGGATAAAACAGTTTCCGATCCGATGATCGGATCGGGTCCGCTGCTTCTCGTGCGATGCCGGACGATATGGAAGGAGCTTAGCTGAATAACCCGCTTCCTGGCGATTGAAGGTCTTGCCGAAAGACTCGAGTGCGTATTCTCTTCACTATGCGCTGTTTGCGCATCGAGGGCAAACGGGAATCGAGCAATTCATTTGGTCTTATAATCCGCGGGGTTCAGACTATATTTATAGAGGAGCTTGTAGAAGTCGGCCCGATACCTGCCCGCCATGGCGGCGGCTCGAGAGATGTTGCCACCGGTTTCGGTGAGCAGTTGTATGAGGTAGGCGCGCTCATGTTCTCTCTTGATCTCATTGAGCGGCAGGAGCTTTTTGTCGCTTATTGATTCTTCATCCGATCCGAGGAACAGATTCTTGCGGGTGATTACCGTGCTTGCGCAGAGTGCGACGGCCCTCTCCACCACGTTCGCCAGTTCTCGAATATTTCCGGGCCAGTTGTGCAGCATCAGACGCTGCATGACCTCTGGGGCAAAACCCTGTATGTTCTTGTTCATCGCCCGGCTGAAATGTTCCAGAAAATGTTTTGCCAGAAGTGGAACATCCTCCATGCGCTCGCGCAGCGGCGGCAGGCAAATCGGTATGACATGAATTCGGTAGTAGAGGTCTTCGCGGAACTTCCCCTCCTTTATAGCCTTCACGAGATCCTGGTTGGTCGCCGTCACAAGGCGAATGTCGACTTTAATGGGCTGGACTCCACCAACTGCATAGAATTGGCGTTCCTGGAATACACGAAGCAGCTTTACTTGAAGGGGCGGGGTGAGTTCGGCAATTTCATCCATGAAGAGGGTTCCCCCCTCCGCCTGTTGAAAGAGCCCTTTCTTGGTCTGACCCGCTCCTGTGAACGCACCCCTGGCATGTCCGAAAAGCTCGTTTTCCAGCAGTCCTTCGGGAATGGCTCCACAGTTGATTGCAACGAAGGGACCTTTTGCTCGGGGACTGCTCAGGTGAATTGCTTTGGCCATCAACTCCTTGCCGGTCCCACTCTCGCCGGAGATGCAGACTGTCGAATCCGTGGCGGCAATATGAGCGACCTGGCTGAGGATCTGCAGCATCTTCTCGCTCGAGGCTATAATATTTTCGAAGCGATACCGCTCTCGCACGATATGACGGAGCCGGCCCGCTTCCACTTTTAGCATGCCAATTTCAAGGGCTTTTTGCAGCCGGTACAGCAGATCCTTTGCTTCAAAAGGTTTCGTAAGAAAATCGTAGGCTCCCTTCTTGGTGGCTTCCACCGCGCGTTCTATGGTCCCATGAGCGGTTAGGATTATAACGGGGAGATAGGGCTGTATCTTCAGGAGTCTCTCCATAAGTGTAATGCCGTCAATATCGTCCATCTTAAAATCGAGAACAGCCGCGGAGAATATGTTGTCGTTAGCCGATGCCAGGGCTTCTTCCCCGCCCAGGGCAGGGACCACTGCATAACCCGCTGATTCGAGTCTGGCTTTCATCAGGGTGAGCAAACCGGGATCGTCGTCAACCACGAGGATTTTATTCTCGCTCATGAATACCTTTCGGTTTAATACTTGATGCCTCGTTCCTTTTTCTCTATCTCTATATCAATCTGATGAGCGCGCTGGATTTGCCTGTTCAGTTCCTTAATGGTTTCATCCCGGGAGCGGATCTCCTCCTCGAGTCGCTGACGATCGGTTTCAGGATTAGCGCCGCGGGAGGTCACGTCCTGCTGGCTCTCAGCCTGCCTGCTCTCCTGTTGTTCGGGTTGCTTGCTTGCCTCGGCGGGGGTTTCCCGCGATTTTGCCTTATCCTTCGCGGGGCGTTTCTTGGTCTCCGTTTTTGCGCTTTTCTTCAAAATATCAATCCATACGCGTGCGTGATAAGCCCAAGGGCTTTCGGGGGCGCCCTTGATCAGGTCTTCGAGGTAAAGAAGGCCTTTCGACGGATTGTAGTAGGGGCTTTTTGAATAGCAATATGTGAAGCCAAGATTGAACAGAGCCACCGCGCATAATTCCGGATCTCCGCATGATCGAAGCGATTCCTCGTTTTCAGCGCGGAAGGCCTGATAGTTGCCGCTCTGGAAAACGCTTTGAGGCGGGAACAGGGGAACCGCCTTGGCGGGTGGTTGTATTGGTCTGTCGGCCCCGGAAGATACGCAGCCAGCGACGATAATCAGAAGAATGAATACGATCGCATGGGTGAGAACTTTAAAAGATTCATTATGCATTTTGCAGAACTCGCTTTTCGGTATTTGCATCCGCCCCAACAAGGGAGAGTTCCCCTTTTTCGGCGGCTACAGGAAGAGTGAAGCAGAAAGTTGATCCCCGTCCAATCTCACTCATTGCCCATATTCTGCCCTTGTGCGCCTCGACGATATGCCGGGCGATTGCCAGACCGAGACCGGTTCCGTGCTGTCCTTTCACCCGGCTGTTTGTACTTTGATAGAAGTGCTTGAAGACATTCTGCAACTCTCCCGCGGGTATTCCAGGGCCGCTGTCCGAGACAGTGATTTCAACCTCACTTGCCAGTTGCGCGTCTGCCTCTCTCATGTGAACGGCGATGCGAATCTCGCTTCCTTCCGGTGAAAACTTGAGCGCATTGCCCACCAGGTTGTCCAGTACCTGCTGAATTCTGCGCTCATCCGCGAGAAGCATGGGAACATGGTCGTCGAAAGTTGTCTTAAACTGAATCCTTCGTTTGCGCGCGATCAGGTCGACAGATTGGATGCAGTTTTCAATGATCTCGCTGGGATCGCATAAGGTAAATTCATAATCCATCATCTCGGCTTCCATTTTGGAAAGGTCGAGAATCGATGTGATGCTTTGAAAAAGACGTTGGCTGTGGTTGCGTACCACATCGAGAATCTCCCGCTGATTCTCGGTAATTGGCCCGGGTATGCCTTCCAGGAGCAGTGCGGTACCCTCGCGGATGGCTGTAAGAGGCGTTCTGAGTTCGTGGGATACATGGGCGGTGAAATCAGATTTTAGACGGTCCAGATGTTCAAGCTCCTCGGCCATCAGCTTAAATGCGCCGGCCAGTTCGATTACTTCTTTAGGACCATTGATGTGAACCGAGCGAGTGAATTCACCTCGTCCGACATGCCGCATTTCCTGCGCCAGTCTCATGAGTGGCCGGCTTATGCCGCGAGCATGCAAATAGGCCATGAACAGGGCTCCGGCCATACCCACTAACGTCAACCAGAGCATCACATCGGCGGCGGATGCCGCATGATCCCGAGCAAGAGCTGTTTTTGCGGATGTGGACTGTTCTCTCAGGCGAATAAGTTCGTTCGCTCTTTCAATTATACCGTCCCCCATTCTGGACTTGGTTGCTTCCGATCCCACATAACCTTGTGTTGCCTGATCGATTTCCTGGCAATACAGATTGTGGAGAATACCGATTTCGGTGGTAAGCTCTTTTTCTCGGTCGCTGCTGATAATTGGAGTGAGTCGTCCAAAGGTATCGTTAAAATCATTCCTGTCTTTTAAGAACTCTTGCTGAAAGGCTTGATCTCCGATCAAGAGAAACTTCTCCGCGTTGCGCATTTCTCCCAGAAAAGATTTCAGAAGTCGTTTTTCCTCACTGATGCAGGCTGCATCGGTTGTGAGGGCATCCATGTTTAAACGAGATACCAGATTGAGTTTGGCAAGTCCGTAAAGACTTATCCCCAGAATTACCGCAATCAGAGTGCTTTGTGCGAGCATTACTCGCGAAAAGATGGTCAGCCGCATGCTAAATCTCAACTGATGTTGCTTAGAATGGTTGTTGGAAGTCAGTATCGGGTGCTGCCTTTTCCGCATGGTGCAAGGCCGGGTCCTTCATCAAGGATGCCGCCCTCGGAGCCATCATTATCGTTCGCCTGGGCCTCGATGTCTAGGGCGTGTCTCAAAAAGAAGCTAGTCCAGCATGATTTTGGTGGCCGATTCCTGACGATATGGATTTATCCTTTTCATGTCAAGCAACGTTTAGCCTCCAGCCATGACAAGTGCTGGCGATCGCAAGCTCCAGGTTTGACGGTCCACGGGGTTCGCGACCGATCGTCTGCTGTCGTGCAAAAAGGCGGACCGCTGGAATTTTGTGGCAGTGTGACTCCCATGCAACGTGGCTGGCCTCGACCTTCAATAAGTGGTCTGATAGACAGGACTATCGAATTTGCCGGCTAAAAAATCAGCACGGAGAAGATGCAGGTCTCGCCAGCCTGGAATGGCTTCTGTCACCAGGGTTCGCGGGATTGTCGCGGGGAAAGCGCAATAGCACTCGAATTAGATTCTGGTGTCCCGAACCGGTAGTTCGCGGCATAAGCCCTTCCCGGAAGGATGCACTTTTCCTGGCAGGGGGCTATGCCTGATGCCGGGAATTCCGCGAACAATTACTGGCGCGAGACATTCGTGGCGAGCAGGCCAAACCTGCATTATTCATGGCTTTTTGAGAAGAAGCGTAAAAAAACCTGTATAGACCAAGTGTTAGCGGGGTTTTTCACCTCAATTTCGACCGACAGTGTGTGATAGGCCTAAAATCGCTTCAGACCCTGAACATCGCATCCTTATTGGGCTTTACGGGCGCGGACTGCGATTCATGAATAATGCGGGCAAAATAGCAGCCCGTTGCAGCGTGGAGGATAGCCTTTTGGGGAGAGAACCGGTGACATCTCGATGGAGAATGGAAAGGCGGGCAATAAATTCGTGTAGTCAGCAAAAATATATAATTCGATGCAGAGGCGGCATTAGATATTAGCCATTGAAGAGTGCATGATTGGTATGATCCGAGAAAAGTGAGTGTAGGATTTTACATACAATACTGTAGGCTCAGGCATACATTAAAATATGAAATGAGAAATCAGTTTCGGCGCTGATTTCGTCAAAATAGATCATAGTAAAACTAATTGCGTTACCAAATAATTTAGCTTGAAATATAGTGTGGAGGATGGAGATGTGGGGTTAGTAGTCCAATGAATAGACTATGATTATCGAATATGCTATTATGACTATTCGCTTGAATTATGGATATGGATTTAGTGTTGTATCAATTCAATAGTTTGTTAGTATAGCATATCGTGCTTCCATAACAAAATGTCGCATCGCCACAGATATATTCGATAATATTAGAGATTGATTTTATACTTTTGTGAACTAACACCTCCAAATCAGTGAAAATAGTTTCATTTAATTTTTGAATAACTAGTCAATAATGACATTATCATATACATGCAGTCGCCTAATTTCAAGAATATCGTATTAAATGTTTTACTATAAATGTAACCACACCTTAGATTATTGCGATTGCCCCTACTCTATTATGTAGTGTCAATGTCATGGCATCGTTGTATCCTTGATAGTTATGATACATTTGTCTGAAGCGCTGATTCCGCCTGCATCCGTTACCATCAGCATGAACACCAGATCCGAAGTGCCGGAAGGCAGGTTTGGGGCTGTAAAAGATGGCTTGGATGCTTTGGGATTGGATAGAGTTACCGGGAGGCCGCTGATTTGGGTCCATCGGTAAGAAAGTGTACTCGCTTCCGGGTCATAGGAACCTGATCCGCTAAGAATCACTTTTGCCTTTTCATATACTGTCTGATCTGGACCTGCGCTGGCAATCGGAGGTTCGTTCGCTTCCACCACATTTACCAGGCAACGGTCGGTTGTCTTCAGACCTATATGATCGGTAGTCATAAGTTGGAAAGCCAGGGTGCAACCTCCTTGCCCCGCGTCGGGCGCGACAAAAGAGGCGTGATCCGTATTGGCATTGGAGATCTCGACTGTCGGCCCCGCCGTTTGTGTCCATGCATACGAGGCTATTCCATCGTCCTTGTCCACGGAACCGGAGCCGTTCAGCGTGACGATCGTGTAAGGAGTGACAGTTTGGTTGGACCCCGCATTGGCTAATGGAACCTGATCGGTCGCGGACACATCCACTATGCACGAATCACTCGCCGATATATTGCGCCTATTTGTGACATCGAGTCTAAAAGTCAGTGCTGCTCCCGTGGAAACGGTTGGGGCTTTGAAAGAGCATTTTGAAGCCGACGTGTTGGACAGGGCAACGGCTGGCCCACTAGTCTGGACCCAACGATATGAAGTAATGCCCGCCGTGTCCGTGGAGATTGAACCATTCAAGGTAACTGTCGCGCCGCTCGCAACTACTTGATTGGGCCCCGAATTGGCAACGGGAGGTTGACTCTTGGCCGCGAAGACCGCAATCATGGAATGATTGGCTCGGATGTTTGTGAATGTATAGCTGGAGACCGCGCCAACGGAAACGCCATCGACCTTCACATCGGATATCTTGTAATTTGCCGCGGGAGAGATAGCGAAGGTCTGGTTGGCCCCCGCGGTGACGCTCACGGTTCCCGAGGGCGAGATAGAGCCGCTGCCCTGTATGCTGGCGGAGATTGTGTACGAGATGGGCGCAAACGTTGCGGCAATGGTATGGTTTGCTGCTACCTTGGTGAAGCTGTAGCTGGAGACCGCGCCGACGGAAACGCCATCGACCTTCACGTCGGATATCTTGTAATTTGCCGCGGGGGAGATTGCAAAAGTCTGGTTGGCCCCGGCGGTGACGCTCACGGTCCCCGAGGGCGAGATAGAGCCGCTGCCCTGTATACTGGTCGCAATGGTGTATGCATTGCTGGGAGTGAATACGGCTGAGATTGTATGGCAGTTGCTCAAGTTTGCAAAGGTATACTGTGAAGAGGGACCGACAGAAACGCCATCGATGACTACATCGGCAATCTTATATCCGGCATTCGGTACTATTGTATAAGTTGTTGAACTATCCTGGGAAAATACTGTACTGCCAGCCGGAAGGATTTGGCCGCTCCCGGATGATGACGCCTGGATAGTATAGCAGGTTAGCTCCGCGGAAAAATCGCTTTCCGCGGCTGCCGAGTATGCAGTAACGGCGAAGTATTGCGGTTGAGTCTCCGAGAGACCGGAAATGGTGAAAGAGAGATTGGCCTTGGCATCTTCGATTATCGAGTAGGTCCTACTCTGTGTGCCGTGGTAAACCTTGTATCCGATAACTGTTGCATCCGCTGAATTGTTCCACGCCAGTTGGACCTGGCTCGCGCATGCATCCTGGGCGAAGAAGATGGCCAGGATAAGTTGAAAGAAAAAATAACCACAGAGTAAGTTTCGACAGGAAGCATGTCTAGGATTCATCCTCTCATCCTTCTTTCTTTCGGCCAGCCGGTACATCCAGATCCTCGAAAGTCGGTGCGGCATCGGATCGGTGATCCTGCTACCGGTTCGGGATACCAAACGCTCTTGCCGGCTGTTGTGCAAGAATACGTTTTCGCAAAGCAGTTTTTCCGATGAGTCAAAATTTGCTATCGGCGGGTAGAGCAAAATCGATACCAAATTCGAAGATCATCCTCGCTAACTAGATTATGTCCAACGAGGATATTGAGATGGCGGGAGTAAATAACATCATCTGGAATATAGTGAAGTATTAACGAAGGCAAACGATTGATGTATTTGACAGAACTAAAGATAATTAATATTGATACTCACTCTTACTCTATGAATATATATGTTAAATGATGAAAATGACAGAATCGTTTATATCATTTAATGGCATAATTGATTATTGGTATATATGGAAATCAGTGACAGACGGCAAGGTTGTGCAAGCTCATTTCCGGAAAGCATATGAGCTTTAATATTGAATATTGGAAACAATAGGAATGCAAAGGGAGTATTTAACTTCACGAAGGGGCATGCGGAGGCAACGAAAACGCAGCATAAAAAAACCAGGCAGGGCATGAGGCCTCTGCCTGGTTGATTCAGGTGAGATAAGTGAGGCTGGTCAAATATTTGCGTATCTCTTCCTGTAAGCCGCCACAAAAAGAAGGCCCGCGCCCAGAAGGAGCAGGGTGGACGACTCGGGGACGCAAACAAGCTGGTCCTGATGTTTGCCGGAGGCATCGGTGAGATTCAGAACATACACACCATATGCGCCATTTGCGTTGGAACTGTAATTGGCGACCTTCGTAGCCAAATCATAATATGGGTTGCCAGGGGTGATTGAAGTGATCTCGTTTTCGAGGTACCAGATTGCCTCTTGAAATTGACCCGCCAAAGTGCTGGAGGTAATAGCCAGGGTTCCAAGTTGATTGGTTACAAACTGATAATAGAGGTACGCCGAGCCGACCGAAAGCGGGTCGGGGCTGGGGCCGCCCGCGCCGCCTGCATCCGCGGCATCGGTGATCTTGTAATCATACGTTCCGCCAATATAAAAATATTCGTTCTTTTCGAGGCAGAATGTCAGGAAGGACTGCCCCTGGAGTGCTCCGCTATTACCCGTGATCAAGAATTCACCCCCGCCAGCCCCCACGCCACTGCCGGAGTAGTATGCGCCATACTTGATGGTGATTGTATCGCTCATGGCCGCCGGCGCCCACAGCATCACGGTCATTGCAGTGATAAGAATGATTTGCGCGGAAATTGATTTCCTCATATCAGATCCTCCCAAGAATGATTTAAGGTTAGTTGTCATATTAACAAAAACCGTACCACTCTTGTGCAATGTTGCAACATATTGAATCTAAAGGCTTTTAACGAGAGGCGAGATAATTCTAAAAGCGATGGATGGCATTAATGTAAAGAATGGCGACAGCATTCATCCTGCCTGCCTGGAATTACACCGGAACAGTCCATGTTATAATGTGAAAGGTCCCGGAGCAGTGGCTCTCCGGATTTGCGGGGATGTGAGGGTATGGCGCTGCTCGTGAGCATGTGCGCTGAAGATTTGCATTCCCTATTGTTGATGAAGTCTATCTTGTTTTGGAACTTGAGAATTTGGCGCTCATGGTTCTTTGCGGTGTTTTGCAATAACGGAGAGGGTCGGAAGTTGAACAATTCGCCTGGGGAAGAAAAAAGGCAGGGCTTGACCGGCCCTGCCTCGTGAAGCTTTGCTATATGCGCATGCTATCCTTCATGGAGCACTCTTCTTCTAAAGGCCAGGGCGGCAAAACCGAAACCAAGCAGAAGGGTGATGGACGGTTCGGGCACCCGGACCTGTTCGTATATCACGTCATTAGCGCAACCGACTGTCCAGCCGAGAGTAACTGTGCTGCCCACACCGATGAGATTTCCGAACGAAGAGAATGTGAGCGTTCCATCTCCCGCGATCCCGGAGAAATAGGCGGTTCCGACCGCGCTACCCACCCCATTGGCGAGCGCCCATGGATGACCGTTGCGGATGTCATAACCTGACCAGTATCCTGAAGAGTCGGAACCGGTCACCTTGTATCCGGTGCTCGAATTCAGCCCAAGGGTCACGGAGTAGATGGAATAATAGCCCCTGGATGTGGATCCATTGAGGGAGACTACATAATCCCAGACATTATCGGAATTGATGTCCAGAAAAAGGTCGCCGAAGGGTAAGTACTGGCCATCCCTGGGGCCGCCGGAAATCCTGTACCCGCTCCCCTGGATGGCGACGCTCGTGAGGTATCCGTTCTGGACAGTTATGTATCCGCCCGTAAGCTGAGGATTTCCGATAACGTCCTGGGAGTTCTCGGATGACTCCGGACTTCCCCAGCCGGTCCAGTATTTATGCTGGTCCGTAAAGGAGTATTGCGTCGCGTGTGCCGTGCCACAGAGAAGGATTACCATCACCAACGTGAGAAAGACCTGCAACCTCTTCATCCTCGTTCCTTTCGATCCGAGCAGCATCTGATCAGGCTGCTCCAGTTCACTATCAATTGAAACCGATTCCGACCGGCTCATTTGCCACTTCGTTTGTGACCGATCCCGCCAAGGCCGTTTCCTAAACCCGCTTCGAAGATATTGCGGAACGGCATCACAAAACAAGGTGGATAAAAGGGGGGATGAAAAGGGTTTATAATATACCTAAAATAGTAATAAAAACTGTAATTACAACCTATTATAGAAATGAAGCCGAAGAGCACGGGAATGCTTGCCAAATGCGCAAATAGGCGGGATACCGGGCAGGGGATGCCCTTTGGGGCTCAGAGATTTGAGTTTCACCCGAGGTATCGAATAACGGACATAGCCGCTCATGGTTCGGTACCTCGGGTGAACGGTTCTTCTCCCCTGATATTCGGGGGGAGGTGCATCCTCTTTTTCTTCCAAAATGTCTCGGGAAATTCTAAGATCAACCCGATATTCTCTTTGGTATTCTTTATAAGATAGGCGGGGGGAATTTCATTCGATCAATATGCCCGGATTGAAGCCGCAAAGATCTCACGGGACCAGATTTGAAGCAGGCGGCCGGAGTCGGGCCCGCGCAATCCGATATGCATCATCCTTCTGATATCGAGGCTCAAAATGGAAAAACCCAAGCTCCTTATTGTCGACGATGACGAGAGCATCCAATTGGCGATGAAGTGGGCCTTTGTCCAGGATTTCGAGATACTTCTGGCCGGGAGCAGGCAGGAGGCCATCGAATTATTCCGGCGCGAGCATCCTGCGCTGGTAACACTCGATCTGGGACTCCCTCCCGACGTGAACGGCACCGAGGAAGGCTTTCTCGCTCTTGCGGCGTTTACAGAGTCTGATCCCTTCGCAAAGGTGATCATTATTTCCGGACAGGACGAAAGACAAAATGCGCTCAACGCCATCGGGCAGGGCGCCTACGATTTTTTTTGCAAGCCGGTGCAGGTCGAGGAAGTAAGCCTGATACTACGGCGCGCGCTACGCGTGCGTGAGCTTGAGGAAGAACACCGCCGGATGATGGCGATGAACCCGAAGGACTCTTTCGAGGAGTTGATCGGGACCAGCCCCCAGATGCAGCAGGTCTTTTCGGCGATACGGAAAATAGCGGGGACGGATGCTCCCGTTCTGATCCTGGGGGAAAGCGGCACAGGAAAGGAACTGGTTTCCAGGGCAATACACGCGCGAAGCCGGCAGAAAAAAGGGCCCTTTATCGCGATCAACTGCGCCGCAATCCCTGAAAACCTGTTGGAGAGCGAGCTTTTCGGCCACGAAAAAGGCGCCTTCACCGGGGCGCATACTCAAAGAAAGGGCCGGATCGAGATGGCCGAGGGGGGGACGCTTTTCCTGGATGAAATCGGCGACCTTTCCCCTTCGCTCCAGGTCAAGCTGCTGCGGTTTCTGCAGGAGCACACGATCGAACGTATTGGAGGGAGAAGGGAAATCCCCATCAGTTGCAGGGTGATCTCCGCCACCAACCGGGACCTCGACGTCGCGATCCAAGACGGCAGTTTCCGGGAGGACCTCTTCTACCGGCTGGGGGTTGTGAAGATACAAATCCCGCCGCTCAGGGACAGGGAAGGAGACGTTGCGTTGCTGGCGATGAGCCTGGTACGCAAGTATTCCGAGGATAACAGAAAGAAGATTCTCAGCTTTACCAAGACGGCGCTCAGTGCGATGTCAAACCACAAGTGGCCCGGAAATGTCCGGGAAATGGAGAACCGGGTGCGGCGGGCCGTAATCATGGCACAGGCATCGAAGATAACCGCCGAGGACCTTGAATTGAAATCGCCCGAAAAATCGGCCAGGACTACACTGAGAGAAGCCCGCGAACGGACCGACCGGGAGCTGATTCTGCAGGTCCTCACCGAAAACAGCTTTAACCTGGCTAAGTCCGCCGCGGAGTTGGGGATCAGCCGGCCAAGCCTCTACGACCTGATGGATAAGTTGGGAATTAAGAAGCCGCATGCGTGAGAGCGGCCGTCGCCAGTTGCGTGCCTGGACTCCGTTGGCCGCGAGTTGCAAGGGCATGTTCGCCTGAGCGGAGAAAACCCGGTTTCAGCGTTGTAGGCGCGGAAGAAAGACAGCGCGCGTCCGGTCCTTCATGCTTCGATACCGGCTAAGCATGTACGGTTTGGAGTCCGCTTCCATCCGATAAGGGTTATACGCAAATGGGAACGAGCTGTTTTTTGGGGGGAGGGGGTATCGAAGGGCGAATTCAGCGAGCGAACATCCGGACACGCTCGGGTGCCCGGGCATGAAAGTGGGGAGGCCAGTACTATCCGCACGAGGGGCATGGGGTCCTCTGTCTTGAAATACATACAACAGTGTAGGTGATTTCATACAGCTTGTCCCGAGCATGCCACCCGGGCTGTGTTAGGCACGTTGCCAGCAGTCCAACATGCGAGTCAAAAAGACGACGTCTTTCCTGTGCGTCATGATGCCATCCGAAACCGCCGATGCTGTGAATCAAAAATTAACACCGTTATTTTTGATATAAATCAATGCGTTGTGTATGTATTGCCAGAATCTTCCGTTCCGCTGCGACGTTCACTATGGTTGGCATTAAACGTGCTTTCTCTTTATAGAGACATCCAGAACTGACGTCATTCCAACTGGCGTTGCATTGTCCGAACGTGACGAGATGCTGGAGGGTTGCTGCTTTCCGTGGAGTTCACATGCTCGGGTGGCGCGAGGTGCCCGGCAGGATTGAGGGTAATCCGGAAACAGAAAGCGCAAAAAGTATTTTGGCAGTTGGGGCATCATTCCGATTGGATTAATGTCATCGGCTTGGAGCGGAAATCAGGATGAACTTACACCGTTTTGGTGGCAACGGGATGTCTACGAAGCTGAACGGCCGGGAAGGAATGAATGCCGGCGTGTGGGCATCATGGGTTGTTCGGGTTCTGCGGTTTGTAAACTGCTCGACCTCCACCTTGTGCGCTGTTTGATGCAACTCCTTTCACCCCGCCTTTGAGCGTTATTGGGAGGGTACCATGTTGTATCTCGCGATCCTGTTCTTTGGGTCTTTGACCGTATTCTTCATTATCAGTCTATGTACTGCCGCCGGCAGGCATGCGCCTTCCCCACCCGATCTGACTTCGAGGGAAAGCCTTCAACCGGACGTACCTGTTCTGCTTGCGGACCTCAGAGAAAAGGCACCTCCGGAGACCTTTTCCGCCGGTCATCACGTTCAGGCCTAAGTGAGGCGCCGGTTGCTTTGGCACCGCACTCACGCATGATCGTATACTCAAGATATCGGCTCGGTGGTGCGGGAGTTCGATTCGTTGCGCCCATCCATCATTCGACAACCCTGGCCAGACGCCGCAACGAATCGACTGCTGCGTGGCCTGCTTCATTTCTTCATTCTTGATTGCCACCTGGAGTGCTCCCTCCACTTCCATATTCTTTCAGCCTCTTTCATGAGAGCCTCTGCCTGACCTGATTTCCCGTTAGCGTGTGGTTGTAAAAAAATCCGACTACTGGAAGTACGGGTTCGAGCCGCCTCGACACGGGTGGCGGAGCACGGCAACATCTTGTCCAGGGATTTCAAAGGGACCGTTGTAAATCCCTCCGCGAGTGCGTTTGGGATGATTCCGGTGGCAAGTGTGTTATTCACGTATCCGTGGGACTAGTGTAAAGATCATTTACATTTCTTCGTAACTGAATTGTAACAGGACTTCCCCTTGTGCTTCGGAGGATCGGGATTGATTATAAAAACTATTAAATATCCGAGTGTTACGGTTGCATGATCAGCTTTGTTGTCTAGGGATGAAGTTTGGCATGAAGTGTGCTCTCCTGAGGATCACCTTTAGCTGCTTTTATTGCGGGTGCTATGGGTACCTATATTTGTGCTTTTTTGTCGAAAACTCCGAATGTGATTGATAATTCAGCGATATTCATCCAAATTGGGTAGTTCCGCTACCCTTTTCCTCCCCCCTTTTATCAACCTTTACGCCTACACCCCCCCCGTGCTAGATTGCGCCAAATTTATTTCAAGTTTGTGATCTGATCTGTCGAATTCCTCATCAAGCCGGTCTGCTTCGAAGCCCATGGAATGTAACCGAGTTGGCGGAGCTGTAAGCAGCACGTGTCTTCTACAAAAACAAACGGCACAATTGTAATCATCCAGGTGATGCGAATCATTAGAAGTATGATTTTCTATACGGCGATGTGTTTTTTGCTGGTTGGAACTTGCCATGCTTTTCAGGGTAAGATCATGGAAGTTTCGAAGGGCGATACTGTGACTGTATCCGTGGAGGGTACTGTTCAAGAGGTGCGGCTCTATGGGGTTATGTGCCCCGTCAGGGGACAGCCGTTTTACGATAAGGCCCGGGACCTCGTCAGGGTGTGGGTCCTGCAAAAGAACGCCGAGATCATTCCCGTGTTCAAGGATTCCGATGGCATGACCAATGCCTTGGTCCGAGTAGAAGCAAGTCAGGACTATGTTAACAGCAAGCTGATCAGCTTTGGGATGGCCTGGGTGAAGCCGTTATGCAGGGGCAAATTCTGTGTGGAATGGAAGAGGCTCGAATCGCTGGCCCAGCAAAATGGAGTGGGGCTCTGGTCGGAGTCTCCCTCGATTCCTCCCTGGGAATGGGAGAAGGCCATGAGACAAATCATCCGTGATAAGACCATGGAGAGCAAAGGACAGGGAAAAGTACAGTAGATATTCCGTCTGCGCCTAAAAAGCTTTTGAAATTCACGAGAGTTATCATTATACTTAAAATTTCGCTTGGGTCGATTTGATTTTCCTCATCTATTGCCGGGACTGACGCGATGAATGCAAGAACGGTACTTCTGGTTATGCTTTCGCTGACATTGTTTTGCTGCCACCGTGGTCCATACAGCCCGACGGCCCTGAAGGTGGGCGCTCCCGGAACCGAGATTGCAGCTATCGAGCAGGATTACCGTCTGCATGTCGGAGATAAACTCACCGTAAAATTGTTTTACAATCCGGATTTGAACCAGGAGGTTGTCGTCAGGCCGGATGGAAAAATATCTCTCCTGCTGGTTCAGGAGATCAATGTGATCGGCATGACACCTTCCGAGTTGACGACGGCTCTTACCGAAAAGTATTCCAAGCACCTGAACGAACCCGAGGTGGCCGTCATAGTGAATTCGTTTGCCGGCAACAAGGTTTACGTGGGAGGCGAAGTCGCGCAGCCCGGGACCAAGGAACTGGTCGGCCCGACGACGGTTCTCAATGCGGTAGCCATGTCCGGAGGATTCAAGGAGACCGCGCGTACCAATGAAGTCATCGTTCTGAGGCGCGGTCCGGATCAGCAACCCTTTCTAATCACCCTCGATTCCGAGAAGGCCATGAAGGGAATCGATACGAAACAGGACATCTTCCTTCAGCCCTATGATATGGTCCTGGTGCCTCGGAGTAATATTGCCGACGTCAATCTCTGGGTCAACCAGTATATCCGAGGCACTGTGGGTGTTGGAAGTGACTTTATGTTGTACTACAACGTTGTCAAATAGGCCCGGTAACCGAAATCCGACCCCAAGAGAGGGATGACCATTCTTTCGAACGCCCAATGGACGATCATGGGCGCTTCCCTCTGGTCTCGAAATACTTTTCATATTTCATAGCGGTTTTAATATTCCCGGTTTTTTCCTCGATATATGCAAGATCCCGGTTGCCCTGGATAGTCTGAACCGAAAGTATATCGTCCGGTGTAGCGATCCTGAAGTCGTCCGACAGATGCCAATAGATTCATGCAGTTGATCCTGTGAAGAGATAAAACGATGAACCCTAACAGTCCCAATGAAAACCTTCCGGTCTCATCCCAGTGGGGAGGACCTCCCGCGATGAATGCCGAGCATTTGCTCTTTCTCCGGCAGCAGGGCTCGCCAAACGGAGTCAGAGACATACTCTCCCTCTTCTTC
>JBDKTY010000058.1:0-36472 GCA_039679945.1 Syntrophobacter sp. | reverse complement strand
CATCCGTCCCTAGCCCTTAACGGGGGAGGATTCCCCGATGGGTTCTCCTGTCGCCATTCAAACCCGATTCGGTACATTGTCCGCGGGGCTTCGCACCAACCGCACAGCGCGCGGCAAGCACGCCCGCGTAGAGACCGGCAGGAACATGCCGGGTACTACAGGCAAGTGCCTGAGTACACTCAACTAAGCGACATCGTGTCGCACGATCATACTCGTTATGCCCGCAGGCATGAGCGAGATTTCCCATGTTGACAAGTGTGTTGACCATGGGTAAAGCTGAGTTGGAGCCATTTTGGGGCGATACGTTGAGTACGGCGGCAAGCTCTCCTGACCATAAGCGCAAGGGCTAGTACAAGTTTGCGGGTGGCAAACCCGGAGCCGGCAATGTCTTCGTCCTTCAGGTCCGGAAGCGTTTCGGCGAACTCGCGGCGCCTTCCAGGATTTGACCGCGAGATCTCCTGTGCCGCCGGCCCGGTCTGTCAGACGCTAAGGAGCCGGAGCCAATCAAAACCCTGAGCTGCCAGCAGGTCCAGTTCGGCATCGGGAACGTCATCCATCGTCACGGTCCTCCCCAGCATTTGGGGCAATTCCGTCAGCCACACACGCGTGTTGATTTGGTAAAGGGCGGGATAGCGAATATCAGGCATATCTTCTCCTTTATTCCACGCTCATCTCTTTTCCGCCTACCTGCTCTCTGAAGAGCTCGCGCAATGCTTCGTGGCGTTGAGTTTCAAGCAAGCTTTTGGCTCCGAGACGTCCGAAAATGTCCAGGAAGAGAGCAACCAGACCGGTCCACCCCGTCTGATGGCTGGCCCCAAGCCCGGCCCCGTTGTCGCCCTGGAAGTACTCATAGAAGAGGATCAGATCACGCCAGTGCGGGTCTTTCTGGAACTTGGTGGTCCCTCCGTAGACCGGACGTCTCCCGTTTCCATCGCGCAGGAACGTGCTCGCCAGTCGGCGGGAAATCTCCTGCGATACCTCGAAGAGCGTCATGTACTGGCCGGAACCGGTAGGACACTCGACCTTAAACTCATCGCCGTAAAACTGATACAGGTGCAGCAGTGCGCGGATGATGAGCGCATTGACCGGCATCCAGACAGGACCCCGCCAGTTGGAGTTACCGCCGAACATCCCCGTATTGGATTCGCCCGGCAGATACTGCACCCTATACTCCTCATTACCTACCCGGAAAGTGAACGGATTTTCCTGGTGAAACTTCGAAAGGGAGCGGATACCGTACGGTCCAAGAAACTCATTTTCGTCGAGCATATACCCGAGCACACAAGTGAGCTTCTTCTTGTTGAGGATCGACAGCAGTCGCCTTTCCTTGTAGCCGGTGAACCCCTCCTCGGTCGGGGCCACATGGGACATCACCTCGGGGTGGCGTTTACGAAAAAGGGCGATCATCTCCACCAGTTTCGGAAACCGCGTCACGAGATCGCCCCCGAACACGCTGGATGCGCAAAGCGGCAGCAGTCCCACCAATGAGCGAATCTTCAACCGCATGGCCTGGCCGTTCGGCAGGCGCAGCAGATCGTAGAAGAAGCCGTCTTCTTCGTCCCACATCTCGTCGTGATTCTCGCCCATTCGGTCCATGGCATAGGCAATCCAGATAAAATGCTGGATGAACTTGAAAGCGATTTCCTCGTAGAGAGAGTCGTATTCGGTCAGAATCAGGGCTATCTCCAGCATACACTGGCAGTAGAAAGCCATCCAGGCGGTACCGTCTGCCTGTTCCAGGAAGCCTCCCGTCGGCAGCGGTGAGCTCCGGTCGAAGACTCCGATGTTGTCGAGCCCCAGAAAGCCGCCGGCAAAGACGTTACGCCCGGCGGGGTCCTTGCGGTTCACCCACCAGTTGAAATTGAGCATCAATCCCTGAAAAGATCGTTCCAGGAACCTTAGGTCCGTGCGACCCAGCGTCTCCTCCATTTTGAACAGGTAGAGCGTGGCCCAGGCGTGTACCGGAGGGTTGACATCGCCGAAGTTCCATTCGTAAGCGGGAATCTGGCCGTTGGGGTGGAAATAAGGATTTCGCAGCATCAGCAGGAGTTGTTCTTTGGCGAAGTCGAAGTCTACCAAAGCTAGGGCCGTCGTGTGGAAAGCTAAATCCCAGGCCGCATACCACGGATACTCCCATTTATCCGGCATGGAGATGATGTCGGAGTTAAGCATGTGGAACCACTCCGTATTTCGCATGCCGCATGTGTTTGAGTCGAGCATCGGATGACACTTGTGCTCAGTCAGCCACTGTTCCAGGTCGAAATAGTAATACTGCTTGCTCCAGAGCATCCCAGCCAGCGCCTGGCGGTGCACCCGGCGTTCGTCTTCGGAAAGCGAATCAGGTGTAATCCTGTCATAGAATTCATCCGCATCTGCGATTCGATCCTTGAAGACCGCTTCGAATCCCTCGAAGGCATCGTCTGCCGCGGTGTTGGTGAGCCGCAGGCGGACCGTTTGACTGCCGTCGGCGGGCACTTCGAGGACATAGTGGGCAGCAGCCTTCGTTCCCGCCTTGGCGGGGTTCACTGTCTCGGTCTGTCCCTCGATCAGGTACGCGTGGAAAGCATCCTTAACATAGGGAGAGGCGTTGGTTTGGCCCCAGAGGCGCTGCGTGTTGCTCTCGTTTTCGGTGAACAGCAGTTCCGGAGTTCCATCGCAGTATAGCCAGTACTCGCCCAGTTCATGGTGGATTGCCTGAATGGCTCCCCGCGCCACCTCCCGTAGAGAAGGCTTGCGCTCATCCTCACCCCAGGACCAGGTATTTCGGAACCAGAAGGTTGGCAGCAGACGAAGCCGGGCCGCTTCCGGGCCGCGATTGTGAACGGTGATTCGAACCAGCACATCTTCCGGACCTCTCTTGACGTATTCAACGAACACATCAAAGTAGCGGTCTTCGTCAAACACTCCTGTATCGAGCAGTTCGTACTCGAACTCCTCTCGCGACCGGCCACGGTTCGTCTCGACCAGGTCGCGATAGGGGAACTCCCGTTGCGGATATTTGTACAGATACTTCATGTAGGAGTGGGTGGGAGTGCTGTCGATATAAAAGTAGTACTCCTTGACATCTTCCCCGTGGTTGGCCTCGCTGTTTGTAAGCCCGAACAGACGTTCCTTGAGTATGGGGTCGCGCTCGTTCCACAGCGAGAGGGCGAGGCAGAGTAGTTGCCTGTCATCGCAGATTCCCCCCATGCCGTCTTCTCCCCAGCGATAGGCCCGCGAGCGGGACTGGTCATGGGTAAAATAGCCCCAGGCATCTCCGTCCTCGCTGTAGTCCTCGCGGACCGTTCCCCACTGTCGCTCGCTTAGGTAGGGACCCCATTTTTTCCAGGGAATTCCCTTCTCGCGCGCATCGTTCAGACGCTTCTGTTCAGCGACATCCACGAATTCTGTTGCCTTACCTTTACCTTCTTCTGAAGCCATGTCTCGCTATCCTCTTATCTATTTAGCAGAACCGTCCTGACCGAACTCTTGTTGAGACTGATTCAACCTCCTTCTCCCCGAAAAAAACCGCCTTCATTTCCTTCTTCTTGATCTCGTTAGTATTAGCGGCTTCCTACAGCTTAACGGGTTGGGATGGTTGCAACGGGAACTCCTTCCGTCTCGGGCTTTTCTGTAAGTGTGAACAAGAACATAACGATGCCGAAAACGCGTTTGGAGATGAAATCCCGGTCCTCTATCCAGTACCAGTAACCCCCGTTTTGAACCATGACGAAGGCGTCTGCAGGCTTTTCCTTCCCACTGTGAATGCGCATATGTGTCTGGACCTTCCGCCCTTCAAAGACGTCCTCTTCGCGGGTGGGGAAAGTTCTTTCTTCTGAAACATGGATTTCCGGGACATCTGTGTTTCCACTCAATTCGACAAGTATATCCAGCATGGATTGGCTCAGTATGGCAATCTCTCGGTCGTTCCGAGGCACAACGCCAAAAACCAGCGTGTGAACTCCGTCGCTTGAGTATTCAAGCCAAGAGTCTCCCTTATCAGTCTTCGGTCCGCCTCGACACTTCCGTCCAATTTACCAGCAAAAACCATAACGGCTGCGCCGCTGCTCTTCGGCTCGGGCTGAACCCTGATCCCTGCGGTCCCTGGACGCTCGACTTGCCCCAGCGTCTCAATCACCTGATAAAAACGAGGGACCCGCCGCCCGCCCGCGTAGAGCTGCTCCGGAGGGGTTCTAGATGCCGTTAATTGAATGCACTGCTATTCGTAGTACCAACTCCGAGGGCCATCCTGCTTCGATCAGCGACATGATGGACGTCGGGGGAATGGGTGTCATGAGACTGCGGGCGAGCTTGTCTCCGGACAAGAGGTTATATGTGATGGTAGGGCGGTCGGTATATGAGACGGTCCCGTTGGCAGATTGAGTATTCACCGTTGCGAAGGTGAGCCCAAGGTTTGCCAGACCGTCCAACTGGTATTGGTTGATAACCGAGGACACATCCAGGAACACCGGCGGGTCGGCATAGCGGATGTTCACCAGGTTCATCAGCATTTGAGTCTTCCAGGAATCAGAGATCGCAGCAGAATAATCAAAACGGTCGCGGATGATGCTCGATGGACCAAGGCTGCTGCAGCCTCCCGGGGCAAAAACGAGGAAAGCAGTGCAATCAGCTTTGGCAAAGCTAATGATCCTGTCCCTATCCGGAAAAGATATCAGCACGATGCATCTCCATGCGTCGTCAAGGCTATTCCTGATCGGAGATGAGCAAGCCTCGATAAGCCAAGTCTGAGCGCTTCATCCTGCGAAATAGAACTAAGTCGGCATGTGGTTTCGGCGACATCTTCGTCAGATATGCCAGCATTAACTTAATTCGGAAAAGAAAAGAGTCAATGACCGGGATATCTTTGAATATTGCGGTATTCTTCCAGCCCAGGAAAGCTTTTTCGACCCTGCCCGTCCACCGGTACACTCGGAGAGAAACTGCACATCTCTCTCACTTTAACATCTGACGTTCTCAAATTCTCGACAATTCGGAATAATTCTCGTTATGTATAATGGTCTTAGCGACATTCTCCCACAGTATGCATGAGGCGGCGGCGGTCGCAACTTTTCACTCGCATGGGCTCCGGTTCTTTCACCAAGGACAGTTCGTCGGGCGAAAGGGTCAGGCTGGGTGTGGATCAGGAAGATCCTTTAGGGGGAAATCGCATGATCTTCCTGGCCCACACCCAGCCCGATGCGTCCTGCGCGGTTTCCATCATAGAAGAGCCTCTGAACAATGCAAACATCAGGCTATCTCCTGAACATTGACTTCACAAGGGCTGGATAAACCTTTTCATGTCCGTAGCATTTGTAAACTTTCATGGAATGTTGCAAGCGGAGGGGGCTGGCCGTCAACCGATAACTTTGACCCGCATTATTCATGAATCGCAGTCCGCGCCCGTAAAGCCCAATAAGGATGCGATGCTCAGGGCTTGAAGCGATTTTGGGCCGATAACACACTGTCGGTCGAAGTTGAGGTGGAAAATCCAGCTAACGCGCGGTCTATACGGGGCTCTTTACGCTTCTTCTCAGAAAACCATGAATAATGCGGGTTAATGCCCCCGCTCATCAAACCCCTCCTTTATGCTCACGAAGGTGAATGAAAAATCATCCTGGACTTGGATGATTTTGTGCAAAAACCACGGGCTGGACTACCAAACCTTGAAGGACCCATGGTTTCGATAAAATTGGTATTGTGTGCTCTTATCCGCCGCTGCATATGTCTTTTGAGCCGGCCTGTTGTCGTTGATTTAAGGAATATTTTCACTTGCGTGAACGGGTCTTTAATAGTATGGTCCTGCGGAATTTGTGTTCCAGTCGGCAGGTTCCGCGTTTCACTCCCTGCTCAATAATGCAATGCACTTAGGATGCTGCGAGGTAAGGATCGTGACAATGACCCGATCCGAAGGGATTCGTGTGTCCTTTTACTTTTGACGGGCGGTGAGCACTTTAGTCGTGCTCAGTTTATAAATGTTACGATGGCAAAGGGGAGGAAACATGAATAAAAGATTACGTGTAGGGGTTATGTGTTTTCTTGTGATCTCGCTTTTCGTATTTGTCACCGCTTCGGTCGTCCGGGCTGAAGGCGAGGATTTCAAGCGTTTCGGCGTTAAAGTAGGCGCCATGTATATTATACCGGATGAGCATTTCGAGAGTAATTTCAGAACTTTTTCCGAACCGCTTGTTGGCAGAACGACCATAGATAACGCTCTAGCACCTTTTCTCAATTTGGAGTATTTCTTCACCAGGAATATTTCTACTGAGCTTGTGCTCACCGTATCAAAACATGATGTGATGTTCGCGAATGGAGACGTTAATGCCGGGTCGGTATGGCTTCTTCCTCCGTCTTTGTTCCTGAAATATCACCCGATACCCACCGCGTGCATAAGTCCGTATGTGGGCGTTGGTATGAACGTGGTAATACCTTTCGATGAAAAATTGACTATTTTGGGCGCGCCGTACGACTTTAGCGTGTCCACGGCCGTGGGATGGGCAGTCAAGTTCGGTTTCGATGTCCCGATTTATAAGAGCAAGGGCTTCGACCTGTACTTCAACGCCGACGCAATGTATTACGGCACGTCAACGGACATGACGATCGGGGGCTTGGGCAAGTTCGATTTGGACCTCAACCCGTGGATCGTCAGTACAGGTATTGGCGTCCGGTTCTAGGCCAGAGTACGGTGCTCACCGCCTGCTTATTTCATGCTGTATTTCCGCCGAAACTGAACGGCCGAAATGATCGAGCCGGTCACGGCTTTTGCTGTATGTGTCCGGTTTTTTCCCGGTTGTGACGAGAAGTGATTGCCGCGGGCATCGACGCGTGGAACTGGTTGAATCCGTAATTCGAGAGAAGGCACCCGCCCATGCCGGAATACGACATGAGCGGGTGTGTGCCGGTTTATAGTCTCTGCGCGGGGATATTTCCCATTCTCAATAGGCGGGCAGCTTGCCATAGTCCGGACGAACGAGGTCCGGGTACGCCGATACCGCGACTTCGGACTGGTCGAGCCCCTCGATCTCCAATTCTTCCGAAACCCTCATGGGAATGAACTTATCCAGTATCTTGAAAAAGCCATACATGACGGCGAAGACGAAGCCGAAATTAACGACAACCCCTATCGCCTGGGCAAAGAATTGCCAAAAATTGCCGTAGAATAAACCGCTCACCGTTCCAGCCACTGAGTTGAGGCCATCTCCGTAGGTTCCGTCCGCGAAGAGTCCCAGTGACAGCAGCCCCCAAGCCCCGTTAACTCCATGCACCGATATCGCTCCGACGGGGTCGTCCACTTTCAGGGTGCGCTCAACGAAAAGCACGCTGACGCACAAAAGAAAACCCGCCGTGAGGCCGATGATGACGGCGGATACTGAGTTTACAAAAGCGCAGGGCGCCGTGATGGCGACCAGCCCGGCTAGCAGGCCGTTCGCCGCCATGGAAATATCGGGCTTGCCATAGCGCAGCCACATGTAGAGCATGGATGAAAAGGCGCCGGCGGCGGAAGCGAGCATCGTATTCACGGCAATGACGCCGATCCTCAAATCGGAGCCCGCCAGGGTCGATCCGGCATTAAATCCGAACCATCCGAAAGCAAGAATGAAACAGCCCAGGAGCGCCATTGGAATGTTGTGGCCCGGCATAGCATTGGGGGTCCCGTCCTTCTTGAATTTGCCGAGCCTGGGGCCGAGAATCAAGGCCCCGGCCAGGGCCGCCACCCCGCCGGTCATATGCACGACCGAGGAGCCCGCAAAATCGAGCGTTCCATGTCCCAGGCCGAAGCTCTTGCCGAGGTTTGACAGAAAACCGCCTCCCCAAACCCAGTTCGCATAAAGGGGGTAAACAAACATGGAGATAAAAAAACCGTAGATTACAAACGACTTGAACGTCCAGCGCTCGGCCATGGACCCTGTTGGTATCGTTGCCGTCGTGTCCATGAACACCATCTGAAAAAGGAACAGGGTGAAAATGCTCGCGTCATAGCTTACACCGGAGAGAAAGAACCCCTTTGTTCCGAACAGGCCGAAGTCGATCCCGAAAAAGTTTACGATCTTCTCACTGTCGAGCAGGGCGGTCCCACCGGCCAGGTTAGCCACCGCGCCCACCCCGCCCATCTGGATAGCGAATCCGCATGCCCAGTAACCCAGGAGGCCAATGGCATATATCATAAAGTTCATGGCCATCGTGTGGCCCGCGTTTTTCGCCCTGGTGAAACCGGTCTCGGCCAGAGCAAAGCCCGCCTGCATGAACATGACGAGGAACCCGCAAATGAGGGTCCAAACCATATTTATCGCGATCCTGTTGTGTCCGATTACATCGGCGAGCTTCGCGGCCAGAGGTTCATTTTGTGAGAGTTTTTCCATGTCCTCCTTCGTGGGGGCCGATGGAGTCGCGCCAATTACGTCGGACGCTCCTCCGATACCGGCCCCGGAAGGGTCTGGCTCGACCGCCTGACAAAGCAGCGGAAAACAAAAGGCCATCAGCAGGAAAATGACCACCGGGAGTACATGTCTTGTTTTCACTTCCAACCTCCTCGTGAGCCTGAAAATTGCCTAAGACGGATAATTGCGGTGACTGATCTTAAAGCAGGTGACCGGAGTAAGACGTCATGCCGGTAGGCGCGGCATCCAGCCCCTGGCCGTCCTGAACCCGGTCTCCGGAAAAGGGAGCCAGCTCCCTGATCGCATCCCGCGGACACGATGAGTTTACCGGCGGCGTTTCCCTCTGATTTCCGGGTTCTTCGCGCTGTTCGAACGGGAACGGAGCGAGAGTTGAGCAAGAACTTTGCCATTGCGCATTGTGCCGTAAAAAGCTTGCCAGGACTCAATCCATCTATCTGTGCATTCAGTTTTGTATTGAAAATATGATACAAACTTGTGGCATGCTGATGATTCGCAACCAAAATGTATCAAACCCGTCGAGAGCGTCGGCATATCCATTGCGGGTGGTCGACCGCAGAACCGCAAAATCGCGGTTCACTGCGCTCAAGGGTTTACACCGGAATGACCGGCCGGCCCGTGGACAATGTGCCCGGACGCCCTTATCAGATTGTCTTAGCTCTTCTTTGAGTTGGAACCGTATATCTCCAATGGGAACAAAATGATCCCCGCCGCATGAACTCAGGGTGCATTTTGTCCCTTCATTCCCCGTATCCGCGCGGCCCCGCCGATCATGAATGCCATGGCGGGCGCGCAACCCGCGCCGCAAAATGCCGGACGGCCGTGGTCAGTGCTTTGCGGGCACGCCTCTTGCCTTGAAGAGAGTCTGCCCCGCGCTTTCTCCATGATATCCATATGAAGGTCGTGACGGCTCCCGGCAATACAGGCGCGTTGGAAAGTTCGGGCATCGGGAGGGCGGCGCTGAATTGACTGACGATTTCATCTTGTCGGAGGTAAAAGATGGCTGTGATGAGTTCTGAAAAACCGGATAACGAAGCGACGGAACCAAAAGTGGAACCTGGAACACGGAATGTCGGGCGCGTGGTGATTATCGGCGGGGTGGCCTGCGGGCCCAAGTCGGCGTCACGCCTGAAGCGTTTACTCCCGTCCTGCGATATTACCATGATCGACAGGGGAGGGCTGGTCTCCTACGGAGCCTGCGGGCTTCCATACTATGTCGAGGGGATTTTCCCGGATGTGGCGATGTTGTCCGAAACCGGGGCCGGCGTCCCCAGAAACGCGATGTTCTTTCAGAAAGTGAAAGGATTCAAGACCCTTACCAGGACCGAGGCGCTTCGCATAGACAGGGAGAAAAAGAAGGTTCACGTGAAGAACCTCGACACCGGCGCCGAGGAGGACCTGCCGTATGATAAGCTGGTTCTCGCCATGGGCGGGCGTCCCGTGCAGCCTCCGATCCCCGGCCTTGAACTCGGGAATGTCTGGTACATGCGCCATCCCGAGGATGCGGACACCCTGGTCGCCCGGATCGAGGAGCAGGGCCTCAAGAGCGCGGTTCTCATCGGGGCCGGATATATAGGCGTGGAGATGGCGGAGGCGCTGAGGCGGCGTGGTCTGTCCGTCACCATGGTGGAAGTGTTTGACCAGATCATGCCTCAATTCATGGACCGCGAAATGGCCATTCTCGCGGGTAAGCATTTGCGCGAAAAGGGTGTGGAACTAGCCCTGGGAGAAAAGGTCCTCGCCGTGGAAGGCAATGGGAAAGTCGCATCGGTTCGCACCGATAAGCGGTCCATTCCCGCCGATCTCGTCCTGGTCGGCGTCGGAGTTCGTCCCAATGATGAGCTTGCGCGCAATGCCGGTCTTGACTGCTCCCCCAGGGGAGGGATACTCATCAACAGCTATTGCCAGACTAGCGATCCCGATATCTACGCGGGCGGCGATTGCGTCCTCAACCAGTATGTGGACCCGATTACGAGAGTCCCTCTTTTCGTGCCCCTTGGATCAACATCGAATAAGCACGGACGGACCATCGCCGATGACATCGCGGGCCGTCCACACCCATTTCCAGGTATCACCGCGACAGGGATTTGCAGGGCTTTCGATTTCACACTGGGGCGAACCGGCCTGACCGAAAAACAGGCGAGGGAACTTGGCCTCGATGTCGAAACGATGATCTGGTCCGGTCCCGACAGGCCGCATTACATTCCGCAAAGCAGAGGTCTTGTTATCAAGATGGTGGTCGCCCGGCAGTCCCGCAAGCTGCTCGGCGTGCAAACGGTCGGAATGGGAGACGGCTCCAAGCGGCTGGATGTGGCGGCAACCGCAATCTACTTCGGCGCGACCGTGGATGACGTAGCGAACATCGATCTGGGCTACGCTCCACCGTATGCCCCGCCCATAGACCCCATAGCCACGGCTGCCCACGTTATCTCGAACAAGCTGGAAGGGATCGGACGGTCGATCTCGCCCCTGGTCGCGAAAAAGCGCATCGACAGGGGTGATGACATGGTCCTGCTCGATGTTCGCACACCCAATGAGTTCCAGATGCGGCGTCTCCCCTATGCCAACGTCGTTCATATTCCCTTGGGCCTGCTGAGGGAAAAAGTCGGGGAGCTGCCCAGGGACAAGGATATCCTGGCATTTTGTCAATTGAGCATGCGCGGATACGAGGCCCAGTTGATCCTCGACGATGCCGGGTTCGACAGGAAAAGGGTATGTTTCATCGAGGGCGGTCTGGTTGGGTGGCCTTTCGAGATTGAACAGACAGGCTAAAGTCCAAGCTTCAGTGAGCCGGTGTTCCGGTCGGACAGGATAAGCTCAGTCCCAACGGCCTGCCAGGCCGGAGCCCCATTCACTCTCGTGGCGGGGCGCGGTAAAGAAACGGCATTGGAGCCACTCATCTCGGGCCCGTTCCACCCTTCGATATCGAGGCGAACTCGAGAGGGTGTCTCGGCAGCCGGAGTGAAAGGTTGTTTTGGAGAGGCATCGAAGCATGGGCGGGCAGGGAGTCCCCGTGATCCGCCCCTGGCTGCCTCCCAAGGAGCATCTCCCTGGAATTGACGATATCAAAGGATTAGGTCAGTAATCCCGCGGGTCCGATGCCGTTCGCCCTCACGCGGAAGGGCATCAGGGCTTGTGGATGCATCCTTCCAGGTCCTCCCCCCTGAATCCGGTTATCGCGACGTTGACCACTTGCCCGGGGCGCAAGTCCTGTTCGGAATGCACGGCAACATTTATGTAGTTGCCTGAAAGCCCTTCCCAGGGGTCGGATTCGGCACGCGTTTGGATGAGAACGTCCAACCGTTTGCCGATGAAGGTGTTTCGAAAGTCCCGCTTTTTCCGCCTTCCGAGTTCCTGGAGCAGTTGCGCCCGTCTTTTGGCTTCCCGTCCCGGTATCTGGTTCGCGTATCGCGCGGCTGGGGTCCCCGGACGGGGAGAAAAGGGAAATACATGGAGATAGCTCATGGGTAATTCCGCGATCAGTTTGACCGTATTCTCGAACTGCTTTTCAGTTTCTCCCGGAAATCCCACGAGGACATCGGCGCCTATGGCCGCATCCGGCAGCAGTCTCTTTGTGTCCAGCACCAGCTCCGCGTACTGTTCGGGGCTGTACGGGCGGCGCATGCGGTCGAGGATTTCGGCGTCACCGCTTTGCAGCGGCACATGCAGGTGCGGGCAGATCCAGGGCAGGGAGGAAATGAGCCCGAGCAGGCCGGAGTCAATCTCCATCGGTTCGAGTGAACTGAGTCGCAGGCGCGGGGGGTGCCTGGCGGCGTTGATCGCTTCGAGCATTCCTCGAAGGTTTTCACCGTTTGGCAGGTCCCTCCCCCATTGTCCCAGGTGAATGCCGGTGAGCACGATTTCGCCGTAACCGGCATCGACAAGCCGTTCCATTTGCGCGAGGGCTTCACCGAGCGGGAGGCTTCGCGCCCTGCCCCTGACCAGGGGGACCACGCAATAAGAGCAGAAGGAGTTGCATCCGTCCTGGATCTTGAGGACCGCGCGGGTCCTGCCGGTGTGCATACTTTTTACCGGGATAAATTCAAAATGGGGGCAGGAGGGCGATTCTCCCCCGGTGGCGCGGCAGGGCATGCCGAAGGAGCCGGGCCGGCGCAGCCACGAGACCAGATCGAACTTTGCCGGATTCCCGAGAATGTGGGTTGCCAGCTCTTCACGGGCAATTCGGTCCGCATCCAGTTGCGCGTAGCACCCGGCCACGACGATCAGCGCGTTTGGGTTGACCCGTCGCGCTCTCCTGAGCAACTGTCTTGTCTGGAACCCGGCTTTCGCGGTGACCGCGCAACTGTGAACGATATAGACGTCCGCCTGTTCGCGGAAAGATACGCATGTATAGCCCGCCTCATTCAGGCTTTCCAGAAGATAGGATGTCTCATACTGGTTGACTTTGCAGCCAAGTGTTTCAACGGCGACCGTCGGGCCGGGCATTTCGGTGTTCATGGGCAATTTTGTGCTCCGCCTGCCTGATATGAGTCTGCATTCAAAATGTTGCTTTTCCAGTTCAAAAGAGAGGGGTAATTGTTCCTCCGCCTATCATGAGGCTCCACCAGGCACACGCACACGCGAGGGGGCGAACTGGGAAAAAACTGTAAGGACCACTTTGAGTATCCCATCAGGTAACGCGCGCGCGAGAGAGAGGCATGCCAGGCCTCGCATCAGGTACGCGCGCGCGAGAGAGGGCCGATCGGCTCCCGGGACATCGATATCGAGCAATCCCACCAGGCACACGCACACACGAGGAGCCGAAAGTGTCCGCTGTCAATGGCTGACCCCTGCCTGGTCCATGCATTCCCGAAACTCTAAAAATAACCGAAAAGAAGGCTGTATGAAAGGGTGGTGTCACGCTTCGAGGTCAGAACTGGTATTGGTGAAAACAACTTTGCCGCCCCGGTTTCGGACGGCATCGAGAGAGGGCGGGGGTGTTTCGGGGGATTTCATTTCTTGACGCGGGCGCACACCGTTTTTGCCCCGGATTTTTGCCGCACGGCCGAGAGAATTTGCTCTTCGAGCATGTCCAATTCGGCATCGTTTGCAGCGGGGTCCAAGTAAAAGTTTTCACAATCTAGGGCATCAATCAGCCCTTCCCGATACATGCGAAACCAGAATGGCAAGCTGGGATGAACGGATAAACCGGATGCGGGCAGGTCCGGGAATTCCAGGAATATAGGGCCTTTAAATATCTGTCTCAACCACCTGAGGGCGGTCCTGCCCATTCCATGCCGTTGTGGAGGTTCGACTTCCAAGTTGTAGAGGGTGACTTCCCTGGTTCCGTCGTCGGTGATACAGAGGCTCATTTCGCCCCTGAAGTGACCCGGGTTAATGAACCGAAGCACTTCCATCGGTCCAAACCCCTTCAGGACGGTGAGTATTTCCGGGATGGAGAGGCTAGTGTGGGCTGCTTCCCACTGAGCGCCTTTCCAGTCGACTATCGCCACGCGCTTGAACCCCCGAACATGAGGCCGCTAACTTGGCCGATTTTACTCTCACGCCAATCGAACAGCGCAACTTCCGCTTCGCTGTGGAGAGCGCACGCTGCAGGTCTCGTTCCCAGGAAGATGTATTGAGGCAGATAGGTTCCTCACCCTGAATAATACGAAAAGAACTTAGGGGTGGATCCTTTTTCAAGCAGTCCCTGCTTTCGAAAAAAAGGACTCAGTAACGGTTACCCTTCCGCAACACTATAGGGTGAATTCCCAGTCTTTCAATTTCAGGACAAAGCTCGTAGAGTTTCGACTTGAAACCTTCCACTGGATGCATGCAGAACCCCATCGCTAATGAGATGAACCTCAGATGGCAAATCAACCCGTACACGAACCGCAACGGCGCCCAGTACCCTGGCGCGACGATTTCCGACGCTGATGAGCTCGATCTTTACTGATTCAACTGGCGTATAGCTTCGAAAAGGGCAATTCCGACAGACGTGGAGAGATTCAAACTCCGGACCCTTGCTCTGTCGATTTCTATCTTTACCACACATTCGGGGTTTCTGGCAAGCAACTCTTGGGGCAACCCCCGGGTCTCGGGCCCGAAAACCAGGCAATCGCCAGGTTTGAAAGTAAAATCGGAATAATGGAGTTCTGCATGAGCAGAAAAATAAACAAGCCTCGAATGAGGTATCCCGCTGTTGGCGGATTCGAAATCGGGAAACAGCTTCATGCGCACGTAAGGCCAGTAATCGAGCCCCGCGCGTTTGAGAAGCTTGTCCGTAATTCGAAAGCCGAGGGGCTCCACGAGATAGAGAGGAGTGTGGGTGGCCGCGCACGTGCGTGCGATATTCCCGGTGTTCTGCGGTATTTCCGGCTGGTAGAGCAGGACGCCGAGTCCCGATCGGCCGGCCGGAAAGCGGCCGTTACCGGATCGGGGCCCCGGGCCGGGCGGAATGTCCCCATGTTTTGCCGTGCGGTTGCCGGAGGAAGACATACTTTCCATTCATTATCCATTTACAGGGTGCGGACAGCCCGTACGAAATAGTTGGCGTAGTTTTGCTCGACCAGGTACATGTCGCCGTAGTAGAAATCGGCATAACAGGCCTGGTGGTGGTCGCTTTGCGTCGAGGACCAGCAATTCCGCTGTTTTTCAAATGCCGGGTCTATGAAGAGCCCGCTTTTCCGGTCTTCCTCCGGCAAAATGAGGGTGGCAAGTTCCTCCCTGCTGGGATAGCGCCAATCATTATAGCCCGAAAAACCCTGGGCGTTGAGTTTCTCAATATAGGAAAAGCCGTCTTTCCATACCATCCTCTCGCTGGATGCCCCCTTCTGCCATACGAGGCCGGAGCTTTCATCCAAAACGACCAGTCCCGACTGAATAAATCTTTGAGCCATGTTATTACCTCCGGGAAAACCGATTGAAACCTTCCTGAAATTCTCCCGCAACTCCTCAACCGCGAATTCTCCCCGAAGGCAAGGGCGTACAGTACAGAACGAATTGGGGCATGGCGGCGTGACGGAGCAGGGATATACAATGCTTTTTTTTATCATAGACGGGAAGAATAGCAAAGATGAACCGAATACCCCGATAAGGTCACGGTCTTCACGCCTATCAGGATGCGATCGCGCGAGTAAGCTGCCTGAAATTTCAAAGGTTCGCCACATTTCTTTTTTGGAAAAAAGCTCAACTATTTCGTGGCAAAAACCGTTAATTCCATTGAGAACCATGCGAGACTGTGACTGCAGTCACAATCCGCGGTCCGGAAATACAGTGCTATATGGCTAATATTCTTTGATTACATGCTCCGCAAGTTCGTGATATAAGTGCCTTCCATCGGGCTCTATGATTAGAAACAGCCTTTTTCGGGCAAATATCTCAAGGGGTCGGGAAATATGTCCATTTGTCCTCTAGATGAGCTGGAAGTCCGCTACCAGATTTCACAGATAAAGGAACTGCCTCCTCTTCCCCAGTCCGTGCAAAGGTTGATCGAAATAATTCAGGACGAGGTTGAATGCTCAGCGGAACTTGAGAGTATAATCTGCTATGATCAGGCTCTTGCCGCGAAGGTGCTCAGGCTTGCAAACTCCACCTGGTACGGCAGTCGCGGGAAGGTGGCGAAAATATCCCATGCGATAGTCATTATTGGATTGAGCCAGGTTAAATCTATCTGCCTCTGCGCCCTGCTGATGAATGTGATGCCCGAAGGCAGGCGGATTGATATGCAGCACCGTGAAAGGCTGTGGAAGCATGCCTTTGCCACCTCTAAGACCGCGGTCGCTATCTCGAAAAGGAGGCCGTGGATCCAGTTGGAGGAAGCTGGTTTATTGGGGCTTATCCATGATATAGGTCAACTGGCCATGGCTGCTTATTTCGCGGATCATTTCAAATTCATAACGGATACGGCGGCGAGGAGGAAAATTCCTCCGTGGTGTGTTGAAATGCAGTACGGTTTGTCTCATACGGAGATCGGCAGTTACCTGGCTTCACGGTGGGCTTTGCCCGGGTCGTTTCAAGCCGTGATTGGGTTCCATCATTCTCCCGACAGGAGCCATTCCTTCAAATCGGAAGTGAAACTCATTTATCTTGCCAACATCCTCAGCAACTCTCAGTATTATCCCGAATTGCTGAATGATGAGGCAACTCTTTCGTATTGCCGTGATCTTTATATCTCCGAGGATGAATGGCAGGATTATCAAAATGCTCTCGAATTCATCTGGCCGGAAGTGGACCAACTTTGGAACCTGCTCAAATGATGAGGTAAGAGATGGAACACCTGGTTAAGGAAGTTTTTACAAATGGTATCCTGGATGCCAGAGGACAGATTGAGGAACTCAGCATGTTCATGGCTATGATCCAGCGCTTTGCCGAAACCCTTTCACAGTGTTCCGACGCCACTCAGGTTTGCAGCCACTTCGTGAAGATCATTATCGAGGAAACGTCATTCGAGAACTGCTCCATTCTTTTCTGGGACAACAACAAGAATAAACTGACCCTCGTTGCTGCCTACGGGCTGGAAGACCAGCTTGGGATGCTTTCTCACCGCGAATACAGGCAGAATCTTCAGTTCTCTTTCGGAGAGGGAATATCGGGCCAGGTTTTCAGCGCCCGCAGGCCGGTGTTCATTGAAAACTCGGCAGTGGAGCCGATCCCGGACCTAAAGGGGTCCGCCATAGCGCCCGCATCACTTCTGTGCATTCCGCTCATGCACCTGGGGGTGTTGAATGTAAGCGCATTTCACCCGCAGGAGTTCACCCCGCAGACAAAGCGGAACTGGGAGATACTCGGCAACATCATTGGCTATTTCATCGTTGGGTTGCGGAGTGCCAGAAACGCCAGCAGGGAGGAGCCGCCGTCCACGAGCGGGGAGGAAGATCAGACTCCGGTTCACGTCGCGCCCGCGCCGGGTCCTTCTCTTTCGGACATTATCCTGGATTCCATACCTCAGGGCATTTGCATCCTCGATACGTCGGGCAATGTAGTTCGCCTCAACCATAGTATCGAAAAGCTCCAGGGCGAGAATTTCCCCGAAATCATTTCCCGTTCCCCGGCGATTCTTTTTCAGGACCCGAATCTCTTCGAGAAGCTCCTTACCCGCGCGAGGGAGTCCGGCACGGGACAGGTCGAAAAATCGGACGTGAACCTGATGAATTCCGCGGGAGATTCTTATCTGGCGGACATTAACCTGGTGAGGATCTCCGATGCGTCGGGCTTTTCCGGTTTTCTGCTCGTAATAGAAGATATGACCAGGAAGAAAGCCTTTTCGGAAAAGATCATCCAGTCGGAAAAACTGGCGGCGCTGGGAACCATGGCGGGTGGAGTATCGCACGATTTCAACAACCTTCTCATGGCCATCCTCGGGCACATCCAACTGGTGCTGCCGCAGGTACAGGACGAGGAAATCCGGCGCAGACTCCAGAATATCGAAAAAGCGGTCTATGACGGGTCCAATACCGTCAGGCGTCTCCAGAGGTTTACGGAACGCGAGCGGGAGCCTCAGGCGGCGGCGGCTTCGGTTGATATCAACGAAGCCATAAAAGACGTCGTGGAACTCACGCGCCCGAGATGGAAGAATTTTATGGAGAGATCGGGCTTCAGGATAGATCTCCAGCTCGAACTCGCTCCGCAGTGTCTTGCCGCCATAAATGCATCCGATTTGCGTGAGATAATAACCAACCTCTTGCTGAACGCCATTGATGCCATGCCTCAGGGGGGGACCCTCACTTTTCACTCCCGATGCGAGAACGAGTTCGTGGTGCTGGAGATATCCGACACCGGTATCGGGATGAGCAAGGAGATCGCGGAAAAAATCTTCGATCCGTTTTTTACCACCAAGGGGATTGGCAACTCCGGCCTGGGGCTCAGTGTTTCGTGGAGCCTGCTCGGCCGCTACGGCGGGGACATACAGGTAAAGAGCAGACCCGGGAAGGGCACTACTTTTGTCATCAAGCTCACCAGGGCAGAGGCGCTGAAGGCCGCATCCGGAGTGAAGGGGGCCGAGGGAACCAGTTCCTATCGGCTGCTCCTGGTGGAAGATGATCCCGAGATTCTCAATATCCTTCGAGATATGCTGCGCCTCAAGGGGCACCGGGTTGTCGCTCTCAGCGATGGTGAAAAAGCGCTGGAGCTGATTGAGTCGAGCCATTTCGATCTCGTGCTGACCGATCTCGGAATGCCCGTGGTAAGCGGGTGGGAGATAGCCAAACGGACCAAGGCTAAGGATCCCAAGACCCCCGTCGTGATGATCACGGGCTGGGGAGGACAGTATGAAGATGAAAATCTTGAGTCACGTGGAGTAGACCTGATGCTCGCCAAGCCCTTGAGTTGGGATAAGCTGCTGGGCTCAATAGAAAAAATGCTCTAAGATATTCCGCTCCGTGGGGATGGGTGCTTCGCCGCAACGTACCGCCCTGGAAGGCCAGCCCCGGAATTCTGTCCCGTCTTCGATGCGGGAGATGTATCCTGGCTCAAATCCCTTTTCCCGTTTACAATATATAGTTGCGCCCGGATAAGGTCTTGCGCCCATCGTCGGCGCCGGGCAAAACACGGCCCGCGCGTGCTCGCGAGCCGAGCGCATAAGACGGCGGCGCTGTCGATTTTGTATTTATGGGCGCAACCAAGCACTGGCAATAGGGGAGACTATGCGCCTCCTGGTCGTGGAAGATGAGAAAAAGGTGGCCAGCTTCATCCGGAAAGGCCTGGAAGAGGAAGGCTACGCCGTGGACGTGGCTTTTGACGGCGAAACCGGTCTCGAAATGGGTTGTGACAGAATCCATGACCTGATTATTTTGGATATTAATCTGCCCGGCAGGGATGGGCTGAGCGTTCTGCGGGAACTGCGCGCGCGAAAAGTGCCGACTCCGGTGCTGCTGCTCACCGTGAGGGCAAATATCGAAGACAAGGTCCTGGGCCTGGACTCGGGCGCGGACGATTACCTGACCAAGCCGTTCGCCTTCCAGGAGCTTGTCGCGCGGGTCCGGGCGCTGCTCAGACGCCAGGCCGACGCAAAAAGTCCGGTGCTCCAGTTGGCTGATCTTACACTTGATCCGGCCCGCCGCGCAGTTTACCGTGGAAGCCGCAAGGTGGATCTCACCGCGAAAGAATACGCGCTGCTCGACTATTTCATGCGAAACCAGGGCCGGATTCTGACGCGCACAATGATAGCCGAGCACGTGTGGGACTACGACTTCGACCCCGAAACCAATGTGATAGATGTCTACGTGAATTATCTGCGCCGCAAGATCGACTCGAACAGCGACCCGAAGCTCATTCATACGGTCCGCGGAGTCGGTTATGTGTTGAAAATGGAGTGATACGTGCGAGCCAGGTCAATCCGGACCCGCCTCACCGCCTGGTATACCATGCTCCTTACGGTTACCCTGCTTATACTGGGAGGGGCCGCATACGGACTCTTGTCCTATAGCCTGTCGAACGAAATGGATACCGCGCTCAACAGTGTTGCCACCGCTTTGGCCGAGCGCGCCCACGGGAGGTCCGCCGCTTTTCCTCCCTCGGAGATAGATCAGGCCTTTCGCCGTTTCTTCGGCTTTTCGCCGTGGGAGCATTATTTCCAGATGCGCGATCCCTGGGGCAGTCGCGGTGAGCACCCGTCACTGCCATCGACCGGCAAACTTCCCCTCGGCAGGCAGGCCCTGAATGACGTGCTGCGGGGCATACCGGCGTTCGAGACGGTGGAAGGGCTGGGAGATTATCCGGTGCGGATTCTGAACATGCCCGTGATCGAGTCCGGGCGGGTTGTCAATCTTATCCAGGTTGGCATGTCCCTCCAAAGTTCCAATGAGACCCGGTTCCGGTTCCTTTTGATAATGGCTGGGGTCCTGCCCCTCGGGCTTGTCTTGGCCGGCACGGGAGGATGGCTCCTCGCGAGCCGCGCGCTGAGACCCGTGTACCGGATGGCGGAGGCCGCCCGGCGAATAGGCGCCGAACACCTGGGCCAGCGTATCGACGAGACGGGGACGGGCGACGAACTGGACAACCTGGCGAAGACCCTGAATGAGATGCTCACGCGGTTGGACGTTGCGTTCAGCCAGGTCCGCAGATTCAGTGCGGATGCCTCCCATGAACTCCAGACCCCCCTGACCATTATGAAAGGCGAGTTGGAAGTCGCTCTGCGTTCGACCCGGACGCCGGAAGACTACCAGGCGACCTTAAAGAGCGCACTGGAGGAGGTCGACAGGATCGCGCACCTGGTGGAAGGTCTCCTCCTCCTTGCGCGCGCGGAAGCGGGCGTGTTGAAAATGGATCGGCGGGAAGTCGATCTCATGCAGCTCGTGGAGGATGTCTATCATCGAATCAAACCGCTTGCCGATGCGCAGTCAGTGGAACTGCGCCTTGATCCGGCCGAGCCGGTCTCCATTCAGGGCGACGGCGAAAGGCTGCGGAGCATGGTGTTGAACCTGGTGGACAACGCCATCAAGTATACCGGACCCGGAGGGCGGGTCATTCTTCAACTGCGGCGCGAAGGCGATTTTGCTTCGATACTCATCTCCGATAATGGAATGGGTATTTCCCCCGGAGAACGGGAGCAGGTTTTCGAACCCTTCTACCGTACTTCGGATGCAAGGGCGCTTTCCGGAAAAGGTACCGGCCTCGGGTTATCCATCGCCCGGTCCATTGCCGTCGCGCACGGCGGCGCGATTCAGATGGAAAGCACCCCCGGCCGGGGCAGCAGTTTTACTGTCAGGATACCCATCCTTTCCTGATTCCCGATGCTCTCAAAAGCTGTGTATTGAGAGACATCGAAGGGCGGAACAGGCCGGCGATTGATCGCCGGCAGGCTGGAAAGCCTGCCCCATACGCCGGATGCATCACCCCCCCCCCGTGACTCTCCAGTGGCTTACCTCAACGCGGTGTATATTTCACTCAGCGTGAACAAGTATTGTGGCCAACTCCGCATCAAACTACTTTCATGAGAATCTTCTAATCCAGGTTTAATCATCGTTTAACCTTGCCTCCTTACATTCATTCCCGAACGGGAAGGGGGGATCTCTCTTCCGACGGCACAATCCCTGATTTCATTCTCATAAGGAGGGAATACGATGTTTGAGAGATTCAGACATTCATTTCAAAACAGACGCTTTGGGTTTAGAACAATCACAATGGCAACGGCGGCGATTGCAATTTTTCTGAGCGGGTTTGTCGTGTCCGGGGGGGGATACGGAATTTCACAGGCGGCGGTGGGAAGCACGGTCACGGACACTCAAAAGGGTCCTGAACATCCGGCGGTGAGCAGCCCTTTTACTCCGCTGGTGAAGGAGCTTTCTCCCACCGTTGTCAATGTGAAGGTTAGCAAGATCGAAAAAGCCGGTCCGGGAGAGATGCAGATGCCTTGGGGCGCTCCTTTTGGAGATTTTTTCAATCAGCCCCATTCCCGGCGGGACCAGAAAGTCCAGGGCGCGGGTTCCGGCGTCATTATCTCGGGCGACGGATACCTCCTCACTAACAACCATGTAGTGGAGGGGGCAACGGAGGTGGATGTCACCTTGGCCGATAAGCGCGAGTTCAAGGCACGCATTGTTGGACGCGACCCCAAGACCGACCTGGCGATAGTCAAAATCGACGCGGGGGAAAACCTGCCCGCGGCGAAAATTGGTGACTCCAGTCAATTGCAGGTTGGCGACTGGGTGTTTGCCATAGGGAATCCTTTCGGGCTGTCGCATACCGTCACCTCCGGTATCGTCAGTGCCAAGGGGCGTGTTATCGGCGCCGGCCCCTATGATGATTTCATCCAGACTGATGCATCCATCAACCCCGGCAATTCGGGTGGTCCCCTTTTCAACATGCGGGGAGAGGTGGTCGGGATAAACACGGCGATTATTCCGAACGGCCAGGGAATAGGGTTTGCCATCCCGATCGATACTGCAAAACCGCTGATCCCGCAGTTGGTGGAACGGGGCGAGGTGACGCGCGGCTACATCGGTGTCAGTATCCAGTCAATCACGCCCGATATTGCCAAAGCAATGAAACTGGAGCAGAACTCCGGGGCGCTCGTCGCTGATGTCATCGACGGCGGACCGGCCGACAAAGCCGGGATAAAAGCGGGTGACGTGATCGTTTCCTTCGACGGCAAGCCGGTCCAGGACAGCCACGATCTGCCGGCAATGGTAGCCGCGGCGCCAGTCGGGGGAGAAGTTCCCCTCAAGGTGGTCCGCGAGGGCAAGGAACGCAAGTTCGTCACGGTCATTGCAAAGCTCAATTCAGATGACACACCATCGGAAGAAGGCGCGCGGCCCGCTCGCGGAAAATGGGGCCTTCAGCTCCGGGACCTGAATCCCCGTATCGCCCGCGAACTTGGGCTCAAGGACGAGCAGGGTGTTCTCGTCGCGGATATCGAGCCTGATAGTCCCGCCGCCCGCGCGGCCATCACTCGTGGTGACGTTATTGTCGAAGTGAACCGGCAACAGGTCAAATCGGTGAATGACCTCAAGGATAAAATCGCCAAGTCGGGAGGGGATTCCCTGCTTCTCCTGGTAAAGAACGCCCAGGGCAGCCGGTATGTCGTGCTGAAGGGGTGATGGCGGGGAGGATCGTGCGGACCATAGTCCGCTGATCAGTTGATGAGTGAGAAAAGGGGCCGGTCAGTTGCTGACGGCCCCTTTTGATTCAGAGTCTTATTGCGCGGGGTGGATCAGTTATTAAAGTTCCAAAAGCTTTCCGCAACCCTGCCGTCAATTGTTTCAACCAATTTCAGTATGAGCCGCAGCGCCGCCATGTAATCCGACAGGTTGATAATGGTGTTGTGCGTATGGGCGTAACGCGCCGGTACCGCGATCACCACCGTCGGGACCCCGATCCCGTGCATATGGATGGGGCTTGCGTCTGTCCCGCCTTTTCTTCGTACCGCGAGCTGGTAGCGTATGCCGTTTTTTTCGGCGGTATCGATGACGAATTCGACAAACCTGCGGTTCATTATGGCTGACGGGTCCATGAACCGGATCTGGACGCCCTTGCCCGGGGCGCTTTGCCGTTCTTCCTCGGGCAGGCCGGGTGAATCGTCGCCCGGCGCGCTTTCAGTCACTATCGCCACGTCGGGTTTTATAAACTGAGCGGCAGTCCTGGCGCCCCGCGTGCCCACTTCTTCCTGGACGGTCCCCGTGGCGAAAACCGTGTTCGGATGCTCCATCGAACGCAGCAGGCGTGCCGCATGAACGACCGCGCTCAGCCCCGCCCGATCGTCAAAGGCCTTGGAGAGCAGGTAGTCGGGATTGGCCATCCTGACGAAAGGACTGTCCGGCACTATGGCGTCCCCGACGCGGATTCCGAAATCACGCACCTCGGAAGGATTTGCCGCTCCAACGTCGATATACATGTCCTCGATCTTGAGGACCTTGTCGCTTTCGGCTTCCGACAGAAAATGAGGGGGTTTCGCTCCCACCACGCCAACCACCTCGGACCCGTCGCGCGTACGGATGCGGACCCGCTTGGCGGGTATCACGTGTGCCCACCAGCCCCCCACGGGCACGAATTTGAGCAATCCGGCCGACGTCACGGATTGTACCATGAAACCGACTTCATCCATGTGCGCGGCAATCATTATGCGCGGGAAGCCGGAGGTCCCCTTCCGCTCGCAGATTATGTCGCCGGCGCGGTCCGTCGTTATGCCTTCTTTCAACTCGCTTCGAAAAATTTCGCGTACTTCGTCTTCCTGACCGGGCGCTCCGTGCGCCTGGCTCAGCTTTCTCAGCAGTTCCACGGCTTCTTTTTTGATTTCGTTATCCATCTTCGCACCTTTCTTCCACTTCCCCCATTTCCATGGCAATCGGGGGTGCGCTTGTCGCCAAATCTTCCGCCGGTTGTCCCGGGTCCCTTTATCTGGCCGGTCCGAACCATGCGACGTGCAACGGATTGCGAGTCGGCAGGCGGTAATAGGAGGATTTGGGAACACCCGCCATCAGTATCCCCGTGATCGCATTCTCGGCCGGGATCCGGAGAAATTCGGAGAGTGCCGGGACCTGCTGGGCGCAAATCTGAGTGTAGCCGGCCCAGCATGTACCCAGTCCCAGAACCGGCGCATACAGCTCCACATATTCGAGGGCCAGACAGGTGCTTAGGGCCGCGGGGGAAAACGCCTTCGGAGCGTGTGCCACTATGAGTTGCGGGGCGCCGCGCAGGATTCTGTCATGGCCGCGTTCATGCTCCCGGATAATGGCCGGCATGTGGAAACGATTCGCCATTTCGGGCATTGTCTCCACCAGGCCGCGCATCCATTCGACCACGATTTCCCGAATTCGGTCGAGGTGCTCGCCTCCCTCCACCACCAGGTATGAAATGCCCTGGGAATTATGCCCCGAAGGTGCGAACCTCGCGATGTCGAGAAGCTTCAGGATCTTTTCCCTGGGCGCGGGCGCCTCCTCATAGCGCCGGATAGATCTGCGGGACCGCAGGAAAATGGCGGCGGTTTCCGGGTCAAGACCAAATCCCGGAGGAATCGGAACCTGCTCGACCAGGGGATTTTTCCTGTTGTCCAGCGCCCCCTGGGGGCATGCCGCAACGCAGTGACCGCATCCGATACAATATTGGGCCATGCCGGGCCGCAGCTGTGGCCCTTCCCCGGGATCAAACGAAAGCAGCGAAAGCGGGCATACTTCAACGCAAATTCCGTCACGCGTGCATTTTTCCCTGTCTACGGTAATGAGGCTCATGACGAACTCCTGAATAGTAACAGTCGGCGTCGAGGAAGTCCCCTCGACGCCATTGACCGGAGAATGCGCGAGCGGGCTTGCCAGCCCGCCACGACTCAGAAAAGATCGGATTTGAAGAACGACTCGTCCGTGGCGGGCCGGGGACTCCGCCCGTAAGAATGCATGGAATTGACGGATTCGTCTTCCGTCGGTATTGGGGTCTCCTCGTCGGTGGGCTGGGGACCTCTTCCGGGTGAGGGCAGACTGCCCGAGAATGCGGCGTAAACCGTCCCCGGTTCATCGGACCTTGCGACAACCCCCGAATGCGGGTTTATTTTGGCGAAAATTATGCCGTCCGGGATGCTGAAGGTTTCAATGGGTTTATCCTTCAGATACTCTTTCATAAAGGAGACCCAGATCGGGCAAGCGGCACGCCCTCCGGTTTCTCCCTTACCCAGGGGTATGGTGTGGTCGTCGTAGCCGACCCACACTCCGGTGAGAACCGACGGGGTGTAGCCGATGAACCACGCATCCTTGAGTTCGTTGGTGGTCCCGGTTTTACCCGCGGCCGGCCGGCCCAGTTCCTTGGCCTTGGCGCCGGTGCCTTCCTGGACGACCCCCTGCAGCAGGTCGGTTATAAGGTAGGCGGTCTGGGCGGAAATGGCGGGTTCTCTTTTGACCTGGTGGTCTTCCACCAGCTTGCCGTTTCTGTCGTAGACCTTTTCGATAAGATAGGGTTCAACCCGGTCACCCTGGCCCGCAAATGCCGAGTAGGCCGTGAGGAGTTCGGAGAGTGTGACGCCCGAAGCCCCAAGCGCGAGCGAAAGCGTCGGTGTCAGCGGGGAGACTATCCCGAGCTGCCTTGCATAGTTTATCGTGTAGTTTACCCCGATCGATTCGAGGAGCTTTACCGTAACCACATTTCGGGAATTGACGAGCGCCTTTCGGAGGAGGATGGGCCCCCAGAACTGGCGATCGTAGTTCGCCGGTGTCCATAGCGGCCGCCCGCCGGTCCCGCCATACGTAACCGGGGTGTCCATGAGTATGGAAGCCTCGGTGTAGCCGCGGTCAAGGCCGGCCGCGTATATCAGGGGCTTGAACGAGGAACCCGGCTGCCGGACTGCCTGGGTGCACCTGTTGAACTGGCTCTTTTCAAAATTTCTTCCGCCTACCATGCAAATAACGCGACCGGTCAGAGGATTCACGGTCATGAGAGCCCCTTCCATTCCGGGGTCCTGTTCAAGTGAGGCGACCCAGGTATTGCCGCCCTGGCTCTTGAGCAGCTTGACCCTGAGAAGGTCGCCCGTGCGGAATACCTTCTCGGCGCGCTTCGTTGAAATCTGGGTCCATTGCCAACCGGCCTGAGGAATAATAGCCGCTTGCTGCCCCAGATCCAGGTTGCACGTGTTTGTCTTCGGATCGAAAGTCTTCAGGATACCCGCAACCACCTTGCCTTCGGAGAGATCACCGTTCGAGCGGACCAATACGCGCAGGGCGCTCTGCCAGTCATCTTTCGCAATGTTGACGTGGAGTCCCCGATAACGCTGGTGTCTTTTGTCCAGATCCCTCAGTCCCTGGTCGAGTGCCTTTTCGGCGAGCCGCTGCGCGCGAATATCCAGGGTCGTATGTATTCTGAGCCCTTCCTTGTAGAGCGTATCGCGACCGAAGCGCGCTTCCGCCTGCCTGCGCACTTCCTCGGTAAAATGATCGAGTTCCTTGAGGGTCCAGTGTTTGGGTTTGGCGAGCTGCAAAGGCTTTGCAAGAGCGGAGCGTGCCTCGTCCATGGTGATGAAATCGGAATCGACCATCCTTTGGAGGACATAACGCTGCCGTTCGCGTGCGACCGGAAACCTGTTAATAGGCGAAAATTTGGTGGGTGCCTTGGGAAGTCCCGCCAGCATGGAAGCCTCGGAGAGGTCCAGGGCGCTTGCATTTTTATCGAAGTAGGTCCTGGCGGCGGCTTCGACACCGTAGGCGCCGGCGCCGAAGTAGATCTGGTTCAAGTACAGATAAAGGATCTCATTCTTGGTGAGGCTGTTGTCGATGCGATACGCAAGCAGGGCCTCCTTGATTTTTCGGGTGAAGGTACGTTCGGGGGTGAGCAGGAGTGATTTTACCACCTGCTGGGTTATGGTGCTGCCGCCCTGGACGATTTCACCCGCCTGAAGGTTCTTGAACATGGCGCGGAAAATCCCCACGACATCAACGCCCCGGTGTTCGAAAAACCGTACATCTTCCGCCGCTATGAAGGCCTTGATCAGGTTCTGTGGAAGATCTTTCAGAGGGACCAGGTACCGGCGTTCGACAAAGAACTCACCGATCAGTTCTCCGTCGGCGGCGTAGACCGTCGTGACAAGGGGAGGATGGTAGGTTTTGAGTGCCTCGGCGCTGGGAAGGGACTGATCGATCTGCACGTATAAGGCAAAGAGCACTACTCCCGCCATCAGGAACACGCAAAAGGAGACGGAAAACAGGGCGAAAAGCACCCATCGAAAAGATCGTTTCTTTGGTGCACGCTTTGAAGCAGCGGGCTTTTTCATGAATCACCTCTTGCCGGCAACCGGTTCCAACGTGAGCCTGAGCGGAACCGGAAATGCCGTATCTGTCATCGTCCGGAAAAGCAAAAAATTATTCTTACCATACCCACGCCGCAAAATAAATAACCGCGCCTCGCATGGAAATAAAACACGCTCTCATTTTCCTGATTTCAGGAGGTATTTCGACCATGCGGCCTTCTCGATGCATTCATCCGGCAAAATCAACTCCAAGGCAAATCCGGACCGGACGGGTTGAAAGAAGTGAAAGCAAGGTTAGTTTGCGAAAGATCTTCTAAAGGAGCATGGCGGCATGCAATTGTCTCCGGAAACTGAAAGGAGTTACGGCAAATTTGTGGCACAATGCCGCCCAGAAAATTGCCGGGACCACATTCAATGCCGGCTCCGATATCAAATACCGAGAGTAAAGGAGTTCGTTTGACATGAAAGCATTATGCTATTACGGCCACGGCGGACTGGACGTGCTCACTTATGACGATGTCCCGGAGCGGAAACCGGGCAGGGGAGAGGTCCTGGTCCAGGTGAAAGCCTGTGCCATCAACCATCTGGACATCTGGGTAATGCGCGGTTGGCCGGGTCTGAATCTGGAAATGCCGCACTGGGGCGGGTCCGATATCGCCGGGGTGGTGGTGGAAACGGGCTCCGAGGTTTCCGCTTGGAAATCCGGGCAACGCGTTGTAATCGACATGAACCTGAACACGGGCGAGGATGAGTTCACGCGCCGGGGGGAGCCCTCGATGAGCCCCGGGTATCGGATAATCGGGGAGCATGTGCGCGGGGGGCTTGCGGAGTACCTGGTTGTTCCGGCTGAAAACCTCGTGGAGATCCCCGAAAAGATCGACTTTGCGGAGGCCGCCGCGCCGCTGCTGGTGACTCTCACCGCCTGGAGGATGCTCATACACCGTGCGATGCTGAGGGCCGGTGAAACCGTTCTGGTAGTCGGGGCCGGCGGCGGGGTAAACAGTGTCGCGACACAGATCGCGAAGCTGGCCGGGGCCACTGTACTGGTGGTGGCGAGCAACGCGGAAAAGGCGGAAAAAGCGCTGGGGCTGGGCGCCGACATTGCTGTCGACCGCTCTCGTCTGGACTGGCGCAAAGAGGTCCTGAGGCTTACCGGAAAGCGGGGCGTGGATGTGGTTGTGGACAACGTGGGCGCGGCGACCCTGGATGCGAGCATGCAGGTTGTGGCACGAGGCGGGCGCATCGTGATCGTCGGGAATACGAGCGGGCCCCATGCCGAAATAGATATCAGGAGGATCTTCGGGAAACAGATAAGCCTGATCGGCAGTACGATGGGAACTCACCAGGACTTTCACGAGATCACGCAACTGCTGTGGAGCGGCAGGCTAAAGACCGTCGTCGATGCCGTGATCCCGCTCAGCGAGGGACTGCGCGCCTTTCAAATGATGGAGCGAAGCGATCAGTTCGGTAAAATCGTGCTGGTCCCCTGAGCGGGCAGGTAAACCTGGGCAGTGGTGCCGATGCCGGCTTCGGATTCCACGATGAGGTGACCGCCGTGCCGCTTTATTATGGAGTACGCGCTCGTGAGTCCGAGGCCCATGCCTTTCTGGATCCCTCGTTCCTTGGTGCTGAAATAGGGATCGAACACCTTGGACAGATTCTCTTCGGGGATGCCCTTGCCGTGGTCCCTTATGGAGATCATGATGTGATTGCGCCTCTCGAGGGAGGAGACCGCGTCGGCTGAATAGTACAGGTTCTTTGCCTCGACATCCACCACGCCGCCGCGAGGCATCGATTCCCTGGCATTCATGATGAGGTTTACGAGCACCTGGTGGATCTGTCTCGGATCGCAGTCAACGGGCCAGAGGTCGCGGGCGAGACTCATGCGGGGTATTATGCTCGATCCGCTCAGGGCGAGGTTCACCGCGCGGTCTATCACATCGAGCAGCGATTCCACGTTCTTGACAGCCAGACCGCCTTCGGCGAATGCTATAAACTGTTGCATGAGATTGCGGGCCTGCAGGGATGCTTCCTCCGCGCTCTTCAGGTACTTGGTTTCCTTGGCCTCGACCGCGGTGCCCAGCTTGGCCATGGTTATATTGCCCATGATCGCGGTCAGGAGATTGTTGAAATCGTGCGCGATGCCCCCGGCCAGCACGCTTACCGACTCGAGCTTTTGGGTCTTGAGGAGTTCCTGCTCCATCAGCTTATGAGCGGTCACATCGGTGATGAACCCCTCTATGGTCGGGATCATGCCGTTTGGTATGCGGACTCCCTGGCCCTGCTCCCAAACCCATTTCAGTTCGCCTGTCCTGGTGGTGATGCGGTACATGATCTGAAATGAGACGCCCTGCTCCAGTGACGAATTCACCGTGCGCCTCAGGTGCTCGCGGTCATCTTCGTGGACCAGTTCATCGAAATGAATCGGCTGGTCGCCCGTAAGTTCCTGGGGAGAGTAACCGGTGAGATCGTATGATCCCTCGCTCGCGAATATCACAGTACGCCCGGAATCGCTGAGGCATCTGTAGGCCATGCCCGGAAGATTGCTCATGAGGGTCGATAGAATACGCTGGTTCTCGCGCAATGCCTCCGTGCGTTCTTCAACCAGTCTTTCCAGGTGTTCCCTGTACTGCCTGAGTTCTTCATAAAGTCTGGCATTTTCAATGGATATGGCGGCCTGTGCGGCGAGCATGCCCAACAGTCTGACGCTCTCGCTGGTAAATGCCCCGATAGTCAGGTTGTTCTCGAGGTAGAGTATGCCGGTAAGAGAGGAGTGGTGCAGAATCGGGGTGCAAAGGACCGACCTGGGCTGTTTTTCCAGTGTGTAATCATCCTGTGTGAAAAGTCCCTCGTTGGTCGCATCGCTCAGGATGATACTCTCTCCCGTTCTTGCCACATACTCGACAATGGCCGTGCTCAGTTCACCGCATTCGCCCAGCGGGACCGGCGTCAAAGGACCGGATTGGGTGGCGAGGGCGCTCAGCCCGGCTTCCACCATGAAGCTGTCGCCTTTCCTGAGAATGAGGAAGCCTTTTTCCGCTCCGGCATTTTCCACGATAATCTGAACCAGCCGGGTCAGAAGCCCTTCAAGTTCGATCTCGCTGGAAATGGCCTGGGATGCCTTCGAAACCGATTTCAGGTCCAATTCGCCGGAACCCCCCCGGTCCATGGTCAACGGAGACGTCCCCCCGGACTTGGTTCGCTGGTCCCGGTCTTCGAAATGCCCTTCGGTCTGTTCGAGAATGTCGGGATAATCCCCGGTCAGGCTTTTGACTTTTGCATCCGCACCCCACCTGGTGTACCCGCTCAGGGCATCTTCGAGATAAGGCCTGGCGGCTTTATTCCTGTTCCTTGAGAAGTAGAACCGGGCCGCCAGTTCATTGGCCAGGGCCTCTTCATGAATGTAGCCGTTTTTTGAGGCCAGTTCGATTGCCCTTTCATAGGATTCCATGGCCTGCGAGTCCCGCCCCTTGACTCGCGCAATTTCAGCCCGCAGCAGCCAGTACTTGTGGAGGCAGTTCGAAGGGGCATGCTTTGCCCATTTCCTCATTTTTCGCTGGGTATCCGCCGCCCTTGCCAGGATCTTCCTTCTCGCGGATTTGTCCTGATCGTCGAAGGCCGCGAGTCCGGCCAGCGACGCGTAGAAGTGGAAGGGGGGGATATATGCCATGGACCGGACGGCATCCAGATGTTTTTCCGCCAGATGTACGGCCTCCGTGGCCTTTTCAAAATCCCGGAAGAAGTAGCGCAACTGCATTCTGTAATAGGAAACCAGGAAAATTAGAGACCTGTCGCCCGCCTCGAAGATGGCCGGCAGGAGTTCTTCCTCATCGAAACTGTCGCCGGTGAACCGGCATGTATCCCCGGAGCGCCCCATCAGGTTGAGCAGCACCTGGTGGATGAGCCTGATGGAATACATGGGGCCATCCTGCTTGAGTTCGCTGATGGTATCCCTGTACTTGAGCACTTCCGGCTCGAGTTCCGTGAGCCTTTTCCCCGCCATGAACGATTGGCTGGAGTATGTGGAGAGGGAGTAGGAAGCGTAGGTAAAGTCCCCCGTCTCGATTCCGGCCCGATAGGCCTTCAGGGATTCGTCCAGGCCTTGCCTGATATCTTCCTTCCAATGCCTGACGAGAGTATTGAAGACGAACAAGGTCATGGCTTTGTAGCGGCTGTTGCGGCGCTCGGCCAGTTCAATCGCCATCCTGCCGAAGCGGAATCCTTTATCGAAATCGCCCAGCGCGCAGAGCATCATTCCGTAACCACAGTAGCCCACCGTGGACATGTCCGTGTTTCCATACCTGGCCGACATTTCCGTTAGCTTGAACGCGGAAACGGGAAACAGTCCGGGATAGGCCTTATGAAGCGCCCCGCTGATGATCCCGAGAATGCGCATGATTGCCAGCTTGCCCGGGGCGGTCATTTCGGGCAGGTCGGCCAGATCTTCTATCCGCCTGCCCGCCAGGTGAAACTTCGTCTTGAGAAATGCCAAAAGGATTGTTAATTTGCCGGGCTTCTTGCTCGTCTTGAATCCCAATGCCGTGAGTATCTCCAGCCCGCGGTCAACCGCCTCCTGCAGCCTGTTTTGGGCCACGTAGCTCCAAAGCAGTATTTCACGGGCCTTGATGGTGTCCAGCAAAGTCTTCGCCCGCGCAACCACTTCGGCAGCCAGTCGCTCCATTTCAGTAAAATCGACGTTAAGAAAGGCCGCTTCGGTCGCGCACGAGTGCAAATCGAGGCTCAGGTCATATTGCCTGTCCCATCGCTCGGCGCCCAGCAGGGCAATGCCGGTCTTCAGATATCGAAGCGCCGCCTCATAGGCCGACGAACTCATGGCCTTCCGGGCCGCGGCAAGGTTGAGCCCGGCCAGTTCGTCACGCTCCGTCTGGCTGTCGATCAACTCGACGGCCATGTCCAGGTGATTGACGATGTCAAGGATTCTACGGGGCAACTCCTCTTTCAAAGTGCTCACGAGCAGCTTACGGCCCACATCCAGATGCATCCGCAGCCTCTGCTCCTCGGGGATGAGGCAGTATGCCGCCTGCTGGACGCGGTCATGGGAGAACCTGTAATCGGCGGTGAGCCCGGCGCATGCTGTATCGCCATGGGTGTTTCGAAGAGGGAATACAAAACCCTCCGCGATTACATCCATAAGATCGGACGATATCGCGCGGGGGGCTTGTCCCAGCACGGCGGCCAGTGATTTGAGGTCGAATTGATTCCCCAGGCAGGCCGAGAGCTTCAGAAGCTCCCTTGTGCGCGGTTTAAGCAGTTGGATTCTGTGCTCCAGCAGTGAAAGAACATTTTCTGTCACACTCCGGGTACGAATTTTGTCAATGTCCCAGTTCCAACTGCATTCATGCTGGTCAAATTCAATCAGTCCCTCCCTGTAGAGTGACTGCAAAAACTCGCGGATAAAAAAGGGATTGCCCTTCGTCCTGATGAGCACCAGTTCAGCCAGGGGCGCGGCTTTCTCGAGAGAACAGCCGAGGCACTCGGCAACGAGTTGGTCGATGTCCCCTTGCCGCAATGGCGGCAGGACTATGTGTGACAGGCTGACACCGCTGTTCTGGATCTCCTTGAGAGTCAGGATCAAGGGATGCGCGCTGTTCAGGTTCTCATTCCGAAATGCACCCAGTAGAAAAAAGTCCCTTCCCCGGGAGCCCGACATGAGGACTTCGAGCAGCCTGAGTGAGGCGGCGTCCGCCCAATGAAGATCGTCGAGAAAGATCACCAGGGGACAACCCGCATCTGTAAACGAGAAGACAAAATCCTGAATCGTCTGATTGAATCGTTTCTGAGCTTCTATTGGGGGCAGCGGAACCACTTCCGGTTGCGGTCCGAGGATCAGCTCGATTCCCGGAATAGTATCGGAGATCAGCCGCGCATTGGCGCCAAGGGCGGCCAGAAGCCGTTCCTTCCATTTTTGGAGAGAGACCTCGTTTTCCGTGAGCAGGTAGCGGACCAGCCCCTCAAATGCCTGAATGAAAGCCAAGTAGGGCGTATCATGCTGGAGTTGCGCAAACTTGCCCGAGATGCAATATCCCTTCTTCCCGACCAGTGTTCTGCATGCCTTTTGTATCAATGACGTTTTGCCCACGCCCGCGCGGCCGGAAACCATGATCATTCCGCCTCGTCCGGTTATGCTGCCGTCCGGGGCGGGAGAGACCGGGATTTCCCGTTCGATGGATTCGGCGAGAGTCGAAAGAAAACGCTCCCTGCCGAAAAGCTTCTGCGGGACATGGAATCGGTCCGAGACATCCCTGGAACCAAGCGGAAATTTGTCGATTCCACCGGTTGCGCGCAACCGGGTGAGGCATTCCTCCAAATCGGCCTTGATGCCGCGGGCGCTTTGATACCTTTCCTCCGCGGTCTTTCTCAAGAGCTTCATCACAATTTGCGAGACAGTCTCGGGAATGCCGGGATCTATCTCATTTGGCGGCAGCGGTTCCCGCGCGATATGGCAGTGAACCATCTCCATGGCATCGTCGGTGGTGAAGGGGAGGACGCCCGTGAGCAGTTCATAGAGCGTGGTGCCGAAGGAGTAAAAATCGGTTCGATAATCCAGCGGGCGGTTGAGCCGGCCGGTTTGCTCCGGTGATATGTAGGGCAGGGTGCCTTCAAGGATATAGGGACCGTTGACAGTGGGATTTTCCGTGGAAAGCAGAGTCGCAATGCCGAAGTCGATCAACTTCAATTGTCCGCTGGAGGGATTCATGACAATGTTGGACGGATTGACATCTTTGTGGACGATGCGTTCGGCGTGAATTTGACACAGACTGTCGGCAATCCGTACCGCTATGCCGAGCGTTTCCTCCAGGGTGAACCTTCGGCGGGCATTCAATATCTGCAGGGACTGTCCGCCAAAATCCTCCATGACTATGACGGGCGCCTTCCCTCGCATTTCGAAATCAAAAGCATGTATGACCCCGTATTTGCGAAGAGACTGGGTGATGTTGAACTCCTGGGTATAGCGCGCAATCTCCTCGGGGCAGGGGCAGTCCTCCTTCATCGCCTTGAGGATTACCGGGTCCTGTTCCTTCTCCCGAAAGGCCCGATAGATCAAAGAGGTGTGGCTGTCGTATATCTTCTCAATAGTCCGATACCCTGGAATATTGATCACCTGTTTTCCTCCAAGAAAATGACAGACTGGGGCGACATCCGGCGCGCGCGGGGCATGAAGATACGTCGGAGGCGCCAAGCATGAGCCGCCAAAGGCGCAACTCATGCTTCAGCCTCAAATGCAATGCAACAATGATGCCTCAGTGGCTTTATTCGGGCTCTTCAAATATAAAAAACGGACTCAGGTAAGGTTCGGGGGGATTGTCCGGGGAGAAGGGCCGCAATTCCTTTTCATACTCAAGCAGGACAGGAGCCATATAGGCTTCAACGAGCGCCCTGTTCTCGGGATCGGGAACAACTCCCTGCACCCAGCCCTTGACGGCTCTGTCCATTTCGGCCGGTTGAATCAGCTTGAAAAGCTTCGGCCAGTTCTCGACCGAGAGAGGCTTCACTTGCCATTGATCCGAGGAAAGGTACCCGGCCGCGGCGGTAAGGACCATCACGCCCAGGGTAATGTCTTCCGAGGTGTGTACCTGCCCGTCCCTCCACAGCCTTTCTTCCAGGTCTTTCGGGTCGGTCCCGAACGATTTGTAAAGGTGCCCGGCGGCGGTGATCACAGCCACCTGCCGGTTTGCCAGGGCAATGTCCCGGGTGGTTCTGAAAAAATCCTCGCCTTCGCTTCCTGCCGTAATTTCGTTAAACTCCCGCTGAATTTTCGGCGTCTTCGCGAGGAGTGCCTCGGCCATATCGAACCATTTTCCGTCAAGGCGCTTGATTCCTCCCGAACATTGTCCGATCCAGCCATATTCGGCCACCCGGCGCATGCGTCCCCTGACCTGGGCCACCTCAGCCTGCGCAAGCCGGAACAGGTGTTCCAGAAAGCGTTCCTTCACAATCTTTTTCGCCGCATCCAAAACCTCGCCCGAACTGATTTCGAGACCGAGGTTTACATAGGCGAGTGTTTTTTCGACAGCCTGGCGGAGAGATTCGGCATTATCGGGGGAAAGCTGGTCCGCGACGATCACCTTGTTGGCGAGCGCGGCCATTTCCAGTTGGAGGGTCTCGATCAGGTCGGGGTCCTTGACGCCTCGGAGGGCCTGTCCAAGAAGATCGGTTTTCGAGACCATCGCCAGTGCGAACGAGGGTGGCGCTTGCCCCTCCACGGCCGGCGACAGGGGCCTCTTGGCCTGGAATTCCGTTGGCTTGATGCCCTTATAGATTTCAAGCGCGTCGTAGTAGTCGGGAATGGCGTTATCCGCGAGTCGCGCCTTGTGAAAGTGGTAGGCCAGTTCTTCTATCTCCAGGGTCGGCGCGGAGAGTATGTGATTCATCAGTTCCTTGAAGAAGTTATAATTCACCTCGAATACCAGGCCCAACAGGTGCATGATCAGGTCGTCATATTGAGGATACAACGCTTCCCAGAAGTAGACGTCGTCAATTGTCCTCGGCGGCAGACTCTCCCTTGCCTCGACCATGTCTATATCTTCCGGGGCGATTGAAACCGAGAGGCATTGCTTGAAAAGAGCGATGAGCAATTCGAAGTCGGCATGGTGGAGCCATTCCAGGAGCTTGCGATCGCTTGCCTTCGAAAGTCGTTCAAGCCATGTCAGCGCCCGCGCGGGTTCTATCGCGTCCTTCTTCCACCATGCAATGTCAAATAAATGGTTGATCTGGTCCACACTCGCGAGCGCCAGGAGGGGGAGGGCGTCATCGGGACCGATCTCCGCCAGGGTAAAGAAGAAATCGTTTGCATCGAGGGCTGTAACCACGGCATCCGAGTCGGCCCTCTCCAGGATGACCTTCATCCTCCGTTTCGCGGGAAGGCTCATGAGTTCTCTGGTCAACTGCCGCGGAGGGAGCTTTTCCAGCCTTTTTTCGTTCAGATCAAGAATATTAGCCGCCACCTGAATTTCTCTCCGTGAGTATGATCCCATTCATT
>JBDKTY010000057.1:0-2783 GCA_039679945.1 Syntrophobacter sp. | reverse complement strand
GAAAGGACCGGCGTGTACCATGCAGGGCTGGTATTCGGCGGTGCACATCAGGGTGGGGTTGATGGTGTTTCTCATGAAGGCGGTCATGGCGTTTCCGACTTCGAGGTCACCGGTTGTAACCGGTTTGCCGCGCTTGTCGAATGCCACCGTGATATTGTTGAGCCTTTTCTTGAGATCGGCCAGATCGTTGATGATCGCGAGGATGGCCATGCACTCCGAACCCACGGCGATGCCGAACTTGGACTGCATCATGTAACCGTCCGTCCTGCCGCCGATGCCGATAATGATGTTGCGAAGCGACTGGGCGCAAAAATCTATGACCCAGCCCATTTCAACGCGGGTGGGGTCGATGTCGAGGCGCCGCATCTTGGTAAGGCGCGCGAGCTGCTCATCGTTGTAGTTGCGCTCATGCTGCATGCGGGAGGTCATGGCGACCATGGCCAGGTTGTGGGCGTTCATGATGTCGTTGATATCGCCCGTGAGTCCCATCGAGAACTCGGTCATCGGAATCAGGAGCGCATTGCCGCCGCCGGCCGCCGTACCCTTGATGTTCATGGTGGGGCCGCCCGAGGGTTGGCGCAGGGCGCCGCCGACGTTCTTGCCCTTTTTGCCCAGGCCTTCAATGAGACCGAGGGATGTCGTGCTCTTGCCTTCACCCAGGGGGGTGGGGGTGATGGCGGTTACCTCGATGTATTTACCGTCGGGGCGGTTCTTCGTCCGCTCGATGATCTTCATGAAGTCGAGCTTGGCAAGCTTGCCCATCGGGATGATTTCATCTTTTTGCAGCCCCATTTTCGCTGCCCACTCATCCATGCTGGGCATGTTCAGCTCTGCTGCTTCCGAGATTTGCCAGTCTTTCATCTTTGTCGCGTCGTATGGCATGTTCGAGTTGCCTCCAATTCTTTCGTGTCAATGTCTTCCTTGGCTGATGCCTGCCGCTCTTGTTACGGAATATACAAGTGAGTAACCCTCTCTGAAACCGTGCACGATTATAGGCGTCCCGTGAGTAATTTCTGTCAGTGAGAATCCTATTTTTTTGTCGGATGGAGTCCTACCGAACAGCACGGGAGATCCCCGATCCCACCATGCCGGGTTGCGCGGAATACCCGCCTTTTCGCGGGAGTGGCCTTGGAGTAATGCAAGGAAGGGCGATCTGACTGCCGCCCGCACCCGTTAATGCTTCAATTTTCCGGCATGCGCGGGTGCGCGCGGGTTTGCACGGACTATCCCTATTTGTCGGCCAATTCGTTGTATTTTTTTATGACCTTTTCGCTGATATCAATAGTCTTCTGAAAATAGGGAGCATTATCGTTCGTAAGAATCAGCAGGAATTGTTCTTCCTGGCCGATAGACTCCAGGACCTTCTTAATTCGCTCCAAGACCATGTTCCTGAGTTCGGCGGCTTTTTTCTGCACTTCGGCATCGGATGACGAGACCAGGCTCTGATACTCGGTGCTTGCCTGCCTCAGTTCATCCTCTTTTGCCTTCTTTGCCGTGGAGGGAGCAGCTTCGACCGCTCTTTTCAGCTTTTCGACAGAATCCGCCTTTTCTTTAACAAGGGCCTGTTTTGCCTTCACCAGGGTATCAAGCTCCGCGTTAGCCTTCTTTCCTTCATTGGAATCATTTACAACCTTGACCACATTCACGACGCCGATTTTGGGCGGCTCGGCGCCGCATCCGCCAAGCGCCAGCAGGAAAACTCCAACGAGAACATAACACAGTTTTTTCAACTCACTCTCCTTGTAGATGCCGGTGCATTTTCCACGAAGCCTTTTCACCTTCACGAAGTCATCCTCACCCTGACGCGGCTTACGACGCGTTCCGCTTCGCTCCCCCAACGTTTATTCCCTACCCCCCCGTGCGATGGATGGAACAGTGTGGGGCCCATCCATGCCTGATCAGACTGCGCGGGAAGAATAGATCAAGTTCAAAGAATTACCGTCATGAGATTCCCGGGGGGACAATTGAATTGCCCCGGCATCTATCTGGCGGTTCTTGTGGTACTTATACCCGCCATGGGAAAAGATGCCGTACCGGTGAAGCAAGCCCCATGGAGTGAGACGAAATAACTGGCAATGCTGTTGCGTCCCGAGGTGGCGGCAAGGTCCAGGGCCGTGTTGGCGAAACCGAGATCAAAGCCCGCCACCAGGCGTTCTGTAACCGCGCTGTCAAAGCCGAGGCCGACACCCTGCATCCCATAGTCGAAATCCCTGAACCCGTCAACACTGCTTTCCACGAACCGGGCGAAGCCTTCGGCCCACGGACCTGATTTTTTCAATGCGGATGCCGGTCCCGCGAAACGCGGGAGGCTTTCGGGACGAGGCAGAGGATGATCCTTCCTCCTGATACGGATAGGAGCGAATCGGAGATTATTGGGTCCCGTGCTGACTCGTTATAAAGACAGCACACGTCCCATGGCATCGAAGGGCAAACATGGCCGGGCACGCTTCGGCTCCAGGCACGGGCGGGCGGCGGAGCAGTATATTCTCGAGCGCGCCTTGGTATTAGAGCTCACTGCCCTGCTCAGCGGTTTCCCGGACTCGGCCCTTTATCTCTCGTTCAGGGCCAAGGCAGGGTATCGGAGCGGCCGGGCTAGCCGGTCAAGCCTCAACCAACCTGAATGGTCATACGGAGACTTGACCCCGTCATCATCTTCCGGAAGTAACGAACCAGAAACAACGGACACACGTATCGGCCTGTCCGGGTGAAGGATTGGGAGGAAGCGGCTGGAGACTGCTCACCGTCGGGTTTGATTGACGCCACTGTATCGCCTCGGCCGGTGA
>JBDKTY010000056.1:0-73036 GCA_039679945.1 Syntrophobacter sp. | reverse complement strand
TATTATTCCTGAGTGCGATACATCCTGAATCATCAACCTCGATCACTCCACAGGACATCAAGTAGGCGAAGGCTTCCATCGTGTAGGGCAAGAGGCCTCGTGCCCGTCGGGCTAAATCGACACGAATCTCAGGGTGCTCCTGAAGAATTTTTGTGAAGTAGGACTTTTTTGCTTCCTTGATTTGCTCTCTTGTGCGCTTGTGAAGACACAGCGGCAGGATTAAAATAGTCAACGAAAATGGCATAGATCGGTTGACTATTTCGCTGTATCCTTCTATCCCACGCGATAGAACGAGTCCGCAGAACGCGGGGTTGAAAAGATTACGGATCTCGCGAGGACGCTGATTCCAGGGTCTCATTGTTTCTTCCCATAAAGAATTTGTTCAATCCTCTCTTGGAATTGAGGATGCCAATGAACTCGGGGGGGCTCATCGTTTGCCAGCATGTGGTAGCTGCCCATTGGGACAAAAGTAGCGGTTACCCTTGGCCGAATGCGAAGATTTGAAAGGTCGCTTGTTGATAGCCTGTTAAGAAGTTCCCTGCCGGTTCTCATGAGCAGTTCCTCCGGACTGCTTTCTTCCAATTCTTCGAAAACGATCTCTCGGAGACGTGCCCATTCATCGACAAGACGGTCATCGTACGTTTCTAGTTCCCCGGACAACTCTGCAAACTCACGTAGCCATGAATTACGCTGCTGAAAGGCGCGGTAGTAATCAAGTATTGCCCTTCTGATCCTGTCTGACTTTAGTCCGATGGCCCTTAGTTGCTTCACGAAGTAGCGGTCATCGGTTTCGGGATACACTCCATCTTCTGGCTCGGCATGCTCAAAATCGATAGGAAGGTTGTCCTCCCGATACTGCTCCGCGATGGAGCTAAGCTTTTCCGAAACCTCCAATCCGCGTAGCGGCTCAACTCTTTGACCGGTGAGAATATTAATGCACGCATTATTCCACCAACCCTCAAGACGTTCATAAACCGCTAGGCGAAATTGCGGGCGGATGGGCCTGAACCGTTCTTTGATGAGCAGCGTTGGAATGTCTTGGATTCGCTCCTGAGAATCAAAAATCGTGATCCTACGGAAAAAGTCAGGCCACTTGTCACGTGAGAGCTGCCCAAGGAGGTCTTTCGTTTTCTGAATCGTTTTGGAATAAGATCTTCCCAGCACCATGCAAACACTCGCCACCAGTTCATTGTCCTTTTGAGTATTCGGGAGGAACGTTTCCAAGAATGATCCATCAACTACTCGCCCTGTTGTGATTAAGAAGAATGAGACTGCTGCCGTGGAAATATCGTTCCGCATGTAGTAATCTACCCAAATGCGAACTGACTTCCAGAAATCCGGCGAGAGATCAGTCAAAGAGTCGCCCGGAGCTTTGGGTTTGAGAGATGCCAGAATTCGACCCTCTTCCGGATCGTTGAAATCAATGTCATCGTCTTTTTCGATAAAGCACACAGTCTCCTCGGGCAGCCGTAGCGTCTGAAGCAGAGCGAAACGTAGCTGATAAAGGTATCCGAGCGCCGGGTCGGCTGCGGAAAACTGATTATCAGAAGAAGGCATGGGCAGTTCTCTTAGTTAAAGCCATCGGTTCATCCGGTGATTTGACTTGTTGGAATATCAACAAATGATTTTGCAGTTTCTATGAAATTCGAGGACGCTGGATCGGTCTCTGAACGACAATGAGGCGAGGGAGATCTGGCCTCTGGGAGAACCGTAAGCTGGCTTCCTCCATATCGTCCTGATTTGACACTTTAATTTAGGCTTAAGGTCCTTGCAAGGATATTTCAGTGTCGGTGCGCATCTTTCTCTGAAACATGCAGGTTAGAAGGATTACGGGAAACTGGAAAGCTTCCTTTTGTGAAGGTTACTTGCCAACGTGGAGAATTTTGCTCAGGTCGGCGGACGATGGGGCATCACCGATTCCTGTTGCTTCCTGGCGCCTTCGCGCTCTTCTTGTCTCCCTGCCCCCCCTGGTTGGGGCTATGCCGCCCCGTGCTCGTCGAGGCCGGACAGAGGAGAGAGCCTGTAATCTCCCCCCTGTCGAGCCTGTGTGTCACACGAAAAACGTTGTCATCTAATTATCCGCCCTAAGGCAGAAACCCACCTCGACATGATTCCGGTTATGAGATTCAGGGTAACTGTTCACGATCGAACGGTCCGAAACCTCCAGGCGCACGACATACCCGCAAGGCTTCATCTCGACTGGCGCCGAGGTTTTCAAAGACCAGGCGCTTCCCGGCGACCCGGGTGTCTGAGACGTGGCGGACTGCGGTGTTGTCGGGGGATTTGACGGGAACACGGCCGTATTCGGCAGAGTCGAAAGAGAAAAGCCGCCGAAGTAGAGGTCGCGTGCCACAAAGTGGCCGTCGATTGTTCCGCCTTCAATGAAATCCTTGCAGTCGCCTCCGCTGTCGATATGGATGTCAATCATTGGCGATGCAAGCGGTGGAGCCGGAAGCGGCGCCGTGTTATCGAGTTGGATACGATATTCGGGACTGATGTCGATTATGTTGGGGGTGGGCAGAAGTACGTCCGCCATCTCGATCCTTACCGCCCAAAGGTCATCACCCGTCGTGTACCAGAGTGCGAGCCGCGTATCGAGATAGAGCGCCGGGTCCTTGTAGGTGAAGAAACCCGTGGTCGGATCAGCCACCTGGGGATCGGAACCCGAACCAATCCGTCGCGCACTGAAGCTGTTCGTGACATAAGTGTACGCTCCGGGAGGATCGCTCACCCTGCGCACGCCGATGCGGTAGTAGAGGCCAGGGAAATACTTGCCTTCCACTACGACAAGACCGCCGAATGGACAGTTTCTTCCAAGGCACCATCCGTCGGCAGGCGTTTCGAAGTACCAGAATTTGGCTGTCGGGGTCGTCAGGCCGGTCATTCCGTCGATGTCCTCGACATTGATGCCGCCAAGGGATCTGATCTTTGCGGTTAGCTCATCATCCACGATGCCCGGCTTTATCTGGACATGTGTATCGAGCCGGTTGCCCCAGTGCGGAACGGCATTCGGATCTGTTTCCGACGGAGGGGTTGCCCAGGAGAGGACAGCCCTGATCCTGCCTATCTTCGGAATTTCGCAGGGGCTCCGCACGTCATCGAGATCAACGGGAAGAATCGCCGTGTAGCAGAGGCCATCAGCGGGGATGCCGGGAATATCATGGACCTTCACTTCCGCCCGGCCAAGATACGTCCACTTGCACGTATTGTCCCAATCGGCCCAGAATGCCACGTATTCCGATGATCCGGGAGAGCAGAGACCGCCGGAATAACCCGAAGGAAGCTTCACGACAAAGGTGCCGACGAGCCATTCACGGTTGTAATCGAGGCCGACACATGTCAGCTCCTCATAACTCGTGTTGCCGCTTGTCTTCTCGATCGCTGCCATCGCCTCGGCCCAGTCGAGCCCGAGCGCCTTCCATTCGGCTATTTTCGAATTCACGCTGGCGTGGTCCAGGAGGGGAGAGTTCAGTGCGGTCTGGATCTGAGGGAAACCTAGCCGATGTGGTTCCACGACAGCCTTTGACGACCCGTGGGCAGCGCCGGGACCATGGAGTTTGACGAGATCGACGAACTCGACAGGCGGCGGGGAGGGTTCGGGTATGGGAATAAACTCAAGGTCTTTGAATTCATCGGGAAGATCTATGTTCTTGCCGGCCTTCTGGCCAATGGCCACGGCGATATCCTTGACATTCATTGGCCGGGGTCGGATCTGGATATGCCTTTCCAGCACATTGCCCCAGACAGGAGGGTCCGATGGGTTGGCACTTGGTATCACATTCCAGGAAAGGATTGCCCTCACCTTCGGCATCACCGGCATTTTGCAGTAGTTGCGCCTGTTCACGGGATCGACAGGCATTGTGACCACGTAACTCAGAGGCTTGTCTGGCGCCTTATCGCAGTCGAGACTGTCAGGAAGATCGTGGATCGAAAAACCCGCGACACCAAGGTCCTCCCACCCCGCGCCATAATCAATAAAGAACCGCACATATTCCGTGGTGCCCGCCGAGCAGAGATCACCTCCGTATCCATATGGAAGCTTGATCCGCACCGTTGCTTCAAGCATGTCCTGAGCCGGGTTGAGTCCAATGCAACTCAGCTCCTCATACTTTGTGTTTCCGGCCATCTTCTTCACCGCTTTAAAGGTGCTGCTTCTGGCAGTGCCGAAGTGATTCGGGTTCTTCAGCAGGAGCTGCTTGAACTCCGATCGTTCCTTTTCGATTACGACCCTTTGTTCAGCCATAGTTGTGATCCTCTTCTTGTCATTTTTCTTTTTCAGCTTCCTTCCTCTCCAGCTCCTCATTCTTCCCAACTGGTGGGCCTGGGGCACACCGCGATCCCATTGACTCCGGTCCGGGCAGGAGCCTCCTTCCTCAAGCCCGCGCCGTTCCACTTCGTTTCCGCCTTTTGCCACTACACCATGAGCTTCACTCCTCCTCGTGAAACCGACGATTGGTTTCGTCCTTCTCTTGACCCTCCTGCTGGCTCCGATATCATGAGGGGAGGACTGCATAATTCACTGCCCTCATTGCATATCCTTACCTTGAAAATGCCGGCATCATGAATTCTACATCATCGAAGGTTACCAAAAAGTTACATACTGGTAAGGCAGGCACTCGTTCGTTTAGATACATTTGCGGACTGCTTGAGATGCGATGGTTAAAAATATCTGCACATTGGCCAATTTCCATTTAATGAAATGCATGATGTCCCCCGTGAAACAATACGGAGAATTCGAGAAAACGGAATCATCAAGACAATAGCCTCCAACAACTGTTAATATGTCGACGCCGGTGACCCGGACAACCTTCCTGCCGAGCCACCGGGAGCGGAAGCAAGAGCAGGAACACTATCCCTGATGTTCTCAACCATCCGTATTGATCAACTCCATGAAGTCCCGGGAGGCGCCAACACTTGGCGCGGACATCTTCCGTCTTTGTCCACCACTCCGTTAACATGCTGAATATAAAATCAATTTATGCTGAGTTGGGTGCTCGAAATACCCAATACTTCCTCACCAAAATCACCCTTTACATAATGAGCAAAAATGACTATCGCTCTTCGCAGGATCGCTGTTCTGACAAGTTAAAAGGAGCCGCTATGAACCAAATCAGCCTCTTGAAGCCCTCCCGCCGCGATTACGGGAAGACATGCAGGAACTGCGTCCATTTTGGCTGTGAATATGATTTGGAAACGAAGCTTGAAAGCTGGGTCTGCGAGAGATTTCCTCACTACGGGCATGAAAGCGCATTCCCATTTAGTTTCGAAGTGAGTTGCTTCGAACCTTGTTTTTGGTTCACCATTTTTGCGCCGCAGTACAATGCGGCCGAGGACGTGATCGAGGATGCGTTCAACGTGTTCAGAAAACGGCTTGAATCGGCTCGGGCCGGCTCTTTCCAACCGGTCACGGTACTCTGATCCCATGATCATTCCGGCTCGAGATCTTGCGTCATAGTTCGAAAAACAAGGGCCAATCATTTCATTATAAATGAAAGGGTTGGCGGGCCGGACAACGCCATGGTTGTCCGGGTCCGAAGATCGCCCGGCCGATTATACCTCTGGTTTGCGCGACAGACTCGCGGCAACTCATCCGAACATACTACTCCCCCAATGTTGGCATACCAATCCCGCAACGCTTGCGAAGAACCATAAATTGAATTCACATCTCGGCGCTGCCTTTGTTGCCTATTTACCCCGGTTCCGCCAAACCCATTCGAACCGGCCCGTTTCGAGGGTACGTAAATACCGGGGGCCCGGGTCATTTTCGACCTGTTATCACCAGGAGACTCCGGCGAGGAATCATTGCCGGGGAAGGTGTGGACATTAGGATAAATAGCTGTGATATTGATGACCTGCAAATCATCGGAGATGAGCGTCAATGCATTTGGTTGCGATGCGATCCGGAACAACGGCTAACTACGCCGCCGGACTCTCCGGGCTGCCTTCCACCCCGCCGGCGGGAGGCCTTTTCGCCGTGGCGCCAAAAGCGTGAAGGCGACGTGACACCGGACCGGGGTCTTTCATCATTCCAATGGGGCGCGATCCGGGTTGGCGGCAAATTCACCGTATCGCTTTTTCATGGTCAGGATCTCGCCTTTCTGGAATGTTTCCATGGTTCGCCGGCGTGCTTATAATCGGAATAATCTCGACTAAAAGCGGCGCAATTCGGAAATGTGACCGTGGGACCTCATAAGCAAGATTACCAATCGTCGCGAAACTGTTGAGATATTGCGCGCCTCCGCCAAGAACCGCAAAGTGCGGCAGGTATTTATCAATATCGGTGATCCGTCGATGGCCGGGTCTTTCCGAGTGCTTCTTTCGAATGGGTACTTTTTTGGAGGCTGCTTGCCACGTTGCTTAGACACCGACGGATTGCTTCCGCAATAATTGACCGGCGCCCCGAACCTGTAATCCATCAACCTTGATTCCGACCGGGCAAAAGAGTTGCCCGGATTTACGCTGAAAGACCGCGAACGGGCATCGGGATAGGCACACCGAGGAAAACGGATGTCGAGGATACTTGTTCTGGGATTGGGGAATCTTCTACTCGCGGATGAGGGAATAGGGGTTCATGCCGCACAGGCCCTCATACGGGCGGATATGCCCCCCGAAGTGACCGTGCGCGACACGGGTACGGCCATTCTGGATGCAATTCCCGACCTCGAGACGGCCGACTTCGTCATCGTCGTGGATGCGGTGAAAGCCGACAGAACTCCGGGATCGGTATACCGGATTCCCTTTGCCGACATGGTCCGGCCCGAGGTAATCGGTTCGATGCACGGGTTCGATCTCTCCCGGGTGCTGGCGCTTACACCGAGAAAAACCGTTCCGGAGGTGTTGGTCGTTGGCGTCGAGCCGGCCCTGATCGACTGGTCGATGGAACTTTCCCCTCCCGTGGCGGCAGCCCTGCCGCGGGTGATAGACCAGGTAAGGCTCGAGATAGAGGAATACTTGAAAAGAACGGGTGGAGGCGACTGAGCGGGGAAATTTCCAGGTGGCGGGGATTCGGCGCCTTTGCGGCGCTGGAGTGCTCCAACGGCACGGGTCTCTCTCACGGGACGACTTATCGCCCGCCCCAATTGCCGTTTGACAAACCCACGCCTCGTCAATAAACTGCCTTTAATCCTTGTCCAGTCACAGTGCACGCGGGGTCGCAGGCGACCCCATGGTCCGGAATTCATCCTTGTGAGTCACTACTTCTTGCCCCATCATTGAGAGGAGACCCCAAATGCCGACCTACGTATCCTTTCTGAAGCCTAATGCCGAAGCCTACAAGGAAATAAAGAAATCTCGGGAACGATTCGAGACGGGAAGGAAAGCCGTCGAGGCGGTCGGAGGGAAAGTCCTGAGCGCCTACTATATCGTCTCGCGCGGAGAGTACCTTATCATCACCGAATTTCCCGATGAGCAGGCCAGGATCAAATCGGTCATCGAAACACTGCGACACGGACACGTACAATACGAAGTCCTCAGCGTCCTCCCCATCGAAGATTATTTGAAGCTTACCGAACAGAGTTAGGTTATACCGGGTTCCGCTTGAGACTGGCGCTCGATTTCAGTAAGTTTGACCGTGTGGGGCGGGCTGAAAGTCTGCCCCCATCCCGTGGATCTCGCGCATCAAGACCGAGGGCTTCAATCCCGTGGGACAGACCGGGATCGCCGCGCTTTTTTGCATCCCCTCGTGATTGACTCCCGTCTTTCGGCCCTTCTTCTGCTATATTCTCCGCGTTATTATTCATGATGTGGAAGTGCCGGCGGCACAATTGAATCGGACACCATCCATCCGGCGAATGCCGGTTTCAGGATTCACACAACACCGATGCTCTGGAAATTGAAACAAAGAAGGCAGGACTGGCTCTCGAAGGAAAAAGGAACGATCGTCAAGGACTGGGGCGGAAAAATCCGCGTGGCGCTGGCCTTCCCCAACCGGTACGCCGTCGGCATGTCCAACCTGGGCTTCCAGTTTGTCTACGAAGCCCTGAACCGCTATGAGGACATCGTCTGCGAACGGGTTTTCTATCCCGAACCGGAGGAGATCGAGGTCCTCCGGAAGTCGCCGGGGAACCTTCTCTCCGTCGAAACCCAGAGGCCGCTGCTCGACTTCCACCTGGTCGCATTCTCGATCCCGTTCGAAAACGACTATACTAACGTTCCGGAAATGCTGCACCTGGCGGGTATTCCGGCCCGAAGCGATGAGCGCGGCTCGAATCACCCGCTCATCTCCGGGGGCGGGGTGGCGCTGTTTATCAATCCGGAACCCATGGCGCCATTCCTGGATTTCATATTCGTCGGGGAAGCCGAACCGCTCATCCCGGATTTCCTCCGGTTCTGGAAAGAATTCGAAAACACCTCCGCATCGCGTCCGGACATCCTGAGGGAACTCGGCAAAGCGGTTCCCGGGATCTATGTCCCCTCCTTCTATGAGCCGGTCTACGGTTCGGATGGCATGCTCGCATCGCTTCGCCCGGTGCCCGGAAGCGGCCTGCCCGAAAGGATCATCCATCCGAGGGCGGACCTGGCCGAGTCACCCGCATGCCGCACGGCCGTTCTCACTCCCGACACGGAATTCAGCAACGTGGTCCTGCTAGAAATCGGAAGGGGCTGCGGACGCGGATGCCGCTTCTGCGCCGCGGGATTCGTATACCGCCCGGTGCGTTTTCATGGGGCGAATGAGCTTCTCGAAATCACGGGCCAAAAGATCCCCGACTCGGCCCGCATCGGCTTGGTCAGCGCCGCCGTTTCCGATCACCCCGAAATAAACTACCTGTGTGATTCCATCCTGAACCAGGGGGGATCACTCTCCTTCTCCTCGCTGCGGGCCGATTCACTCACTCCCGAAATCATCTCCGGGCTCGAATCGAGCCGCCACCAGGCGGTGGCAATCGCTCCCGAAGCGGGTTCGGAACGGTTGCGGCGGGTCATCAACAAGAACCTGAGCGAGGAGGAGATTTTCAGAGCCGCCGAAATCCTCGCTGAAAAAGGCATTCTCAACATCAAGCTCTACTTCATGATAGGGCTTCCGACGGAGACGAGGGAGGACCTGCAGGCGATAGTGGACCTTGCAAAGGGGATTCGGCATCACGTCCTCAGTTCGAGCAGGGGGAAATCACGGCTGGCGACGATCACGCTCAGCGTGAACTCTTTCGTACCCAAACCCTTCACGCCCTTTCAGTGGGTGCCGTTTGCCGGGGTGCGCGAGTTGAAAGAGCGGGCCAAGTGGATCCAGAAAGCACTCCATAAAGTGCCGAACGTACGCGTCCACTTCGACGTCCCCAAGTGGTCCTATGTGCAGGCCCTTCTGTCCAGGGGTGACAGGAGAATCGCGCCCCTTATCGAGAAGGTGGCCCTGGAGGGTCTTTCCTGGAGCCAGGCGATGCGCGGGAGCCCGCACAATCCCGACTTCTGGGTTATGCGGGAGCGGACAAAGGATGAACCCTTCCCCTGGGAGATAATCGACCACGGCGTCGAACGCGGATTCCTATGGGAAGAATACCAGCGTGCGCTCCACGAAAAGAGCAGTCCGGAATGCCTTCCCGGCACGAACTGCAAACGGTGCGGCGTCTGCGGGCCATGACGGACAAGCCCTGAGACAACCGTTAAATCGGCATCGAAAGAGATGGCATCAGAAACCGGGACATTGAAATGCTTGTATGCGAACTGGGAGAGCGGTATTAGCGATTTAGTCCCGGGCTGTAGATGCGGGGCTTCCTATCTTCATTGAATTTCGAATAACGAACGCTGAAGTCCCGACTGTCGGATGATGGATTGTAATGTGCCAACCCGCAACTCGTCATAATCGGGGACGGGATAGTGATTGTCGTATCGCCATCCTTCTTCTGCATTACCATATGGCTTCCGCGTTGTCTTAATTGATTTAAACAATGTTGGGAGAGAATATGGCAGACCGCCCTGCCGGAAAGAACGCGCAATTTACCCAACGGCGACCTCCACCTGAGTAATAAAGATCTCGCGGTGTAAGCGATTCTTTATTTCCGTATGATCTTTTGCGAGTCTGGCGAATCGATTGCGCTCACCATGAAAATCTATTTCAGTCGAGTTTGTATTCAACCTGGGATTTGGGTTTTCATTAACGCTCACTCGCCTTATTGCCGAATAACTCCTTAAATCTTCCGGCATGCCGGGAACAGCTTCCGTTTGCTAACTTTAACGCCAAATTCAATGACATAGACTGGGCGGCAATGGGAACAAATAATAAGGTCTTTCTCGAAGTGATCGAGTGGTTCGACGAGTCGGGCCATGAGATGGTTCACAGGATACCCGAGTCCGGTTCGGGCGAGATCAAGCTGGGCGCGCAGCTCATCGTGCGCGAAAGCCAGGCCGGGGTGATGTTCCACGGCGGCAAGGCCCAGGACGTCTTCGGGCCGGGCCGGCACACGCTGACCACGGCGAACATTCCGATCCTGACAAAGATATTGTCCTCGCCCTGGGGATTTACCAGCCCGCTCAGGGCCGAAGTGTACCTCGTGAACATGAAGGAGTTTCCGAATCTCAAGTGGGGGACCCGCGATCCGGTGGCCTTCAAGGATTCGCGGCTCGGCCTGGTCCGGCTGAGGGCCTTCGGCGTGCTCAGCCTGCAGATAGTTCAGCCGGTGCTTCTCATCAATACGCTGGTGGGAACACAGGGGATATTCACCACGGAATCGATCGAGGAGTACCTGAGCCGGGTGGTCGTATCCAGATTCAACGACTACATGGGCGAGAACCTGGATTCCCTCGTCTCGCTGCCGGCCAGGTACGATGAGATGTCCGCCGACCTGCGAAAGCTTCTCCAGGAAGACTTCGGTTACTACGGCATCAGGCTCTCGCAGTTCTATATCAACTCGATCACCCCGCCCCCCGAGGTTCAGCAGGCCATTGACGACAGCAGCAGGCTCGCCGTGCTGGGCGACCTGGACCGGCTGGTCAAGATGAAAGCGGCCATGGCCCTCGAAAAGGCTTCGGAATCGCACACGGACGCGGGGGCCGGACTGGGGATGGGAATGGCCATGATGATGCCCGGGATTTTCTCTCAGGCGCTCAAAACGGAGGACAGTCCCTGCACGGGACAGGCCCCCTGCCCGTCCTGCCATAAATTGGCTCCCGCGGATTCCAGGTTCTGCCCCTATTGCGGCCAGCACCTCGTGGTGTTCAACCGCTGCTCGCGATGCCATGCCGAGATTCCGCCGAACGCCAGGTTCTGCCCCGGATGCGGAAGTCCCGCCGCGGAAAAGAAACAGCCCGTGAAATGCCCGCATTGCGGGACCGAGAATCTGCCGGAATCACTCTATTGTAATAAATGCGGTGATAAACTCTAACGGATCAGAATGGAAGATCGAGCACTGCTGCCCGCAGTGCGGCGCTCCCGTTGTCCTGAGGGAGACGGACCGGATCTTTGTGTGCTCCTTTTGCCGGGTGCGCCTCTACATATGGTCAGGGGACCGCTTCCGGTATTTTCTGACGCCGCCGGGGCAAATCTCCGAGCCTCTCATCTTCGTTCCCTACTGGAGGCTCAAGGGGATCGTCTATTCCCTGGAAGGCACCGAGATCAAAAGCGGTATAATCGATTCAACCCTTCTCGCCACGGCCCACGTCCCTCTGCCGCCCTCCCTGGGAGTAAGACCCCAGGTCCTTGCGCTACGCTACGTGACACCCGAGACCCCGGGCGGGTTCCTTGCTCCCGATATACCCTTCGGGACCCTCGCCTCGCGTGAGTTCACCGCGCCGGACCGGGGCGGTTGCCCGGGCGAGACGGACCACGTCCATTTCAGGTCTTTTATCGGCGACGTAGTGAGCCTTGTTTTCGCGCCCGTTATCGTGCGCGAAAATTCGCTATTCGATGCGGTTCTCCAGAAGCCTCTCGGCGCTGTTCCCGAACCGGTCAGGGAGCACCTTATACAGACGGAGACACGCCAGACCGGCGGCCCCGACCATGATCCCTACAACCGGATAGATTTCCTGGCCACACTTTGTCCCCAATGCGGCTGGGATATGGAGGGCGAGCGGGACAGCCTCGTCCTTTATTGCCGAAACTGCAATTCCGCCTGGCAGGCGCAAGACCGGGCACTGAGCAAAATTGGGTTTTCTTTTTTCCCGAACGAGCGCGGCTCGAAGCTCTATGTGCCCTTCTGGCGATTGCGGGTGAATATTTCCGGCCTTCCGCTCAATACGTACACGGACCTGTTCCGCATCGCCAATCTGCCCGGCGTCCCCAAAACACGGGAAGATTCGGAACTGCACTTCTGGGTGCCGGCGTTCAAGTCCCAGCCAAATCTTTTCGTGCGGCTGGCCCGGAGCCTCACGATACTGCAACGCGAGCCGCCTCCCGATTCCGACCCCGGCGACCTGCCCCTTTTTCCGGTGACTTTGCCCCTGGTGGAAGCACTGGAAAGCATCAAAATCCTGATAGCCTCCGTTGCAGTCCCGAAACGGCTTATCTTCCCCCGGATTCCGAAATTGCAACTGACCCTTCGGGACCATGCGCTTGCTTACCTTCCCTTTTGCGAACGCGGTGAAGAGTACATCCAGCCAACGATCCAGATGAGCATACAGAAGAACGCCCTCAAATGGGGACGGCTCATCTGAGGCTGGATACCGGGCGGAGAATCATCCCGCGGACTTGACTTTTTGCCCGGGCTATTAGAGACTGAGGTTGTGTCCCAGGTCAGGTGGTACATCCAACCGGCCGCCCCGAGCGGAATTAAGCTCGCGTTCGCGTGTCATGGCGTGGACAAAGAACAGCGAGCATGCGATGCGTGGGGCAGGCTTTCCAGCCTGCCGGCGCTCACTGACCGGCCCGTTCTACCCTTCGATATCTCAGGGCGAGCGGGTGAGAGTTCCCGCGCCGGGATTACGGGATGGATGATTTGGAGGGCGATGCAAGTCCCGGATGATTTCCTGGGCACAACGCTAAGCGTATATCTCAGCACGTGGAATTCGGTAACGGAACACGGTGAGAAACCGTGACGGTCCCGCCGCTGTGACCGGGGACGGGGATCAGGAATACCATGCCACTGTGCCGGACGGGGAACGTACCGGCATGGGAAGGCGATGATCCCGAGAACGATCCGGAAGTCAGAAGACGACTGAATATCCCGAATTGTGGAGCCTGATGGCAAAGGGTTCCGGTAGCCGATACCCGGCTGTCGGACCTTTTTGTTTTTCGGGGAGGAGTCTGTAAAAGCCTATGGAAATGTCGGCTGTTCTCGTCAGGGAAATCGGTTCCTTTGAACTGGCCAGGGTGCCTCTGCGTGACCCGGAAGACGATGAAGTCCTTATCCAGGTCGAGGTGACCGGTCTGTGCCGAACGGATCTCAAACTTATCCGGGTCGGGCATCGCGATCTCACTCTGCCCAGGATTCCGGGCGAAGAGGTTGTCGGAGTGGTCCGCAAGACGGGCCGAAACGTAACCTCCGTGCGGGAGGGGGCTCGTGTATATGTCTATCCGGGGGTCTGGTGCGGCCGGTGTCCCGCCTGCCGGAGCAAGGCGGAGAACCTGTGCCGGGATATGAGGATAATGGGATTCCACAGGGATGGAGGCTTCGCCGAGTTTGTAATCGCGCCCGAGCAGAGCATCATCCCCGTTCCCCGGGATCTTAGCGCCGAGCATGCCGTCTTTGCCGAACCTCTTTCCTGCTGCCTGAACGCCCTGGAACTCTCGCGCCTTCAACAGGGCGAGACCATCGGGATATGGGGCGCCGGCCCGGCCGGGACTTTGCTCGCAAGAGCGGCCAGGGCAATGGGCGCGGAAGCATTCCCGATCGATCCGGATCAGCGGCGCCGGGAAATCGCCGGGGGAAGCGTCTGTCGCGGTGGTGAAAAATTCGATGTATGCATAGTCGCGGTGGGCTCAAAACAGGCCTACCAGGAAGCTCTTGGATCACTGAACCCGCGCGGGCGCCTCGTTGTATTCTCGGGGCTGCAGCCGTCCGAGGATGAACTGCCTGTAAGTTTCAACCAGTTGCACTACTATGAACAGACGCTCGTGGGCGCCTACGGCTGCAGCTTCCGGCATGGCATCCAGGCACTGGACTGGATTGCATCGGGAGCGGTCCCGGTGGATGACATGATCTCGCACCGCATGCCTCTGAGCGAGTTGGACGCGGCACTGGATATCGTCGAAAAGCGGCAGGGTATGAAAATACATCTTTATCCCTGATTGCCGTTTTTATCGGGGAAAGCTCCGCCTCGGCGGGCTCCGCGCGGATTTCAGTTCAAGAAGCCGCGGTTGCCGTCCGTTCGTGCCGGGCGAAGAAGCTCCACCTTTGCGTGACAAGGCTTGAGCAACAAACAGGCCGTGGTCACGAGCGATGTGGGTTGTCGCTTTGCGGCCTTCGGATGCGGACGGTTACCGTCCGTCCCGAAAGCGTCGACGAGCGAACACTCGATGACCCGTTCATACTATGATACTTCAGCACGAACGGGTAATAGAGCGCTTTCATGTAATGAATGTTCTTGAATGGGAGTGAGTTGCTTCTTGATACGGAGTTGCGTCCAAGATGAGTCTATCCCTAAACTGAAGATGCCGTTCAGAATTGACCCGTTCTACCCTTCGAAACCTCAGGGCGAACGGGGGTATATCCTCTTGAACGCAAATTTGTATGAGAGAGGGTAAGCCAAGCTTGCGCGCGGCAAGGTGTAGCCGGGAAACAAGCTGACTGATTGATATTACTTGACTTCAAAGGCTCTTTATCGAGAGATGTCTAAACATGAACGGGTGCATGGGCACCCCGGAGAAATGAATATGGGCTGGTCGGATGAATCCTTGAAAAAATTTGGCGCGAATATCCAGCGGCTGATCGGCGGAGAGGACCTGAGCCGGGAGGAAAGCTATGACATGTTCCGGCAGGTTTTGACGAATCAGCAGCCGGACTTGCAGCAGGGGGCATTTCTGGCCGCCCTTGTTTCCAAGGGCGAAACGCACCTGGAGATCGCCGGAGCATGGCAGGCCATCATGGAGCTGGATACTGCCCGGATCTGCGAGGAACTCGACGGGCCGCTCGTTGAAAACTCCGGGACCGGGATGGACCAGCTCAAGACCTTCAACGTCAGCACGGCGGCCTCGGTCGTGGCCGCGGCCGGGGGCGCCCGCCTTGCCCGTCACGGCGCAAGAGCGCTCACCTCTTCCTGTGGCACGGTCGACCTGCTCGACAACATCGGCATCGACGTCGAATGCGAGGTGGGCACGGTCGTAAAGAGCATCAAGAAAGAGGGAATAGGCCTGTTCAACGGCATGAGTTCCATGGTCCATCCGCATTCACTGGGCCGCATCCTGAGCCAGATCCGGTTCGGGTCCACCCTGAATATCGCTGCCTCGCTGGCAAGCCCCTGCCGTCCCACCCATGCCCTGCGCGGCGTATATGCGGGGGCGATGGTCCCGAAGGTAAGCCGGGTAATGAAAGAAATAGGATACGAGAGGGCCATGGTCGTACACGGTTTCGATTCGGGCAAGGAAAAGGGAATGGACGAGATGTCCACCATCGGAGAAACGCTGGTCCATGAGTTCTTCCCCAACGGCGAGGAGAATACATTCTTCCTTGCCCCCGAGGACGTCGGACTGAAGAGGGCCGGCTACGAGTCCATCGCCGCAACCGGAGACATCCACAAGGAAACTGTTCGATTTCTGAAAATCATCAGCGGCACCGGCTACCCCGAGTGCATCGACATGGCATGCCTCAATGCGGGAGCCATCCTCTACATGATCGGAAAAGCCCCCGACATCCGGGCGGGACTCGAAATGGGCCGCGATATCATATGGAGCGGCAAGGCTCTGACGAAGCTCACCCGCTGGGTGGCGGTCCAGACCGATTCAACGGGCCAGGGAATTCGAAAATACCTCGACGTGGCGGCTGACGCCGGAATCAGGAAGGAAGTGGCAGCACTCATGTAGGGTTGGAAATCCGCTCGTGCCCGGGGACTTTCCAGAAACCGGCATCTCCCCTGAATACCGAGGCGCCCGCTTCCGTTGTCCCCGGGCGATGCGAACCCCCGCCGCCCCAGTATTTTCCCGCGTATTACCCACGCGCATGCGGGACTTGCGTGAGTCACACGCGGCTGACGGAGCGCGAAAGCCATGTTATAATAATTCGCGTTCAAGGTGATACATCCCCCGTTCGCCCTAAGGTACCGAAGGGTAGAACGGGCCAATTATTATCGGCATCTTCGCTCTCGGGGCAGATTCGTCTTGAACGCAATTGCGTATTACCACGCGCATGCCGGGCTTGCTCCGCCCAGGGTGAACGGGGGGAGAGTACACTTTCATCCAGTGGTCCAATGCTATTCGGAACGTGCTGTTTATCGAGGCAGCGCAAGGCGCCCCTCCGCCGAACTCACCCATGTGCTTGGACGAATCCCGGCAATCAGTCCCGGCATCCAAAAGAGGGGAGTTTTCTGGCGATGGCCAGGTCCTTCGCTCTATCGAATATCTGCTTCAGGGCCGAATAGAACACAGGGAAACCCAGGGACGTTTGCCCGCCTTTCCACAGCATTAAACCGTCATGAACTCCGTCACACCTCAGAATGTCGTAGCTCGCGTGGGCGAGTGTTCCCCTCCAGAGTTGTTCCCCGAGTCTTACGAACTCATCCTCTGAAAGATTAGCCTTGCACAGGCCGGTAATTTCTTCTTCCGGAGAAAAGCCGCTTCTCCAGAATATGGAAGAATATTTCAGCTTGTCCTCAAGCGCTCTCCAGGCGTCACGTTTCAGCTCTGAAAGCAGGCGCCGGAGATTTATCATTCTGAATAGTTCGATGTCCGAATACGTGAGCAGCGATTCAGTAAAGGCCCTTCTCGGGTCTTCGTGAACGCACAGCCAACCGCCAACAGTCTGGATATAACAGCAGCACAAAACCAGGGCTTCATCCTTGTATCGCGTTCGGTGGAGTCTGCCCAGCACCTTGATTCTTTCGCCCCAGTCACCCAGGAACGCATACATTATATCATCAGGCATTATGACGTTGTCCACGGGTGGCAGATCACACATGATCGGTGGTCCTCGCTTTCATGAAGTGTGGTATCCGGCGGCGCGAATGGAACAAGATCACTCCCATTCGTGTCAAGGATAGTCACCCCGCATTCGCGGGATAGAATTGACTGACGAAACAGCACTGCAGCCGCGCATCGCCAACCCGTTCCATGTTTCGATACCTTGGGGTCAGCGGGAGAGAGCATGCCGGTACCCGGAAGGATAAGCCGTTCGTTGAGGTATCGAAGCATGAACGGGTAATGGACGGGGACATTGCCCCATGTGAAGAATCCCACGATCCCACTATTATACCCTTTTCCACCGCCGCTCAAGTCAACTCTTGCGCAAAACGGGCATGTGCGGCTATGAATAACCGCATGAAGAACATCATGACCGAAAAACTCGATAACGGCAATGAAGCGGCCGTTTTCACCGAGGGCCTCTCGCGGATCTACCCGGTGGGATCGGAAGATGTTGTGGGCCTGAAGGACATAAACCTGCGCATCACGGCGGGCGAAATGGCCGTGATCAAGGGAGAGAGCGGCTCGGGCAAAAGCACCCTGCTCGCCCTGATGGCGGGACTGGACCGGCCCACGGCCGGAAGGCTCATCGTCGCGGGGATTGACCTGGAACGCGCCCCGGGGCCGTTGCTCACGCGTTTTCGCCGGGAAATGATCGGCATGGTGTTTCAGTCTTTCAACCTGCTTCCCACGTTGACGGTTTTGGAAAACATCAGCCTTCCCGCGCTCCTTGCCGGCACTTCGCACACGGCAGTCCGATCGCGGGCAAACGAGCTTCTCCACTGGCTGGGACTTGAGCCAAGGTCAGGCCATTTCCCGTCTCAGCTCTCGGGCGGCGAGATGCAGCGCACCGCCATAGCCCGCGCCCTCATTAACGATCCCGCCATAATTCTTGCCGATGAACCCACGGGCAACCTCGACAGCAGGAACGCGGAGGCCGTGGTGGAGTTGCTGGCGGAACTCAACCGCAACGGGCGAACGATTATCATGGCAACCCACAGCACGCTGGCCGACACCTTCGCGACCGTGAAAATCCTGCTCAAAGACGGTACATTAATCGAACGGGCCGGCGTATGATCGCTTTTATCCGCCTCTGGGCATGGTTCAGCCTCAGGCAGTTCCGAAGGCACGCGTGGCGCTCGCTTGCGGTGCTGTTTGGCATCGCGCTGGGAGCGGCCGTTTTCACCAGCGTCCGGCTGGCCACGGACGCCGCCGTTCGGTCTTTTGAAAAGAGCGTGGATGCCATTTCCGGAAAGGCGGACCGGACGATTGTCAAACCCGGCGGAAGACTTCCGGAAAAGCTCATTGCCGATATTCTGAGATCTCCGGTGGTTCGTGCCGCCTCGCCTCTTTCCAGCACCTATGTTCGTATCGGGGACGTAAATCCCGAACCCCTCCTGCTGATCGGTATCGACCCCATTCAGGAAAGACCGCTTCGAGGCTGGAGCCTTTCGGAATCACCCTCCACTCCCCCTTCAACATCTCGGGAAGAGAAGTCGTCGCCGGGCGAAACGGCTGCCGGCGGGCCGGCGGGATCGCAATGGCGAGAACTCATGAATACTCCGGGGACACTCATTGCCGGCGGCGGGTTTCTTTCGGCTGCCGGCTTGCACCCCGGCGATTCGGTCCTCCTCCGGAGCACCAACCGCGGCGCTCCTTTCCGCATCCTGGCCGGGCTTCAGCCGGAGGGGCCGGCTTCGATCGAAGGCGGGAACATCGCCGTTTGCGACATCGCGACTTTCCAGGAATTTACGGGAATATTCGGCGTGGTCGACCGGATCGACGTGGTGTTCTATCCGCCGGTGACCGCCGAAAAATTGAATGCGCTCAGGCAATCCCTTCCGGAGGATGTTTCCATCGAGCAGCCGTCCGAAACCCGGGAAACCGGGCAGGCGATGATCCGATCCTACCAGCTCAACCTGTCCGTGTTGAGTTTCGTTTCCCTCTTTGTCGGGATGTTTCTTGTCTATAGTCTCATATCGCTGCACGCTACATCGCGCAGGAAGGAACTCGCCATACTGCGGGCGATCGGAGCCTCATCCCGCGCGATCTTTCTGCTTTTCATAGCCGAGGGAGCCGTTTTCGGCATTGTGGGATGGGTGGTCGCGATCCCCACCAGTATCTTGATGACCGGGAAGCTGCTCGGACGGATCAGTGAAACCATCTCCCACCTGTTTGTGCGAGTGTATGTCGAGGGAGCGGGCATTACCGCCGGGGAAGCCGTATTCTCGTTTGCCATAACGGTGCTGGTAGCGGTTGCCGCCGCCTGCCAGCCGGCGTTCGAGGCATCCAGGGTGCGGGCAAGGGAAGCCCTCCTTATGCGGGAGGCACCGGTGCGAAACGAATCGAGGCTTATCAGGATGCTGGCGCTGGCGGGTCTGGCTCTTCTGGCAACCGTCTGGCCGCTCTCGCGGATGCCCGCGATTTCCGGTATCCCGATCCCCGGCTACTTCGCCACTTTTTTCCTCTTCCTCGGTTTTGCCCTCCTGTCGCCGCTGTGTCTCAGGGCCGCCGGCTCCTTCATACCGCCGATCGCAAGGCGCGTCGCCGGTGAAACCGCTTACCTCGGCTCGCGCTACCTCAAGGATGCCGGAGCACGGGTAGCCATCTCGGCGGGCGCCCTCATTACCGCCATCGGCCTTTTCACGGCCCTCGCCATAATGGTCCACAGCTTCCGGGACACCGTTTACGCCTGGGTTCATCAGAGTATCAACGGCGACCTGTACGCACGGCCGAAGATGTCGGACATCAACCACTACCGCGATCCACTGCCACCCCGGGTGGTGAAGGAACTCATGCGGATGCGGGGAGAACTGGACCTGGTACCCTACCGCCGGGTGCCTCTTAGCCACAAAGGTGTGCCCTACCTGCTGGAACCGATCGATACCGGGCAGTTTCTGGCGCACTCCGGGTTCATGTTCCTCGAGGGTAACCGGGAGACGGCCGCTCCTCTATTAGACGCGGGTAAGGGCGTGCTGGTATCCGAAGTATTCTCGACTCAAACCGGACTACGGCCGGGTGAGCGTTTTCAAACCGTCGTGGCGGGGGCCGGCCTGGATTTGCCCATACTGGGAATCATTCGGGACTATCGCACCCAGGGAGGAGTGGTCTACATGGCGCTGGCCCAATTCGAGCGCCTGACGGAGGATTCCAGTTGGACCGGAACGAGCATCTTCATGAAAGAGCGAGGTCCTGGCATGGATGCCAGGATAACCGCGCTCAAGAATCGAATCCTCCTCGATGCCGCCGATCGGGGGTACAGCCTGGAGGCAACCGAGGGGACGATTCTGCGCGAAAATATCCTGCGCATCTTTGATGAGACCTTCGCGATAACCACCGTACTGCTGATGATATCCCTTCTTATCGCGGCCCTGGGCATTGCCACCACGCTGACCATACTGGTCCTGGAGCGGGCGCCACAGTTTCTGACGATGATCGCCACAGGCGCCGCCACCGGCCAGATCCGGGCGATCATCGGATGGGAAGCCGCCATGATGGTGATAATCGGTGAAGCACTGGGCCTTGCCTGCGGTTTCGTGCTGTCGGCCCTGCTCATCTACGTCATCAACAAACAGTCTTTCGGATGGACTTTCATTTACTCCGTTGACTGGCTCACGGTCGGGGCATCGTTCCCCCTGGTATGCGCGACGGCGATCCTGGCCGCGATCCCCGCCGCCCAGCTTGTCTTCCGCCTGCCACCGGCCATGGTTCTGAGGGAGAAGTAGAAAGGAGGTCATGGGAACGGCGAAGGGGAGCGGGGGGTGTGGAGCCGGCCCGCCGGACGGGCGGACTCATCCGCTCGCGTTTCGGCGCCTCTCAAAAAACAACTCGTTCCGGTTCGCCCGAAACGCTCATCATCCGAAAGCAAACACTCCCCGTTCGTACCGCGGTCTAAAACCGCTATCCGGATGATCCGGATGGAGAAAAATGATTTGTTGCACCAGCCGAAACATTGTAACTAAGAACCCATCGATACCGGCTCGTACTTGAAGAAACCTCGGTAACTGACGGACATGGGACCATGAGCGAAAAAGACATTTCTCGAATTATGGTTGGAAAGCATTCGGTGAGCATCACCGGGATGAAGGAAGCAATTTCTCACTTCGCCGATCTGCTTCGCGACAGGAACGACCAGGAGATCGGGGAAGCGTTGGTCGGAGAATTGGAGAAGAACAATTACATACCTTCACCAGCCCGCGATGCCTACAGAAAGGCTTTCGCGCGTGAGTTCCGCAAGGCTTTGGGGCAACCCTGCACCGATGAGGAACCCGAGGGACTGGATATAAAAGTGCTTGGCGGCGGATGCGGCCAGTGCGACAGACTCGTTCAGCTTGTCATGGAAACCCTTACCGACCTCGACACCCCCGGCAGTGTCGAACACGTGATGGACATGAAGGAAATCGCCCGGTACAGGGTAATGGGCGTCCCCGCGCTCATCATAAACGGCAGGCAGCTATGGGTCGGGTCCGTGCCGTCGAAGGGTAAGCTCAAGTCCCTGATTCAGGATGCCATTTCCTCAAAGAGTTAGAAATGAGGGGAGGCAGCGGGAACGTGGCATGACGGCTAAGATCGTTTAGCCCGCATTATTCATGGCTTTCCGAGAAGAAGCGTAAAAAGCCCTGTATAGACCATGTGTTAGCTGGATTTTCCACCTCAACTTCGACCGACAGTGTGTTATCGGCACAAAATCGCTTCAAGCCCTGGACATCGTATCCTTATTGGGCTTTACGGGCGCGGAGCGCGATTCATGAATAATGCGGGTCAGCATCTCTTCCTTGCGAATAGAGCCAAGGGTCGTCGGACCGAATGCGACGGGCGGCCGCGCTCTGATCTTTACCCGCACTCGCGGAAGAAAGCGCCGTTCCAGGCGACGACCCGGCTTCTGAAGCCGAGTATTCCCGCCGGCAAACAACAGGTCCTCCCCATCGCTCCGCTTTCCGCGCTGATCACCCGCGCAGTGTTCGCAATTCAGGGGAGAACCGGCTTCCCGCTCGCGTGACGGCCCGCGGTTCGAGAAGAGCCATCCCCTGATCATGGAACACATCCGGGCAAATTTTGAACATGTGGAAGAACCGGGCACGGATGGCAAGCAGTACGTTTACCGGATCGGGACGGCGCCGTAAAAGACTGACCGGATTCCCCGGGCGGTTTGCATCCATCTTTTCGAACCGGGAGGATGGGTGCGGGAAGGAAAAGATGATCACCCAAGTTGCTATACGGTGCATTTCCAGGTTCGAATCACCTGAAAACGGGTTATAATATTAGATGTTGTAATGATGAACACCGCTACCGACGCATAAAGGCCCGGCACTCAGCCATTCCACCGGAGTCAGGTTGAGGATGCGGGAACAGGAGTCCGCTGAACACCCATGGAGAAAACCAGCAAAGGAACATCCCACCGGCACTCCATCGATATGGACCATGCCGGTTCGGGCCCTCCGGAAGAAACAGCCTGCGGCTGCGGCTCAAGAAGAGGGGCGACTCATCACCACGGCACGATCCCCGATACCAGCGGTTCGAGGCTTCTTATCACACTGGCCCTCAATTTCCTCATTCCCGCTATCCAGGTAGTCGGCGGGATCTATGCGCACAGTATCGCCCTCATTTCTGACGCCGCCCACAATTTCAGTGATTTCATGGCGGTCCTCATCGCTTACATTGCCAACAGAATCGGGAGGCGCGGGGCCTCGGAAGGCTTCACGTTCGGATACCGCAGGGCTGAAATTCTCGCCGCCGCTCTCAATGTCATGCTCCTTTTCGGAGTCTCCGTTTTCCTGGTCTACGAAGCCTTTCAACGAATACTCCACCCGGAACCGGTAGTGGCCAAACTGGTCATCGCGGTAGCGGGAGTGGGGATACTGGGCAACGGGATTTCCGCATGGCTCCTGCATAAGGACTCCAGCCACAATCTCAACGTCAGGGGAGCTTTCCTGCACATGCTGGGGGACCTGTTTACCTCGGTCGCCGTGGCCGTCACGGGCGCCGTTTTGATCTACATGCCCTGGTATTGGCTTGACCCGGCACTCTCCGCGCTCATCGCGCTATTCATCATCCGGAACTGCTGGAGCATAATGAAGGAGGCTGTCTGCATCCTGATGAACGGCACTCCCGGCGGCCTGAACCTCCATCGGATAAAGGAAGCGATCGAGAGCATGCCCGGGATCAAGAATGTACATTATCTCCATGCGTGGAATTTATGCTCTTCGAGTGTCGCCTTCTCCTGCCACGTTGTCGTGCCCGACCAGCGCCTCAGCCAGATAGAAGACCTCTCCAGGAACGTGCGGCACAGACTTCTTGAACAGTTCGGAATAGATCACCCGGTGCTTCAGTTCGAAACCGGGGAATGCGGCGGGGGGGACATGTTCTGTGAACTGTCCTGCCGGAACGGAAACGTGAACAACGGCGCGGAAAAGGGCAGGGACGAAACTGTATGAAAAATTATCGTGGCAAGTATCTTCTCATCTGCACCCGCATTGGGCTCGGGTCCATTTTCATTGCCGCGAGCGTTCTGAAGATCGTCCATCCGGCGGAATTTGCACAAATCATCCACAACTATCAGATTCTCCCCGACAGCATGGTGAACCTGACCGCTATTATTTTGCCCTGGCTCGAAGCGCTCCTGGGAGTGCTGATACTTTTCGGGATCTGGCTGCCAGGGGCCGCGGTGGTATCGAACCTGCTTCTGCTCGCCTTTTTCTCCGCGCTCATGTTCAACCTCGCGCGCGGCCTCAATATCCACTGCGGGTGCTTCACGACCAGTGTTACCGGCACGCCGCAAACCGCATGGTATATCGTGCGCGATTCATTTTTTCTGCTGCTCGGACTGGGACTTCTCACCCAGGTTTTTAGAAAAGGCCCGAGAAGTACTATCCGGATATAGGCTGGCAACCTTTCAGTCCCCCGTTTCCCAGTTTCCGGCAAAGCCTCTCCAACTCCGCCTGCTCATCCCGGGTGAGGACCCCCATGTGTTCCGTGATTCTTTTCAGGTGTACCGGAAAAAGCTCACCTATCAGTTTCCTGCCCTGAACAGTGAGGTCCACGATGTAATAGCGCCTGTCGGATTCCTTGCGCTTTCGCCTGACCAGTTTGCGTTTTTCCAGGTTATCTATAACCAGGGTCATATTTCCGCCGCTTCTCAACAGCAGCTTGCCTATACGCCCCTGGGAAAGCGGGCCGAGACTGTACAGCGCCTCCAGAACACCCATTTGGGAAACGGTTATTCCCATCCCGGCCAGATGCCTGTGCACGCAGGCATTCAGCGACTCGGCGGCATGGGTAAGCGTCACAAAGGCTTCGTGTGCCGCCCTTTCTTCATCGATATCGTTGACTCCACCGACCATTGCATTACTCCCACAGTCAATCCGTCTGATTTTAACCTAATCATCCGGGATTGATAACGGAGCGAGTAGTTTGAAAGCGAGCGCTTATAACATGCCATTCAAAGGAGAATACGATGAAAAGGCGGGGGATGTGCGTGGCTGCAATGCTGTTTATCGATTATACCCCATGATGCGAATGCGGGATTTGCCGCTCCCGGAACGGGCAGGCGGGAGCCACATCTTTCTGAACATAGAATTCTTCTAACGACCCGTTTCCGGTCAACAGCATGCGGGTGGGGGAAATTCGACGGGCACTCGCGGCCTCCCCCCGCGGAGAGTGAGGCCGCACGCGCGGGGCGGCGCTGGAGTATCAATTTCCCTTCTTTTTCGACACGCGTTCGGGCTCCTGCTGAGAGGTATAGACTGTCAGGGAATTTCCGGGAACCAACTTCTGATTGGGCTTCAGGTCGTTTTGGGTGCAGAGCGTCTTGACAGGAATGCGGAATTTATCGGCAATGGCCCAGAGGGTATCCCCCTGGCGAACCACATAGTGAGCGGATTTCGGTCCCGCCCCTGCGGCCTTCCCCTTAGCCGGCGCCGAAGCCGCAACCGTCGTCTTACCGGGCTTCGCCTTCGCAACCGGAACAGGAGCGGCGCTTTTCTTGGCCGGCGCCGGAGCTGAAACGGTGGCCTTACCGGGTTTAGCCTTTGCAACCACCAAAGGCTTTGAAGCCTCCCTGGCAGGTAACGCGGCCGTAGCCGTCATCTTGCCGGGCAGCTTCAGAGTGCGTCCGACCTGGAGAGGCTGGGAAGCCTTCATGCCATTCATGGAGGCAAGAGAGGCCGCGGAACACTTATACTTCCGGGACAGGCTCGTCCAGGTGTCGCCACGCCTGACCTTATAGGATGCAGCGGGAGCCGCTGCCACGGGCGAAGCCGCCAGGACCTTCTTTTCGGCCTTTTCTTCCTGCGGAGAATAACTGGCCAATTGAGTCAGAATGTCATCACCTGTCCCCAGGGGCACGCACAGTTCGTAATCGGAACACTGGGGCGGCGTTACAGGCTTGCAGAGTTCAGGATTGCAGTTGAGGAGCGACTCCTCCGGTATGCCGGTCTTCTTCTCGATCCAGGCGAGCTTCACTCCTCCGGGGACCTTGACCGTCTCATGCTTTTTGACGTAGTACTGCGGGTTATAGTGAAAACCGTACTGCTTCGGGCTTCTGATGATCTTGACTGTCGCGAGCACCTTGGGAACATAGTCGCGTGTCTCGGAGGGCAAATAACCGTTTTCCTGCAACGCCCAGAAATCTTTCAGGCCACTTTTGTCGAGCGCGCCCTGGACCGCGTTTTCTCCGGCAGTGTAGCCGGCCAGCGCGAGCGGCCAGGATTTGAAGGTATCGTAGAGAAATGAGAGATAATCCGCCGCGGCCTGCGCGGCTTTCATGGGATGGCGCCTCTCGTCGATATACTGGTTCTGCTCCAGTCCGAAGCGGGTTCCCGTCTTGGATATGATCTGGTACATCCCCACCGCGTTGGCGTGAGACCTTGCGGTCGGCGAAAAACCACTCTCGACAAGTGCCACATACACCAATTCTTTTGGCAGTCCCTTGCGGACGAAGATCTCCTCGGCGGGCACGACATAATTGCAGGCCCGGTCGAGCTGTGTCTGAAAACTTTTATGGTTTTTATCCGAATACCGTCGCACCCAATAATCGATTGAAGGGTGATCGGGGATGGCAAGTTCGGACTTGGCGGCCACGGGCGCGGGAGGCAGGTTCTGCGGGTTCAAACCCTGCGCGGGTGCCGTCTTGCGGGCGGAAATATCTGAAGCACCTGATGACTTGAACGGGAAAGTCGAACATCCAGGGACTAAAACAATGCTGCATCCGAGAAGGGTAAACGCAAGCAGGCGATTCTTCATCAACGGCATCTCCTGTGTAAATCGATCAATCGGGCTATCCAGTAGGAAACGGAACGAATGGTGCAACAAACTTGCGGTATTTTCAAGTAAAAACGCCAAAAGCGCATTTCACTCTCCGGGATACGCCAAAAACACGATGCGTCGATAGGCGCCAGGGGGCATGCACGCAGTGAAATTCTCGTCGGTAAATATCAGAATTGAGGAGTATTTCCTAAATTGACAGTGCCACAATCGTACCTAAATTTTCCTGACCATCGATCCGGCACGTTCAAATTGTATCCGGGAGTCAGGAAGCCCGAGTAGGACGATTGATATTATTTCGCGTTCAAGATGATACATCCCCCGTTCGTCCTGATGTATCGAAGGGTGGAACGGGCCAATTTTTATCGGCATCTTCACTCTCGGGGTAGATTCATCTTGAACGCAATTGCGTATGAAAGGAGAGAAACATGATCAAGGAGGAAGTCAGAACTTCCCTGAACGAACAGGTAAATGCGGAACTCTATTCAGCATATCTTTACCTGTCCATGTCCGCCTATTTCAAGAATATCAATCTGAACGGATTTGCGAGATGGCTGGAAGTGCAGGCGCTTGAGGAATTGACGCATGCGATGAAATTCTTCAATTTCATAACGGAACGCGGCGGACAGGCGGTGATGCAGCCGATTGGAGGTCCTCCGACAACGTGGGAATCACCTCTGGCGGCATGCGAGGAAATCTATGCCCATGAGATCAAGGTGACGGGGCTGATACACGGACTTCTGGACATCGCGACGCTACACAAGGACTACGCGACCGTGAACTTTCTGCAGTGGTTTGTCGGCGAACAGGTTGAAGAAGAGACCAGCGCGGATGCCATTGTTCAAAAGCTGAAGCTGGTCGGGGGAGATGGCAGCGGGTTGCTCCTTTTGGATCAGGAAATGGGACTACGCGTCTTCACTCCTCCTCCCGGAACGACGATCATCGCGGGAGCGGCACAAGGCAAGGCATAACGCGAAGATGGGCTCAAGAAAATAACGCTTCCCGGTCGTTCGCCCCGATCCGCTTCGGGGCGAACTCTTCCGACGCCCGTGCCGAACTGCCGGGGGGGGGGGTGCTATGTATACCTTTTCATCCAGCCGAAACAGAGAAGCAGGATGAAGATCGTATTGCCGGCCCATACGCCCAGGAAGGGCGGGACAGAGCCCGCGGAAGCAAGGCCGCTGCCGACCGAGGATACGACAAGGAATGAAAAAGCAACGGCCATCGATATCCCCACTCCCGCGGCCACCCCTTCATGAAGTCCCTGTCTCAGCCCCACTGCCAGTCCGAGCAAAGCCAGTATGAATGTCGCGAAAGGCGAGGCAAGGCGCTGGTACAACTCAACCCTGTAGGGTGTCGAGGTATAGCCTTCTTCTTCAATTTTTTCTATGTACTGCAGCAGATCGACCCAGCCGAGATCTTCCGGAACAACGCCGCGGCCCGCGAAATCCTGCGGTACGACGTTGAGTTCCAGCTTTCGGCGTTCGAACCAGTCCTGTTCCGTGTTAGCCCCTTTGAACCTGACAATAAGTCCGTCTTCGGCAACCCAGGACTCGCCGTTCCAGAAGATCCGCCGGGCATCCAGCCTTTGGATAAGGTGGAACTGGGGGTCGAGAAAGAAAATGGAGGCCCTCTCCATTGCCGTGGCGCGGCGATCATACAGCCGTATCTGATAAATCGTATTCCCCTCGCGGTACCACATGTTTTCGGGGTTCCACCACACCGGGGGCTTCTTCTGCTTGACCTTCACATCCCAGGTATCCTGCAATTTCGGGTTGAGCGGACGCACCAGGAATTCATTGATGCTGAAATGCAGGAATGCGAGGACCATGGCCATCCCTACCAGTGAACTGACATAATAGGTGGGGTTGATGCCCGCTGTTTCCATTGCTATCAGTTCACGATTGCGCTTAAGAAGCCCAAGGGTAATGATGACCGCCAGAATTGTGGCCATGGGAATGCCCTGGGTGAGGATCAGGGGTATCTTGCTGATAAAGTAGGAGTAGATTTCGACCCATGGCAGCTTCCGGTCCAGCATGGGCTCGATTTTTTCAAAGAAATCCACCACGAGATAAATCCCGACGAACGCCACCAGTGAGACGGCAAAGACCGGGATGTAATGCCGGAGCATGTAGCGAGGAATTATTTTCATCTCTGGCCCACCCTGGCCCGACTCAGCCTAAGCAGGAATAGGCGGAGCGGTTTGGCGAGCCGAGCAATCCCCATCAGAATGAAAGGTTTCTCGGTCTGCATTTTCCACCACAGGTATACCCCCAGGGACAGGCACAGCAGGTTGGGCAGCCATGCCGCCAGGAATGGCGAGATTTTCTCGTTTTCGCAAAGGCCTCGGCCCGCGGTCAGGATGACATAGTAGGTAAGAAAGATTCCAATCCCGATCGTTATCCCGGTCATGCGGTTTGTCCGCCGGAAAAGGGAACCAAGCGGCGGCCCCAATAACCCCAGGATGACGCAGGCCAGGGAAAAAGCTATCCTCTGGTGGAATTCCAGCGCGTAGTACGCCAGCGTTTTCTTGTCGGTGGCCGCCTTCATGCTCCGGTAAAGCTCCCTGAAAGACATCTCGACCCTTGACTTCACTCCCTTTTGCACGGCCCCCGTCAGATCTTCCATCGAGAGAGAGAAATCATAGTTCTTGAACCCCACGGCCTGGGCCTCTTTCAGGTTCTCACCGGTTCGGGTGATGACACCGTTATTGATCCGGAAAGTGATACTCTTGGAATCGGGAGGGATAATCAGCCGGGCGCCTTCCGCCGCGATGGTGACCTTTTCGGTCGGATGGCGCTGGTCCTGAACGAAGACTCCCTTTATCTCCAGGTTAGAGTGGTCAACCGATTTGAAGAAAAAGACGAGCTTTGGAATAGACGATACGAAAACACCTTCCTTGAGAAGCGCGGGAATAGATGCGCGGGCCAGGGAAGTGACCTTCAGGTCGAATGCCGCGTTTGCGGCGGGTATGAGATAGACGGCATTGCAGAAAGCGAGGACCGCCGCGACAATCAGGACTCCCGCAACCGGAGGCAGGAATTCGAGAAAACTCGTGCCCGCGGCCCGGAAAGCTATCAGCTCGTTATCGCCATTGAGCCGGACGAAAGCGAGCATGACTCCAAGCAGCGCCGCCATGGGACTGGCAAAAAGCGCGAGTTTGGGCAGCGCGAAAAGGATCAGTTGTGCCAGGTCCCCCAAGCTGCATTTGGAGGAGAAGAGAATCCTCATGAGTTGGAAAAGTTGGCCCGTGATCAGGACGAAACTTACTCCGACAAGACAGAGGGCCACCGTAGGCACTTGTTCTCGAAGCAGATATGTGTAGAGGGTCTTTCGCATAGCGCCCAAATCTAGTCAATCAAGCGATATCAGGTCAATTACAAAAGTGAATGCAAAGTGTAGAAATTCTCGATCCCGGAGTCTTCGCGCCTTCACCGATCGTCACAGCCCCGTCACGACAAGTCACTCAAGTCGTCGTGCACTGCTCCCGATTGATTATCTCAGGAATGGTAGCTTTCGTTATGTTACTCCAATCCGGCTCGCCTCAAAAGGGCTAATACGCGCCAGTCGCGACCGGGCGGGGCATATGAGTAACCGGGCAACACTTAGGCGGGAAAGATAGTTGGCGACCGGGACCTCCTTGCTCCAAAAAGGCCTAAAGCTTTCGCCGCCGTTTGACGATATATCAGCAAGCGAAGATGTTCCTAACCCAGGAGGTAGTAATGGCAACTTCGTCCACATCGTCAACATCGTCGGGTATCAGCGTAACCGGACTCGGAAGCGGGATCGATTACGACAGCATCATCACGAAGCTCAAGCAGGTGGAAGAGCAGAAAGTAACTCTTCTGTCGAACAAGATTACGACTTATACAAGTCAACTGACCGCCTGGCAAAGCTTCGCGGGCTATCTGAGCTCTCTCCAGGATGCCTCCGATGCGCTCACGGCGGACGACGCCTTCAATGCCTACTCTACAACCCTGCACTCATCTTCCACGAGCGTGGACGCTGAAGACGTGTTGTCCGCGACAGCCACGTCCTCGGCAAGCACGGGCAGCTACGATGTTGTCGTCAAAAATACCGCCACGGCTGAAAAACTCGGTTCCAATTCCTACAGCTCCAATACAACCGCGCTGAATGTAAGCGGAACCATCCTGGTCAACGGCAATGCGGTCACGGTAGACGCCACCGACACCCTTAAAACCCTTCAAACAAAAATCAATGCGGTAAATTCCGGGGATGAGCCATCGGGGGTTACCGCCAGCATCCTCCAGGAATCCAACAACTCCTATCGGCTCGTGCTTACCAGTGGAGACACAGGGTCCGGCGGCATCAGTCTTCAAAACGGTTCGTCAACCGATACGCTGGCTTCCCTGGGTTTTAACGGGACAGGGACAGTCATAAAGAACTCGATTACGGGCGGCGCCCAAAGCGATGGTTTCTCCAGTTCATCCACTTCCGTGGAATCGCTGCTCGGGATAGCCAGCCAGGACCTGTCGGGTACGGTCACCATCAACGGGGCATCCGTAACACTCGATTTGACAAAATCCCTCGACGGGACGGATTCTATCCTCTCCGACCTCAAAGCCGCCGGGATTTCCGCCTCCATCGCGTCGAAAACCGAGGCCGTTACCACCAGCACGGGCGACAGCCTCAAAACCACCTATTGGCTGCAAATCGAGGGCATGTCATCATGGTCCGACAGCAATAACGTCCTCCAGGCACTTGGGCTTGTCGAAGGGAACCGCTCGGATCAAACGGGTGTGTCCTCGAGCGTCGCGAACACAACCGATGGTTCGGCGCCCGTCACCGACGCGACCAAAATCACGGACATGTATGGGTATCTCACCCGCACTGATGGTGACAAAATAACCATCTCCGGCACAACACATGATGGGACCGCGGTTGCCGCGACCGATCTCGCAATAACCGACACAACAACTGTCGGAGACCTTCTGAACCAGGTAGAGAGCCTTTTCGGGAATGTCACGGCCAGCCTCACCAGTGACGGAAAAATCCAGGTTGTGGACAATGCCACCGGTACCAGTTCCCTGGCGGTTTCTCTCGCCACGACCATCACCGGCGCCAACGCCGGCACCCTCGATTTTGGCTCTTTCGGTACCGTGGGTACAGTTAGCAAGAAAGTCCTGCAGGAAGGAAAGGATGCTTCTTTCACCGTCGATGGTGTAAGCATGAGCAGTGCGACGAACAAAGTCACGGATGCCGTCACCGGTGTAACCCTCAACTTGCTCAAGGCATCCCCCGATACCACCATCACGGTTGACGTGGCCACCGACAATCAGACGATTGAAGACAACGTCAATGCCATGCTCAAAGCGTACAACCAGGTCATCAGTTTCGTAAATGAGCAAATGGATTACAACACCGACAGCAAAAAGACCGGCGGGGTCCTCTTCGGGGACAATGTCCTCAAGTCAATCAAGAACAGCCTCCAGGAGGCGATGCTGGCGAAGGTAGGCTCCTCCACGATCAAATACATGTCGGATGTGGGAATTACGATTGGGTCGGACAATACACTCTCTCTCGATTCAAGCATCTTCAAGGATGCGCTCGCGACCAGTTTCAATGATGTGAAGAACCTCTTCGGTAATTCAGTCTCCTCATCGGACGGCACTGTCCAGTACGCCTACAGTGGCAGTTCGACCAAATCCGGCACTTATACCGTGAATATCTCCCAGCTCTACGCGAACGGGTCGAGCATCGCGGGGACAATCGACGGCAAGACGGGGACCGGAAGCGGAAGCATACTCTACCTGAGCGATTCGTCCAGCGGAGCCAATGGCCTGGGTCTCACCTATTCGGGCAGTACCGCCCCCAGCACGGTTTCAGTCACCTTCACGCGGGGTCTGGCCAGTGTGCTTGCAAGCCTGACGGACATGTACACCGATTCGATCAACGGCACCGTCACGACCGAGGAATCAACCCTTCAGAACAACATAGATAAGCTCAACGAGAAAATAACTTCTCAGGAAGACCTTATCGACAAAAAGATGACTCTTTTGAAGACGCAGTTTCAGAACATGGATTCGGCGGTGACGAAACTCCAATCCATGCAAAGTTACCTGAGTTCCTATTTTGGCTAGTATCCCTCGAACCCGGAGATTAACCGATAACGGATTGCGTTACCGGTTCGCTGATTTGGTTCTAATTAATAGACAGACCTTTTGCAGGAGAAGTGGAAATGGCGCCTAATTATGCAGTGAACAACTACCAGAAGACAGCAGTCGAAACGGCTGATCCGCTCCAACTCATCATCCTTTGCTACGACACCGCAATCCGCGACTTGAATGAAGCAAGGCAGCTTCATGAAATGTCCAGGATGGATGATGCCTACGTCAAAATCAGACACGCCCAGGACATCATTACCGAGCTTCTGGTCGGCCTCGATTACGAAAGAGGCGGTGACATCGCCCGCAACCTCAGCCGGCTCTACAATTTCATTCTTCGGCAGTTGATCGGCATAAACAGCCGTCAGGATACCTCCATCTACGGTCAGCTTGCCAAGATTCTTGCTGAACTCCAGGGGGCATGGGAGGAAATCAAACTCCGCAATCCCCATCCCATGGCATCCCCCGCGGCCCAGGCGCCGCGCTGGCAAGCATCCATTTAAACTGGATCTCACAGTCGGAGAGTTGACAATGGTTGAAGTCGACACATCGGAAGATCCCGTTCGGACTTCCTCCCGCATATTAGCCCAGCTCTTGAGCTACACCAGGCAGATGTCGGCATACGATAAGAACCCCGATATCAACGTGGCGGCGCTTACCAGCGCGTGCGAACAGCGGTTGGAAGATCTGAAAAAAGTGCTGCCCCAGGCATTGGAGAGCATGAAAGACAAATCGAGTATCCAGGGATCTGTCAGAGCGGTCCAGGCCCAGCTTATACTGAGCATGGATGTCGTTGAAAAGGCAAAAGCGGAGGCATCCCGACAACTGATCGGTCTGTCGAAGACGAGACACGCCATTCGCGCCTACCACAGATAAGTCCCTTCGGAAATACCTTGCTACCGCCGCCGGGAAAACCGCCGGCGGTTTCTTGTTTGCCGGTTCCATCCCATTCAGGATATCCATCTTCCCGGAGCATTGCCCCGCGCTCCTCTCGGTGCTCCCGCCCGCAACTCTCTTTACTTTTCCACCGTTTTGAGTCATAAATTCTCAAAGTGCTCTTCTCCGAGAAAAAAACCGGCACACGGCGAAAGACGCAATTGAGACCTTTGGTTGAAGGGATAGGATTTCAGGGAGAAAGTCAGGTCATGCCCCGTTCTTGTACAGATGGTCCAGGTCCTCCTCCCCGTTTACGGGGAATGCTCATGTGCAGGCGCTGCGACACATGCGGGACCCGGATCGACCTGAAACTCGAGGCTAAAGACCGGGTAATCCTCCGGTGCCCCAGGTGCCAAAGAGAGTATGTCTTCACCGAAAGACCCAGCTAACCCTTCCTCCGAACTTTACCGCATACACCCGCGCAGCAAAAATTCGACTATAATCCCGAGCCGCCGCGATTCACTCTATTTCCATCGAGTCCAGGATCTGGCACAATTGAGCCCCGGATAATCCGAGCGCGAATGGGAGAGGAATCCGTTTCCGGATAAATTTCCATCAGTATTGTCGATGAGCTGTTTCTTGAGGAGTATCGAAGAGAAAACAGATATGAAGGGATCAGTACCCGGCCATGCAGCATGCTGTTCCTCGCGCCCCCACAACCGATATTCGCTGGCTCACTCTCTTTTGCCTTGCCCGCGCGGGCTTCAGTTTCATCTTCACGATTTATTCAGCGGCCCTTCCGCTCCTGCGGATCGACTGGCAGATGAGCGCGGCACGCGCGGGCATGGTCCAGTCGGCCTGGCACGTCGGCTACATGATCTCCCTTTTTGGGGTCGGATTTCTGTGTGACCGGTTCGGGGCAAAAAGAACCTACATGTGGAGCGCTGTCGCGGCCAGCATCGCTGCTCTTGTTTTTGCGCTCTTTTCCTCCGGTTTCTGGTCGGGTCTCATGCTTTATGGTCTTGCCGGACTCTGCTCGGGCGGATCATACACCCCGGGTCTCACCATCATCGCGGAACGCTTTCCACCCTCGACAAGAGGGCGGGCAATGGGTTTTTATCTCGCCGCCAGTTCCCTTGGCTATGCCCTTTCCATAATGCTCGCAAGCAGGCTTTTTCCTCTGGGAGGCTGGCGCCTTGCCATTCTGGTGACCTGTACCATGCCCGCCGTCGGACTGGCCATCTCTTTGCTGGCTTTACGAAACACACCCAACATCGTCCATGCCGGCGCGCGAAACAAGGCAATGCGAACAGCTATCCCGGCGGTACTCAGAAACAGGCCCGCCCTGCTCTCGATGCTCGCATATACGTTTCACTGCTGGGAACTTCTCGGAATGTGGGCCTGGCTGCCGGCCTTTCTGGCCGCCGCCGCCCAGAGCGCGCCGGGTCAGAATGCCCCGGAGACGGCGATCGAGCTTGGTGTGCTGCTTTCGGGATTGACCTATTTCACAAGCATGCTCGGCAGCCTGATCGGAGGCGATCTCTCGGACAGGTGGGGAAGAACCCGCACCCTTCTCCTCTTCTCCTGCATAAGCATCGGTTTTTCGTTCACTTTCGGCTGGATGGCCGGCTGGCCCCTTTCAGTACTCTTCATGATTGCCGCATGCTACAACCTTTCCTCTATCGCCGACTCATCCATCTACTCCACGGCCCTGACAGAACTTGTTGAACCCCCTCTCATCGGCGCCGCGTACGCGGTGCGTTCCGTAATGGGGTTTGGAGCCGGAGCCATCAGCCCGTGGGTCTTCGGACTTGTGCTGGACCTGGTACGGGCCACTCCGAATTCATCCGAGACCCTCGCCTGGGGCCTGGCCTGGGTGAGTCTCGGGCTGGGAGCGCTCCTCGCCCCCATTATGAACTGGCGCCTGCGCGGGCGCCCCGAAGCATTTCGAATGGCCAGGGGTCTGCGCTAGTCAGTAAACGTCAGTCGTTGGCTATCCGGCTCCGAAGATGCGCCCGCAGCCACCCGCGGCCCGATACCCGGGGCCGGAGCGCTGAATGAGCCCTTCCCGCCGGCTCTTTTGGCCGGTACGCGAATGTACATTTGACAACGAACCAGCTTTCCATATAATGACCACCTGGTCACTGACCGGGTGGTCATTTTTTTGAGGCCGAAGGTTTCCCATCCAGCGGGGTTCGCAATGGTTCCAAGCGATATTTTCAATAAACTCGACGAATCGAAGAAGACAAGAATATTGGACGCCGCGGTGGACGAATTCTCGATTCACGGATTTCGTCAGGCAAGCGTCAACCGGATGGTGGACCGGATAGGGATCGCCAAGGGGTCCCTCTTTCAGTACTTCGGGAGCAAGGAAGGACTTTTTCACGTAATCTTCAACCATGCGGTCGAACTCGTGAGGCATTCCCTGCGGCAAGTGAAGCGGGAGACTTCGGACGCGGATTTTTTCGAGCGGATCAGGAAAAGCACCCTGGCCGGGATACGGTTTATAAAAGGCCACCCCCGGGTCTATCGCATATATCTCAAGATGATCTTCCAGGAAGACTTTCCGCTGCGCGCCGAATTTCTGCAGCAGGTGCACCTTTTCTCCGCCGAATATCTTCGTCCCATCGTCCGGGCCGGCATCGCGCGCGGAGACCTCCGCCCGGATCTCGATACGGAGATGACCGTCTTCCTGCTGGATGCGCTCATGGACAGGTTTCTTCAGGCATACTGCGTGCCTTTTCTGGATGCGGGCGCCCATATCTACCAGGCGGAAGACGCCGATCTCGAACGCAGGGCAGCACAATTCGTGGATATGCTGCGCTCGGGAATGGGTGTTCCGAAAAAAGACAACGGCGCGGGTCTGGAACCGGCGACAATGTGTACGGGTGACGGCAATGTTTGACTCAGGGTTTTACACGAAGCTCGGTCTTTCGGATATCGCCGACAAACTGGCGGCGGCTGAGAGATTGAGCATGGAGGACGGGGAAAGGCTCTTTGCCTGCCGGGACATGAACGCTCTCGGCTCGCTCGCCCACCGGGTGAGGACGCGGCTTCACGGCAACTCGGCCTATTACGTGGTGAACCGGCACATCAACTATTCGAACATATGCGTGAACGGGTGCCGATTCTGCGCCTTCAGCAAGAAGAAGGGAGAACCGCTCGCCTTTGAACTCTCCGAGCGCGAGATCCTGGACAGGATAGCCGCCCAGGAAGAGGACCTCACCGAAATTCATATCGTGGGCGGCTGTCACCCCGAGCTTCCGCTTTCTCATTTTGAAGATCTGCTTCGAAAAGTCAGGGCACTGCGGCCGAAATCCATCATCAAGGCTTTCACGGCGGTGGAGATCGCGCATTTCGCGCGCAACGAGTCCATCACGGTCAGTGAAGTGTTGACACGGCTGAAAGCCGCCGGACTGCGGATGCTCCCCGGAGGCGGCGCCGAAGTTTTCAGCAGGCGCATCCGAGAACGGCTTTGTCCCGAAAAAATTGACGGCAAGGGCTGGCTGGAAGTCGTTCGCCGGGCGCACGAACTCGGAATCAGGACCAATGCGACGATGCTCTACGGTCATATCGAGACCCGGCGCGAACGGCTGGAACACATGGCCGCGCTGCGCGAGCTTCAGGATGTGACCGGCGGGTTCGTTTGCTTCATTCCCCTGCCCTTTCAACCCGCCAATAACGAGTTGAGTTATCTGCCGCCCACCACCGGGGTGGACGACCTGAAGACGATCGCGGTAAGCCGCCTGATGCTGGACAACATTCCGCACATCAAGGCCTACTGGGTGATGCTCACGGTGAAGCTGGCTCAGACGGCGCTCTTGTACGGGGCGGACGATTTTGACGGAACCGTCGTCGAGGAGAAGATCGGGCACATGGCGGGCGCGGACAGCAAGCAGGGGCTCACGCGCGCGGAGATTGAACGGATTATCAGGGAAGCCGGGCTGGAGCCCGTGGAACGTGACAGCTTCTTTCAAAGGAAGATCCATGACAACAACGGCGGATGCAAATGAGTGAAAACGGCCGTCTCAGCTTTGATGATGCCTGGGAGCTTTACCAGGGGGCCGACTTCCACGGCCTCGGCCGGATGGCGCATACGGCGCGCCTGGAAAAGCATCCCGACCCCGTGGTGAGCTATGTCGTCGACCGGAATATCAACTACTCGAATGTTTGTGTCTGCGGGTGCCGGTTCTGTGCCTTTTACCGCCCGCCGGGTCACCCCGAGTGCTACGTCCTGGGACGCGACGAACTTGCGGCCAAGATAGAGGAGACGCTTGAGCTCGGAGGGACCCAGATCCTCATGCAGGGGGGCCATCACCCCGATCTCCCGCTCTCCTTTTACGAGGAAATGCTTCGTTTCATAAAAGCACGCTACCCCATCCATATTCATGCCTTCTCGCCTCCGGAGATAGCACATTTTGCACGGCTCGAACGGACGAGCATCGGCGACGTGATCGCCCGCCTCGGGGCGGCCGGGCTCGATTCCATTCCGGGGGGTGGGGCGGAAATCCTGGTGGACTCGGTCCGGGAGCGGGTCTCCCCGCGCAAGTGTTCCGTCCGCGAGTGGCTCGCCGTCATGGAAGAAGCGCACGGGCAGGGGCTTCGCACTACCGCCACCATGATGTTCGGCCATGAGGAAGACCCCCGGCACAGGTTGGAGCACCTCTTCGCCCTGCGCGACCTTCAGGATCGCACGGGCGGATTCACGGCGTTCATTCCGTGGGCTTTCCAGCCGAAGAATACAGCCATTGAGAGGGAGCCGGAAACGGCCGTTTCCTATCTGAGGCTTCTGGCGGTATCCCGCCTCGTTCTCGACAATTTCGACAACATTCAGGCGTCCTGGGTGACGATGGGCCCGAAGGTGGCGCAGTTGGCGCTCTTCTTCGGAGCCAACGATTTCGGCTCCACCATGATAGAGGAGAACGTGGTCGCCGCCGCCGGAGTGTGCTTCAGGCTGACGGTCGAAGAGATCCACCGGATAATAGAATCGGCCGGGTTTCGCGCCCGCCGGCGGACCATGGATTACAACTGGGTGGAGTAGGCCCGGAGGGGGGATTTTGGGCACAACAACCACGGATGTCCTTCAGCCGCCGGTACTGCACAGGGCGGCATGGGTGCTCCCGATCTTCTCGGAGCCGCTGGAGAACGGAGCGGTCCTGGTCTATAACGGCATCATCCTTGCCGTGGGCAGGTACAACCATCTGCGCAAGGCTCTTCCCTCCGGAACCAGGATTCTGGACTATGACGAAGCAGCCATCATTCCGGGTCTGGTAAATGCCCACACTCACCTTGAGCTTTCCATGATGAAAGGGACTGTTCCCTTTCCGAGGACTGGATTTACCGAATGGCTGGAGGTTTTCTTCCCCCTGAGGGCCGCCTTTGAACACAACCAGGTTCTGGAAGGCTTTGCCGGGGGCATGCAGGAACTGCTGGACCATGGAACGGTGCTGTGCGGAGACGTCACAAACGGGACGGAGTTCAGTTTCATCGATCCGGCAGGCTCATTGCCGGAAAGGCGTGTATTTCTCGAACTGCTCGGTTTCAACTGCGAATCCGTGGCAGCCGCGCTGCCTCCGGGAGTTGATCCGGTACGAAACGGCGCGGACTTTGTCCTGACGCCGCATTCGGCATATTCGGCATCCCCGAGGCTGATCGCCGCGACGAAGGCACGGGGACGCAGGCTTGGGCTTCCATTCAGCATCCATGTCGCGGAGCATCCCGAGGAGATCGAGTTTCTTCATGGTGGAACCGGGTTCTGCCGGGACCTGCTGGAAAGACTTGGGCGGTGGGACCCTCGCTGGCGGGCGCCCCGCCAGACCCCTCTCCAATACCTGAACAATCTCGGGGTCATGGATCGTCTCACAATCCTGGTACATGCGGTCCATATGAGCGATGAGGATTGGAGGCTCACGGCGGAGAAAAAATGCACTGTCTGCTTCTGCCCGCGGAGCAATTTCAACCTCGGCGTCGGGCGCCCGGATATCGATAAAGCCCTCTCGCTGGGTATCCCGGCCTGCCTTGGCACGGACAGCCTGGCCAGCAACACCGATCTCAGCCTTTTCGCCGAGGCCGGGTTCGTTCTCGATAACTATCCTGAAATCAGGCCCGAAGCCATTCTCCGGATGATCACCCTTCATCCTGCTCGGGCGCTATGCCGCGAGTTCGATTACGGCGGTATCCGCCCCGGTCTCGTGGCATCCCTTCTCGCCGTCTCGATCGGTTCCGAAAAAACGCATATTTCTGAAGCTCTTATTCAGAAGGGGAAAGGAGGAGATTGGAAATGGGTGAATCCGCCGACGCTAAACTGAACCTGGGAAGGATTGAATACCTGAACGTCTTCCCGATATACTATCCGCTCGAAAACGGAATAATTCCCAATCCATTTAATATCATCAGGGGTGTACCCTCTTACCTCAACGGGCTCGCGGCAAAGGGAGAGCTCGACATGAGCCCGGTTTCCTCCATTGAATACGCGAGGAACGCCCCTTTGTATTACATAGTGCCAGACCTCTCCATCAGCTCTTTCGGCAAAGTCCAAAGTGTCCTGCTGCTCAGCAGGGCGCCGGTCGATCAGCTTTCGGGGAAGAAGGTCCTGGTGAGTTCTCACTCGCACACGTCTGTCGGACTGCTCAGGATACTTTCAAGGATGCGGTATAACGTCGAACTCGAGTTTGAAACCAGCGCATTCCCGACCGGCGGCGCGAGGAACGAATTGCCGGATGCGTTTCTTTCCATCGGCGACGAGGCCCTGCGCCTTGGCGGAAGCGGGATTTATCCGGAGGTTCTCGATCTGGGTGCGGCATGGTACGACTGGACAGGACTTCCATTTGTCTTCGCGGTCTGGGTAGTGCGGAAAAAAGCGGTCGAGGAAAAAAACGGCCAACTGGGACTCGCCCTTGAAGCGCTCCTCGCGTCCAAGAAATGGGGATGCTCAAATATCGAACGCATTTGCGAAGCGGCCGTCGGCGCGGGAGTGCTCAACATCGCGCAGTTGAGGGAATATTATCGCTGCCTGAGATACGACCTCAATGATAAGGAGCGCGCGGGCCTCGAACTTTTCTACTCCTGCCTTGCTCAAATCGGCGAACTGGAGCGTGCACCCAGGCCGGAGGTCTACAGGCCACTGGCTTCCGTGGCGGCCTGACGATCAGGCAAACTCACTGGCAGTGCGGCTCCAATATTGTTTGTTGCGCGATATCCAAGCGCGGGCCTCGTTATTTGGCGTAGGCGTAGGATGGGTTAAGCGAAGCGCAACCCATCGCTTTCCGATTGATGCGATGGCAAAAAGACCCTGATTTCCGGAGATCAGTGATGATCGGGAAAAAACTGCGGCTCAAAAGAATCATATCGCCCAGGGACGGCCGAACGATCATATTCCCGCTGGACCATGGAGTAGCCCGCGGTCCACTGCCGGGGCTGGAGAGGATCGCGGGGGTCGTCGACGCGGGAATCCGGGCGGGAGCGGATGCATTGGTCCTTCACAAGGGAATGCTGCGCTGTCTGGAGGCAGCCGCGCTTCCTCTTCCCGGAATTATCATGCACCTTTCCGCCAGCACCAGCCTTGGATCTTCCTGTTCTCACAAGGTACTCGTAGGAGGAGTGGAGGAAGCCGTCAGGCTCGGCGCTGACGCGGTATCTGTCCACATCAACCTGGGTGATGCCGGGGAGCGGGAGATGCTGCGGGACCTCGGAGACGTCGGCCAGAGGTGCTCCGAGTGGAGGATTCCCCTCCTTGTCATGGCCTACGCGGTGGGAAAAGGGGATCAGGTCGCCTCCGGCCGTGATATCGCGCACGCGGCACGGGTAGCCGCCGAGCTTGGCGCCGACCTGATAAAGATCCCCTTTCCCGGGGACTACGATGCGCTGGCCGCCATCACTTCCAGTTTGCCTGTCCCCGTCGTGGTCGCGGGGGGATCTCCACCGGGAGAGCTGGAACATCTTTTTCGAAAGGTCGAAAAGAGCCTGGAGGCGGGGGCATGCGGCATAGCCGCTGGGCGGAGCATTTTCCAGCAGCCCGACCCGTGTACGGTCCTTGCCGCAATTCGCCGCATCGTTCACCCCGATTTCGAAAAATAGTGCCAGCCCGTATCACGGGTTGACTCGCGCAACGACCAGCGGTTATGTGATACCCGCTATACATTCTGGATAACGATCGCCCTCGCTGAGCAAGAGCGGAGCAAACCCCGCACTCGCATAGCAGGCGCGGGTAAAATAAACAGCCGTGCAGCCGCTCATCCCCGACCCCTTCCTCCCCTCGATGCCCAGGGCGAACGGGTGGGAGTTCTCGTGCCGGAATGACGGGATACATGGCTTCGTCAGTCATACAAGCCTTTATACTGCCATCGGGTAGCTGGTGACTGGTGACTGGTAGCGGATAGCCCGGATAGCCCGGATGCGTGTTATCCGGGCGCGAAGCGCAAGAGGCTGTGATAAACCAACAGCCATCGCCTTCGGAGAAGCTGTTTATTGAAAGATGCAGCAAGGTGTGGAGCGGACCGGGAATGCGCGGCCGCAAAACCGTTTACTCGGGGAATCGGAAATGGGCAAAGAGAACCTCATCATCGGTATTACGGGAGCGAGTGGGTCCGTTTATGCCCGGAAGCTTCTGCGGGTAATCCCCGAGGATCGCTTTGACGTGCACCTGGTGGCTTCCAGCTCCGGCAGACTCGTTTACGAAATTGAAATCGGACGGCCGCTTTCCGAAGACATACCTCCCGGCGTGCGTGTCTGGAGCGAGTCGGATTTCACCGCGCCCTTTGCCAGCGGCTCTTTTCCATGTGCCGGGATGGTAATTGTCCCATGCACCATGGGCACCCTCGGCGCCATAGCCGCGGGACTCTCCCGGAGCCTCATCCACAGGGCCGCCGATGTTTGCCTCAAGGAGCGTCGCCCTCTCGTTCTCGTGCCGCGAGAAACGCCGCTCAACCGCATCCATCTCGCGAACATGATGCGGGTATCCGAAGCCGGCGCCGTAATCCTGCCCGCCATGCCCGGCTTCTATCATAAGCCCCGCTCACTCGACGATATCATCGATTTCATGGTTGCCCGCATTCTCGACCAATTCGGAATTGCCCACACACTCATCCCGCCCTGGGAAGGGCCAACCCCGGCATAGTTCGTGCTTCAATTTTCTTGCATCAGCGGTGCTTATTGGCTAAAAATCGTTGTGGAATCCGGGGGGATTCCGAATATTTCCCTTCTCATCCGTATTTTTTCCCAAAGGCTCTCGCAAAGGAAGACTCATCCGACATGTACATTGATTCCGGCAAGCCAAATCCGACACAGGCCATTGAGATATCAGTCTACGACAGGGGGGAGCGCATACTGCGGGAAGGACAGGAAAGTCCCTTTTTCTATGTCGTCCTGAGCGGACGGGCAAGTGTCAGCCTCTCGGGCACGAGGATCAGACTAATTGGCGAACAGGATATATTCGGGCTCGAAAACCTCTTCTTCAGGAAGCCATCCTATTACACCGTCTTTGCGATCGATGAATGCAGAATTGCGAAATACGGTCCTGATACACTGGATCATGTAATCCGAAACAGCCCCCGAATGGTCCAGACTCTTCTCTCATCCACCCTGAACCAACTCGCGCAGACTACCTGTTTTCTGGTTGAAAAGCCCGAACCCTCGAAGGGGGTTCGGGTTGGTTTTTATAACGACGGCGAATCCGTTATGGAAGAGAAGACCCATACCACTGAAATTTATCGGCTGGTATCGACTCAGGGCGGATTACGGGTTACGATGCACGGGAAAGAGATTGCACGGATCGATCGACCCGGCGAGTTTTTCGGCTGCGTGGCCGGACTGTTTGAGCTCCCCCGGGAAGCCTCCATCAACAGCATTGGTGAAAGCGTGCTCGAGATCTACGATTTCGATGACCTGGACCTGCTTGTCCGAGACTACCCCGATGCGGCATGGCGAGTCATGAAAGCGATGATGCTGCGGCTTTCCAGGGAGGGCGGCCAGCATTCGGGACCCGAGCCAACCCCTTACTCCTTTTCCGGTGAATAGACCAGATGCCAGAACCCCTGCGGGATAGACAAAGTTCGCTAAACCTCTACATTCGCACCTTCGGCTGCCAAATGAACGAGTACGACTCGCTCCGAGTGCGGCGGTTGCTTGCGCCACTGGGATACGTACCGGTCGACGACATGGAGAACGCGGACCTGATCTTCCTCAATACCTGTTCCGTCAGGGAAAAGGCTGAACAGAAGGTGCTCTCCTTCATTGGCGCCCTGCGCCGTCTGAAAAACAGAAAACCCGGCCTCAAGATCATCGTGGGCGGCTGTGTCGCTCAGCAACTCGGCGGGAGACTCCTGGACCGTTTCGATCATCTCGATGCGGTTCTCGGTACACGGGGTATCGGGTCGGTGGCGCAACTGCTCGAAAAAGTGGAGAGCGGCGCGCGCGCGGCATGGCTCCCTCGGGAGGAATCCACCGGATCATGCGAACAGGGCGATGAAGTCTTTGAACCCGGAAGCCTGACGGCGCCCGTGACCGTGATGCAGGGCTGCAACAACTTCTGCACGTACTGCATCGTACCCTATGTCCGCGGTCGGGAACGCAGCAGGCCGCCCGAGGATATTCTGCGGGAAATCGGGCTCCTCGTCGAGTCCGGCGTGCGCGAAGTGCTTCTTCTTGGCCAGAATGTAAATTCATACGGCAGGGGCCTTCCCGAAAAGATTGATTTCGCCGGGCTCATTCGCCGCGTGGCGGCGGAAACGGGTATCCCGCGCATCAGGTTCACCACGTCTCACCCCAAAGATCTGACCGAGGAACTGATGCGCTGCTTCGCGGATGTGGACTCCCTCTGCAAACATCTCCACCTTCCCGTGCAATCCGGTTCCGACCGGATACTTACCCTCATGAACCGCGGATACACGGCATGCGATTACGTGAAGAAAGTCGAGCGCCTACGCGCGCTCTGCCCCGAGGTGGCGCTCACATCCGACGTGATCGTCGGGTTCCCGGGCGAAACCGAGGACGACTTCAATCAGACCATGGACCTGCTTGAAAGCATTCAGTTCGACAACCTCTTCTCCTTCCGGTACTCGGACCGCGCGAATGCGGCGGCCGTCTCCTTCCCTGACAAGGTTGAACCCTCGACGGGGCTGCGCAGGCTGATCGAGCTTCAGGGATACCAGGCCGGGATAACATTGAAGAAAAACCTGGCGGAGGTGGGCCGAGTCCGGGAAGTGCTTGTGGAGGGACCGAGCAAGGCATCGAACGGGCAGATGACCGGACGGACGACGCATAACCGCATAGTCAATTTTGACGGAATATCCGAGTCCAGTGGGCACGTTTTGAAAATAAAAATAACCGGGGCGTATTCTCATTCGCTCGGAGGTGATGTATTATCGTAGGCTCGGGACCTGTCCAGCAACTCTGAAGATATTGTAACCAGTCAACTCCCATGATTGCCTTCGAACCTGGAAGCCCGGCCGGCTGGGCTTGGGGAGGAAAACATGTTCAAGCAGATGAAAGTAACCGGACTGGTGATGGATCCTCATTCGAACACGCCGATCCTTGTTTTGAAGGACGTGAAGGATGAGACCACGCTTCCAATCTGGATCGGGCTCCTCGAGGCCACGGCCATTGCGACAGAGCTTGAGAATATTCAATTCCCGCGCCCGATGACGCACGACCTCATCCGCAGCTTTTTTGACCACCTGAACGTGAAGGTGGAAAAAATCGAGGTCTGCGACCTGAAGGACAACACGTATTATGCGCTTATTTACATTCGTGACGGCGAGAGGCTCAGCCCCATCGATTCACGCCCCAGCGATGCGATTGCCATCGCTCTGCGCACAAATGCCCCGATATTTGTGAAGGACGAGGTAATTACGAAATACCTCAAGTCCGATGAAACGAAACCTTCCTTCGAAAAGGGGAACAAGGAACGCTGGGCTGAAATGCTCGAAAAGCTGGACCCTTCCGATTTCAGCAAATACAAGATGTAGCCGAGGCATGTGCAACCGGGGCCTCGACAAGAGTAGCGCGTAATCTTGCCGGTCGGCGTTCGCCGCGCCGGTGCATCTCTTTCACCTCCTTTGTCCCTGTACGCTTTATCCCACGGAATCGCTCCATCACCCATACCGATTGTGACTGAACAACAGAGGAAGAGATCATGAAACTGGATACATCGCGTCTGGCCGCTCTTCTTGAAGTGGCAAGGGGAAGCAGACCCGCCGACCTTTGCCTCAAAAATTGCAGAATCGTCAATGTCTTCACCGGAAAAGTCGAAACAGCGGACCTTGCCGTTTTCGACGGGTTTATCGCCGGCTGGGGAGACTACACGGCACGTGAAACGGTCCGGGCGGATGGTTTGTTCGCCGCTCCCGCCTTCATCGACGGCCACATCCATATCGAAAGCTCCCTTCTCAGCCCCGCGAACTTCTGCGCTGCCGTGCTTCCCTGGGGAACCGGCGCGGTCATCGCCGATCCGCATGAGATCGCCAACGTCCTGGGACTCGACGGCATCAGGTATTTTCTGGAATGCGCCCGGGGGATTCCGCTGGACATATTTTTCAATCTGCCAAGCTGTGTACCGGCATCCCCGCTCGAGACTTCGGGCGCACAGCTCAGATCGGTCGACCTCGAATCGCTTCTCCCGCACCCCAACATCCTGGGCCTTGCCGAGGTGATGAATTTTCCCGGTGTCCTGGCGGCTGACCCCCAGGTAACGGACAAACTCCTCCTCTTCCAGGGCAGAAGCATTGACGGACACTCTCCGCTTCTCGGCGGCAGGGACCTGAATGCCTACATCGCGAGCGGCATTCAATCCGATCATGAGTGCACGAACGCGGCGGAGGCGATGGAAAAGCTCGCCAGGGGAATGGCGGTCATGATACGCCAGGGGAGCCAGTCAAAAGACCTGGAGAACCTGATCGGTATTGTAGACGACCACACCTGGCCCCATTGCATGTTCGTCTCCGATGACGTGCACCCGGATGATCTTATCCACAAAGGCCACATGAACACCGTCGTAAACCGCGCGATGCAACTGGGGCTGGAGCCGGTCAGGGCGTTAACGCTGGCAAGCTGGACCGCCGCCAGTCATTTTCGCCTTCCCCGGCGAGGCGCGCTCGCGCCGGGTTTTGTCGCCGATTTCAGCCTGAGCCCCACGCTCAGTCCCTGGAACCCCGTGCAGGTTTTCAAACGCGGCGTCGAAATCGCCCGCGAGGGCAAACTCCTTACCGACCCTTTCCACTGGCCGGTGCCTGCCCTTCCCGGAAGCCCGATGCGCCTGTCTCATATCCGCTCCGATGACCTCCTCGTACCCGCGAAGGAAGGGAAACTCAAGGTAATAGAGGTCCGCGAGGGCACCCTGCTCACCGGGAAAGCGCTCGTTACCCCCAAGACCGAGAATGGTTATGTCGTTTCCGACCCGGAGCGGGACGTGCTCAAGGCGGCGGTATTCAACAGGTATGTCCCCGGCGCGGCGCCGGCTGTCGGGTTCGTTCGGGGCATCGGACTAAAAAACGGCGCGATTGCAACTTCTGTTGCACATGATTCACATAACGTTATTGCCATCGGGGTTAGCGATGCCGATATTATCGCGGTAGTTTCGGAGTTGCGAAAGACCGGCGGAGGAATGGCAGCCGGTCTTGCCGGGGGTGAGACAGTGGTTCTGCCGCTGCCGATTGCCGGTCTGATGTCCGCGGGACCGGCCCCCGAGGTGGCGGAACAGCTCGCTCGTCTCAAGAATTGGGCAAAGGCGCGGGGATCGGTTCTCGAAAATCCTTTCATGGCCTTGTCTTTTCTCGCTCTCCCGGTCATCCCGGAACTCAAGCTGACGGATTTGGGACTGGTTGATGTCTCCCGCTTTGCACTCGTTCCTCTTTTCGAGGACTAATGCCGATTTCGAGAGATCATGGAGGCTGAGAAGATGAGCACCGTTTCATGCAGTTCGATGAGTGATGTGGTGGGTTTTGCAATCGAAAAAGAAGAAAATGCAATGGCATTTTACCGGAAATGCTCCGAGCGCGCAAAGAATCCCGGAATCAAGGATTTTTTCCAGGAAATGGTCCAGGAGGAGCAGCGCCACCGGGACATGTTGCGTGACCTGGACACACTCAGCCTGGATGGCGTCAAGCTGCCGGCCGTGGAGGACCTGCAAATCAGCGACTACATGGTGGATGTCGCTTTCAGGGACGATCTCACCTATCAGGAAGCCCTCACCATTGCCATGAAAAGGGAAGAAAAGGCGCATGCATTCTATGGTGCATGGAAAAAGAAATGCATGAGTGAGAAGACGGCCAAGATCTTCGAACTCCTTGAAGTGGAGGAAGCCAAGCACAAACGCAGGCTTGAAAACCTCTACGATGATGAAATTCTGACCTGGGACTAAAGGTCGGAGAACCTCGCGCCGAAGGATGCAGCCGACCTCGAGGCGGAATATCACTCACTCTGATTCCGAAGATTCGGAAGGAACACGCTTGGGATATAAACAGTAGGGGCAGGCGAATCGCCTGCCCCGACTGTTTTTTCATGCAACAAACCGGCTGTTATTATACCGGGGCGCGCCATCCCCGAAAAGGAACTCTCCCCCGTGCGCCCCGAGCCTGTCGGAGGGTAGAACGGGCCAAGTGTGAGCGGCCGCGGGGCTGTTTGTTTTGCCCGCGCCTCACCACGGAAATGCGGGGGTTACCACGCTCACGGCGAACGGGATTGTCATACTTGCCCGATTGCCACGCCTGTCCGGCTCGGCAGATATGTGCTCCACCGATTTTATTCGTCTCCGCAACCTCATGGTCCGCAAATTCGACTAACGCCGTATCGGTCTCGGGAAGATGCTTGATCTCATAGCGGAGTTCTTACGGAGGAGAGGATTTCCCGGAAGTTACGCGGGCGGTAATTGTCCCTTCCGTTCGTACAGCTTCCAGTCTTTTCTTTTGACCGGCCGCACCTTGGACTCGGAACACTGTGGGCACCCCTGGTATTGACCGTCTCTCGACTGCCGCCACATGGTATACAGTATCCCCGGCACGAGCAAACAGCACCAGAGCGTGATTTCAAGTTTTCGAGATCCCTTGGGAAGTGACTTGCTTTCCCCGATATAATTGCATGATGGACAGATGATCTTCACACTAGCTCCTTTTTCGCGAAAAATGATGGCTCCCTATAAAACTTTCCCTGACTGTTGGCAACCCCTTTGCGTTACTTTCAGGCCGATCGTTTGAAATGCTCCGCGAAAGGTGTGGACATGGAAGCCGAATCAGTAAAGAATGCATCAATCTCACATTATAACTGAGGTCGCCATGAAAGTAATCGCCCTGATAGTAACCGCAATCCTGCTTGCCCTGGCAACGCCATTCCAGGCCCGGGCACAGCAGCCGGAACGCATTTATGGATTCGAGGCCAATGCGGAGGCAAAAACCATTTCGATCGTGGTTTCGAGTACCGGTTGCACTGACAAGAGCTATTTCAGCTTTGCCGTCGAAGGGGATATCCTGACTTTCAAACGTGTAAAACGGGATTCCTGCAAGGCGATGCCGAGCCGGGAAACCATCAGGTATACTTTGGACGAGCTTGGAATCAAGCCTGAGTCCAGCTTCCGGATCGGCAATCCAATCTCTTTAACCGAGCGTATCTTCTGAAGGTATTACAGGCAGGCTTCCTCCTCTCTCCTGATTCTCGCCGCAACCTCGCGCATGGGATTCGGCGCGAGCCGCGAACCGGTTGCACTGTAAGCCGCGGCACGACACCCGCGCTTGCAGCGATCGGCGTATTTACGGCGGTTGCACGCTTCAAGGCCGCCAGCCGGTATCCCGCGCGGATAATTCAATAATTTCAAATGATAAAATCGACCACGGCGGCGCTATCTGGGTAAACGGGTAAAGACGAGAGGGCTGGGCCAGTCGTAAAGGCCCTTGGACGTAACAGCCGCGGTATGCGCGGAGGTCAGACCGTCGATAATCGTGTCACCGCCGCGATCCCGGCAGGGGATCTTTCCGGCCGCGCAGAGGGTCTTGAACTCATCCGGATCTGGCAATATGCAGATTATTTGCTCTTTGTCCCGCTTGAAATGCACCCACACATAGAGGCCTTCGTCACCTTCGGCTTTCACACTCGCGAAGGCCCACTCCCCTGTCTTGCGCAGCCATACATCGTGAGACTCCATTTTGAATCCCTTGTCGTAAGGCTCAATCCAGGCGGCCTTTATAATCCCGCCGGGGCCGTCCATCACTTTCATATGGATGAACATCTCCCGGGCAACCCATATACCGTCCCAGTCCTCCGGCTTGGCGACATACGGCGTCTCACCGAAAGGGGCCGTGCTCAGCACATTCGAACAGGAGCACAGTGACAATGCGAGCAGAATCAGCGGAAGAACCTTTAAGTTTCTCATCGCCCAATCATCCATTTAGATTATGAGCCGCTTCGAAGCTAAAACTGGTCTCTCATACATATGTTCACATCAGTATGGACGGAGGAATTCACATGAGTCAAATGTTTTTACAGGTGTTGTGGACCTGCTTGTGTACCCGCGCATGGGAAATTAGAAAGAGCCCGGTCGTCGACATGGGTCTGACAGCCGGGCTCCCTCTCGCCTTTTTCAAGGCCGGCTAATTCCTCAAGGATAAGCGGGAGAGTTTATATGGCAGCCTTTTTATCAGAGGACTATTGCACCCATGCGACGGGAAGGTGTTTTTTCCGTTACGGCCCCATATTCCCGTACTTCAATATTGCGCGTGAATCACTCCCCTGTTAGTGCCGGCTCATAATCCACGGCCGATCGCCACGATTTTACCAAACAGCGACATCCAAGCACCGTGGATCGACGGCTGAAACCTTCGCCCGAAGTTCGGATGAAAACGAGTCTTGTGCCAGCTCAAGAAACTATCGTGGGATTTCTAGCTGTCGCGGAGTTCTCCACGATTACGATCTTGAGGCCGACCAGCATCACGAGGATTCACGGGACGAGCGAGGGAATGCCGAAGATCGCCATGCATCCTTCCCCCTCCCGGATAATCAGCGCTCCATGCACGCTCTGTTTAAACGGATGCGGGGCCTCCATACGCAATCACCCATTCAATGGCGCCGCTTATTTGATATTCACGCTCAATCCGAGCAGTTTCCAGCTCAGACCCTCGTAGACGTACTCCTGCTCGAAATGAACCCGACTGGGAGAGGTGGGATAATAGCCCTTTATCTCGATAACATTATCCTTGACGACCGTGACTTTGCCGTCGAATACCGGGCTGAGCTTATCCAGCAGGGTCAGGTCCACCCCAAGGTTGAAAAACGCCGCGAACGTTTCATCGAGCTTTTGAACCGTATACTGTTTTTGCATGAGGCTCGAACAATACTCATGAAATTTTGCCATATTCTTCTCATTGACGCTTACCGCGAACAGATGCATGGTCGCGGCGACCATCCTGACCAGTTCTTCCTCCGAGGGCGGCGCGGGCGCCGATGACTTCTCCTGGACGCCGGCTCCCGGTTTTTCGATCGCGTATATTTTCCAACCCGACTCCCCTTTCACGAAACGCATTTTCAGGGGTATCGCTCCACCCGATTCCGTACTCACCGATCCGGTGAGATCCCCGCGTCCACCGCTGGTGGACCTCTCCTGCCAACTCGATGATTTGTATCCTGTCAGACCGCTTTTGCCGAGAAAGTCCTTGAAAGCGTCCTTTGACGTAGCCGCCTTGAAATCATCCGATACGTATGAATAGGCTTTATCGATATCATTGGATTTGACGGCGCCGAGGAATTCGTCCGCGACGGTAACCATGTCCGCGGTAAAGTAGAATACCGCGACAATTCCAATTACGATAAGCCCGATAACACAGGACGCTATCTTCAGGAATTTTCTCATTTATACTCTCCAGGGCAGGAAGTAATGAGATTGCTAAAGCGGGTCAAACACTACAAAAACAGGTTAACGAGCAAAGTTAAAATACCAGAACAATGCGGCTAGAAAGGCACAGGCGAAAAAGAACCCGAAGAAGATGAAGGCGACCTTGAAGAATGGTCCGAAGAAGTATTTCCAGTAAGCGGCGGCTGTCCCGGGAGTGGGCATCATGGGACGGTACGTGTCCCTGGCGGCTTCGCTCAGGGGAAATCCACAGTATCGGCAGAATCTGTCCCCCTCATCCACGGGATGCCGGCAACCTGGACAAGTCATCGAAGTCATACAGTTTTCGACTCCATGGAAGCGTTCATGCCGCGTCGCGCCCAAAGTGAGTTTGGTCCTATGTCATCGAAATGCGGACACACCCGTTCCCACTTCAAGACCTCTCGAAAAACGACGATTTTGCCGCGATACAAAGGCACATTCCCGCTCGTGCTTTTGCGCGAGGTCCGCGTATCCCCCGCCTTCCGGGTTCCTAACGCGGTCGTACGGGGCTTTTCCTGTAATCGGAACGGTTAAGGTGTTGATCATGATTAGGATCATAATCGTCGTTATTTGAAACGACGACCTCCCCGGCGGAATTCTGCCAGTGATGCCTCCAACCGTCCGGTCTGATTTCAGTCTCCCCGGTGTAAGGATTCACATAGTCTTCCTGGCCCGTCAGCAGAAGATACCCGCTGTGCCGGATCTCGGCGTTCACTCTTTGCCGATGCGCCACAATGGCCGCATCGACTTCCTGAATATATCTTTGAGTGTCCAGGGCCATTCTGGCTCTCTTATCGCTTGCCCGGATCACGGCAGCCAGCCACTTAGGATCTATCTTCACGGAATAGAAGATCAGGGAGCCAATTTTCGCCCAGTCATCGAACTGGTCGGCGGGAGCCCGGGCGAACACAACATTCTTGTTCTGCCACATGCCGGCGCCAAGTTGTCCAAGATTCTCAATAACGCCAAATATCTGCTCCTGGAATCTTATGCCGTTTTCAAAGTACGTGACGGTAACCATGGCCGCATCGTACTGAAAGCCCTGGACCGGTGATGATGCCGCGAACTGCTGGGCAACTCCCGGCAGTGGCCTGGCATTTATTACCTGCACGTTTTGAGCACCGGGCCGCACCTGAGGAAAAGCCCTCCGCAAAAGAAAATCCTGTGCGGACATGCAAGGCATCACGAGCATTCCGTTATAGTTGGAACCATCCGGGAAAAGCCCGAACTGTCTCGTTGTACTGGAACGCATGTCGCAATAATAGAAATCAGGGAACCAATAGAGCATGACCGTCCCCCGGGCATCACTCTTGACCGCGAAATTCATCTTCGGGCCGATAGCATTCGTGGGACCGCCCGCCGTGTTGGGATCAACGTACATTATGCCGCCTTCCGTCACCCAGCCCTTGGGGATGAGAACGGAAAAAGCTCTTTCTCTCGCCTCGGTGAACTTAACGAGGGTCAGCGGATCAGGCAGGAAAGATCGAGCGGTATTTCTCGGGAGGGGCGCCGGTGAGGGCATATCGGGCATGGAAATATCCGGCGTGGGCATACCAGGTATGGGCATGTCGAGTGAAGGCATTCCAGGTCCGGAAATTCCGGGCATACTGTCTTCAGCAACCAGGTCGCCTGATGAACCGGGCGTGAAGTTGCCGTCAAATGCTTTCCCATCGAGGGAAAGCTGCCCGGGAGGATCAATGCCGCTTAAAGTGGACCCGGCGCCATGAACCGGGCATGTCGAAAGAGACAGGAACAGCACGAATGCCAGAACGGAGACAATACAAAAGGTTTTCATGCCCTCTCTCCTATTGATCCCGCGTATGGATGAGAGAACCTCCCGACCCCGGATTACGCTCAAGAGAACACCCGCCCCGAGCGAAGGGCGAATAAACCTTCATTTTTCGAAACCCCGGCATGAACAGCCACGCGCGGCAGCCTCCAGGACACAACCTCCCGCGGAACCGCGCTCCCTGAGTTGCCGGCAAGGAAAAACAGCGGGCGGCGGGGTCTGTAAAATGGCTATCCGACGCCTGCACATGCCGAAGAAGCATCACCTGTTCCCATGGGTTTTCCCATGCGCCCGCCGGTGATTTGATCCGTTTTGAAGCAATATGAGACAGGCGGCAGTGTATCACAACTTTGGGATATATCTAATGATAAAGGGAGGCCGGCGCCGGAGGACGATACCTCACCATGTGGCTGCCGGGCTTGCACCGCTCAATGCAAGCGCCCGTCGGGATGGTCTCTCATGCCAATTCGTGCTCAGGATGGGACATTCCCTCCCGTTCGTGCCGAACGGGAGGGAAGTCTCTGCCCCGGAATGGCGTGACCCGGATCTCCACCGGTTATGTAAGCCTTCGATATCGCTCACTCTCAAAAGCTGTTTCTTGAGAGGCATCGAAGCATGAACGGGCCAATCCTGATCGGTATTTTCATTCTCAGGCTTGATTCATCTTGAACGCAACACCGTACCACAAGATTATCCCGAAAAGTCCAAAGCCGACGACTGGCACGGCTTTTGATATTAAATCACCACATAGCTCGGATGCCTGGAGAACATGTTACACAATTTCAAATTCCTAGTGCACGGCCATACCAGCCCATGAGCTTGAGCGCTTTGCCAAAGCAGCCGCAAACAAAGAAGGAATAACAGTATGCCGGAGATTTTCAGGGATCATAAGGGGTGCATTGTCGGGGCAATCATAGCACTGCCGTTCGGGAGGTATGGGGTGTCCGTGCAGGGAAAAATTTACCGCTACCGGGAAGAAACAGGCATAGTTCAGAAGAGCTTCGATCACCTGGATGAAGCACGAAATTGGCTGAGCAAGGTATCGGCCGGGTCCTCCGTGACAGCATGAGTGAGACATCTTCCCCTGAATAAATTAGAGTAGAGGGCGGGGAAGGAAACCATCATGAGAAAAGATTCCATCTTGCCTTTTCGAGCTGTTTTATCGAGTGCCCTGGAGGTGGAATCGGGTGAGCGTAGCGAACCCGATGGAACCGGAATGGCACTCGTGCCGCCCGATCCCCAGGTGGTTGATACTCCCGTACGAAGGCGCTTCAGTGCCGAGTGCAAGTTGCGCATTCTGCGTCTGGCCGATGCCTGCACGGAACCCGGAAGCACCCTTCCGCACGCGCTCTCACCCGCTCGTGTGAAATGTCGAAGCACGAGCGGGTGAGTTTTCATAGAGAGTTCATGTCAGGGCCAAGTCTTCGCTTGACAGTTGAAACCCCGTCAAGCGGAGGCTTGCCCCCCTGGGCTCACGTATCAGGGCACGGTCGCCGTGGTTGGAGCCGCCGCTGGTTGCAATGCCACTTCCGGTTGTGGTGTGATCGGGAACGGTGGCACGGCCGCCGGCTGCGTTTCGGACGTAAGCTTTTCGGCCTCCACAACCCATCCGCCCCCCATTGCCTGGTAGAGTTTCACGTAGGAGGCGAGCAGCGAGGAGCGCGTCGAGGCATAATTAAGCTCGGCGGGAAAGAGCTGCTGCTCGGCGTCCAGCACGGTGAGATAGGTCACATACCCTCCCTGGTACTGAAGGCGCGCGAGTTGAGCGTATTCTTTCAGAGCCTCGACGAGCAGCCCCTGGGCCTTTAGCTGATCCACCAGCTTCTCGCAGGAAACAAGAGCTTTTTCCACGTCACCGAAGGCGTTCTGGATTGCGGATTCATAGCTCAGCAGCGCGATCTTCCGGCCCGCCTCGGCCTGCTTCACCTGGCCGGCTATTAACCCCGCATTGAATATCGGTCCCGTGATCGACCCCGCATAACTCCAGACGCGTGCCGGCCCCTTGAAAAGGTTCTCCAGCTCCGAACTCGAAGTACCCAGAGTACCCGTTAACGAAATAGTCGGGAAATAGAGTGCTTTTGCCGCGCCGATCTGGGCATTGGCCGCAACCAGGTTCTGCTCGGCCTGAGCGATATCCGGGCGGCGCTCCAGCACCTGAGAAGGCAGGCCCGCTGGAATTGCGGGCGGGGAGAGAGTGAAGATCGACTTGCCGCGCTTGATCGGGCCCGGGTTACGGCCGAGCAGGATCGATAAGGCGATTTCGGTCTGGGCGATCTGCGACTCAAGCTGGGGAATTGTCGCCGCGGCCGTTTCATACTGGGAGCGGGCCTGCGCGACGTTCATCTGGGATACCTGGCCATGTTTGAACTGCAGTTCGAACAGTTTGACCGACTCAGCGTAGGTTTCGAGCGTGCGATTGGCTATCACGAGCTGCTCATCCAGGCCCACGAGCTGCAGGTAACTGGCCGCCACCGAAGCGACGAGAGACAGAATCACACCGCGCCGGGCTTCCTCCGAGGCGAACAGATTGGCGCGGGCCGCCTCAGTCTGCCGTCTGACTTTGCCCCAGAGATCGAGTTCCCAGTTGGCCCCGGCAAGCAACTGGTAGGACGTCTGCGGGTTTGGGACTGACGCTATCGAAGTGGCGCCCATCTCGCTCGCCCGCTCCCGGGTCCCGGTACCGGTGTAATTGAGCTGCGGGAACAGGGGCGCTCGGGTCTGTGTAAGCACGCCCTGCGCCTGTTCTATGGTGGCGGCCGCGATCTGGACGTTCTTGCTGTTTACAAGCGCCTCCGCGATGAGATCGTCGAGCACGGGGTCATCGAATTGCTTCCACCAGAGTGTATTCCCGGTCTCCCGTGCCTCGGAGACCTGGTATTGGAATGCCCTGGGCACATCCACCGTGGGACGACGATAGTCGGGACCGACCATACACCCGGCAAGCAGAACCACAACAAGGGGATAGATGAATCCGCGCATGTCAATCTCCCTTCGCCGGCGGGTGCGGTAAGACAACAGGACTCGCGGCGACCTGCTCTTCGTGTTCCTCCGAGAGCTTCTTGCCCCGCGAGCGCTCGCTCAGCTTGTCGAATATGTAAAAGAACAGAGGCACGTAGAGCATTGCCAGGGTGGTCTCACCGATCATGCCGCCGATGATGCCCGTACCGATCGAATGACGTGCGTTGGCGCCGGCGCCTGTCGCCAACGCCAGAGGCAATACACCGAACGCGAAAGCAAGCGAAGTCATGATGATTGGCCTGAGCCGCTGCTCGCCCGCCTCGATCGTGGCGTCGATCAACGATTTACCCTGCTTGCGCAGTTCCACGGCAAACGAGACGCGCAGAATCGCGTTCTTCGCTCCCAATCCGATCAATACCAGGAGCCCGATCTGGAAATAGACATCGTTTTCGAGCCCCCGAAGCCAGTTAGCCGAAAGCGCGCCCAAGACTCCGAAGGGAACCGCCATCATGACGGAACCGGGCAGTGTCCAGGACTCGTACTGGGCGGCCAGGACGAGGAACACTATGAGGAGTCCGAACCCGAAGGCGACCATGGAAGTGCCCCCCGATTTCTTTTCCTCGAAGGCAAGGCCCGACCACGCAAAAGTATAGCCCTGGGGCAGCACTTCGCGCGCTACCTCTTCCATTGCCGCGATCGCCTGGCCCGAGCTGTAACCGGTCGCTGCGTTTCCGTTTACCTGTGCGGCCGGGAAACCGTTGAAGTGGGGTAGCAGGTCGGGGCCGGTGACCCACTTTGCGGTGACCATGGCCGAGAGTGGAACCATCTGGCCCTGAGTGGACCGCGTATAGATCCGGTTGAGGTCCTCGGGGTTCACCCGGTATTTTGGATCAGACTGGAGGATGACCCACCACACACGGCTGAATTGGTTGAACTGGCTCACCGTCAGGGACCCGAACTGCGCCTGTATCGCGCTGTAGACGTCCTGAACCGGTACACCGAGCAGGTTGGCTTTCTCGCGGTTGACATCGGCGCGCAATTGTTGTGTGTTCGCGCGGAATCTGGAGTTCAACCCGGTCAATTCCGGACGCTGTCGAGCCTTGGCGAGGAACTGGTTTGTCAGCTCCTCGAGCCTCGAGGGTTCCCCGGCGCCCGTATCCTGGACCCAGAACTCGAAACCGCCGGTAGTACCGATTCCCGGAATTGCCGGCGGAGCGATCGGTATGATGAGTCCTTCCTGTATTTTCGAGGTCTCCCGGTGCACCCGAGCCAGCACGGCTTCCGAATTTTGCGTGAGTGCCTTTTCCTTGGACCCGTAGCGCTCCTCAAAGGGTTTCAAATTCGCGAAAATCGTTCCGCCATTGGTTTTGAACCCGTTGTCGAGCAGGCTGAAGCCCGTGATTTCGGCACGATATTCCACGCCCGGGGTATCCGCGAAAACTGCATCCACGCGGTCCGAAACGATCTCGGTCCTGTCGAGGCTCGCGGCATCGGGCATGATGATCGCCCCCATTACGTAGCCCTGGTCCTCCTGCGGCACGAAGCTCGTCGGGAGAACTTCGAAAAGGTGCACGATCGACCATACCAGCACGCAGAGCAGCACGAGCGCGACGCTCATGCGCTTTATGACGAGCAGCACGGCGCTGCCGAATGCCTGGGTAATATTGTCGACCCTCCGGTTGAACCAGGCGAAGAAGCCGCGTGTGGGGGGCGCGGTGTGCTTCAGCAGGATACCGCACATTGCCGGAGTCAGCGTGAGAGCGACAAAACCCGAGACGGCCACCGAAATGACGATCGTTATGGCGAATTGTTTATAGAGTTGGCCCGTGGTTCCGGGCAAAAAAGCCGCCGGTATGAAAACCGATGCCATCACGAGCACCACGGCGACAAGCGATCCGGATATTTCCCCCATGGCCTTGATCGTGGCTTCCCTGGGAGGAATGTGGAACATGGCCATGTTGCGTTCCACATTCTCCACGACCACAATCGCATCGTCGACCACCATACCGATCGCAAGGACAAGGCCGAAGAGGGTGAGCAGGTTGATGGAAAACCCCAGGGCGAGCATGCCCGAGAAGGTGGTAACCAGCGCGACGATGATGGCGGCCGTGCAGATGATCGTCGTGCGAAAACTCTGCAGGAAAAGGTAGACAACCAATATTACCAGGAAGATCGCTTCCAGAAGGGTCGTTTTGACTTCATCGATGGACAGCTTCACGAAATCCGTGGTGTCGAGCGACACAACATAGTCAATCCCGGTGGGGAAGCGCGACTTCATTTCTTCAAGGGTTTTGCGGACCGCCTTGGACACATCGAGGGCGTTCGCGCCGGGTTGCTGATAGACGGCGATGAACGTGGCGGGAGTACCGTTGACCTTACTGTCGACAATATACTGTCTCAATCCGACCTCGGGCCGGGCCACGTCTTTCAGCCGTACAATCGCGCTGCCATCCTGGTTCGCGCGGAGGATGATATTGTCGTACTGGGAGGGTTCGGTGAACGGGCGCTGAGTAACCACCGGGAATGTGAGCTGTACAGGTTCGGCCGTCGGCTGTTGCCCGATCTGGCCGGCCCCGTACAGGGCGTTCTGGTTCGACACGGCGCCCTGGATATCGCTTGTCGTAATCCCGAGCGAAGCCATGCGGTCCGGATTCATCCAGATGCGCATCGCCTGATCGGGTGCTCCCAGGATCGCCGCCTGACCGGCACCCGGCACGCGCTTGAGCGCATCCAGGATATAGACGTTCGCGTAGTTGGCGATATAGTCACTGCTGAAGCGTGCCCCCTTCCCGAAGACGGCGATCAGCATCATGATCGAGGAGGATTTCTTTTCCACCGAAACACCCTGCTGCACCACGGCGGAGGGCAACTGCGGTGTCGCCAGGCTAACTCGGTTCTGCACCTGCACCTGGGCGATATCGGGATCGGTGTTGAGCGAGAAATAGACGGTGAGCGTCAATTGCCCGTTCGAGGAACTCGTCGAGGACATGTAGATCATGTTGTCGACACCGTTGATCTGCGCCTCGATCGGCGCGGCAACGGAATCCGCCAGCGTCTGGGAGTCGGCGCCCGGATATGTCGCCGAAACCGAGACCTGGACGGGCGTGATCGTCGGGTATTGTTCCACCGGCAACGAGTGCAGAGCCACCAGGCCGGCCAGGCACAGTATAATGGAGATGACCGTCGCGAAGATCGGCCGTTCTATAAAGAATCGTGAAAACATAGATCCGGCCTCCTCTATTTGCCACCCTGGGCTGTTCCGGCTGGCGCGGCGCTTGGTTTCGGCGCGGGTGCCGGACCTGGAGCGGCGCCGCCTTGTTTGACGGTGACGGGCGCGCCGGGCCGAAGCAGGAGAGCGCCATCGACAACCACCTGATCGTTCGCCTGGAGACCCTCGCTGATGAACCAGTCGTTTTCATGCCATTCGCCCGTCACGACAGGACGCAGTTCGACCTTGCCCTCCTTATCCACCACCCAGACAAAGTGCCCCTTTGGTCCCTGCTGTACGGCTCGCTGAGGGATAAGGACCGCATTCGGCCGGACAGCACCCTTCAGGCGCACCCGCACATACTGGTTCGGACGCAGCACACCCTTCGGGTTCTCGACACTGGCGCGGATGAGAAACGTTCCGGTCTGGGCGTTGAACGACGGCTCGGCGAAGGTGATCTGGCCCGTGTAGGGGAATATGGAGCCGTCCACCAGCACGACCTCCACGATGTAGCTGTGATGTTCCGGTGGGCGCACCAGGCCCCTGGTAACCTCGTCCATCGTTCTCAGCCACTCGTTCTCCGAGATGCTGAAGTTGACCCACATCGGCGAAAGCACCGCGACGGTGGTGAGTTGACTGTTCATCGTATTGAGGTATGTGCCGTCGGCTTGCGAGGCGGAACTGGTGATACCGTCGACCGGTGAGGTGATCACCGTGTAGGAGAGATTGAGCTTCGCGTTCTCCACCTGGGCCTTGGCCTGCTCAACTCCCGCCGAGGCCGACTGGAACTGGCCGGTGGCATCATCGAGGTCCTTCTGGGACAGAGCGTTCAATTGGGTAAGGGGCTTGACCCGAGCGAGGTTCAAGCGCGCGGTGGACAGGGCCGCCTCCTGCTGGGCGAGTGCCGCGTTGTAGAGAGCAAGCTGCACCTTGAATGGTTTCTGGTCCATCAGGAAGAGTGTTTGGCCCTCCTTGACGATCGAGCCTTCGGTGTAGACCCTTTTTTCGAGGAAACCGCTGACGCGCGCCTGGATGTTCACCTGCCTGGAACTCTGGGTCTGGGCGATGGTCTCGAAGGTCACCGGCGTGTCCCTGGGAGTAACGGTTACGGTGGAGACCTCTATCCGTTTTTCCGCCGGAGCCTGCTTTTCATCATGTTTACCGCAGCCGGCAGTTGCCATCGCGAGCACAAAGACGGACGCGAGCGATGCCAGAAATACGCCTCGTACAGAGTGACGCCGACACCTTGATGAACCAAATTCTAATAAGGCAGTATTTCGCAAAGTGATTCTCTCCTTCCTCTTCAGTCTGCTCACAAAAGGCCCCCCCTTTTGGCTGACTCCTGTTCAACCGGACACATCGCCACCTTCACTGAATCCGGCCGTGACGGTTATTTGCCGACGAGCTTAAAGTCCAACGTTTCCGTTCAGTAATAGCTGGATGCACCGCCCGCGCGCGTTGTCGCGGACAGCGTATTTTCCTGCTAAACCCACCGGTGCGGAACCGGTTTTTTTGGGGAATATTTTTGTTATCTGCTAATCGGTATTAGCAGCGCATAGGGTGAACAGAATATCGGGGGAATGTCAAATCAAATGGCCCGTGATCCCGCGCCGGCCCGGAAAAAGATGGGGCTCAACGGAGACGAAAGAATCCAAGGTCATCGACCTGGTAAGAATTCAATTCCGCTCCCGATTTATCCAGCACGTCCACTACCGTGTAGATCTCCTGGGCCTGTTTCTCGCGTCCGGCGGAAATCTCGAGCATCACCGCCGCTATATATTTGGCCTGCACCGCAAGCAACCTCTCGCGCACCGCAAGTCTTCTCGCTTCCAGAATGATGCATTTATCCACCAGATCATGATAAGCCGTGAAAGTCTCCTCCCAGGAACTCTTCCATCTGCGCGCCCAATCCGAAAATCTGCTTTCTATTTCGCTCGTGATTTCAATGTCGTTGTCAGGGTCCCGGAGCGATGGAAATTCGAGCAATATCTGCTCGAACTCAGGCCAGCTCGGGCGGCCGCAGAATTCCTTGACCTCCGAGGCAACCTGCGCAAGCTGTGAATAGAAAGCGGCCGATTGTTCATTCACGGAGTCAAGCGCGCCGCTGGCTTCGACAAGCTTAGCCTCCGCTTCCCTGCTGGGGGGGTTAGTTACGCCTGGTAACCCTCTGGAAAAGGATGCACACCCGGTTAGAAGGGCAACCAACAGGACAAGTGACAGATTTCGTACAATTAGCAGTCTCATTTTACCAAACCATGTTAGTGAAATGTTTAGTGGTCAGTCAAAAACTGGATGTCTCCCAACCATCAAAACGCTCGTTACCATATTGCGGAAGACATTGAAATCTACTGTATTACTCACTTAAAAATACTGTCAACACCCTATTTAAAAGGCGCCAGGTTTTGATATTTTGCCACCTACAAGATTGTCCCTCCTTCCAAGAATCAATTTAAAACCCCGCATCTTTTCGCCCCGGAAAGCCAGGACCCCCCGCCCCTGGCTTTCTTTCTTTTTTATCCGAATACGTCGCACGATATTTGCGGAATCACGCCCTCATCAAAATCGTGCCTTCATGCCCGCCGCCAGCGCTTTCAACTCGTCCCGCTCGAGAATTGTGATCTTCCGGCCATCGACGGAGAGGATACCCTGTTGGGCCATTTTCGCCAAGATTCTTGAAAGCGTTTCCGGAATGGTCCCCAGGAGGCTGGCGAGTTGCGCTTTCGTGGTTTCGAGTTCCATCACGTCCGGGGTCGAACTCTTCTCGCCCAGGTAAATCAGGTATGCGGCAAGCCGGCCCGGCACTTCCTTGAGCGACAGGTCTTCAATCATGTGGGTGAAGCGGCGAAGCCGTTGCGAGAGTATGCCCAGCATCTTCAAAGCAATGGAAGGTTCCCGGCCGATGAGCGCCACGAAAGAATCCCTCGGGAAAAAAAGGACACGGCTCGCCTCGATTGCTTCGGCATTGGCCGGGTAACTGCCTCCCGCGAACACGGGAACTTCCCCGAAGATCTCGCCAGGACCGAAGATGTGAAGGATCTGTTCTTTTCCCTCACGCGAGAGTTTGTAGATTTTAAGCCTCCCCGAGACCACCAGGTAAAAGCCTTTCGCCCTGGCGCCTTCGGAGAAGAGCGTCCGGCCCTTGTCAAAATCCTGGTCGATTGAGATCTGCTCCAGGAACGCAAGATGTTCCGCCGGGAGCCCCTCAAAAAGGGACGCCCTGGCCAGGATGTCGGAAATTCCCATGTGCCGGCCCCGGATTTTTTCCTGTTGAGTGTTTAAATTTGAAAACTGCACCGGTGAGCTACCGAATTATTTCTCCGTTTCCCCCCAAAAAACCAGTCCCCTTGATCTAAGTCAAGGATTGGGACGCGGGTAGAGAGTAGATTGCATCTAAAGCGGATGCAAGAGCTACGGTTACCCACATCAATTAACATAGAAGAGTTCAGATGAGGAGGATGGAATGTTCTGTTACCAATGCGAGCAAACGGCAAAAGGCGAAGGATGCACGAAGATCGGAGTATGCGGAAAACAGCCCGAAGTTGCGGACCTGCAGGACCTGCTTGTTTTTGCTCTCCAGGGACTGGCCCAGGTAGCGGTCGAAGGACGTAAATGCGGAGTACGGGAACAGGAAATGGGCGCATTCACCTGCAAAGCCCTCTTCTCAACGCTCACCAACGTCAACTTCGACGAGCAATACTTCATGGATGCCATTCCGAAGACCGTGGCACTCCGTGAAAAGCTCAAGGAAAAAGTAGCTGCCGCCGGCGGTAAGAAGGACTATGCCGGGCTCGCCGCGAATTTTCAGTTTGCCTCCAGCCGTCAAGACCTCCTGGCCCAAGCCGCTCCCGTAGGGCTGAAAGGCGACCATGTTGAGAACGCGGACATCCAGTCTCTGAGGCACATCCTGCTTTTCGGCATAAAGGGCATTGCAGCCTACGCCGACCACGCCCACATCCTCGGCCAGGCAGACGACGCGGTCTATAATTTCCTCGTGGATGCCCTCGCCGCCCTTACCAGAAAGGATATCGGCCTCACTGAAATTCTGGGGCTCGTCCTCAAGTGCGGTGAAATGAACCTGCGCGCCATGGAACTGCTCGACGCCGGCAATACCGGTTCCTACGGACATCCGGTACCGACACCCGTACCGCTCGGGCACAAGAAGGGCAAGGCCATTCTCATCTCCGGCCACGATCTCAAGGATCTGGACACACTGCTCCAGCAGACCCAGGGCAAAGGCATCTATGTATACACACATGGAGAGATGCTCCCCACCCACGGCTATCCCTCTCTCAAGAAATACCCTCATTTCCATGGGCACTTCGGAACGGCGTGGCAGAACCAGCAAAAAGAATTCCCCAACTTTCCCGGGCCGATCCTCATGACCACCAACTGCATCCAGAGACCGGCGCAGGTTTACCATGACAACATCTTCACGACCGGCCTGGTCGGCTGGCCTGGAGTCCGGCACGTACAAAACGGCGATTTTACACCGGTGATCGAGAAGGCACTGGAGATGCCGGGTTTCCAGGAGGACCTGAACGGCAAACAGGTCATGGTCGGGTTCGGCAGGAATGCCGTCCTGGGCGTGGCCCCGAAGGTGATAGAAGCTGTAAAGGCCGGCAAGATCCGCCACTTCTTCCTGGTAGCCGGGTGCGACGGCGCCAAACCCGGGCGCAACTACTACACGGAATTCGTCGAAAAAGTCCCCAATGACTGCGTGGTGCTGACCCTGGCCTGCGGCAAGTACCGCTTCTTCGACAAGGACCTCGGCACGATCGACGGGCTTCCCAGACTACTCGACGTCGGGCAGTGCAACGACGCTTACTCGGCGATCCAGATTGCGGTGGCGCTGGCGGGCGCGTTCAACGTCGGAGTCAACGAACTTCCGCTCTCGCTCGTTCTTTCCTGGTATGAACAAAAGGCGGTGGCGATCCTGTTGACCCTGCTCCATCTCGGGATCAAGAACATCAGGCTGGGACCATCGCTGCCGGCGTTCGTCTCTCCGGGTGTTCTCGACGTGCTTGTAAAGACTTTCGATATCAAGCCCATCACGACACCCGACGAAGACCTGAAAGCGATCCTGGGCTAGCAGTTTATGGAGATGGGGCGGGATGGCGTGAAGGTCTTTGTCGCCAATGCCTTTCACTCACCGCCCTGCCCCGCTCTCTTGGAGGCAATCATGAAATGTCCGGGCCAGGACAGTCGAACATGGGGACCGGAAGCGATATTCGAGGCCGAATGTCCCCAATGCGGTGGAGCCATTGAGTTCTTCAAGGACGAGGGGTCCCGGAAATGCCGGAAGTGCGGCCACAGGGTCCTGAATCCGAAAATGGACTTCGGCTGCGCGGCCTACTGCCGGTTCGCTTCAGAGTGCTTGGGTGCGGACATGCCCCCTGAACTCGCCGCAAAAAGGGCCGACCTCCTCAAGGACCGAATCGCGGCGGAGGTGAAAAAGTCTTTGGGCCGCGACTTCAAGCTGATTGGCCTTCTCGTGAAAGTTATCGATTATGCCGGCCGGATTATCCGGGCCGAGAAATCCGATCCGGCGGCGGTCCTCATCGCGGCCCGTCTCGTCGTGCTCCTGCCCGGCTCGACACCGGACGGGGCACGAAATCCGACGGTGGGGTCCGATCCAAAAGTCGAGGCGCCGGGAGGAACAATCCCCGGCAAGGGCGGGGCACGAAATCCGGATGCGGACTCCGATCCATTGGCCCTCGCGGCATCTATCCTCGATCGGACCGGCGCACCCGGTGAACTGGCCCGGGAAGTCCTCGCGATTTTGCGCGAGGTCCAAATGGGCAGGCCCGATTCGGTCGGGTCCCAGTATGTTTTTGATGCCCGCGGGCTGGCGGGTTTGGATGAATTATCCGTGAAAAATCCCGAACTGGTTGAAGATGTCTCCGGGATACTGGAGAGTTTTCATACCGAACCGGGCAGAGAACTGGCAAGGCAGATTTTGACCCGGCCTTCCTCCGCGCCCTGACGAAACAACGATGACCGTGGACACAACCGTTCGCCTGGATGTATCGAAGGGCGAAACTGGCCAGCGGCCTCTTGAATATCAGTATCGGTTTTATGACTGGAGAATACCAATGGCAAAGATCCGGAAGATAGTTGAAATAGATGAAGAATTGTGTGACGGCTGCGGCCTCTGCGCCCTGGCCTGCGCGGAGGGAGCACTGGAGATCAGGGACGGCAAGGCGCGCATCGTTAAGGAATCCTACTGTGACGGGCTCGGTGCCTGCTTGAGCGGATGTCCGCAAGGCGCCGTGAAAATCATCGAGAGAAAAGCCGACGAATTCGACCCCGAGGCGGTCGAGGAACACCTGGAATCCAGGAAGACAAACATCGAAGAAGACGAGGGGAAGACGGAGAAGCCAGCGCATCTTCCATCTCCATGCGCCTGCCCGTCCAGCCGCATCGAGACGTTTCCCGTCGCTTCCCCGCATCCACTGCACGAAAAACGCTTTACACCGGATCAGACCGGTGAGTTCGCCTCACAACTTTCCCATTGGCCGATCCAGTTGCGGCTGGTGCCCCCCAATGCCCCATTTCTCAAGCACGCGCATCTGCTGGTCGTATCGGATTGCGCTCCCGTTGCCTATCCCAATTTCCACCGCGAGTTCGTCGGCGGCAAGGCGGTCCTTATGGGATGTCCCAAATTTGACAACGCCCAGGAATACGCCGCCAGGTTCGCGGAGATCTTCCGCGTTGCCGATATCCAAAGCGTCACGGTTATAGACATGGAAGTCCCCTGCTGTTCCGCGATGCCTGCCCTTGTCAGGAAAGGGATGAAAGACGCGGGTAAGGACATTCCGATAGAGGAAGTCGTGATAGGCCTCAGAGGCAATATCCTCAGGAGGGAGAACGCCGCGTAGAACGGAAAACCCGCGCGGCAAGGCAATTGTTTCCGGTAAGACCGAGGTACGCGGTCCCGCGCGCGACTATACCGCCTGAACTACATTCCCCGTTCGCGCCGGGCGAGACAGACCCCACGGTTCGCTCGGCCAGGCGTGGCGGGAAACCGCGAACAGGTGTACCCGGTGTGGAGAGAGATCTTCCAACCCGGGCGCCGGAGGACGCGGCCACTACCGGTAGCACACCCGCCCACGTTCCGGCACCTCCCCTCGGGGGACAGACGAACCGCCTCCTGACGAACGCTTCCCGGAAAGCGCACTCCCACTGCTCGCGCCGGGCAAAGCCCCCCCATCCGCATGGTTCGGCATGGCAAGTAAAAGGCATTGCAGCCACCTTTGACCGCCCCGTCCCGCCCTTCGGCACCCCGATAAACAGTTCTTCCGGAAGAGATAGTTGTTACCGGTTAATAACCTCTTGCGGTTTGCGCCCGGATAACAAGCATCCGGGGCTCCCACCATCGAAGACTTGCATGGCCGGTCAGATCATCCATCCCCGGAGCGGTCGGGGAAAGAATTCGACATGCCCGTTCTCTATCAAGGACGTGCCCGGTCTGCCAGCCCATCCATCCAGTCGTTCAGGAACGGGGGGGTACCTGTTTCAACCAGCCAAATGCGGATCTTGCCGACCGCGTAAGTCCCCGATATCGCAAACTCTCAATAGCCGTTTGTTGAGAAGCACCAGGGAACGAACGGGCCATTGGACGCTCGCCTTCGCAAAACAGAAGCGCTTGGCATCAGGTCAGTTTTTACATTCCGACTGGATTTTTTCACGGCGAGGAAAAATTGTTTGTATGATTGAATGATACAAACTATAATGATTCAAACTTTGGCGTTTGACCCATGCCAGGAGGCTGAAATGAATCATCTGAAATCGGGATACACAGTTTACAAATCCATATTCGATTGGATTTTCCAGGGGAAGATTCAGTCGGGGGACAAGTTGCCTTCCGCAACAAAAATATCCGAAGACCTGTCGGTAAGCGTCGGTTCCGTGCGTGAAGCCCTCCAAAACCTGGCCACCATTGGCTTCCTGGACATCGTTCACGGAAAGGGCATCTTCGTTACCCAGGGGGAATCACTAATCACCGAGATTTTTGAAGCTCGTAAGATCCTGGAATGCATGAACGTGGAAATGGCTGCTCGAAAAATAACCGCCGACCATTTGAACGGGTTGAAGCGCGAGATGGAGCGGATGGAGATCATTTTGAGAAGCGGGAACATAAGACCGTTCACGGATCACGATTACAATTTCCATGCGATCATCTCCGAGGCCTGCGGGAACCGCTTTATAAGAAAAGCGTACGAAAATACGAGCAATTTCACATTTTACCACCTTGCGACAGTGCATGCTTATCCGGGCAACCCGGATATGTCATGCGAGCATCATCGCCGAATCGTGGATGCATTGGAAAAAGGTGACGGCGCGCGCGCAAGGCGCGAAATGCATATCCATCTGGATACGGCGCAGAAGATAGCCTTGAAGGTCATAGAATCCCAAATCGAGCAGTCGAGGTATAACCATGACGAAGCGCAGGCTGAATGCGGCGATTATCGGGCCCGGTAATATCGGAATCGATCTGTTATACAAGATCCTTCGCAAGAGCAAGTTCCTGGATCTGAAACTGGTGGCGGGAATAATTAAGGATTCACATGGCCTTGAACTCGCCGCGCGAGAAGGCATTTCCACCTCCAGTTCGGGTATTCAGGCTATTCTGGAAAGGAAGGACATCGCCCTGGTATTCGACGCGACAGGCGCCAAACCGCACTCCGTGCATGCGCCTCTTTTGGAATCCGCCGGAATTACAGCGATCGATTTAACGCCGGCGGCAATTGGCCCGCAGGTCATACCCGTAGTCAATCTTGACTCCCACCTCGATGCGAAAAACGTAAATATGGTTACCTGCGGGGGACAGGCCACCATTCCCATCGTGCATGCAATCACGAGGGTCTGCTCGACCACCTATGCGGAAACTGTGTCGATCATCGCGAGCAAGAGCGCCGGTCCGGGGACAAGGCAAAATATCGACGAATTCACGATAACCACATCGAATGCGGTAATGAGCATCGGCGGCACCCCAAAGGGGAAAGCCATCATTTTACTCAATCCCGCGAACCCTCCCATCACCAACTACAACACCATTTATGCGTTCTCCGACAATATCGACTCCAAAACGCTTCTGAGTTCCATCAACGACATGGTCCGATCCGTCCAGGAATATGTTCCGGGATATCGCCTGAAACTTCCTCCCATCATCGACGAAAACAAGGTGACCGTGATGGTGGAAATCGAAGGTTCCGGAGACTACCTGCCAAAATACAGCGGGAACCTGGATATTATGACATGCGCGGCACTGGCGGTGGGCGAGAGGATCGCCGAGACAAGGCAGGGTTAATTATTGGGAGGCTGAACCGATGAGTAAAACCTTCATCATATTCGACGAAACACTGAGAGAAGGCATGCATCCCTTGAGTCATCAAATGACTCCGGAGCAGATGGCGGGCCTTGCGGCCGAACTCGACAAAACCGGTGTTGAAGTCATTCAGTTCGGGCATGGAAACGGCCTTGGAGGTTCCTCCTGCCAGTACGGTTTTTCGCCGGGCGATGATGTTGCTTACATCAAGGCCGTTACCGCCGCTGTTTCAAGGGCGGATCTTTCCGTAATCACCCTCCCCGGTGTGGGAACGCGCTTCCAGCTTCGAGCCGCGGCGGATCATGGGGTCAAGTATGCGAGGTTTGTCACCCAGGTTACGGAGGCGGACATCTCCGAACAGCACATCCGGATGGCCAACTCGCTCGGGATGGTTGCCATCGGAGGCCTGACATCCGCAAACCACACCATCGTCACACCCGAGGAACTCCTTCGGCAGGCAAGGCTGCTGGAATCCTACGGCGCTCAAGGGGTCTATCTGCTCGATGGCGGCGGGTACCTTTTGCCGCATCAGGTTCATGAGCGGGTAGAAGTCCTGGTAAAGGGATTGGGCATCCCCGTGGGCTTTCATGGGCACAACAACCTGTCGCTGGGCGTCGCCGACACCATGGCAGCCATGGAAGCCGGCGCCTATTACATCGACGCGAGCGCCAAGGGGTTTGGAGCGGGGGCCGGCAACTGTCCGACCGAGGCGCTCCTGGCCGTGGCCCAGCGGATGGGGTGGAGAACGGGGGCCGATCTCTACAAGATGATGGACTTTGGCGAACAACATATAAAGCCGCTCATGAAAAGTCCCATGGAACTGGAGAACGACCAGATCATGCTGGGACTGTCCGGCGTGTATTCCTCATTCCTCCTTTTCGCGCGCCGCGCCGGAGGCAAGTTCGGCGTCGATTCGAGGGACATCATCAGAGAAATAGGCAGGAGAACTTGTACCGAGGGCCAGGAACACATATGCATCGAAGCAGCTTACTCTCTGCGGAAGTAGGAGGAAGAAATGTCCAGTGACAACAAGAAGCTCTTCCACATAGATTCTTTAGACCTGTCCGAGCGAGTTGAAAACCTGAAGAGAACCTTTCTGGACACCGTCCCCGAGATTTCGTCCCAGCGCGCCAGGCTCATAACCGAGAGCTACGAGGAGACCGTGGGACTCCCGAGCATTTTGAGGCGCGCCAGGGCGCTGGAGAAAATACTGGGCGGGATGGATATCTACATAGGCGAGGGGGACCTGCTCGTCGGGAGTCTGGCCGAGAAATTCAGGAGCGTTCCCGTCTTTCCCGAATACGACATCGATTTCGTTCTCGATGAGTTGGACACCTTCGAGACCCGGACCTCCGACAAATTCCTGATTACCGAGCAGACCAAGGAAGTCTTGAGGCAGGTCCTGCCCAAGTGGCGGAACCAGACGCTCAAGGAAATAGGGTTGAGCTATTTTCCCGAGAGCGCGGCTTCGGCGGCATCGGATCTCATCTGCGCTCTGACCGCGCTTAAGTCGGGCGTGGGCCATATCATCGTGGATTATGAGAGCTGCCTCCGAAAGGGGCTGAGGTGCTTGATCGGTGAAATCCAGGATGAGAGAAAGCGCGTCACCGTTTCCGATCCGGCATATGTAAAAAAGCAGAGTTACTATAAAGCAGCCATAATCTGCTGCGAGGCGGCGATTCAGTTTGCGGGAAGGTATTCCGATCTGGCGAAGGGCATGGCGGAAGCGGAACAAAACCCGGAGCGAAAGGCGGAACTGCTCAAAATAGCGCAAATATGCGCCACGGTTCCCGAAAACCCGGCCCGCGACTTCCATGAAGCGTGCCAGTCATTCTGGTTCCTGCACCTGATCATGCAACTGGAATCGAACGGCCACAGCATCTCCTGCGGAAGATTCGACCGGTATATGTACCCTTATTATATCGCGGCTTCGGAGGGACCGGAGAGAGAATTCCACGATGAGCTGCTGGCCTGCCTGTGGATCAAATTCAATGAGATAAACAAGATAAGAGACAAAAACGCCACTCTGCTGCTCAACGGCTATCCGGTCTTCCAGCATATGTCCCTGGGCGGGCAGGACGAGGACGGAAAGAACATCGTCAACGAGCTGTCCAGGAAATGTCTCGACATAACCGCGAAGATAGGCCTTCCCCAGCCTTCCACGTCCATAAGGTGGCATTATGGTTCACCGGATGATTTCCTCGAACACGCCATCGAGGTCGCTTCCCACTGCGGAGGTTTGCCCGCCTTTTTCAATGACGAGGTACTCATCCCGAACATGCTGCAAGCCGGCTATACACTTCCGGAGGCAAGGGATTACTCGATCGTGGGATGCACGGAAACCACTGTCGGCGGTATTTCCGAGCCCTGGCTGACCGGTGGTTTCTACAATATTCTCAAGGTCCTGGAGCTTACTATCTTTGACGGATTCGATATCGTCCTCCAGAAGCAAAACCCCTTCAGGACAGGCGCCGCCGAATCCTTCGCGACATTCGAAGACTTCTTCCAGGGATACTGCAAACAACTCTCCTATTATTTCGAGCAGCATGTCACCTGTGACAATATCATCGATGAACTGCACGGGATGTATCTGCCCACCCCTTTCGAATCCCTTTTCATAAATGACTGTATCCGGAATGCGAAGACTTCCATGGAAGGCGGCGCCCGTCATAACTCTACGACGATAAACCTGGTGGGCATCGCCAATGTCGCCGACTCCCTGGCAACGATAAAGAAGCTGATCTTTGAAGACCGCACGCTCACGTGGGAGGAACTGAGAACGGCACTCAGGAATAATTTCGAGGGTTCCGAGCGTCTGAGGCAGGTGATCCTGAACAAAGTTCCGAAATACGGCAACGATGAGCCTTATGTCGATGAACTGGGAGCAAGGGTTTCCGATCATTTATACTACGAATATAAGAAGTACAGGAACCCTCGCGGCGGCCCCATTCTGATGGCGCTCTACAGTGTCACGTCCCATCTCCTGCTGGCCGACAAGATCGGTGCATCCGCCGACGGACGTTTGTTTGGCCAGGTACTGGCCGACGGCGGCGTTTCCTGCTCGCAGGGCAGAGACAAATCCGGACCGACGGCGGTCCTGAAGTCGGTGGTGCGCCTGGACCCCTTCAAAGCGGTGGGAAGCACGCTGCTCAACCTGAAATTCAATCCGAAGGTACTCGCCAATCGCGCGGGTCTCCAGAGAATCGCGGGTCTGGTCAAGACCTTCTTTCTCTCGAAGGGCCAGCACATACAGTTCAATTTCGTCAGCGCGGAGACATTGAGGGATGCGCAAAAACATCCTGACAAATATCCGAGCCTCGTCGTCAGGGTGGCGGGCTTCAGTGTTCTGTTCAACACGATAGATTCCCTGTTGCAGGAAGACATCATCCTGAGAACAGAACACGAATAGAGGTTTAACCCCACCATGGATATGCGGCCATACGTATTCAACATCCAGAGGTACTGCATTCAGGACGGGCCCGGGTTACGAACGACAGTCTTTTTCAAGGGCTGCCCGCTCCGCTGTGCGTGGTGCAGCAATCCCGAATCACAGTCGAGTTCCCGCGAAATTCTCCATTTCGATAAACTGTGCGTCCGGTGCGGCGAATGCATGCACGCATGCGCGAAAAAAGCGATATCCGTGAGCCGTGAGCACTATGTCCTCGACAGATTCACATGCGATCTTTGCGGGGACTGCATCCGTGCCTGCCCTAAGAACGCACTGGAATTCTCCGGGAACAGGTATTCCGTGCGGGATTTACTTTCACTGTCCTTAAAGGACCGGTTGTTCTGGGAACAGTCCGGCGGCGGCATCACGGTGTCGGGTGGTGAACCCCTGCTCCACCAGGCATTTCTATCGGATTATTTGAAAGCATTGAAGGAAGAGGGGGTGCAAGTCGCCATGGAGACGAGCGGCCTCGCCGGCTTGGCTGCCATCAGGGCCGTGAGTGAATACGTGGATCTTTTCATCTACGACATAAAGCACCTGGACGACAACCGGCACATTGCCATGACCGGCGTCAGCAACAGCGCCATCATCCAGAATTGCAGGTGGCTTCTGGAAAACAATAGACCCGTGCTCATCCGGGTCCCCGTAATTCCCTCGTTCAATATGGATGACGGCTTCTTCCGGTCCCTCGCGCTGCTCATCTCCGAGTTGCATATATACAAGGTCGATCTTCTGCCCTTCCACCGGCTGGGGGCCGCAAAATATGAGGCCCTCGGCCGGGAGTACCGGTTCAGCGGACAGGAGCCCCTGACAGAGGGCGATCTTCTACCCTATGCGACGGGCATAAGGGAAGCGACCGGCTGCACGATAACCATAGATGGATCGGAAATTGACGATATCCGGGAAGCTGCATCGGACGGGTCGCATCCGGCGATGGAACGGGCTTGCTGTCCCACATCTCCAATGCCTCCCCGGGGTCCGGGTCACATCATTGAATGAGACGGCACGTCAGTGCCCCGGCGAATCATACAACATTTCAGGAAAGGGGTTGCTGGATGCGAAATAGCGGAAATCTTTGAGTATTTCATTTCTAATACGGAGTTGCGTTCAAGATGAGTCTATCCCTAAATTGAAGATGCCGTTCAGAATTGACCCGTTCTACCCTTCGATACCTCAGGGCGAACGGGGGTATATCCTCTTGAACGCAAATTAGTATA
>JBDKTY010000055.1:0-23729 GCA_039679945.1 Syntrophobacter sp. | reverse complement strand
TATACTAATTTGCGTTCAAGAGGATATACCCCCGTTCGCCCTGAGGTATCGAAGGGTAGAACGGGTCAATTCTGAACGGCATCTTCAATTTAGGGATAGACTCATCTTGAACGCAACTCCGTATTAGGTAACCGGCAGGAGCCGCATTCGGCCGGTTGAAACAGGCACGTCCTCCCGTCCGCCCCGAGGGATCGAAGGGTGGAACGGGCCGGAATAGAGCGCACGCGGCGCCGTTTCTTGGCTACGCCTTGCCACTCGAATGCGGGGTTTACTACGCTCAGGGCGAACGGGGGCGGGCGTCGCAATAGGATGAAGGGTTGATGGCAAAGCGAGTGCTCTAAGCAATTGAAATTGCTCATGCGCAAAAGCTGTCTATGGAGAGGTGGTGGAGCCGGGCGCCTGCATCACTGCCCGCCGTTTCCCGCACTGGCCCAGTGCCGCTTTCAGCTCGGCTGCCCGGTAGGGTTTGTGTAAAAAGGCCTGGGGCATCTCGCGATGATAGTCCCGCATGACACGCGCCTCATCGTAGCCGCTGACAAGGATCACGGGAATATCCGGACGGTACCCCCTCAATGCCTCAAGAGCCTGCCAGCCGTCCATCCCCGGCATGCTGAGGTCGAGCAGGACCAGGTTGATTTCATCGCGGCGTGAGCTGAAAATATCCAGCGCCTGGCGTCCGTCACACGCCGTGATCACCTCATGTCCCATCAGTTGCCTCAGCATGGATGCAGCCATGTTGCGGAGCATGGGTTCATCATCGACTACCAGGGTCACGCCCGCGCCGTCAAATGGTTCAACCGGACCGGCGGCAGGTGCTTCCTCTTTTATTGAAGCCGGCTCCGGCTGAGTCAGCAGAGGCAAAAACACCTTGAATGTGGCGCCATGGCCGGGCTTGCTCACAACGCTCATCGCACCGCCGTGTCCCCTGGCCAGTCCCAGTGATACGGACAGCCCGAGACCTCGTCCGGTAAATTTCGTGGAAAAAAACGGATCAAAGACTTTTTCCAGATTGTCCGCATCCAGGCCGCAGCCGGTATCGGAAACAGTGAGGCATGCGTAGCTTTCCGCCTCCGGTTTCCATTCCAGCGGGAACAGCTTGGGTTCCCGGATCTCGTTAGCTCCAACTATACTGATTGCCACATTGATTGTGCCTCTCTCTGCCCCGATGGCCTCAACGGCATTCAAGAGCAGACTGGTCACGATCTGTTTCATCTGCACCCCATCCGCAACAACGATTGTCTTTTGGCGAGGGTATTCCGTTGTGAGGGTCACGTTCTCCGGTATGGCCACATCCATGAGAATGCGCGTGTCTTTCACCGTTTCGGTAAAGTCGAACGGGCATCTTGCCCCTGTCGTCTGGCCGAGATAGGTAAGCATGAACCGGCTGATTTCGGCCGCCCGCCGGGAAGCGTTCATCGCTTCGGTGATTCTGGTGTCCTGTCCCGACCCCTGGGAGGAATCGAGCAGGACGAGTTCCAGGTTCCCCATGACCGCCCCCAGCATGTTGTTGAAATGATGGGCAATGGCTCCCGCCATCCGGCTCAGGCTTTCCGCCTTCTGTGCCTGATGCAGCCGCACCTCCAATTGCAAACGTTCTTCCTCCTCCTTCTTGCGTTCCCTATCCCGAATCTCGAGCTGGGATGCCATATCGTCGAAGGATGCGGCAAGCTGGCCCAGTTCGTCACGCGAGTGGGGCAGACCCGTTCGTATCCCCATGTCACCCTTGCCGAACCTTCGTGTCGCCTCGACTAAGAGGTTAATCGGCCTTACGATGACGACGGTCCCCATGAACCATGCCAGAGAGATCACGACGAGGGCCGTGGTCCCAAGGATCGCCAGGTTGCGCAGCATCTCGGAATCCGCTTTGCGACTTATCGTCTCCCTTGGGATACCCGCGATCATATAGAGGTAGGGAGATGCCCCATCATTCAGGCGCAGTTGTTTGAAGGCATATATCCGGTTTATGCCATCCTGACCGATCTTTTTGAAGATCCCATGATCCGTATCGCCCGTTATGAGCTCTGTCGTTTCACTTGGAAGCGCAATTCCGGGCGCATTCGTAACAACCTCGGGCAAACGGTATAAGCGGACTCCCCTGTGGTCGACGATCGAAAGAGCGTATCCCTCGGGGAGGTCCACCCTGGATATAAACCGCGCGTACTGGTCCAGCTTGAAACCGGCAACCACGATCGCTGTCAGCCTGTTTTGCGCATCGAGAACAGGATAGGAGTAGTTGAGGGTGGGGACATTGCTGAGCCTGCCGACAATATACTCTCCCGCGGAGAATTCACGTGATTCTATCGCGTCCTTCAGATACTTCCGGTCCGCGAAATTCATGCTTCCCGGTTCAAAAGGCGCGGAGGCGGCAAACATGGTTCCATCGGGAGTCAGCCCCAATATGGTGGAATAATGTGGGTTCTTCGCCTGTAAATGGCGAAACAGTGCATTGCAGGCATCCCCATCGAGGCTCTGCACCTCGGGCAACTGAGCCAGCGTGCTCAGCATCTGCCTGGTACCAATGGCAATTGCCTCCTGCTGAGCGGCCAGACTCTGCGCCAGAAGCATGGCGCGATTCTCCGCTTCGCGGATAGCATGTCCGCGCTGTGTCAGGCTCGATGCCACAATGATTCCCGAGGCGGGAAGGAATATGATCAGTAACAGAAAAAACAACTTCTTGGGGAATGTCCATGCTGTCAGAATCGGGGGAAAAGTCATTCCATCGTACCCTGCAGACGTAGCTGAATAGAGCCGCTAATGTAAGAAAGTGTTTCTACGGGTTGGATTCCGCTCAGCTTTGTACCATATTCTGGAATGAATGACACCTTGGAATGTCTATTTGATTTTTAGGGGAAGAAATCACGACGGAATCAATCTACTTGGCAGTGCGGTCTCACGGTAGCTTCATGGGCATGATGTTTTGTTAGGCAAAAAAATCCCTGAAAACGTAACTTCGTACTATTTTGCATAAGGAAGCCGCAAGTCTTTACTCAACCCAATGCATATTCGAGGTCTGAAAAGAGGTCTTCCAGCCTGTAAAGGAGACGATCCAACTCGTCAAGGCGGCGGGCCAGCAGGAATTCCAGCGCATCATCACGAAGCTTGACGATGTGATCCAGGGCAATAGCTATCGGCTTTTTGGCATTATCAGGCACATGGGGATCGTTTCTTATCCGCACCAACACCTCGACCATCTCGTAAAGCGAGGGTTCCCTTTTGATCACCAGGTCGTATCCAAATTTTGCCAGTGTCCCGTAAAGGTTGGGGAAAGCCCCCTTCAACCCTCCGGTCCCGTAAGCCGGGAGCACTCTGATTTCGATCTGCGCGTATTTGCTCATAACCCCCCCTTGTCTTCCTGGTGCATGCTCTGTCCGAGAAACGAGGAAGGCATGCCGGTCAATCAAAACAGTTTACCAAATTATGTGTTTCCCGCAACGGGCAAAAAAGAACTGGGCAAGACGCTCTGAAATGCTTAGGATCTCCCGGAGACTTTTGCATCGCGCGAGACAATGCCACACCCGGTTGATTTATTCACAATTTACCGGGGAATCGGTATGAGAACATCATATTGCAGTATTTGCGATAGAAGTTGCGTGGAAATTCGTTTAAAATGGTTCTTTTAGTTGGGAGGTTATGAATAATATGAAAATTGCTTTGGTTATACCCATGAACAGTGCCGATAATGGCAAGAGTTTTTATGACTATAAATTCTATTCCAGATTTTTGCTATCGAGAAAATACTTCTCATATCAATTGGCTATCCCCTCTCTGGCCTCATTGACCCCGCAACGACATGAGATAAGAGTTTTTGACGAGAACATCGAAGACATTGATTATTCATGGAAGCCTGATCTTGTAGGTATCACGGTCAGGACCATGTACGCAAACAGGGCTTATGCCATTTCGGAGGAGTTCCGGAAAAGAGGGGTCAAGTCTGTCCTCGGCGGTATCCACCCATCCATGTGTCCGGAAGAAGCACAGTTGTACTGTGACTGTGTAGTGGTGGGAGAGGCGGACGAGGTCTGGGCGACTCTGCTCGAGGATGCCGAAAACGGTTGTCTGAAAAGTCGCTATCAGGCTGACGGGTTTGCCGATCTGAAGTCTTCTCCTCCCATAGCCAGGGCTCCCCTTTCCAGAAACCGATATATGCTGGATATAGTGCAAACCACGAAAGGATGTCCTTTCCACTGTGAATTCTGCTCCGTCTACGCATTTGACGGGCAGAAAATAAGGAATAAGACCATAGATCAGGTCATGGCCGAGATCCTGGACATCAGCAGCTCCCATTCGCACTATAAAAAGAAGAATGCCGTAATATTCGCGGACGATAATATCATTGCCAATAAAGAATTCGCCCGGGAGCTGTTCCTGGCCCTCAAGCCGCACAATATCAACTGGTCTTGCCAGGCCTCCATCAACATATCACGGGAGGATGAACTCCTGGGCCTTATGAGGGATAGCGGATGCGGGGCCATTTTTATCGGGTTCGAGTCGATATCGAGGAAAAACCTTGAGGCCATGCACAAATCGGTCAATCAGCGGTATGATTATGCCAAGGCAATAAAGAAGATACAGTCTTACGGGATACTGGTCCAAAGCTCCTTTATCGTTGGCTACGACTTTGATTCAGAATCGACCTTCGATGAATTGATAGAATTCATTCAAGAAAATAATCTCCTGATGCCACTCATCAATATCCTCACGCCTTTTCCCGGAACCGAGCTTTTCAAGCGTCTTGAAAAGGAGGGAAGGATTCTTCACAGGGACTGGAGCAAATACGACACCAGGCATGTCGTCTTCAAACATCCCCGTTTGTCTAACGAGAAGCTGACAGATGGATACAATCATATTGTAAAATCCGTGTATTCATTTTCCGCCGGCTGGCGAAAATTGAATTACTACTGGGACGCGGATTTCTGGAAGCGTTCCAATGAGCTTGATCCGGTCAAATTCTCCTACCGCTTTATCTTCGTACTGCGGTTATGCAGCATGCTCTTTTCTCTCAACCGGGACCGTTCCAGGTTTATCTTGAAGATACTGACCAGGGTTTTCAGCAAACGGGTTAGGGTATCGACCATTCTGACCATGATGGCCTACAATGATTTCGCGTGCGGTTTGCAGCGCCAGGCCGGTTGAACATACACCTTGGATCGGCTCACAGGGGGGATGCGAGAGGACGCTGATAACTGCCGCCCGTGCTCATACGCCAGGTGTCCTTGTTGATACTAATTTGCGTTCAGGAGGATATACCCCCGTTCGCCCTGAGGTATCGAAGGGTAGAACGGGTCAATTCTGAACGGCATCTTCAATTTAGGGATAGACTCATCTTGAACGCAACTCCGTATGAGATATCAACGCACCAACCGCGGGGCCGGCATGCGGGGCTTCATTTGCTCCAGCGCCATGCCATGCATTTTCACTTTTGTCGGAACCAACCTCGTATTCCAGGATATCCCGGTATGCCGGTGAGAGCCGGACGCGCTTCCATCTCGCAGGATGCGGATGAAGCAGCGTGGCGGGAACAGCGGCATATGCCACCGCGGTGATCCTACCTGAATACCCTTACCCATTCTATCGCGTCACTGCTGAATTTGATCTTTTCGTCTTTCCGCGCGAGGGGTTCCGCCTGGGAGGCCTTCTTCCACCGGCATGTGAATGGTGTTCCTCTGAGTCCCTGGTCGGCGGAATCGAATTCGAATTCAAGGAAACAGCCGTTTGGCGTGAGACTTCGATAGTTCGGCAACTTCCCGTGCGCGTTCGCGCAGGCGAATTGATACCATGCGGGATTCACCGCCAACTGATGAGAAGCTGCAACCTTGAGTTCCACGGCCTCCCCCGCCGGAATTTCCACCGGCACACGGAAGCTCCGGACCTTCATCATTCCCCGCGGAAGTTCTGGTCCCCTGGATGCCTTCATTGACTTGCCGCCAAGGGATACGACGATAGACAGCGGTTCCCTGAAGCCCGTACCGCTGGTGTCGGACGCATCGAAAGGGATAAGGATGTTGGTCTTGATCTTATGTCCGCCTCGGTTGGACAAAGCGAACGTCATATCCGAATCAGCTATGGTCGGGACGAATTGGGTGGGGAAAGCACGGTCCTTTCCGTCTTTTTCGAAAGACCATGCGCTGTCGATCCGCACCTTTACCCGGACCACTATTCCTTCCAGCCTTATCGCATCGATGCCGGCCCCTTTCTCGATTAACGGGGCGCGGAATGTAACCCCGACGGGGCCATCGTAGGCGGAGACCGTCGAGATAAGAATCGCGACGCAAAAGATCGATATGACAATTGCCGAGAATGGAGTCCGGGGCCTAATGACTTTTGTTTCCCGCATCATATCCCCTGTTGTGGGATCGAGTACCAGTTCCACCAGGGACCTGTTTCCGGACATCCGCCACTGCCTGTTCAGTGGAGATTCCCCGGCTGCTCCCGGGAATACCGTCTTTTCAGCTCCGCGATCCATATTGCCTCCATACGGGGCAGGGCAGCCCCTCAATGCGCTTCTCGCGGGCCGTTCCAAGTCTGCCCGGCTAACTCATATACCACCCGCCGTTAACGTTGATGGTCTGCCCGGTTATGTAGCCATTCCGCGCCAACATTACCACCACATCCGCCACCTCATCGACAGTCCCGAAACGCCGGACGGGTATGAGGTCGGGCCGGATCTTGGGGTTCCCGGAAATCATTTCGGTATCTATCAGGGCGGGGGCCACCGTATTTACGGTGATGCCTTCCGTTGCGAGAAGCGAGGCATAGGAGTGCGTCAATCCCGAGATTCCGGCTTTGGAAGCGGCATAATGAGGACCGATGACACCCCCGGTTTGAGCGGCAACGGAGGATAGATTGATAATGCGTCCCCAACGGCAAGCGCGCATATGCGGGAGGACCAGCCTGGTAACCAGGAACATCGATTTCAGGTTGACGGCAAGGACTCTGTCCCAGTCTTTTTCGGTGATTTGATCAAATGGCTGGCGGCGGGTAATCCCCGCATTGTTGACGAGAATATCGACCCCGCCCAATTGCTCTTCCACCGTCCTGATCAGGGATTCTACTTCGCCGGAAACTGAAACATCCGCCTGGACAATTACCGCGCGCCGGTTAAAGGCCACAATCCGGGAACGGACTTCTTCGGCTTCCTTTTCCCTGTTGTGGAAATTAACGGCAACGTCCGCGCCTTCTCTTGCCAGGGCCAGGGCTGCCGCCCGGCCAATTCCCCGGCTTGCTCCCGTAACGAGCGCGATCTTTCCCGCAAGTCTTTCCATCGAATTGCCCTTTCCATGCTTTGGCGTCATTGGCATGGGCGCCCCGGGTGGGCGCCGGCCCATGTGTCGAATATAGCTTAATAATGCCATGGTCTGTTAATGGAATGATATGACAGGCTAAAGCTCGATGAGTGGGGTTTGTGGGCGTTGCGTTCAAGATATTGCTTTATCGAGCGAAAAAAAGCGGGGGCACGGTTCCCGCGCTCTTAGAAAGCATCGTTCGATACCATCTCGAACACAACCTGGTATAAGCTGAAGTGGTTCGGGGATAATCGATTCGCACCGCAACCCATCACGCCGGGACGTTCGGACCCATCGAACCCGGCTCGCGTACCACAAGCGCGAAAGGGGCGGGCATAATGCCCACCCCTTTGGATTGCCCGGTAATTTATGCATCCCTGGACGGCGACTCCCCCGGATCTCGGGGCGCTCGTCCCTGGGAGCGGTTGTTAACAGCCTTCGCTGGCGTTGAACTTGCCGGGGGCTCTTTCCTCTTGCTCCCAAGGCTTCTGCTCTTGGGTCTGAACCTTCTGGTCCGTCGAGGTCTGAGGCTTTTTGGTCTCGGCGTTTGCCTGGGGCGTAGTCTGCTGAGCGGGTTTCGCGGGCTCGGTTGTTTTCGTCTGCTGACAAATGCCCGTTGAAACCACTGACAAAACAAACAATAGACATAACCCTATTACGATGTTCCGCTTCATTTGAATCTCCTTAACGTGATCTACAATAATTCTCGAAATGGGTTACTCAGACCCAATTCTTAGTTGATAAGGGTTTCCGTGTCAAGCTCAAACCCAAACCGGAAATACTTCCCGCCAATACTAAAAACTCTTCTAACCCGGTTTCCTGTGGAAATTGCGTTGTCCCTGCTCACCTCCTTATTCGCGTGTTATCTGGAATCACCCGCAAACCGCCTTTAGAGCGATTGACCGAGCCTTCCGTCCCGCCTCACCCGCCAGAAGTGGTACATGATGAGTGCCAGGGCAAGGCTTGGTCCTATGAGGCAGTGAATGACATAGAACCTCAGCAACCCAATCTCGGATACTTCGGGACCACCGAGTAAGAGCTGTTGAAGTCCGCCTCCCACCAGAGGGACTTCGCCCAGCAGATGGGAGACTATCTGGGCGGCCCAGAACGTCTGGGCATCCCACCTGAGAATATAGCCGGAAAAATCGAGGCCCACCGTCATGAGAAACAGGGCTGTTCCCACCAGCCAGTTGGCCCTCCGGGGGGGCAGGTACGCTTTCGCCGCCACGACCCGCGCGGTGTGGAGAAGCACGGCGGCAACCATGATCTGGCCGGCCCAGAAATGGATGGACCGGATAAGCCTCCCGTAGGGGATGACATGATCGAGGTCATGGATTCCAGACCGGGCTCCTTCGGCCGTGGGAAGATAATAGATGGCGAGGAGCAAGCCGCTGACCCCCAGTATTATAAAAAGAAGGAAGGCCGATCCCCCCATGCAGAAAGTCGCTCCGATGCGGACGCGATCTTCCGAGAGTTTGATGGGATGGACATGGCCGAGGAAATCTTCGAATTTCACGTTGTAAACCTGTACCCTGACTTGACCTTTTCCTTGGGGTATGCCACCAGGATCCCCTGATCATCGACGCGCAGTGTGGCCAAGGCCATATTCTCGGTTGCCGGTCCGGACAGGACGCGGCCTTCCGCGTCGAACCGGCTGCCATGGCAGGGGCATACGAACATGTTCTGCTGCTGCACGAAAACCGGCTGGCACCCAAGATGAGTGCACACGGTGGTCACGGCCCAGAAGCCGGCTTTGTCCCGGAACAGCACCACCTTGCCCTTTTTGGTCACGGTACCCAGTGGGTAGTCCCCCGGCGTTCCGAAACGCGAGGGTTCAGACCCCATGTGGTTTTGGTTTCCGGCCAGAAATCGGCCGACAACCCAGCTCACACCGGCGGATGCCAGCGCCAGGAAAGTCCACCCCAGTACGGAGAGCAGGCCGCGGCGTCCGGCATTTTTGGGGGGGAGCTTGTCTTTCTGATCCATTGGCATATAATCCCGTCGTAATTTCCCTTCCTGTTATTCCGCGCGGGGTGCTCCACTGTTCATCCCAAGGCGGATTCCGTCCCCGGCTGGAAGGGCGGAGCGAGAGTCGGGAGTGTCTCGCAACAGATTTGAACGTCGTCCGAAGACCCTTTCTCAGACCGTTGGCCATGGTGAAAATGACCGTGCCTCATAACAACAACTCTAAATTCATCGTACGCAGGGAACTCCTCGTACGTGAATTTCTCGCGGCCATGATTCTCGGGCTGTTCCTTATGATCCTTGCCCTGGCGTTTCCAGCGGGCTACACGATCGCGGAACCCGAGGACGCGGCCTCCTGCGTGCTCCAGGCCCCCTGGCTCATTGTCTGGCTCCAGGTGCTTCTGCGCTATTTCCCGCCGGTCATCGCCGGTGTCGCCATTCCTCTTGTCGTATTCCTTGTCATAGCGGCTTTGCCCTGGATGCCCTGGCCGGGCCGGCCTTCTTCAGCCGGACTGTATCGGTTCGGTTTCCACCAGGCCCTGCTTCTGGCAATCACGGCTGCCCTGGCGGCCCTCACTTTTTGGGGCCTGTAAACCCCGCCGGGTCCCCCCACGCTTCCTTCCCCTTGAAGAACTCGAGAAGGTACCTGATATAGAGGGGATTGCGGGCGGACATCCTCTCCAGGTGTTCCTCCGTGAGGAAGCCGGCTCCGGTCCGGGAAGTGATCTGCAGCGGCCGTGCCTTTTCGTCGATGACCCTGTCGAGGTCAAAGTCTATTCCCAGCCCGTCGTCCCGCGATCTACCCAGGCCTACGGTCTGCCCGTCCTTGGCTCTGACCAGCGTCTGGCCCAGGCCCAACGCGCGTGTATTGCCGTGGCAATCCCAACAGTCCACGGTCTGGGGGCGGACGGTGTGGGGAGCGTAGGGGTTCCATGCCACTGCCTGCCTGCCGTCACCGGTTTGCGGGATCACGGAATCGAGGACGGCCTGCCCCCGTGTGTCAACCCAACTGAGCCAATACTGGTAGTGAGGCCGCATCGCACTCACGCGTCCGCGGGAATTGAGACCCAGAACCCGGCCTTCCCACCTTCTCATGGAATAGCCGCCCAGCCACACCCCGATTTTAGAGAACCCGGTCAGCCAGTCCCGTGAACTGGGAGGGGACCACTGTTCCCGCCGTTTGAAAAGATTGGTTTCCAGGATCTCACGGGCTTGAGGGTCTCCCTGCCTGGTCAACCATGTCCAGGGTTCATAGTCGGGAGAATCCTGCCGCACCAGGTGCAGGCCCATATCCTGGTAAGTCCAGGCCGCGTGGCAGGCCGTGCATTCCATCTTGTCCATATGTCCCGGTATCCGGTGGTTGAGCGGCTCCTTTCCGGGGAGTTCCCGCCCCAGAACCGGTATCTTGTGAACCTTGCCGTCGACTTTGGATGCGAGCAGGAAATTGCCGGCCTTTTCAACCGTGTTCGTCAGCAGATGGCCTCCCGAGGTCACAATGACATTCGAGCCGACCTGGAGGCCGTAACGGCCATTGGCCTTGGCTGCCCGGAGAGCGCGCGAGTCGGAGGCCTCCACCCGGCGGGTCCTTGGCGGCTTGCCCGGAAGACCATGGCAATCCTGGCATCGCACTCCGACCTGTTCCTGCGCCTGGGAGTGAATCCTGCCCTCGCCCATGAGTTCCTCGACCGGATGACAGTCGATGCAGTGCATTCCCCGCTCCTGGTGAATATCGGGGAGGAGATAATGGTACGAATGCTTCATGAGGTGTGGAGCGATCTCCGGGTCCGAGGCTTCGAAATTATAGAACAGGGAGTGGTCGCGCTCGAACAGACCCGCGTAGTCCGCACCCACCCGGTTCCCATTGTGGCATTGGAGGCACTGCGTCGTTGGCACTGCCGTGGTGAGCCTGTGCGGGGAAGGCATGCCGCGGGCGCCGGGAGGTTGAGAGGCCCTTTGATCGGGCGCCATACCGATTTTTTCGTTCAGCACGTGACAGGCCGCGCACCCGGCGGCTGTGGGCCCGCTCCGCCCCGCGCCCTGGATGCCCGTGTTGCCGACGGCTCCAAGGTGGCAGCGCAGGCACCGGCGGCGCAGCAGATCGTCGGCCAACGGGCCTGAGTCATCGCCCTTGTGCAGCATCCGGAGGTTGTCTATCTCCCTTACCGCGTACCGGGCTTCCACATCTTTTTGCGCTCCGAGCAGGAAACGTGTCTGGCTGATTATGCCGGCCATCGTGGACATGAGGGTCCGGTTCACCCGCCGTGCCTGGTCTTCATGGCAGCGGCCGCAGGCAAAAGCCGGGTTTGTCATATCGGATGGGTTGGCTCTCATGCCCTCATGTGCTCCCGTTTGCGTGGAATCGTCCGGATTGCCGCCATGGCATTCCACACAGGAAAGAGGGTGGCTTTCGCTCATTTTCCCGGCTCCAGGATGGCACGTCAGGCAGGATGATGCCCGCGCGACACCGGCGGCCGTGACGAGCAGGCAGGCCGCCGCGAGAATGGCGAGAGAAAGGCGCCTCATTTTTCACCCTTCAGAAAGCGGGCGACCTTCCGCTGGTGGCCCGGGAGTTTCGCCCGGATGAATGCATCCCCGGGGTTCGCCCATATCGGGTCGTCATACTTGCCGTGGCAGGGAAGGCACGGGGCAACATTCAGGATACGCTTCAACTCCTCCGCATTAAACGGTCTCGCTCCCGGATGGGTCGTGGAGGCGAGAGGGGCCCCCTTCGGACTGGCGAGGCTTTCCCACGCGAAGCCGAGGGGATTGACCCCGGGTTTGAGCAGCGGCGTAAATGAATTCTCGTCCCAGCTCTTCCCCGCCTGGAAGAGCCCCTGCCCGATTCCCAGCACTTTCGGATCGGCATGGCACTCCTCGCAGGGCCGTACCTCGGTGCGGGTCGTATGGGGCGAAATGGGAGTGGAGACAATGCCGTGATCGAAGCCCGGCCCCGTGAAGACTTTCTGTTCCAGCCCGGGCAGGGGGCGTCCGCCGGCTCCCAGCTCCGTGTACACGACCTGGCATCCCGGAACGGTTACCGCGACCCGGCCGCGTGCGTTGATGCCAAGGGTCGGTTTTTCATATCGGTAATAATCCCTGGTCTCCTTCCATGCTCCATCGCTGCGCATCTTGAGCATGGAATCGTGCATCGCTTCCCCGCGCTGCCTGTAATCATGGCAGCCGTAACACTGCGGGACCCAGCGGCTGTGGCAGGATGAGCATTCCATCCTGGATGGTCCATGGCCGGGAATGCGATGATACTTGTCATCCGAAATAACGGGGCAAACGTGATCCTTCTGGTCCAGCTTGCTCCTGAGAACGAGCTTGTCACCTTCTTTCCTCAGGTTCAGGATGGGAGTTCCCCGTTCGGTGATTCCCACCTCCTCGGCGATCATATCGGGCATTTTCAGAACTTTTGCTTTCCAGAGCGCCTCCTCCTCCTGCGGTCTCAGGATCTTGGTGCGCGGAGGCTTTCCCGGAGCGCCGTGGCAGTCGATACAGCGGATTTCCACCTGGTCGCGCATGTGGCTGTATATGTAGCCGTTCCCCATGATTTCGTTCCCGTTGTGGCAGTCAATACAGGCCATGCCTTTTTCGAAATGAATGTCAGGCACGAGGCGGCGCGCATCCCTCTCACCCGAGAGCGGTCCAAGGTTCGGACGACCGGCTTTGTACGGCGTCCCGTAGCCGTCGGCTTCCTGGAGCCCGGCGTAAGAAAGCCCTATGCGCCCCGAACGATTATGGCACCGCAGGCACTGATCGACGGGAATGGTCGTGGTAAGATGGTGCTGCCGGGCGTACCCGGGTTTGTTTTTGGGCAGTGTGGGGTCGAACCCTTCGTAGGTGGCATTCGCATTGTAGAGGGCGTGGCAGGCGGCGCAGCCCGATGAGTGGGCGGAGGGACCTTCTTCCCGCGCGCTCCAGACATGGCACCGGGCGCAAAACTTGCGCCACTGGTCGTCGGCCGGTTGACCCGAGATGATAAGGGGCTGTCCCAGCGCATCCCTGAGCGGCACACCCTGAACGAGGCTCATCAACGGAATAGTCAGGAGGGTCGTTTGCCCGGGGCCGGTCGGCATGGGGCCCTTAACGCCCACGGAACCGTACAGGGCATCCGCCACGGGCTGGGCGTCCCAGGAATACCTCAGGCTCGCGATGACCCCGCTCATCGTTGCCATAATGCCCTTCCGTACCCTGTCAGCGGAATTCTGGAAGTCCATCTTCCTTCCGGCATGACATTGTCCTCCCGGCTTGGCGCAGGTCTGGTCTATAACGGCCAAATCAGAAGGGTTGCGGCCACCGATCAGCCCCCGGTGGGCGATTTCGACCGTCACTCCCAACCCGTCCCCGCCATGGCAACTCACGCATCCGAATGAGTCCACGGGGTGAGACGGGCTTATTTCCTCTATCCCTTCATGGCAGGTCAGGCATCGCTCGATCTTCCCCGTAATGGGAGGCCGGATTTCCTTGATCCGAAGCGGCTGGTTCCTCACCGCGCTCACCCTGCCGCGCACCTCCGACTCGGGGAGGCTGTTCTTCAGGGAAGATTCCAGCAGCCCGGCAAGGTTCTCGACATAGGCCCGCTGGTAGACTTTCCACTCCTGCCGGTCCTCACGGACAATCGCGATAATGACAAGCACAATGAACCCAAGGCCGAGGATCGGGAAGAGAGCCGTACGCGTTGTATTCAGCTTTGGTTTTCCTCCCACTCCAACTCCACGCACTTTCATCTTCTTAAGAGGTGAACCTCAAACAGCCGCGTCTTGTCACGACGCCGCGTTCAAGAATCCGCCATTCGCCGGCGCCGTTTCGATTACGCGAATTCTTCGCGTGACTCGCAAGCCGTCACGCCACAAGGGGACATGGCTTAGATGTAACCCCCACGCGCCTTGAAAACAAGGAGCCCGTAAAGCGGCGGGCAGTATCCCGGAACGCCTGCTCTCAGCACTCCTCCGCGCTGAAAGGGACCTCCACGGCGGTTCCTTTTTCATCGGTGCGTTCCAGAAGGAAAATAACCGCCACAAAGAGTATCAATATCGTGTAGCTCAGGCAGGGAATGAGCAGCTTCGCCCCCGCCATTTTCTCCCACCAGACAGCCATACCCAGAATTCCCGCGAGACCGGCCGCGGCGAATACCATCCCGGTCGGGGAGGGTCTGAACTTCATCCGGTTGCCATAATCGCGGAGAGTCAAAACCACAATTACCAGGATTGAGACGATCATGCCCACGAACATGGGGTGGGCATCCAGCAGGAAATCGGGGAACTTGGCCACATACCAGCCGATGCCGGTGCATGCTCCGGCAATCGCGGCAATTATCGCGGCCCTCCTGGAGATGGCGTTCCAGAAAAGTCCTATCATGATAAGCGGAAACAACGCCGTATTCCTTAAGACGAAACCGACAATGGTCCAGAATTCCACTCCGCTGGGGATGGCGATGGCAAAGCCGACCGTCAGAACGGAGAGTATGAATATGGAGATCCGGGACGCCCGAATGAGTTGGGTGGAGGACGCATTCGGCACAAAATAGCGGTAGATGTCATTGGCGGCAACGGTTCCACCCGAAAGAATACAGGATGAGGCCCAGCCGAGAGTCGTGAAGTAGAGTCCGATGACCACTATTGTGGACAGAATGACCGATGGCATGTTGGAGGCTATCATCGGCATGGCCTGGACGGATTTGATCGCGGGGAAAAGGACTTTCGCGGCCATGCCCGCAATGGGCGCCAGGAGGATAATGGGCAGGAAGCCGAGCGCCACGTAGAGGATTCCTTTCCTGCCGGCGCTGACCGTTTCGCAGGACATGACTATCTGCAACGCGCCCTGGGCCGCGAAGGCATTCACTATGAAGGTGAAAAACCACATCAGCACGGTTCCGGGGTAGTGAGTGGGAAGGAGTTCAAAATACCTGGGTTCCAGGTTCAGTATGTTTTGCCATCCCGCCATCTTTATCCCCACGATGGCGGTTGCGAGGAGGGCCAGTATCTGTCCTATCGTCAGGATTTTACCGTTGTAGGAGATGGCGTGCATGCCCCCCAGGACCGTATAGCCCAGAAAAGATACGACTGTAAAAAGAACGGATGTCGTTACGGACCAGCCGAGAATGGCGGAGAAAAAAGCGGATGCGCCCACCACGGAACTAACCGTGAAGATGGTGAAATTGAGGGCGGTTATGAGTCCCGCGAGAAGCTTCAGGAATGGGGAGCCGAAACGCTGCGATATGAAATTCGGCAAAGTGATCATTGAGAGTTTTCTGAACGCACTGCCTGTTACAAGAATTATTACGATAAACATGGTCATTCTTGCAACACCAAACCAGGCTGAAGCAATCCCGTCCCTGTGAGCCAATTCAACGATACTTGCAATCGTATTCCCGCCCCAAAAGGCGAATAGAGAAAAGAAAATGCTCCATTCATTGAAGGATCGTCCCCCTACCGACATGTCCTCATGTTTTTTGACACGCTTTTGTGCCAATATTCCCATATAGGCCAGCACAAGAATTCCCAGGACGAGAAAAGCTATTTGAACCGTTTGTGTAGACATGTTACTATCATCCAGTAAGTCAGATTGCCAATATCGAGGTAGATGAGAATTATGGATACTATCCTTATCAGGAACGTGGAAGCGGCGCTGAGAGCTACAAAGGGAATTCTGGATATCGGGTGGATCGCTAAAGAAGACATAGCCGCCGTTACCCGATCAGAGCAGGAGCTTCAGGAGAGAGGGCTTGGCGGGCTCGGCAGTTATTGCAATGAAGGTGTCTCCAAAGTCATATCGCGGCAATTTGTCTGCGCCGTGCTGAACAACAACGAGTTCAGACACGCCGATAAGCCCTGCCTGTCGTGGATGGTGGACGATGTCGTCATTGGCGAAGAAATCACGGATGAAGAGCATCTGAACTTCCTGAAAAAGCAGGGAAAGGTGAAAGTCATCGGCAAGAATTTCGTCGTCTATTTCGACAGGGTGAAAACGGTTGCCGGCAAGCCGCCGGTCTTCGTGTGCCGTGCTCTCGCGTTTCCCGAGATAGAAGGGGTCCCCGGAGTCCGGGATGTCCTTTCCGCCTCTCCCATCGGCTCAGCCGACATGCATTTGAAGCGGAAGTTTGGCTGGGACAGCAAAGATCCCGAGCTGGGTACCATTTTGATCGGATTCAACCATCAGGAATCCGATCCCAACGCCTAAAAGAAACCGCACCCAGAAGCTACAGGGCAAATTTCCTCTTTTTCTTTCATTGATGCAAAACAGCAACGTTCACCCCGCGCTAAAACCGCGCGGGGTGAACGGTTGTTCTTATAGCAAGGTCGATCAGGCCTTCGGCTGCAATGACCGGAAACCCTTGATCCACTTCATGCCGCTTCTGTCTCTGCCCATTACCAGGTCGGCAGCCCTCAGGGCGGTTACTTCCTGGGTCTTCATCGGGTTACAAATGGGGCAGCTCAACCCGGCTTCAACCGACATCGCCATGAAGTAAGCGGTCAGATTTTCACGGTCGGGCATGCCGAAGGAAACATTGCTGGCGCCCATCGTAATATTGACGCCAAATCTATCCACGATCGCGCGGATGGCGTCCAGAACCATTTTCCCGGCCCGCCATTCGGTCCCGAGCGTCAGCACCAGAGGATCGATCACGATATCCTCAGCGGGGATGCCGAGCTTCGCGGCTTCCTCGATTATTTTCTCGGCATTCTTGACTCTTTCCTCGGCGTTTTTCGGAATTCCGGAGTCGCCGCTGCAAAGACCTATGACCGAGCAGTTGTACTTCTTTATGAGAGGCAGGACTTCCCTGATCCGCTTCGTCTCGGCGCTGACAGAATTGACCAGCGGTCTTGCGCCGTCCTTGCAGTAATAGCTGAGAGCGGCCTCGAGGGTCTCGACCTTGGGTGAATCTATGCAAATCGGGAAATCATCGGTTACCGCCTTTACTTCCTCGATGATCCGCACCATGAGAGCAGGTTCGTCGGCGCCGGGAAGTCCGGCGTTGATGTCGAGCAATGCCGCGCCTGCGGCTACCTGTGCAGCGGCATCCTTGCGCACCAGATCGAACTTGCCTTCCCGCAGCTCAGCCTGCAGCACCTTCCTGCCGGTCGGGTTAATGCGTTCCCCAATGATTGCCACACCCGTATCACGGTTGATACGAAGTTCCTTTTTCGAAGACTTGACTAATGTTGTGAGGTTGGTAGCCATTTTTCCGTTCCTCTCCTTGCACAAAGGCTTGAAGTATTAAAAATGTTACTCATTCCGTGCCTGAAGAAGCAGGCGTTTCAGGCAGCTTGATTGGTACCGCAAAAGAATGCTTCACGTTACAGGAAGCATCCATCCTCAGCACGCCGAAAATATTCACTGCGGAGGACGCGGAGATCACAGGAAGACGTCAAGGGCCTTCCTCCTCTTCTCAGAGTCTGATGGTTTGCGCGCTCTGCGACCTCTGTGATGAATATTTGGCATAATAAAAAATCCCCGCGGTGGACCCTGCTGCTATTTTCACCAACGCTTTCCAGAATTGGAGAGATTTGGGCCATGCACGGGGATTTTTTCGATCGGCGGGTGCGGGCACCCGCCGATATCTTCACAGCATTGAAAAGCCCTGCACCAGCTTGCATGACGACGATTCACGCCATCGCCACGCTCGAAGGGTGCATTCCTACCAGTTGGTAATTCCGAGCTTCGGAGCAAGTTCCATTACGGCGGGAGCAACGACCGGGGTCACGTCCTTTGCCTTTGCCATGGAATCTTTCTCGGGAATCTGGAAAGTGCCGGGGATCAGGGTGAACATACCGTGGTCGTTTACTACCGGGTAACCATTTTCCAGCCAGCCTCTCCAACCATCAGTGATGTTGAGGATCTTGCCACTGTAACCCATATCGAGCATGAACTTCTTCGCCATTGCGCCGCGGCTTCCACCATTTGCGGGATCGCCGCCCTTGCACATCAGGTAATAGGTCGCTGTCGGATCGGCAGCCTTGCCGCCAAGCTGCCAGTAAGCAAGACCGGTATCCACGCGGATTGCTCCGGGGATGCGGGCCTGTGCGAATTCGGATTCCTGACGCATGTCGAGAAGTTTGATTTTGGGATCTTTCCAGCCTTCCTGCTCAATCCAGACTTTGTAGAAATCTTTCGAGGAGATGCCGATACCATACTGAAGAACCCATGCCCTGTGCTGGCGCTGGCCATTGCGGTACAGTTGCTCCGGAGTCAGGTTCTTGCCTTCGAAACGGGGCTCGATCTCTTTTTTGATGATGTAGCGCGGCGGCCGGCCCATCTTGTTCAGCTCATCCTGGGTCCACGGCTTCTTTACGAAATCTTTGAGTTCTTTGTCAGTCCAGTCTTTGCTGGGACCATCAGCCCAAACGAACGAAGGGGCTGCAAATGCACATGACATGAAAAGGGCAACTGCCAGTACACCAACTTTTCTGCGGGAATTTGCCTTCACGAATGCTCCTTTCTGATGCTCGACCAAATTTGCTTCTTACCCCACCAATCCGCCATGAAAGTATCTTTATCTTTGCTCCTCTCACCTCCATTCCAAAGGTTAACAGTTAGTTAGAAACAATACTGCCTGACACCAATTATCGTTTCCTTGCCGATATTACTTAACTGTTTTAAGGTGGACAAGAGGAGATTCCGCCACAACACCCAATGATTGTGCATTAGTACGATCTCACAAGCCGCTTGGAAAGGCTGTCAGGATGAGTCTGATTTTTTTATAGGACAGTGGGCCGAAGGGGGGTAGGCATTTGTCCTACAAAATTGCTCGACTAAAGATTCAGTGGGACGGACCGCGTTCCGGCCGTGAATAATTTCCGTTAAAGAGAAGCTGGTTATGCCCTGAGTAGATGGTGAAATTTGCATCTCTTTCCGTTAATCGGGGGTCAATCCCGGAATCGCGAAGCACAAAAAGCGGTCTTCATGGAGTGATGCTGCGATCCGTGCGCGTGCCCGGGTTAATGCATACCTTGGCAAAAATGCTTTTCGGGAGGTGAGAAAGCGGTTGAGCTATTGCCAACGGCTGTGTAAAAGCTTCTAATATTGTGCAGAAAGGCGCGTGTCGAATCGAGGCTGCGGGGACCCCGCCGGGGACTTGGTGCGCGGGTGCGTCCGGGAAAAAATCCATCCTGAATGACAATCTCCACCTCCCTGATTATTTGCGTTTTTGCGTGCGACTCCAGCCTGTTTTTTCAGGAGGAAAACCTTCCGGTGCCAGCAGCGGCGCCCACGGGGGAGCGCCTTTTTCCATGCCTGATGCCCGAGCCATTAGGAGAAACCCGCCGGGGTGATAGAAATCCGCCGTCGGGTACTTAATAATGAGCGAGCAACCCTTAATAATTGTCACCAGTGAACCAGAAACCTGGGAAGGGAGAAAGCATGCCTGCCACGAGGGAAAAGGTTTTCAGCGTCTGCGCCACGTGCAGCGTAAGGTGCCCGATAGAAGTCGAAGTGGCGAACGGCGCCATAAAGCACATTTGGGGAAACCCGCATCTTCTGGGGGGGCGGTTTCTGTGCCCGAGAGGGACGGCCCAGAAGGCGACCCAGGCAGACACGGAACGCGTCCGCTATCCGATGATCCGGGATGGGGAGCGCGGTTCCGGGAAGTGGAGGAAGGCGAGTTGGGAGGAAGCCCTTGACTACGTAGCCGACGGGCTCAAGGGTGTCATTGCCGGATATGGCGGAGAAAGCGTCGTTTTCGGCGACAGGGGCGGTCCGTTCAATGACCTGCACAAAGCCTTCATCAAGGCGCTGGGGTCCCCGAACTATTTCAATCAGCATGCAACCTGTTCCAATAGCGTTCACAACGCGCACAACGCCATGGCCGGGCAGAGGCGAAACACCGTCACCTACGACTGGAAGAACTGCAACTACACCATTCTCTACTCCAGAAACATTCTGGAATCCATTGGGACCAAGGAGGCAAAGGACTTCATAGACGCCCTGGAACGGGGGATGAAGTTCGTTTACACGGATGTCCGCTGGAACTACACGGCCGCTAAAGCCGACCGTTTTTTCCTCCTTCGGCCCGGAACGGATTATGCCTTCAACCTGGCGCTGATAAATGTCATCGTTCGCGAAAAACTCTATGACGCGGAATTCGTCAACGACTGGGTCCTCGGGATGAAAGAGCTGACCGCGTTCATAGATCCCTATACCCCGGAGTGGGGAGAGAAAGAAACCGGTATCCCGGCAAAAGAGATCATCACGATCGCGCACGAACTCGCGGATGCGAAACCCGGGGTCATATTCAACCAGGGATGGATGACCGCCCGGAATGAAAATGATTACTACATGCGCCGCTCCATCTACATTCTGTATGGTCTCCTGGGGGCCTATGAGGCGCCCGGGGGGCTGCTGTTCAACAAGAATGAAACCCACTGCGGATTTGAGCCGCTAAGAAAGTTCGCCAACCTTCCCCCGAAGGTGGATAAGAAGCGCTTCGACGGGGTTGGCTGGAGATACAGGCACCTGTCTGCCGATTACGGCCTCGGTCAGATGCTTCCTTACGCTATTTTGAATGAAGACCCCTACCCGGTAAAAGCTTTCATCTGCTACCGGTTCGACCCTCTCTCGGCATATCCCGATCCCGAGGGATTCACCAGGGGTCTCGAGAAGCTGGACCTGCTCGTCTCCGTTGATATCAATTTCAGCCATATCGGATGGTTTTCCGACGTCATACTGCCCGAGTCCATGTTTCTGGAAAGGACCGACCCGGTCATCGTCAAGGGCGGGCCGAAGCCCGCGCTCTGGATCAGGCGCCAGGCCGTGGAACCGAAATACGACAGTAAACCCAAATGGTGGATTATCAAGCAACTCGCCGAGCGGTTGGGTGTTGGCCAGTACTTCCCCTACAACTCAATCGATGACCTGATCGACTGGCAACTGCGGGATATGGGGTTTAAGCTCTCGGACTTCGATGAAAAAGGCTTCGTGGAGCTAACGCCCAAACAGATACTTTTCGACCGCAAGACAGGTTTGGCCGCCGGTTTCAAGACCCCTTCGAAAAAGCTGGAATTCGTTACAACCATGCTGGAGGAAAACGGCATCCCCTCTTTTCCCCCATACGAGAGCCCGGAGCCGCCCCCCGAAGGCCACTACAGGCTGATTACCGGAAAGATCGCCGTCCATACCCAGGGCACAACGCTCAACAACATCTACCTCAATGAGATCCAGTCCGAGAACAAGCTTTGGATTAACAGCGGTGAGGCGCGGAGACTGGGGATCGTTGCCGGTGACCTTGTCGAGGTCTCGTGCGAGGGGGTCTCTCAGACGGTAAAAGCCGCGGTGAGCGATTACATTCACCCGGAAGTTGTTTACACCCTGCACGGTTACGGCCGGGAAGTGCCTCTCCAGACGAGGTCCTATAAGAAAGGCATGAGAGACAACACCTTTATGAAGGGATTGCTGAAGGTGTCCGTCGGGGGAAACTGCCCGGTCGCGGAATGTTTCGTGCGTGTGAAGAAAGTCTGAGGCTGCAAGCGGGGAGGAGCGAACGCGTATGAGCAACAGCTATATATATCAGGACCAGAAAAGGTGCATCGGGTGCCGCGCCTGCGAAATTCACTGCAAGACCGAGAAAGATATCCCGGTAGGGCCGGCTTTCTGCAAGATCATACCAGTTGGACCCAAGCCGAGAGGAGATATTCCCCGGATCAACTTTATATTCATGCCCTGCTTTCACTGCGAGACCCCCTGGTGCGTGTCGGCATGTCCGACCGGCGCAATGCAGAAGCGGGCGAAGGATGGGGTCGTTTTTGTCGATTCGGCCCTGTGTGCCGGATGCAAGGCGTGCATCACGGCCTGCCCCTGGGGGGCGCCCCAATGGAACTCCGAAACGGGAAAGGTGATCAAGTGCGACTACTGCAAGGAGAGGACCGATGCGGGACTTGAACCGGCCTGCGTGACGGGCTGCACCACCGCGGCGCTCAAGTGGGTAACCCCGGCGGAATCCACTCGCATGAGGCGGGAATCCTCGGCCAAAACCCTCATCGATGCCAAATCATTCCCGGGGTAAGAGACTTGCGCGGCAGGCTCTCAGGCCTGCCGCGCAAACGTTTCGACACCTCCAAATGAATAGCTGTTCGGAGTTGGCAGTATCAATAAGTTACATGGCCGACCAGCTCATCCATCCCGTCATGCCCGTGCGAGAACCCTCATACCAGGCTGCGTTCAAGATGGTATCGAAAAATGCTTTCTCACCCGCATTATTCATGAATCGCAGTCCGCGCCCGTAAAACCCAATAAGGATGCGATGCTCAGGGCCTGAAGCGATCTTGGGCCGATAACACACTGCCGGTCGAAACAGAGGTGGAAAATCCAGATAACACATGGATTATACACGATTTGTTGTGCTTCTTCTCAGAAAACTATGAATAATGCGGACTAAAAACGCGGGGAGCTACGCCCCCTCCACCTCCGTTTGCTCCGGGCATCGAAGGGTGGAAGGGTAAAAGGAGCGCAGGTCGGCCGTGGCCGCATATCTTCGTTGACACCCGTCTTTTCACATCTATAATTAGAAATACTAACAAAACGATACACACCCGATGCCGGCATGATTCAGTCGCTCAGCTAACAGCGCGAGATACCCTTATAACGTTCGTCCTCATGATAAGCCGGAATTAGCGCACTTATTCGACTTCACCACACGACCATGCACTTCGGGCCCGGCGGGTAGCTCCCGTCCCATGTTTTCGGGCAACCTGCATGAATCGCCGCACGTGGGGCAAGAGAGTAATACTGATTAGCGTTCAAGAGGATACAGCCCCGTTGGCCCTGGGGTGCCAAAGGGTGGCGCGGGCCGGTGTTGATCCGGATGCCCATCATTCAGGGCGGGCGCCAATCTTGAACGAAACTCGGTATAAGCACCTGGAAGGAAACGGTTCCCCTTTCATAAGGAGGAAGACCATGGCAGTCGATTGGGTCGAGATTAATCCCAGCCCGCCCGAAATACCTGGCGTGGGACGTCGGGATACCCCATCCGCCGATGCGGCGGATGCGCTGGGGGCGAGGCTGCAGTTTTTGTTCACCGCCGCGAACTGGATTTCGGTCAATCGGGCGCTGCGCGTTTCCCTGGAGGAGATGCGGCCACGGGTTGACAGGGTTCTGCATGGGAGACGAGGCTGCGGGGTAATGATTTACGTGACTTTTCAAATGATTCATAATGAGTGGATAACCCATTACATGTATGTCAGCCACACCGAGAGCATGCGGATATTCCAGTCACCGGCCGAGGCGATACAGTGGCGTCAATCAAACCCGACGGTGAGCAGTCTCCAGCCGCTTCCTCCCAATCCTTCACCCGGACAGGCCGATACGTGTGTCCGTTGTTTCTGGTTCTTTACTTCCGGAAGATGATGACGGGGTCAAGTCTCCGTATGACCATTCAGGTTGGTGGAGGCTTGACCGGCTAGCCCGGCCGCTCCGATACCCTGCCTTTGCCCTGAACGAGAGATAAGGGGCCGAGTCCGGGAAACCGCTGAGCCGGGCAGTGAGCTC
>JBDKTY010000054.1:0-2320 GCA_039679945.1 Syntrophobacter sp. | reverse complement strand
ACCTGTCCACCGCTTTTCGCAAAGAACATGGCATTCTGGAAACCAAAGGGTACGCCGGAGCACTCATAGACAATGTCAGCCCCGACGCCTCCGGTAAGACCGAAAATGCGCTCCCGCAACCCTTCGCCCTCCACAGTGGGGTCAAGCACCACGTCAGCGCCCAGGTCGCGTGCCAGCCGCTCCTTTTTCTCCGACACCTCGAGGACGATTACCTGACCGGCTCCTCCAATCTTCAGGAACTGGATGGTACCTAGACCGATCATACCGGCACCGATGACCACCACGTTATCCCCTGGTTTGAACGACGACATCCGAACCCCGTGAAGTGAAGTGGCAAGTGGCTCTACAAGGGCACCTTGCTGAAAGCTCACGTTCGGCGGCAGTTTGAAAAGCATCTGATCGGGATACTCGATCCTGACATATTCCGCGTAGGCTCCATCGTGAGCTGGGCTGATACCGATTGCCCGTTCAAAGGCCTTGCTGCACAGCGAGAACTGCCCTTTCCTGCACCAGTAACACTCGCCGCATTCGGGTATGGGTTTCGCCACCACGCGGTCCCCGGGGGTGAAGTTCTTCACCTTCGCACCGATTTCCGCGACCACTCCGGAACACTCGTGACCCATCACAGTTCCCAGGGGGACCATTATCCCGTTCAGATAGCCATGTACATCGGAGCCGCATATCCCGCAGTATTCCACCTTCATGAGGACTTCATTCTCGCGAATCTCCGGTTTCGGTTTCTCCTTGAACTCCAATTTCTTCAGCTCGGTAAAAACAGGGACTTTCATAGTCCGGTTCCCTCCATATTTGTGGCGTGCCCGGGCGTCTTAGTTGAACACGGCCCCGCCATCCACGTTAAGTGCCTGGCCCGTAATCTGCTTCGCCTCGTCCGAGGCCAGGAAGACTACGGCATTCCCTATATCCTCCGGCATCTGGGGTCTCCTGAGGGGGATCATGTTCTGCACCGCGCCCTCAAACACCTGGTCCGGTGTCAATCCCTTGAAGGCCGGGTAGGAAAGCGCGAGCACGTGTGCGGCTTCTTCCCACATAGGCGTCCATATGAGTCCCGGGCAGACCGTATTTGCATTTACGTTATACGGGGCGAGCTGTAATGCGATGGCCTGCGTGAAAAGAATGACACCCGCCTTGCTCGCACAGTAATGGGGGATAAAATCAACCCCTTTTCGCCCGCCGATAGAGGAGATGTTTACGATCTTGCCGCTCTTCTGTTCTTTGAAATAGGGAACTACCGCCCGGTTGCACAGAAACGTCCCTTTCAGGTTCACATCGATGGTCAGATTCCAGTCTTCCTCGGAGATGGTCTCAAGAATCGGTGGTTCCTCGGATTCCCGCCTGTGGACAAAACCGCTCACACCGGCATTGCAGACAAGTATGTCAACTTTGCCCATCTCTTTCACGGTGGTATCAACAAGTTCTTTACATTCCCCTGCAACACGGACATCTGTCCTTACAACAATGGCGTTGCGTCCCGCTTCACGTATTTTCGCTGCCAGCTTCTCCGCCGCCGCGGCATTTACATCGCTTACAACGACATGTGCTCCTTCCCTGGCGAGACACAGGCAGATACCTTCACCTAAACCACCGCCGGCTCCCGTTACTATTGCAACTTTATCCTTTAGCCGCATACCGTCCTCCTTATGATCTTCACCGCGTATCCCGTTCCCGGGGACCTTGCCAAGACCTCCGTTTCTCTTTACAGTGTCTTCTTAACGGCGGCTATAACGGAATTCTTGTTGGGCATGTACATGTCTTCGAGCACCGCACTGCCTCCTATCGGTACCATGGGTGCTGCTACCCTCTGGACAGGTGCATCGAGAAGATCGAAGTACTCGGAGACTGCAAGTGCAGCAAGCTCGGCCCCTATACCACCCCGTATCCTGCCTTCTTCCACGGTCACGAGCCGCCCTGTTTTTTCTACCGATTTGAAAATGGTATTCTTGTCGAGAGGCACTATGGTTCTGAGATCGATCACTTCGATATCGATCCCTTCTGTGGCAAGCTCGGCAGCCGCTGTCAGGGCCTCGTATACCATGAAACCGAGCGCCGCTACCGTCGCGTCCTTTCCTTCCTTCCGGATCACCGCCTCGCCGAAAGGTATTGTATACTCTTCTTCCGGCACGTCACCCATAACGCCGCCGAGGATGAGCTTCTTGTGTTCGAAGAACAGGACCTGGTCGTTGCTGCGGATAGCGGACTTGAGCAGCCCTTTTGCATCGTAGGGGGTGGAGGGCTCCACGAGGATAAGACCCGGCGCCTGAAATATCTGGGACTGGAGACACTGGGAATGGCCGTATCCCAT
>JBDKTY010000053.1:0-16722 GCA_039679945.1 Syntrophobacter sp. | reverse complement strand
TCCATGCCGTGGAGGGGAAGGGGAAAGATGAGATCCGCCCCTTCCTCGAGGTGCTCTCGAGAAAAGCAAAGAAACTCAAGGCAGTAGCCATGGACATGAGTGGAAGCTACTTTTCGGCTGTCCGGGAGAGTCTTCCCGGGATCGACATCGTCTTTGACCGCTACCACGTCTCGGCTCTCATGAACCAGGCCATAGAAGAGATCCGAAGGGAACAGCAGCGGGAACTCGAGAAACTCGGGCAGAAGTGCCTCAAGGGCTACCGATTCCTTCTCCTGAGGAACTACGACACCCTGGACTCCGACCGCAAGACCAGAGTCGATGCCCTCCTCGAGGCCAACCAGCCCCTCTTCCTCGCTCATTCCATGAAAGAGCAGCTGAGGCTTTTCTGGGAGAAAGAAAACCTCGAGAGTGCGCGGGAGTTCCTCAATGTCTGGCTCAAGGATGCCCAACAATCCGGAATCCGGGTACTTGCCAGGGTTGCAAAGACCCTGGCCGGCTACCGAACTGGGCTTCTGAGCTTCTTTACCCATCGCATCACCAGTGCCGTCGTCGAGGGAATCAACAACAAGATCAAGACCCTCAAGAGACAAGCCTACGGGTTCCGGGATATTGTGTACTTTAAGCTCCGACTCTACCATCTTCACACCCAGAGGTACTCATTATCCGGATGAACCAGAAAAGAAGGGGGTCCCCAAAATAGAAGGGGACAGGTCGTGAAAGAGGAACATTCAGCCTTTCATCCTCTCGATAAGCTCTTGTAGATCCCCATCTGCGGCCAACAGGCTCGATACGCACCGAATTGTCTTGGCAACAAATGTTTTGAAATCAGCTTTTTCCTTTTTCAATGCCTGCCCCCTCTCTTCCATTTAAAGGAAACCCGGGAACAGGGGTGAATGTAAAATGTAAAGGGCGTCCCCTATTTCCCTACTGCTGACCCCTTTCCCTGTTTCTCGATTCTTTCAGACTGGGTCAGTCGCTCTCTGTAAATCACAAATATTCAATAGAATCGTTGATATATTCATTCCAGAAAGCTCGATTGGATAATGATAAAGGATAGTCATTATCCTCCTCGAAAGATTGAAATATCTCAGCCTCTGCCTCGGATTCCAGAAAATGACTAAGATCGCTTAGGGCATTTTTGCAACGTCTGATTTTGGGGTGATCGTTATTCAAGTAAAAGCCTCTTTCTCCATATGTTAGATATTCATGTTCAGTCGAAATTTCAGCTTCACGTAAAAGTTCTGGGTCTTCAAATGCATTGAAAATAGCTTCATCGGTTACACGTTCCTTAAAGGCTACCAATGTGACAATTCTTGGCAATTTTCCAAATGCACCACGAACTTTTTCCAGTAATTCGTCGAATGTCTGCTGTTGGGTCGAGAATTGTTTTTCAACCTTGGCAACCTGCACTTTATTTTTCAGTTTCTTCAGCTCCTTGATTTTGTCCTCTAATAATGAAACCTTTTGCTCGGCTTCTTCAAGTGCTTCTTGGGTATCTTTCATACGGGCTTTGATTGCATCATGTTCAGTTGCTGAAACGGTATCTGGTTTTGGTAGTCCCTTAAGGACTGACGTAAGGTTCCTTAAGAAGGTTTTCTTTTTTGCATCCCACCTTGCAAGGTTTATCTTAGAACCAATTTGCTTTCCCAACTCAGTAATAAAGGTGTTCAAGTCATCGGAATCATCTATCCTGCTGACTTGAATCGAAGAAAGGACACCGCTTATGTCAGAGTATTTGAGAGGTGGAACAAGTAACGGCAGAATATTGTGAGACATAGCCCACGTAGCGCCGAGTTCGCAAAGACAAAACTGGCTGATGAAATAATTCCGAGAAACTATTGCAATTACGACTTCAGGAGCCTGTAATTGTAGCTTTATATATTCGATAAAGTTTTTGCCATGAGGAATCCCTAATCCTTCAAGTGATGAACAGAATACTTCATCATGTGAGATGTTTGCGCCGGTTTGTAGGAAGTCTAACAACAAATCGGCCAAAGATTTGTCCTTAGCTGCATGACTTATGAAAATCCGCTTTTTCATAACTACTCAAATCCTCTCCATGCTTATTTCGCCCGACCATGCACGGCAGGCCAGCGAGCATCAACAATCTGAAATTTACAACGATTTCAGGCGATTGCACCACGATTGAGAAGGATCGCAAGCAGGGAGGCGAGGCAGCATGGGGAGCATTTGAGAATTCTTACGCCTGCCAGCTCACATAATCGGGGCCGCCACAAAAAAGTGGCCAAGCCTTGAAAAAGGAACATTCAGCCTTTCATCCTCGCGATAAGCTCTCGTAGATCCTTGTCTGCGGCCGACAGGCTTCACACGCTACGATTTGTCTTGGCAACAAATGTTTTGAAATCAGCTTTTTCCCTTTTCAATGCCTGCCCCCTCTCTTTCATTTAAAGGAAACCCGGGAACAGGGGTGAATGTAAAATGTAAAGGGCGTCCCCTATTTCCTATTTCTCCGGGAACAGGGGTGAATGTAAAATGTAAAGGGCGTCCCCTATTTCTCTCTATTTCTGCCTATTTCTGTACTATTTCTGTCTGCTCGCACGAGAAGAAGCGAGAATCGCATATTTTCATGAGCGTCCTCCATTCCTCTCTTAAGAAATAGCATTGTGTAATTCTAGCATATCAAAAACAGCATCACACGTTCTCTTGCTATGACATTTAATTATGTGCCTAATAGATTTAATATCAGAATCAGTGATATAGTCGATCATTTTATGTTTTTTAACTAAGCCGATAGAGGCAACAACAGTTACCATATCACAATCTTTATAAATTTCTTCATTACATTCTTCGCATTTGATATTATCAAGTAAATATTTACGGATAGAGCTAAATATCTCTCTATTAGATAACTTATCTTTTCCTAAATGTTTCAGGATATTGTCAATAAATATAAGGAGTATTACATCGTCCTTTATGTGTTCAATAAGCGGAACGATATCTTCTCTTTTTATGATAGAAGATAAGCTCAATAACAACCTTAGGAAGTTTGGTGATTCTCTGGACTCTTCTGAACTCGCCAATAGCTCTTCCCGCAATTTATAATAAAATACAGTTGGTTTAAGAAAACACAATGCGCCAAGGATCTGCAAGCGTTCTTCATCTCCAACCCAGGCCATATGATGTCCCGATAGAAATTCAATGCAATTATTCAATATCCTCTTAGATCGCCCAATTGGCACAAATCCAGCCGACAGAAATGCAATTATTTTCTTAGATTGCCTACTTCTCATCCGAAAACCTCGAATGGCAGCAATCGCAGTAAGTCTTACGTGTGAGTAATATGATTTGGTCTTGCGCAAGATTGCTTCGATCACATCAGAATCATCAGAGAAATATTTTTTTAGACATAATATCGCCAATCTTTGTTGATCAGAACGACCATTTTGTAAAAGCTGTAGCAACTGCATTTTGTGATCAGCTTTTTCATTTTGACTGTCTAAAGCAACTAGGGTACCCATAAATATAACTACAAGGTGCTCTCTTATCAGTTCGCTCTCATTCCATGGCCATGAAGCACCAGTATGCAAAAGTGGTATAATGTCAGTTTGTAAATTATAACTCATGTCAGACTTTGCCAATGAAACTAGCTCAATATAATGATATTGTAAAGAGTACATAGATCCATAGTATCTATAATCTAAACCCGAAATCTCATTTCCATTAAAAGGGCATCTAAAGAGATGCCGAAGTGCAACTGCTATCCATAGCTGTAACTCCTTATGGATCATAGAAAATGCTTCAGATTTCAATATAGGAACAACACTGCACATTTCAGAAAATGCCAATCTTTCAAAAATAATTTTGGATAACCTCTTTGCAAACTCACTATCCATAGAGACACTGCGTCTCATTGACAGAAATTGAATTGTCAAATTTCTAAGAAATATATCAGAATTTTCTATTATTTCTATAAAGATTGAATTGTCCACTTCCATATCTTTAAGCTTATCTTTTATGCCTAATTCATTGGCTGCGATGAGTGTCGTTTTTCGAATTTCATAATTAGAGCTGCTAATAAGGTTAATGATTTCTTTTGAAATATTTGATATAACGCTTGAGTCAGCAAATACTTTCTTCCATGAAGATATAAGGGAAAGCTCTAAATATCTTGATGTAGTTGTAAAATCAATTAAATATTTTTTAATATCATGACCAAGTGTTTCCGAATCATTTTTCTTTCCACATGTCCTAACAGAAAGTAGATTATCAAATAACCTTTTCTCTGACTCTTGTGAAGGAGCCGCAAGGGAATCCGAAAAACACTGAGCGGCTATCTGGAGTGGCCTATTGAAGATATCTTTCCCTAATAATTTGCAAAGAGCTGTAATAGTTGGAGAGGCATCCCCCTGCATCATACTGTAGAGAACAATGACCTCTCTCCACCAAGTGCTTAGCTTGTCATTTCCAGACTTGTCAGCTCTTTGAATGATTGAAAAAATATCCAATCTATTTTCATGAATGTATTTAGCTGTATAATACTCTTGAAATGTTAAATGGCTAAAGCTATATCTATCCTTATATCTTTCAGTACATATCAATAGACCAGTCCTATCCACAAGTTTATTGAATAGTTGCTCGCTTTGAGCTATATCAATTCGGAATTTCTTCAATTGCTTTTCTATAATTGGCAGAATCTCTTTGCTAGTAGCTTCCTTCCGCTCGTTATCGACGCCAATTTGGCCTGTATGCAGACAATAGGCAATCTCATACAGTAGAGCTTCTTTTTGACGAAACTGCAAGGAAATATCATCCTTTGGCATCCCCTTTTCCACGTCCCATTGTTCCAGAAGTAACTTACTACAATCTTCATATAAGCTTAGCCGCTCTTTGGGCAATGTTTTATTGTAATGGACAAAACAAATCATGGACAGCAATAAAGGATTTCGTGCGAGATGCATTATTTGGCTGGAAGACTTTAAGGCTTCCAATAATTTGTGCGCTTTATTGCTCGCTTGCCTCCTAATGAATTGAGCTTGTTCGGTACCTCCTTTATTCCTGGGTATTTGCGAGCGATTCTCTTCTATTGCCTGATACCAGCTATTAATGAAAACAGAAATTTGGTTATAATTCAGTTCATTTATCTCATGTCGCACAAACGATGAACCAACTCCTCCACGCCAACCAGAATAGCGCGAAGTGATTATAAACTTATTTCCCTCGTACATAGAAACAAGACCATTAATTTCCTTCACAACGCATAAAAATTCTTCATCATTTGCAACCTCATCAAGGCCATCGAGTAAAAAAATACATTTTTTCTTCTTGAGTAAGTGCCTTATGTATACATCAGTAAAAGAATCTCTAATGTCTGATGGTAAAATATTCTGTCGAAAAGCTTCGAAGAGAAGATTATGCGCTTCTGAATTAGTAGATGAAGTAAGCAGAAAACTTGATATTTTTCTCAATGGTATGTGAATTGGAAAATACCATTTGCGAAGACCTAGTCGATCCTTTACGACACCGCGCCTTCGCAGGCTCGCCTTACCAGCCTGTTCTTGAGCAAACGTCAAAGCAATGAATTGAATTAGGGTACTCTTACCAGATCCAGGTTTACCCAAAATAGCAATATAGTCATTGCCATCCAATACCCTTTGAAGATCTAACCTTTGCTTTCTTTGGGCTCTTTTTGGCCTGAATTGGACTTTATTTTTATAAATTATAGTCAATATACTGAAAACAATAACAAGGATTGCTGGATATAATAATGGAGTTATATTTTGCCCATCAGAATGCAATCTGTGCATATCAATGCCTGTAGCAATGCCTAGAGGAATAGAATATAAAAGAATTATTCCCCTTGCTTTCATGTTTTTAGGATTGCGTACCAGTATCTCAGCTGTGCCAATCGATGTTCCCATGAAAGCGGAAATCCAAAGGGAAGTTAGTAGCATACTAGGCTGTATAGAAATGAAGAGTACGTATAGTGGTAGCATTACAAGACACGCAAAGAGCAGAATATAATAACATAATTTAGCATGATATCTAACAATATCATGCATTGCGTTTGACAATTTAGTGAAGTAAGAGGTATTCTCATATATATTTAATACATTGCCAGCTTTATAGTCTTTCTTAATGGATGCATCAAACTTGGGATGAAATATGCCATATTCTGAAAAGATTGACATAAAGCGATATAGTAGCGATATAATAATTCCCTTTAAGGTTAGAGATTTTCTATCGATAGATTTTTCATCTTTGGCATTCTTATCTATGACTTCTAGGGATATGAAGATTTGTTCAAGCTTTGGCTTTTCGCCAGAAGCAATGATGCCGGTTAGGTGTAAGTCTTGGTTTAGAAGAACGACCCAATTCATGAATGTTGATTTTTTCTGTAAATATCCAAATTTGCCACCAATTCTATGTCCAATACTACTAACAAGCATTACCATCATAGACCATATATATGGAAGGAACTTGTTCAGTATCCAGCCTATTATTAAGCAAGTTAGAGCTATCGTCAATTTTTCATTATCTTTATAAAGTTGAATCGCTAATCCAATGTAATATTGCATCTTTTTATCCTTCACATTAAGTAAATAATCTCACTTAATTCGAATTTATGTAAATAACCTTGATAATCTGCCATAATAGTTGTGAGCATTGGCGAAATAAACTGGCTCCCATTGCTCAAACGCTATACAGTCCCTCAATAAAATAATGTCCAATCGGGGATTGGCGCCTGAGAAGGGAAGCAGAGATAATTCTGCAATATAAAAAGTCAGTTCCATCACATTGTTGGGTGCAATCTTGGGGTATATTCTAGGTCTTGTTTGGGGACTTTGTCACTAAGTTTTTTGTCTTGCATAAACATTAGAATGAAGTACGCCAACAATCACCCGCCCCCGTTCCACCCGAATGGGAAGAATGTCACTGAATGAATCGATCCACCTCCGGGCGGTATCTTCGCTCATATTGAGTTCGGACATGATGTCCGCAATGGTGAGGTTTTGGCGGGTATGAAGCATGGCCCAGAGCGCCGCGCAGTGGTCCCGCATTCTTCCCCTGTGGCCTGAAGAGTTCATTCGATCCCCCCCTGCGTGAGCTGCGTGTTTTTCTATGGGCCGAAGAGAGATCTCCCCCGGTGGGGGGGAGATGCTCCGCGGCGGCTTGCATGATTTCGTGATGCCGATTGACGGGTGGTGCGGTGGCGGTGTGGTTCTCCTCAGGCTACCCGGACTTCCTCCAGGCGGCTTTCGAAGGGTTCGATGACGAAGTCTTCGCCCTGGCTGATGGAGAGGCCCTTCACGTCCTGGACCGCTTCGGGTTCGGCGAGGATGGCTTCCTTGTTCACTTCCTCCCTGGTGCGGACGAACCGGCCGAGGCCGAGGCGCCTGAGGGCTTCGATCACGGCTTCCTGGCCGCGGAGGACGACTTTGGGCGGTCTCATGCGCCATTTCACCTCGCCGCTCGGGAGGGAGGCGAATTTGACCTTGCCGCCCTGGGTGAGTTCGTCGCGGTGGGCTTCGCACCAGGTCTGGACCCCGCGGGAGAGGTCGGTGATGGCATCGTTGTGCGGGGCGGCTTCCTGCTCATAGCGCTGCTTTACGGCGGCGAGTTCGTCGTTCATGGCCGCTTCTATGCGGAGGCGTTCGCGCTGGTGGCGGCCGATTTGGGCAATGGCCTCTATTACGGCGTCCAGGGATTGGGGGATGGCGGTTGTGGAGGCTTGTTGTTTTACTCGCTTCAGTGCTGGTTTTGGCATGGATTTGTCCTTTCCTGCGCGTGGTGGATCGTCAGGTTCAAAAGCCTGGATTCCCGCCTTCGCGGGAATGACGAGGTCGATGATTCATGGTTTTCGGGAACGGTTCTGGTGCACGATCAGGGCCTGGAGCAGCTTGTAGACCTGATCGGCACGGCACCATTTGAGATACTGGACGCCGAACATCTTCCGGGCCATGCCGTCCGCGTAGCTCCATGGGAGCTTCAGATCGGCCAGGATGGCTTCGATCTTTCCGAGCATGGCGGCCGTCTCCATGGGCGGCGCCGTGTGCATGCCCGATTTGCGGGCTGAAGCGTGGACGGGCCTGCCGGGCTTCGGGCGGCGGGAGACGGAGGTTTCCGCGGGCCGGCCTTCGAGCCGGGCGAGCAGCCGGTTGAACTGGGCTTCGGTGAGATCCCTGGTGGAGACGGCCCCGGCTTCGGCTTTCATGGCCGTCCAGGTATCGTCGTCGAGGCCCGCCTTGCGGCGGAGGACCTGGAGGTACTGGATTTGTTTTTTTGTGATCGTGTTCATGAGAGGACTCCTACGGCGCGATGACCGTAACGGCGACGCCGCTTCGCTGGTCCACCTTGATGATGATCCCGGACGGGCGGTAGAGAAACTCCGCGAGCTGAATGAACGGGCGGAGGCCGCCACCGGGGCAGTCTTCCCAAAGTCTTTTCCGGTGCCTTATCTGGCTGCTCGACTGGATGATCCGGTTGACTCCGTCAACGGTCGGCGCGGCGCCCACCCGCTGGGTCCAGCGTTCCACGAAGTGGCGCGACAGCCGGTTCACGCGTTCTTTTGGCCGATCTTCCCGCCCGTTCACGGGTCACCCGATTCCAAGCGGCCGAGGAACAAAGGCGACGGGGCCGAGGCCGGGAGAAACGACGGTGAGGCACAGCGACTTTTCGTCCCCTTGGAGGGCGCAGCCGCCGCGGAGTTTTTGCGCGAGCCGGTCGAATTCTTCCGGATGGTCGACGTACCGGGCGAAGGTGACGCGGAGGACTCCCCGGAGTTCGGATTCCCGAGCGTGGAAGCGTTCGGCCAGGTGGTCGAGGAGTCCGTCGGTCAGGACCACCAGGTTCCGGTCGATTTCCTTGCGCTTTCCTCTTTTTCGACGCATGTTCTTCCCCCCTTCTGTTTCTCAGATTGCCTGCAAAATGCGCCTTTCCAGTTCGGCGAGCCGGTCGCCGATTTCCGCGGCGAGGCGGATGGATTCCTTCAGTTCGTCGACGAAGCGGACCTGCCCGGTGCAGATGAACCGGTTCAGGCGCACGACGGCGACGGTGAGCGGATCGGGTTTGAAGTCGTCGACCGCGGGCCGTTCGATGTGTTCCCGGCCTTTCGCGGTGAGTCTCCAGAGCTTTTCGGCGCCTCCGGGCACCTGGCGGCGGCCGAGTTGGGCGACGAGCCCTTCGGCGCGGTAGACGCGAAGGCGTTTGTAGATGCAGGAGGTTGTGGACCCGGCGAGCCGGGCGATTTCGGAGCTGGAGAATTTCGGGCTGATCCTCATGGCGTGCCAGATCCGGTCTTCGGGGGGAGCTTCGCGGGGGCGGCCGGCTTCGGGCAGGAATTCATAGGCTCCCCTGCCGATCCGGTTGAGCCGGCCCCGCTTCACGAGGGTTTCGACGGCGTGCTGCACCTGGGCGGCGGTAAGCCCGAGGGATTCCCGGAGCCGGGCCCGCGTGACGACGCCGCAGGCCGCGGCGCACTGGCGCACTCTTTCGCAGATCGAGTCTTTGGCCATCAGTCTACCTCCCGGCGTTCAAGGGGTGTTTTTCGGGCGTCGGGCCGCTCTTCCGGGCGGGGAGCGCATCAATCATGGCGGCGGAGGCGGTCTTTGCGCCGGCGGCGCGGGCCATCTGTTCCAGGTCCCGGATGTCCTGCCAGACCAGGCGAAAATCTCCGCCCGATCGGCCTCCGATTTTTTGCGCGGCGGCGGGTTCGAGTTTGAGTTCGGCGGCCTTGAAGCCGAAGAGCATGATGTCTTCGGCCGTGATCGGGCCGAATTCCACCGTCTGGGTGACTCGCGACCAGAGCCGGCGCCGAGCGTTGAGCATGGGGAAAAGGTGTTCCTCCCCGATGAGGACGACGGGGATTCCGGCTTCGTCGTGGAGATCGCGGAAGTGTTCGACGAGCTTCATATCGAGCCGGTCGGCCTCGTCGACCAGGATGGTCTTTCGGGTGCGGTCGAGGATCTCGCAGGCGATCCGCTTGCACCGGTCGACCGTTTTGGGTTCCGAGCCGTTCAACTGGCGGCAGAGGGCCGAGAGCATGGCCCGCGGGGTCCAGTCTTCCAGGACCCGCAGGTAGACGGCTCCGGTGCGGACGGCGAATTCGCGGGCGCATTCGGTTTTGCCGCGCCCCGCCCTGCCCCAGACGACGCCGAGGCCCGGCTGGCCCTTTTCGATGTCTTCGAGAACGGAGAGGGCTTCGCGGAAGGCGCGGACGTTTGCGGTTTCGAGAAAAACGTTTTTCATGCGGTTCCCCCCTTTCAGTTATTGGACGTGGAGACAGGCGATTCCGTTCAGGGTGTAGAGTTCCTTCAAGTCTTCGTAGCGCTGCCGGTAGTTTTCGGCGTATTCGCGGGTGTGTTCGAAATAGGCCATGAAGGCCGCGTCTTCGTCGTCGAGTGTGAAGCGGTGCTGGTAGCGAGCCCGGAAGCACCATTCATAGCGGGCGGCTTCCGAGCGGAACCATTCGGGGCGTTCGGGGCCGGAGGCGGGTTCTTCGGCTTCGGCGCGGGCGCAGACGAGCGACAACCGTTTTTCTTCCGCTGGGGACAGGGGCGGCGCGTCGGCGGTGCGGCCTCCCGGAAGGACGGCGATTTTTTGCGTCCAGGGGAGCGCGGTGAGGCTTTCCGCATGGTCGGGGGCGGCTCCGAGGGCGAGGAGGTTTTCTTTGGTGTCGCGGGCGAGCTTGCGCTGCCTCTTGAGGGCCGCCTTCAGCTGGTCGACGCAGACTTCGTTTCCGAAGAGTTTCGCCAGGGGGTGCAGCGCCTGGACGGGCGAGGCGTCTCCGAGGTAGCGGCCGTCCGGGAGGTAGCAGTGGATGGTCCGAAGGTCGGCCGTATCATAGCGGACGGTGATTTTGCCGGAGATCCCGTGGAGGCAGTCGGATTCATAGTCGATGCCCATGAGAGTCACCCGGCAGCGGGTGGCGGTCGCGGTCTGCGCCCAGAGGAACTGGCGGTCGAGGGCCGCGGTGTCGACTCCGGGGCCGCGGCCGGAATCGAGGACTTCGAGAGGCGTTCTGCCTCCGAGGCCGTCGTGGGGCTCGCGGACGTACCAGTTGAAATAGATGGAGAGGAGGTGCGCGGCTTCCCGGATGGTCGGAATCCAGTTCCGGGTTTTGGCTTCGTGCCAGGCTTTGTGGAATTTTTCGTTCCGGGCCATCCAGGCGGGCTTGTCGTCGATGGACGAGCCGCAGTAGCTCGGGATGAGGCGTTCGCATTGGACGCCGAGGGTCAGCCAGAACCGTTCGATCACTTTGGCTCTGGCGTTGTAGGGCGTGCTGAAGACCGTGGCGATGCCGAGGCGGGCGTAGAGGCCGGTCAGTTCGGCGAGATCGGGGGAGGTTTCGGTGAAGTAGCGCGACTTGAAGGCCTTGCCGTTGTCGATGTAGACCGCCTGCGGGAATTTTCCGAGGGTTTCGATGGCCATGCGCAGGGCGGCGGAGATGGCGACGGTGTTTTCGGTGGGCATGAGCTGCCAGCCCACGGGGTAGCGGGAGGCCCAGTCGAACCATGCGATGAGGGTCATGCGCGCCGGGCGGCCGGTCTGCGGGTGGAGGACCTGGAAGTTGAGTGTGTGGCCGTCCGCTACGAGCACCTGTCCGACTTCGAGCAGGGAGGAGTCGCGGGTGATGTAGGGGCCGAAGAGGTCCTTGTAGGCTTTTTCGCCTTCGCGGGCGAGGACGGTCACGTGCTGGTGGCGCGATTCGAAGTCTTTGAGCCAGCGGCGCCAGGCGGATTCGTGGGCGGGTTCTTCGAGGCCGCGTTTGGCGAGGAGCATCCGGGCCGCATGAATCGATTCGATAACGGTGGGACGCTTCGGATCGAGGTAGCAGGCGAGGAGGTACTTTTGTGCTTCCATCGAGAGTTCGCGCGGCTTCCATTTGGTCGTGCCGTACTTTTTCCAGCCTCCGCGGCCGTCCGAGACGGCCAGGTAGTCGTTTCCGGAGTCGCGGAGTTTCTTGTCGAGGCGGTATAAGGTCGGCGCGGAGACGTCTCCGAGAAGGCGGTGGACGTCGGGAAGGAGCCGCCCGGTGCGGTAGGCGAGGAGGAAGGCCGAGGTGGCTTCGTCTTTCCGGCCCCGGGGCTGGGAGGCGACGACGTTTCGCCATGCTTCGACGAGGAGGTATTTGGCTCGGCCGATTTTATCGGATTTTTCGGGAACGATCGCCTGCGCTACGGGAGAGGCATGCCGAAGCACCGGCGTCGGAGAGGATTCGATCACGGAGGGGACGGCTTTCAGGGTTTCTTGCAGCTCGCGGTCGGAGATCGTGTCGCGGAGTTCCTTCGGGAAGGAGGCGAAGCGGTAGAGCTTGACCGATCCGCCGCCCCTGCCGTTGGCCAGTTCCCGGAAGTCCCATTTTTCCTTCGCGGCGCGCTTTTGTACGGCTCGGGGGGTGATTCCCAGGATGTCCGCAATTTCCTTGGCGCTGAGTTCGGATTTCATTTGCGATCTCCGGGAAGGGAGTCGGGCTGTTTCGCAAAAGGTTTACTTGTCAACCTTTCGGGCGAACCGCCGTTTTTTCCTTTGAGCTTTTTGTCCACGAGGCGCCTGGCCGAAGCCATGACGCGCCAGGACTTCTTCCGGCCGGAGAGGACCGCGGAAACCATCTGCCGGGTCACACGGGCGCGGGAGGCAACTTCCGTCTGTTTGATCCCGAGAAGGACCATCAAAGCCTTGAGCTGCCGGAGGTTTTCGTAGAGAGACATTTAAGCCGCCTCCTCCTGGAGGATGAGTTCTTCGGGGCATCCGCGGGCGAGGAGCACCTGGATGACCTGCGGGCTCTTCCGCTTTCCCTGCAAAGTGAGAGAAACCAGGGCCGACGAGACGCGAGCTTCCCGTGCTATGGCTGTCTGCGTGAGGCCCTGGTCGAGGAGCCACTTTTTGATTTCGATTCGCTGCATGCGCTGCCCCTTATTCGATGCCGGCTTCCCGGGCCAGGTGTTTCGACTGCTTCTGGAGGCGCCGGCGCTCCTGTTCGACTCGTGCCCACTGGAGGAGCGCGGCGTCTTCGGCGGAGACGATCTCGGCGCCGAACGATGCAGGCATGAGGGCCTGGAGCGGAAGCAGGGAGCCGGTCACCTGGCAGAAAATCGGGAGATACCTGGTCGGGATGATGTGCGCGTGGGCCGAGCGGGCGACCCATTTGTCGAGGACGGCCACCGAGATTTTCTGTGCCTTGCCTTCGGTGGTGATCCCGGCGATCACCGCCAGGCGGTTGATTTCGTCGACTACTTGTTCGCGGGATCGCTGGCAATTTTTGAGTGATTCCGCCATGGCAATTTTCAAGTAGTCAGTGGGATCGAGTGCGAGTTGATCGCGGATGTGGAGCTGCCTTCCGGCATGTCTGGAATTTTTTCTATAATTGCCATTGATCGCCATACAATTTTCCCGTATCTTTCGGCTGTGTGTTAACTTTTTTACAGGATAGTACGATTTAGTTTGTAGCTTGTCAAACGAAAAAATTGGTTCATGGCAGCTAATGTTACTATTTTTTAGGTTTAGATAAAATGACTAAAATAAACGGTGAAATAGATGGTTCGCAGCAGGAAGGTGTCGGTTCGGGGCATGGTTCGCAGCAGGATGCGGATGCTGCGAACCGCTTTTCTGAGCGAATGAAGCGTCTTTGGATGGCATTGAACGTTGACAGTGACGCAAAACTTGCTCGTGCATTGAGCCTTAGTCAACAAACTATTTCGTCTGCAAGAACAAAAAAACAAATTCCTTCGTTGTGGATCATAGAGGTTTCCGAAAATTTCGGAATCTCTGCCGACTGGGTTCTTTATGGAATCGGAAACATGCGTCTCCAAGACCATGTGACACCTTCACGCGAAGAAGGCACAACCACATGCCTTTCCTCTGAAGATTATGTCCTGGTGCCTATGCTCGAATCCTGGGTCAGGGGCGGGCCTGAAGGAGAGATCATTTTCGAAGGAATTGCGGATCATTTCCCCTTCAAGAAGTGGTGGATCGATAGGCTGGTGGGTAGATCGCCGAAAAGGCACAAGCTGCTCTATATGGTGAAAGTTCGCGGTGATTCGATGACCCCGACGATCAATCACGGTGAATCGGTGCTGGTGGACACATACGAACCGGAGCGAATGCAGGTTAAGACCGGGGACATCTATCTGGTGACCATGCCGGATGGAGCCACCTCGATAAAGCGCCTGGCCGTGAGCTTGAACAGTGACGGACGGACGCGCCTCATCTGCATGTCCGACAACGTCGGAGTCTATCGACCATTCGATTTCATCTTGGACTCGGAAAAGCGTATTCAGGATTATGTGCTGGCTCACGTCCGCTGGGCTGGAAAAGAATTCGAATAGATCTTTTTTTATTGGAGGTATTGTGAGTATCAGTATCTACTTGGCGGGTCCCCTGTTCACTGAGGCCGAGCGTGAATGGATGTCGAGGCTGAAGGGCCGCATTGAAGCCCTGGCGCTGGAGATTGGTGTTGCAGTCGAAGCGATCTGGCCCTGGGAGCTGTTCGCCGAAGGTGAAATCGCTGCCATGGGCTGCAACGCAATCGATGCCATCTTTGCCAGGTGCAAGAACGCTCTCGATAAGGTCGACCTGGTTGTGCCGCTCCTGGATGGTCCCATGGTCGATGACGGCACGGCCTGGGAAATAGGCTATTTTTATTGTCTCCACGCTGACAAATCGCGAATCATCGGAATCCGCACCGATCACCGCAATGGCGGCGAATGCGACGGCGCCCGCGTCAACGCCATGATCCAGGGCTGCTGCAGCCGCATTGCCTCCTCGGCCGACGAACTTCTGGCCCTGCTGCGCGACATTTTTCTCAGATTGTCTGAAAAAACGATCTGACCCATCGGACCCGGTCTCATAGATCATCCAATTTTCTCATATTGCCTGCGAAAAATGGATCATTCCCGGCAATTTTCTCACTTTGCCTTCGCGCCGTTATAACCGCACGGTTCAAGGCTCTTCAGGGTTCTTCAGTTTTTCTCAGGTTAAGTGAAAGGGGAAATTGATGAGATCGGGGATGTCCTTGCACGCGGCAATGGCGCCAAGGGTCTTCGGGCCGATTACTCCATCATCCTTCAGGCCCATAGCCCGTTGCAACCACTTGGCGACGACGGACTTGCCATCACTGAGCGGGTCAACGTTAACGCTCATTTTGAAGAGCCAATCCACCAACTTCTGATTCCCGATCTGGTCGAAGGGCGCAGCAGCGACTCTTTCCAGCCGAAATAGAAGCCGAGTTTCTGACCGAAGCCGGTCAGCAGGTCCCGCTCGTCCAGCAGGTGAAGGGGCGGATCGGTTCTCCAGACCAGAGAAAGAGTGAAATCGGGCGGTTCGAAGCGTTTCAGGGGAAGGACCAGTTGCACGGCCCTTCCACGACGGTTTACGACCGGCTCGGAAGGCATCGGCCGGAGGAGACGGAACCCGCAGGAAATATGGGAATCGTCCTTCAGGAGGATCCCGTTCACATCCGAATTCGATGCGACGAGTTTCCACGGACAGTTGTGGCTCCTGCGGCGAAAAAGCAGACCCTCCTGGGAACCCAGGGTGTTCCTGGTCTCTTCGAGAGCGGCGCTGTAAAGGTCGCCAATGTTCTCGACGCGGTCTCCCAACGCCATGGTGCTGAAAACAAGTTCGTTGAGATCGTTTCTCATGGAGGACTCCGTTCCAGAATGGGTAACCTGCGGCTGCACACAGGCCGATGCCATTTCGGTGAACGAATACCCATGGTGAAAGAATCAAACATCAGCAAAGGGAACGGGGGTGTTGAGGCCTGTTTCGCTCAACTGGACACGCACATCGGCATGTGTGAGAAATAGTGAAACAATGGCACACTACTAGCGTACTGCCGCGCGATTGTCCAATAAAAGTTTCGAAAGGATCGTGGGGTCGAGAATCACGCCATGGATCGGACGGTTCTCGAGAACGGTCCAGAGCCGATGCGGTTCCCAAAAACACTGAGTCGGCATTCCCTCCTCCCCGCCCGCGGCACCAGGAGATTTCTCTTGACGTCCGTCATACTTTCACCTTATATTCACCTAACGGCAAAACGGTGAATAGCGGGCGGGCATGGACAGTCGACCCTGCCCACGGGGACACGTTCCAAGAATCGTATCGGAGGGGAGTTATGGCCATAAACCTTTACGTCCTCAGTCAGAGGGCCGTCGTCGTCCTGCATGCGGACGGAACACGCGAAACAGTCCATTACCTTCAACTCGCCGTAGAGCAAGCCCTTTCCATCGATTCCCGAAAGCTGGTGGACGCGGCCATCAGGCACGCGGGCAGGCTATGGAAAGGAACCGGCGAATTCCCGTCGCTCGTCGTGCAGGTGGGACCGGACGGCCTCCCGGCGACAGGTTCGCCGATCTACCGCTGGCAGTTCCACAGGCGCCCGTTCTGCTTCGATCACGAACTTCCCCTCCCCGAAGGCTACCTGGGCGAGAGAGACCTCCTGGGCTTCCGTTTTCGTTCGACCGGCGAGCAGGCGCACATCAGGGATTTCGAAACGGCCCGGGGGATCGACAAGGGTTCCACCACGGTTTACAAAGATTTCTGGCGTGGTAAGATCTTCGAGTCGGGCGAGGAATTCCTGAGGTATCGAAGGCGCATTCCCAAGTCTCCGACCGACAGGAGAAGTTCATGCGGCGGGCTGTCTTCCGCGCCTCCAAGGCTCCGAAAGATCCTCGACCTGATCGGGTTTATCGAAAGCAAGGGAAACCGGGCCTCGGCGGCCGATCTGCATTTCCTGGGATGCCTGAAGGACAAGGCCACCCAACT
>JBDKTY010000052.1:0-34012 GCA_039679945.1 Syntrophobacter sp. | reverse complement strand
GGCCCTCCCGCGGCTTAGATCATGTGCCGAGGATAAAACGACACGATCAAACATACAAGGTATCGAAGGGTAGAACGGGTCAATTCTGAACGGCATCTTCAATTTAGGGATAGACTCATCTTGAACGTAATTCCGTAACAAAGGGTAGGACGGGCCATGGACCAGGGAGCGCGATACCTTTCGTTACCATACCTTAGCGTGCTTCCTCGGCACGCACGGGGGGAGTCCATTTCCGGCATGAGTTCAACTTGAGTTCAAAAAGAGCCGGTTAGCTTCATCGTGTCCGAAAAAAACGGGCCAGCCACCGCTTTTGCGGAGAGCCGGCCCGCTATGTATTGGCACACGTACCTGGAGGTTACATCCTCCTGGGCATCTGCCTCCTGATCAACCGTCGGGAACTCCTCTGGTGATGAGGACAGCTTCCGCCCGCGGGTTCGTCGTCCCCGCCCTTCTTTTCGTCGTTGCCTTCTTTTCCGTACTTGCGCACGATTTCGGAAATCTCACTCAATCTCTCGTCCGCTTTCCCGTAAACCGAGTCGGCGGGATAGCTGCCGTCTTCCCGCACAGCGCCGCATTCCACTCCGGTGAGGACCTCCATCCCTTCCTCGACGGTGGCGACGGGCCATATGTGGAACTTGCCCTGCTCGACGGCATCAACCACTTCCTGGTCAAGCATGAGATTGCGGACGTTCTTTGTCGGGATCATCACACCCTGATCGCCCGTCAGACCCTTGGCCTTGCAGATGTCGAAGAAACCCTTGATCTTGTGGTTCACCCCGCCGATTGGCTGGACCTCGCCCTTCTGGCTCACGGAACCCGTCACCGCGATCCCCTGCTTGATGGCAACGCCGCTGATCGCGCTCAGGAGGGCATAAAATTCCGTACTGGATGCGGAATCGCCGTCGATCATTCCGTAGCTCTGCTCAAAACACAGGGAGGCGGAAAATGAAATCGGCTTCTTCTGGGCAAAGCGGTCCCGGAACAGGCTGCTCAGGATCATCAGCCCCTTAGTGTGGGTGTTGCCGCTCATCTTGGATTCCCGGTCGATCGAAACGGTTCCCTCGCGTCCGATGGAAACCGAAGCCGTAATCCTGTTCGGTCTGCCGAACATGTGATCGCCCGTCATGAGGACCGCGAGGCCGTTCACCTGGCCGACCTTGGCGCCCTCGGTCTCGACCCACAGGATGTCTTTCTTGATGACTTCCTTCACCCGCTCCTCGATGAGGTTCGAACGGTAGATGCGCTTCTTGATAGCCTCATCGACGTGCTGCCTGCGGATGACCTCCGACTTGTCGAGATCCGCGAAATAATTGGATTCGCGCAGGAGGTCGGTTATCGTTCCCAACTCCAGCGTAAGTTTGTCACGATCCTCGGTCAGTTCGACGCTGTATTCAAGGACCCGCGCGACCCCGGTCTTGTCCAGGTGCCTTATTTTGTGTTCCTTGCAGTACCGGCTGATCATCTTCGAGCATTCGATGACCGTATCGTCTTTCCGTTCCATCTGGTCGCTCATGTGGGCTTTCACCTTGAAGAGCTTCTGGAAACGGTCGTCCATGCTATAGAGCAGTTGATAGATGTACGGGTCGCCCGTGAGCACGATTTTGACATTGAGCGGGATGGGCTCCGGCCGAATCGTTCGCGTGCTGAAGATCCCGTAGAGCTCGCCAAGGTCTTCTATGCGGACTTCCCGGTCACGCAACGCGCGCTTCAAGGCTTCGTAGGAGATGAACCATTTCAGCAGGTCCAGCGCCTTCATGACGAGATAGCCGCCGTTGGCCTTGTGGAGCGACCCGGGCTTGATCATCGTGTGGTCGGTAAAGAGCGCTCCGAACCACGCTTGCCTTTCGATGGACCCGAACAGGTTGGGATAGGCCGGATTGGATTCAATCACCACCGGCGCACCCTCGGTCTCGGAGTTGTCAATGAGAACGTTCACATCATATTTACGGAAATTTGTCTCCCTGGCCGGAACAGGAAACGGCGCCCCGGGCTGAACAGCCTGCTGCTGCTGCGCGGCTTCGGGTTTTTTCTTGAAGTCATCGATATTTTCGAGAATATCTTCCTGGGCTTCCTTCAGGAACTCCAGTACCTGTTCGTCACCCTGGTACTTCTCCTCATAGGAGTCCATGAGCTGGCCGACCACGAACAGGGCGATTTCGTTATCCAGCTTGCTGTGCTTTTCCTTGAACTCAGTTTCGGCCTCACGAATCTTCTTGATCGTGTCCTTCATCTTCTCATGAAGTTCGTCACTTTTTGAGCGAAGCGAGAGCCTCTCCTCCTCGCTGAGGTGGCGCAGGTCGTCCTGCGTCATCGGCTCGCCCTCGGCATTTGCCGGAATGATTACCATGCCGACCTGTGAGAACTGAAGGATGAAGCCCTGCTCGCGGGCTTCCTGCGAAAGTTCGTCAATGTATTCCCGCCGCCTTTTTTCAAAGGCCTGATGGACTTCCCCCTCTTTGGCGCGATAGTCATCGCTGTCGAAAACTTCGGGAATCTTTGCCTGGAGGGTCTCAATGAACTCGTTCATGTCCTTTTTGAGCACTTTGCCGCTGCCGGCGGAGATCTTCAGGCACTTCGGCTTGTCCTGTTCCTTGAAGTTGTAGACATAGCACCAATCGGGCGGGGTCTCCTGCTGCCTGGCCTGGTCTTCGATGAAGGTCTTCGCGATGTAGGTCAGACCGGCTTTGGACGGACCGGCGATAAAAACATTATAGCCGGGCTCTTTCATGCCCATGCCGAACTTAATGGCGTCGATCGCGCGTTCCTGACCGACTACCCGGTCCTCCAGGACCTCCAGTGAGGCGGTAGTGTCGAATGAGAGAAGATCGGGCTCGAAATGGGCGCGCAGCTCATAGGCAGGCAGTCCCTCAATCTGTTTAGCCATAGGATTTACATCCTCCATTGTGGTGGTATTCCGGTCGAATAATTTGCAGGGCGAGGATCAGGTCTCCGACTCTTCGTCCTCGACTTTCTCCGGGGGTAGTTCACCCTGACCCAGGACTTCCAGCTTGGCCCGCTTTTTGTGGCTTGAGGCCGCAGTCTGTAAAACGGTACGGATCGCGTTGATCGTGTTTCCGTTCTTGCCAATGATCTTGCCGAGGTCGTCCTGTGATATTTTAAGTTCGATTACTACCGTGTCATCCTCTTCACGCTCCAGAAGTTCAACTTCTTCCGGGTGATCGGCGAGTGATTTCACGAGATATTCCGTAAGGTCTTTCAATCCCACTGTGTTCCTCCGAATCGTTACGCTTTATGCAATTTCCCCATGACAGACTTAATTTTCTGCTCAGGGCTTCCTACCTTATCCCGCCGGTCGTCAATTCTTATCTGTGTCAGCACGCGCATGGCCCCCGAAGAGAAACAGCTCTCGTGCATTTGCCGTATGGTCTTCAAGATTTCGTCCAGGTCGCCCGTAATGATTGTGCCCATGCCGGTTAGCTGATATTTGAGGGGAGTCTCCTCAAGAACCTTGAGCGCCTGTGCCACAAAAGAACTCAGACTCGTGCTTTCAACCCCGATCGGTACAATACTAAGTTCGACAACCGCCATTATTTGGGTTCCTTTCCCGCGCGTGGTGTATCGCTTGGCGGCTCCAGCCTATAGGAATCCGAAAAATGACTCCATTCGGGACAGAGCCTGGAGACTTTCATATAAGTGCTCCACTTTGTGGGGCTCCAAAGTGACAAGGGGCCGCAACCCGTGTGCCCCCAGGAATCGAAAAAGATAATCGAAATCGATGTTGCCGCGCCCCATCGGGAGATGATGATCGAACGAGCCGTCATTATCGTGCAGATGGACTTCCTTGAGGTAAGGCGCGGTCGATTCGAGCCATGAAGCCAGGGAAGTCCTGGAGAAAGCATTCTGGTGCCCCGTGTCGAGACAGAAGCCCAGCCAGGGAGAACCCACCGCCCTAAATAGCTCCAGGTGCAACGCGGGGTCCTCTTCCCAGACATTTTCGAGCAGAAGCGGTGCTCCAATTCTCTCCGCCTGCCCGGCGAAAAACTCCCACGCGGCGATGCTGTTCTCGATCCACGCGGCGCGATGGCCCCGATGGTGCCGTGGATCAAATCCGGTATGACATACGATCTGGTCCGGACGAACATGCTCCAGGGTTTCAAAAAGCTGCCCCAGCCGCGATCGGGCCACCTCCCTCACGGCCGAGTCTATGCTCCCCGGGCACAGGTCCCAGAAAGGTCCGTGCACCGTGATACGACAACCACGATCCCGGAGCATGCCAACGGATTTCGCGATTTCCGAAACCGGGGCGCATTCCAACTCACGGGCGCCGAAGCCGATCTCCACATTCATCCCGTATTCCAGCACTAGCCCAATGTGACGGGGCAGGTGCGCCCACGGCATATTGATGTATGCGCGCGCCAAAACGGCACGCATGCGGGAATCTATCGTCACTTTCTCCGGATTCGTCTCATCCGGCTCATGTTCTATTCTCAAATCCACTATCACCCGATGCCAGTGCTAAGTCGACATCCCGCTCAATCTCAGTACATCTCAACGGCCAAAGGCCTTTTGACAAGCTCACGGGAAGAGCGGAAGACTATCCAAGAGGCCGAATTAAACTTGAAACCTTCGCCTGAAGATGCATTCCACACGCTAATGGCAGGTCTAATCCATTACCCTGCCCACTGCATTCCAGTTGAAGAAGCGGAATAACTGCCCGCGCACGGATAAGCTTGAGGCAGGTTCAAATTCACATGGCGGGTTGCTGAAACCCCGCTTCAACATCCTGATTACAAAGTCGGTCCCGCTTTGACCGCACACCTCGCGTCGCCCTTTAGCAACCCTTACCGGAACCTATATGAGCTATAAAGCAATATGTCAATTGAATTTGCTCGCAATTTCCACCGCTTGATTCCTAATGATTCTGAAAAGTATTGATAAATCGAAAATAAACATTTTTAATTATTACTTAAGCCTGTAAACATAGCTGGCCACTGATACGGAATTGCGTTCAAGATGAATCTGCCCTGAGAGTGAAGATGCCGATGAAAATCGACCCGTTCTGCCCTTCGGTACCAGGGCGAACGGGGGATGTATCATCTTGAACGCGAAATAGTATGAGGGTATTTGCTAACCTGCGGCCCTCGCCGGGCCGCTTAACCGGCGGGTGACTGGATGGAAACGATTTTCGATGGCTTTGTGGAAGCTTTCTGGCTGCTGCTGCGCCTTGATCCGGATGTCCTCGACGTCACCTACCGCACTATGCAGGTTTCGGGGATTGCCACGGTCATAAGCGTCCTGATAGGCATTCCGGTCGGGACCGCGCTCGCCCTTACCCGCTTTTTCGGCCGAGGGTTTCTCGTGAGCGTGGTCAATTTTGCCATGGGGCTACCTCCCGTTGTGGTGGGGTTTGTCACATGGCTCTTCCTTATGCGCTATGGCCCCTTTGGAGCGCTCGGCCTGCTCTATACGCCGACCGCGATGATTATTGCCCAGGCCGTAATAGCATCACCCATAGTGGCCGGTTTCACTCTCGCCGCCGTGCAGTCCATAAACCCAAAGCTCAGGCTCCAGATTCTCTCCCTTGGTGCCACCCGGGTCCAGTATCTCCTGCTGTTGCTCTGGGAATCCAGGCTCGGTATCATGGCCGCAATAATAGCCGGCTTTGGAGGCGTCATCAGCGAGGTTGGAGCTTCCATGATGGTCGGGGGAAACATCCGCGGCTACACCAGGGTACTCACTACCGCCACCGTACTTGAAGTTTCCAAAGGCAAATTTGAACTGGCCGCCGGTTTGAGTATCATATTGCTGGCACTCTCGTTCGCGATCATGGGCACACTCAGTTGGCTTCAACAGCGCGGCCGACACTCATGGAAATAAATCCGAGCGACAACTCACATCCAGATCCTGATAGAGGATACATCATGAAACAATACGTTCTCGACCAACTCCGTGAATCCGACTATTTGAAGATAATGGAATACCTGGGCAAGAATGCCGAAGAATCCGTGTTCAGTGAGCTATTCTGGATAAAGCTCCCCCCGGAACTCTACACCCAGACACAGAAGGAGCATTCCCAGTGCCACCCCTTCCGGTTCGCCGTCAATCTTACGCGAAACGACGCAGCTTTTGAGCTGCTCATCAGAACTCCTCAGGCCATGCGGTGTGCTTGCATCGGATATGCAAACCAGAAACAGCGGGACTATATATTGGATTTTGCCGACAAGATGCTGGATAAGCTGGAAATTAAACTATAGCATCGGCTGAAAATACTTCCGGCGCCTTCCCTGAAGGCGCCGCGACGGCGCCCTTCGGTGCCGGCGCTTCCATATTCCACCCCGAGACGGCAAAAGGAGTGCTCCGCTCCATTCTACCGCTCTCCGGGGGACCTCGCGCGCACGAGCGCAAATAGCACCCCGGGTTCCGTGCAGGCATCGGCCTGACGTAGAATGCGCAGTCTGTACTCCGCGCTGAAACGCCTTCGTACCGGAGTATCAACCACCTCGGGATCGGGCGGCGCGAGTGCCCTTCCGGTTCCATCGGGTTCGCTGCGCTCACCCGATTCCACCTCCAGCGCACTCGCTGAAACAGCTAGGAAAGGCATAATGGAATCTTTTCTCATGATGGTTCCCTTCCCCGTCCTCCACTCTAGCCAGCATTATTCATGAATCGCAGTCCGCGCACGAAAAGCCCGACAAGGAAACGGTGCTCCGGGCTTGAAGCGATTTGGGGCTGATAGCACACTGTCGGTCGAAGCTGAGGAAGGAAACCCGGATAACATATGGTCAATACTTCAATTTCCACGCATCCTCACAGAAACTCATGAATAATGCGGGCTGGTTAATCCGGGGAAGATGTCTCATTCATACAGGCACACAGAGGGTAACACCGGTTTCTCCCCCCGCGGGTTCAACACTATTTCGCCTTGTGTGGCGTGACTCATCGCCATTGCCACGGGCCGCAAGCTCTGCTCAAGACCTGCCATCAATCAATTAATTACTCTTGCGCACATATTTTCCGGCGCTCGAGCGCAAGTTTTTCAATTTTCTCCGGTCTAATGTCATAGAGAGATACCCGCGAGGGTTATCGCATTGCCTCTGTTCTTAGCGCGATGGGGTTGGGGTGCTCTCGGCAAGGCGCGGCGACGGAGATTCATTCGGAGTCCGACGCAATAAATCGACGCAAGCGCACGAGGATGATCAGCTTCGCTCAAGCCAACCCGCGACTGCAAAGATTTGGAGCGAGTGCCCAAAGCTTGCGATGGGTGGCGCGTGGCTAAATCAGCCGCGATTCGAGCCGGGGAGAGTAAATTTCGTGAATATGGAATAACCTGATCAGGTGCGCCCTGTCCTTTGTTTACAGGAACCAGGGAGGTGTGAGCATGTCCCAGGGCACTCAGTTCACCAAAGTTGAGGGCGGGAACACCGCTCAGGCTGAAAGTCCAAGCCTGACAAAAACCAGGAACCACTACAACCAAATGGAGTGGGCGGGGGCTTTCGGAGATCTCGGGACCCTGATTCCCTTCGTGGTCGCCTATATAACCATAGTAAAAGTCGACCCGCTGGGGCTGCTCTTCATGTTCGGCCTGTGTCTCGTGGCTGCCGGCTTCTATTACAGGACCCCCATCCCCGTCCAGCCCATGAAGGCGATCGGAGCGGCGGCAATCGCGGGAGGAATAAGCCCCGCCGCGCTCTTCGGTTCGGGCCTCACGACCGGTCTTTTCTGGCTGCTCGCGGGCGCCACCGGAGCCATCCGGCCGATAGCCAGGCTCGCCACCAAACCCGTTGTTCGTGGCATCATGCTGGGATTGGGCCTTTCCTTCATGGTCGATGGCATCAATCGCATGAAAACGGCGCCTGTCATTGCCGGTATCGCGCTGGTTATCACCTATCTGCTTTTGACAAATCCGAAAATCCCGGCCATGTTCGTGCTATTGATCATCGGTGTCATATCGGCGTTGATCATGAACCCTCAATTGATTACTGAATTATCCAAAATTCACTTTTCCTTCCGGATACCCGAATTTGCCCTCCCCAAGATGACATGGAACGATATCCTGGTTGGGACGCTGGTTTTCACTATCCCCCAGATACCTCTCACCCTCGGAAATGCGGTGATAGCCATTACCGCCGAGAACAACGAACTCTTCCCTGACAGGCAGGTAACCGAGAAGAAGATTGCCATCTCCCAGGGTATTATGAACCTGATCTCTCCGCTTTTCGGCGGAATTCCCATGTGCCATGGAGCCGGAGGAATGGCCGGGCATGTTCGCTTCGGAGCCCGGACAGGCGGAGCACTCGTCATACTTGGGACTATCCTCGTCGTAATCGCCCTGTTCCTGAGCGAATCAGTCTCCCTGATATTCACGATATTTCCCAATGCAATCCTGGGTGTGATTCTCTTCTTTGCCGGTTCAGAGCTGGCAATCGTCGTAAAAGACATTGGAGACAGGAAACAGGATTTCTATATTATGCTGATCGTGGCGGCATTCGCCATGTGGAATATGGGTGTGGCTTTTCTCGTCGGGGTCGTACTCGATAATTCCCTGAGAAGAGGATGGATAAAGATCTGACCCGGGCGCTTGGCTTTGCGGTATGCCGGCTGGAAAACGAACCTTATGACCGATCCTGATCTCAAATTGCTTCGCGCGGCCGGCCAGGGCGACTTTCAGGCTTTTGAGCTGCTCGTCAAAAGATATCAGGCTCCACTTCTCAATTTCATTGCCAGGTACATAGGAGATCGTTTCCTTGCGGAAGAAGCTGCCCAGGAGGTGTTTTTAAAGGTGTTTCGCGCGGCACCGCGTTTCGAGGCAAAGTCCAAAGTCTCCACCTGGATTTTCCGCATTGCCTACAACCAGGCAATGACGGAGATAGACCGTCGTGGGCGGCACCGCGATTTGTGCCAAACGTTGAGCAACGGCCGGGAGGGCGAGGAACCTTTTAGCATGCCGGGAGAAGTCTCCGAACTGCGGCATGATGTCATGTCCGCGCTGTCGCGGCTTCCTGAGAACCAAAGAGCGGCTCTGCTGCTACGAGTAAATGAAGAGCTCTCCTACCGGGAAATCGCCGATATTCTTGGTGTGAGTGTTGAAAGCGTCGAATCCCTGCTCTTCAGGGCGCGAACGAATCTGAAGAAATATGTTGACCATAGATGACGGAGTTTGAAAAAGATGGATTGTTCCCTGGTCAAAAGAAATCTGTCCGCGTTCATTGATAAGGAACTTGATGATACTAAATCCGGTATCGTTCAGCAGCACCTGGAGACTTGCCCCGAGTGCCGGGATCACCTTCACGAATTTGGGGCGCTGGACGGCCTGGTGCACGGGCTTCCAAAGATCGATCCCGCACCGGACTTTGCTTCCATGGTGGTCCGTTCGGCCATGTCGGCAAGCAGCTACTCCAAAGCCACACCGCTTCTATCCAGGATGAAGACTGCCGCGGATCGCATATCCGATTTCGTATTCACTCTTTTTGAGGGCGAAGCACGTTTGAGTACGCGTGCCCTGGACGAGTTTGATGACTGCCCGCCCCTTTCCATGAGCTTTGCATATTTCAAGCTCCTCAAGGGAGTAAAGGGATATTGAAATGAGCCTCCCCGCCGCCTTTGTTTTCGGGTTCCTCACTGCCTTGATCGTGAGTGGCGCCGTGCTGTACGGGCTCTACACGCATTCCAGGCGCAAGAGGAACTTGCATGCTGGTATCCAGGGCTACCTGGACCTCATCCCCGATCTTTCCGAAGAGCAGCGTCGCAGAGTCCAGGAGATCCGCCTGGTCTTTCTTCCCACGGTTGAGGGCATTCGCGCGCAAATGCGCATGGACCGCGCCAGTCTGGCGGAGCTATTGTTCGATGAACCCTGCGACAGGGATAGGATTGAAGAAGTGGCCTCGCGAATTCTCCACCACCAAAAGGAACTCGAGCATGAAGTGATCGACCACATTCTCGAGGAGAAAGATCTTCTTACGCCGGCTCAGAGACGAAGATTCTACGAGATCATTATCGAGCAGTTCTCTTCCGGTGGGCTGGGGGTACATGATGTACGCATGGCCCAAAAGCAGGGCGGGCCTACTTGATGCCGGCGGCAGAAGGGTGGAGCGGGCCAATTTTCATCGGTATCTTCACTCTCGGGGCAGATTCATCTTGAACGCAATTCCATATAAGCTCGTCCTCCGAGATCTCACTTCTGCGACAGGTTCCATATTGCATCCCACCGATTCTCCGGTTTCTGGAGTATACCGCGGACCTTCTTTGCATATACCTGCGCGACCGGATCTTCGGGCATGCTTTCGAATATTTCCAGCGCCTCGAACCATCCGGCGTTCCGGCAAGACGTCACGCCACGCTCGAATTGCCTGATTTGTTCTAAATCCAAGGTCCCCGCGGTTTCCCGCAGTTCAAATACCCGCACGGGTTTGCCACGCCCGACGACGCGGATCAGTCCGATCTCGCGGCCCGTGAATTTTCCGGATGTTCGCCCCCAGGTAGCCTCCGATATCATGGTGAGCGTGCCGAAGGCCTTGTTGGCGCCTTCCAGGCGCGAAGCAAGGTTGGCCGCATCCCCCAGGACCGTATAATCGAACCGCCGCTTGGAACCCATGTTGCCGACCACGACGTCTCCCGTATTTATGCCGATCCGCGCCCGAAGCACAGTCCCGGTCCTTTTCAGGAATTCCTCCCGGCGCTCCCGGAGTTTGAGCTGGCACCTGAGGGCCGCCCTGCAGGCGCGCTCCGCATGGTCCTCCTGCTCCACCGGAGCATTCCAGAAGGCGATTATCGCATCCCCCTCGTATTTGTCGAGCGTGCCTCCTTCATCCAGTATGATATCGGTCATGTCCGAGAGATAATCATTGAGCAACCTGGTGAGTTTTTCCGGATCGAGCTTTTCCGAAAAGGACGAAAACCCCTCCAGGTCTGAAAACAGAATCGTAATTTCCCTGCGTTCGCCACCGAGTTTAAGTCTCGAAGGGTCATGCAGAAGGCGTTCGATTACCGCGGGGCTGAGGTATTGCGAAAAGGCTTTTTTCAGGAAAGCCTTTTGTCGTCCTTCACTTGCATAGTTGAGTACCAGCGCCCCACCCAGGGAAAGCAAAACGCCACATTCCAGCACCATGACCGGCAGCCACCACCCAAGCGGGTAAGCCGCGAAACCGCAAATCATGGGCAGGGGGGCAACCGCCGCTACCACCGGAATACTGTGCCATGATCCCTGCCTGCCAAACGTCACGATCGACATGGATGCGATGAGCGAAAGGAGCAACGCTGACAGCACGACGGCCCATATCGGGCTGTCGCGCAGGAAATCGCCCGAAAGCAGGTTGTCGAGCACCGTGGCATGAATCTCCACACCAGGGCAGATACTGCTTATGGGAGTAGGCCTGAGATCCATCAACCCGGGTGCGCTGAATCCGAAAAAGACGTAGGAATCGCGAAGGGACTCCGCACCCTTGACCATTTCTCCGCCACCACCGGCGGCGGCAAGCTCCGACTGGATAATGGAGGCGGCGCTGAAGGACTGAAACGTTCCCGCCTTCCCTCGAAACCGGAGTATCATCTTCCCTTCGGAATCAATTGGAATGCTTTTCTCAGGTAGCTCAACCCGGCCGTTTACAACCCGCCCGGCCAACCCTCCCCGGGTTGGATGTCCGGTTCCGACTTTACTGGTTTCAAAAGCGGCGAAGCCAAGCGACGGGACAGCCCTTCCGTCAAATAGCCGGAACAGGTGCGCCCGACGAAAAATCCCATCCGGATCAGGTTCCTCCATTACATTTCCCAGAATCGTGGCGTTTGCCATCACCTCTTCGATGGGAAAAGTGGCCGATTTCATGCCGTGCACACTGCCAGGATGGCGCGATGCATATTCGCCGGGGTCTTCGAATTTGATGGACAACCGAGCGGGACTATCGGCGGGCCATGATGTGGAATAGGCGGCATCGCGATGCAGCGAGAGGGCTCCGATGAAGGAGGGTGCCCTCCCGATAGCCTTTCCAAACGCCTCATCGTCGGAAACCCCGTAGACGGAGGGTTCTGTGTAGAGCACGTCGAATACAACGGCACGCGCCCCGTGCCGCGCGCAGAAGTCAATTATCGGAGCATAGACCTCCCGCGGCCACGGCCACGAGAGGCCATTTTGTTTCTTCCCCCAGTCCAGGCTGGTCTGATCCAGCAAAACCAGTTTTATCCGGTCCGTAGCTGGGCCCGGTTTCGCGAAAACCTCAACCCGCCAGGCCCAAATCGGGTATTCCCACCTGTCGAGTATTCCGGTCCGCCAGATCAGGAGGGCAGCCATGGCGGCTGCCACTCCTATCACGAGTGCTTCAAGAAGCCTTTTTCGCCGACGCTGCATTACACACCATTCAGCGCAGCTTCGAACCTTTTTTGCCGGTTCTGGGAAACCGGTTTCACGGCCGCTCCGGACACCAGCGGCTTCAGGTCGGCAATCCGATCTTTCGGATCGGGATGAGTCTTGGCGAAGCCGGGTCCGCCGGGTTTAAGCTGCTTTTGCATTTCTCCCAGCATGGCCACGAGCGCATTGGGATCGTAACCGACTCTTCTCAGAATGGTTACCGCGTTCTTGTCCGCTTCCCGCTCAAGGTCCCGTGAATACCCGTTGTTCATCAAGCTCTGCGTAACATCGGTGATGGAGCCCTCGAAAGCTTCCGTCAACGACGAAAGCTGAGCGGGGCTATAGTTCTTCGCGGCTTCGGATGCAATCACGGTGAAGGCGCTTGTCAGCCGGCTGCTCTTGATTGCCTTCAAACCGTGCTGGCCCTGCACATGGGATATTTCATGAGCAAGCACCGCCGCAAGGGCATCTTCGGTCCTGCAAAGACGGATCATCCCGCGCGTCACAAGGATCAATCCCCCCGGCGCCGCGAAGGCATTTATCTCGGGAGAATCCAGCATCAGGAAATGGTATCCGCCGAATGTCTCGGGTCTGTCCGATGCCCGTGCAAGTGTCTGCCCAAGAACATTCAGATACAGGTTTATCCTGTCGTCCGTGCCCGGCGGATACGTCGCCATCACGTTCGCCGCCACCGCTCGGCCTATGAAATATTCCTGCTCCGGGGTTATGTCCTGAAAGGATTTGCCCACTGCCGTCGCCACTTTGACAACTGATCCGGCCTGGCCGGGCAGCATCCCCCCCGCCACGGACCCCACCACATTGGACATATTTATGCCCGAGCCGCCTTGAGTCGTCTCGCAACCGACAAGAAGCAAGGAGGCGATCACGGGCAGGAGGACGAACAAGGAAAACCTGGTAATGCTGGAGAGTATCCTCATTTCGAACCTCCTTCCGACGATTTTACCTGGCCGTCGTTGAGGAACCGCACCATCTCATCACCGGATACCCTTATCGATTCCATCCTGTCGACCCATGTAAAATCAACCCGGTGAGTATTTCGGTATCGCGATTCAACCTCGGAGTTGAATCCCTTGCCCGCCAGTGCGATCTCCTGACCGGAAGCCCCTGCCTGGGCCTGCCCACCGGAACCCATGACCACCTGTTTCTTCGTAAGGGCGGACTGGTGTATCCACCCTCTAAGGTCCTTTGAGCTTTTTACATCCATCCAGTCACCCTGCTGCTGCACGAGTGTAACGCGTTCACCGTAAGTGACAGGTCCAACGACAGTACCAAGAAAGGATGGCGCTGAACGAAGTTGTCCTTCCTTCACCTGAACGCTCATCATTGCCGAATCGGACCAGCACAGCGCCGCCCCGGCAATCACGAGAACAAAGGCCAACACAATCCCCTTAACTCTCATGTCTCCCTCCTTTATGTGCGCGTACTCTTCTCCACACCGGACTTCCCCGTCATTCATGGAAAAGACCGGCGTCTCCTCCGGATGCTCTTACATTTTCCCTTTCAGACTTCCTATATTCCCCGCGTAATCACCACCCGTAAACACAGCGGAACCGGCGACGAACACATCCACCCCGGCCAGCGCCAAGTCTCGTACCGTTTTGGTGTTAACGCCCCCATCCACCTGCAGCACCGTGGACAACCCCGCGGCATTGATCATCTCACGACATTTCCTGATTTTCGGGAGCATGGTCGGGATAAATGCCTGTCCACCAAATCCCGGATTAACGGTCATTAGCAAAATCATATCCACATCGGGCAAGATGTGCTCGACCAAGCTCAACGGTGTTGCCGGGTTCAAGGCAACCGCGGGTTTCGCGCCCAGTTCTCTTATATTCTGGATAACCCTGTGCAGATGCGGGCAGGTTTCCACGTGTACTCCCAGCCAGTCCGCGCCCGCTTCCACGAAATGCTTCAGGTAGCGCTCCGGCTTTTCGATCATCAGATGAACGTCCAGAGGCAGACTGGTAGCCATTCGGAGTGCCCGCACCACATCGGGACCAATGGTAATGTTCGGAACGAAGTGGCCGTCCATGACATCAACATGAATCCAGTCCGTACCGGCGGCCTCTACAGCTTTTACCTCTTCGGTCAGTTTTCCGAAATCAGCGGAAAGGATGGATGCGGCAAGCTTTTTCATTTACCCCCTTCACTAAAGAGTCTCAATTAGCACTGTTGAGACACAAAAAGATTACAGAACTGAAATATCCATTACGGTTCCAGGCGCTCGATATCCGGATTTTGCCGAATCAAGGCATTTCCAGTAGGCCGTGCGCATGTGTTTATTCATGAGATGTGCCGGAAAGAAAATGTTTCTATTTCCGCGGAGCAACCGTCCGGACAACTTCTTCCAGAACGGCCGGCCCCTTCGGCACATCTCCCGCGAGATAAAGACCGGGGCCCTGTTTGCACCGGAATGACCGGATGGATGACAGGGTGAATTATTACTCTCAAGATAAGCGGTTAATCCGGAACACAATCTGGTACCACCTTGGATCAAACACCGAATGACAGCCTTAGAAGATATATGCACCGGCATTTCAATGCAATTCAAGATTGGCCGACGCTGAAAAAGGAACCCCGAAAATCGGTTGTGGCAGGTGGGATGAAAGGGTTTGCCTGGGTGTTTTCTGTCTTGAGGTCTTTAGAGATCTTCACTCTTGCAGGGTAGCATTCAAAAAATATTCAATCGCGGCGGGAGCATGTTTGTTTCTATTTCAAACGCATAGCCACCGCGGCGGCCCCGATTATTCCGGCATCATTGCCGAGCAGGGGTGGCGAGAAAACCAGCTTTTGGACAGCAGCGGCAAGTGCCCTTTCGCGCACTCCCCGCTCGATGCGCTGAACCAGTTCCGGCATACCCTCGACAATTCCTCCTCCGAGGACTATCCGGCAGGGATTGACGGCGTTCACCAGGCTGGTTATTCCCGCGCAAAGCGCATCGATTGCCACGTCCATTATCTCCCGCGCGAGCCCATCCCCGGCATGGCAGGCCTGTACCAGGATACGAGCGGTAATGTGCTCGGGATCGCCTCCGGCCATCTCCAGGATGGTACTCCCTCCGGAGGGATGCGCGCTCACTAGTTCCCGCGCCCTTTTCGCGATGGCCCATCCGCCAGCGAAGGCTTCCATGCAGCCCCGATTGCCGCAGGTACAGCGCGGACCGTGCAGATCGATCATCAGGTGCCCGATTTCTCCGGCGGTGTTGCTGCACCCCTCCAGCACCCGCCCCCGGGCGACTATCCCTCCTCCAATACCGGTGCCGATAAAAACGCAGATCAGGTCGTCAACACCGCGTCCGGCGCCAAACAACCATTCACCCCACAAAGCGGCTCGAACATCGTTCGTGATTGCCGCGGGTAATCCCGATTGCCTCTCCAGTTCATCCCGGAGCGGAACATCATGCCAGTCGAGATTAGGCGCGAACAGCACCGCCCCGGTATCGTGCTCGATCTGACCGGCAACCCCGACACCCATCCCTACTATGTTCAGACCCGCCTGCCGTCTCAGGTGCGATACTCCCCGCGCAATCTGTTGTATGACAGCTTCGGGGCCGCCCTGCGAATCCGTTTCATAGCGCACCATCTCAAACAGGTTGCCCTCTTCGTCAACGGTACCCAGGGCGATTTTTGTTCCCCCCAGGTCAACACCGATAGCGCATTTTGTTGATGCCATTCGCTACTGCCCCAATGTATCGCGAGGTTCAGCCGGCCGCTTTTCTAATCCGTTCAGGTGCAACCCGCACTGAAAAATCGTTCATCTTCCGCCACTCGATCGACGGATGGCGCGGGAGGATCAAGATCCCTTCCGCCATTCGCTCCGAGACGGAAAGCCTTACCTCGATATTCCCGTGATCCAGTTCCACGGAGACCATATCCCCCTCGGCAAGACCCGCCGTTCCGGCATCCCTCGAATGCATAAAAATAGAGGGTTCCGAAGCCGCACCCTGGAGGCTGTCTGAATAAATCGAAGGCTCCCGTGTGCAAAACATCCGGTCAACAAGGAGCACTTCAAGGTCCTTCGTTTTCCCGCGTTTCTTCGTCCCCGCGGATATCGGGGCAATTTCCCCCGACCACTTTTCTGACAATATCCTTAAACCATTTACCGGATAAAGCGATACATTTATCTGCTCAAAAGCGGGATTTTCTTGCGGAATCCATTCCCCGGGCGACATCGGAAATGACACCGTTTCCACGGACTCGCCACTTTCAGCGATTCTCCACAGGATCTCCCACGAGGGACGGTGATCGCCCCCGGGTACGAAGTCCCGATACTGGCGGGGAGGAGGCGTCCCCCAAATCGGAAGACCTCCCGTGTGCACCCAGTTCGCGAATTGGACTCGCCCTTCCTGGTTGACGAAGGTTGAGGCCGTTTCGAATATGGTTGAAGAAGGATGAAATATGGCGGCGCGTTTCACGGTTTCGGTCGGTAGATAATCGATCGCAATGAGCAGAGGCAGCTTTGCCATGGCCTTTTCAAGTCTTTCCCGATCGGGGAAAGCCCGAAAAGGATCGCTTTCCACGGCGATGAGCGCCTTTATTGAACCCTGTTCGATTCCCTCCAGGAAACCCGGCAGGGAATCACCATCCGCCCCGGACAGTAATGCGGCACTGTAGGATGAAGCTCCCGGCAGAACGAAGAATACACCTGCATTCTTCCCAACCTGCACCAGCAGACGCGCGAGATCGGCCGCGAAGGCAGGAGTTGATTCGCATACGATATCCGTTCCGCACACGATGGCCGGTCTCCTGCTGTCTCTTAATCTTTCGGCAACCGCCTGGATCGTTGCCTGCATTGCCTTGTCGCCAAACTTAACGGCAAGAGACTTGAAGAACTGCTTTGCGGCATCCCGCAACCGTTTCTGCTCCTTGGTAAAAGCCGTTCTTGTCAGATTACCCAGGAATTGTTCGATATCCGCCGGAGCCAGTGGGAAATGTGTGAATGAAAGCGGCATCGAGACAGGCCTCGGATCAACCGCAATGACACTGGCCCCCTTTCGGGATGCCTGGCGGACGGCCATACTCAGCATCGGCGCTTCGTTCAAAGGGTCTGTTCCCACGATGAGAACAAAATCCGAAGCCTCGATTTCCCGCATGGACAAGGCTATTTGAGCATCCATCCGCTCCACGACGGCACGGGCTTTCCGAGCGGCGGACGGATCGGCAAAAAAGACAGGATCGCGCCACTTATTCACACGGCATACCCGGCTGAGCATGCACTGCGTCTCAAGGCTGTTTCGTGATGATCCCAGAACAGCCACCGCCGACGGCCCCGCCGTCCGTGATATTTCATCCAGCCTTTGAGCGGATTCCTTCAATGCAGCGTCGACCGGGACATCGTCCCCGCCGATCCTCGATACCCACGGCCGAAGCTTATGATCTTTGCCGCCATTGGCATAGGAGAACCCGAACCTTCCTTCATCGCAGATGAAGTAACCGTTTACAAGCTCATTGAGCCGGGCCTCTACCCGCATGATCCCGCGATAGTGACCATTTCCGATTGTATTGCATCCCAGCGAGCAGTGGATGCAGAGTGACGGCGCACGCTGGAGGTCCCATCTTCGCACTTTGAAGCGCGCGGTTTTGTCCGTGTATACGCCTGTTGGACAGATATCCACGAGGTTTCCCGAGAAGGGGCTCTCGAGCGGCCCATCCGAGAATCTTCCAAAATAGAGGCGATCACCGAGTTGGAGCGGTCCCAGGTCGCGATAGCCGGCAAAGTCCTGATAGAACCGCGAACACCGATAGCAGTGGATACACCGATTCATTTCGTGCTGGACGAACGGTCCCAGGTACTGGTCCCTATAGGTTCTTTTCTTCCCGAAATAGCGTCGTTTGCCATGACCGCCGGAAATCGTTTCGTCCTGCAGCAGGCATTGGCCCCCTTCGTCGCAAACCGGACAATCATGGGGATGGTTGCGCATGAGCCATTCTATGACCTGCTTCCTGAATGCGACGACCTCGGGATCGTTGGTCGAAACGACCATTCCATCCTGGGCATCGACCATGCAGCTCATCTGAACGCCCTTGATCGGGCCTTCGATGAATTTCACTGCGCACATCCTGCAGGCACCCACGGCCCCCAGCGCCTCGTGGTAGCAAAAACGGGGGATCATGATACCGAGCATCTCGGCCGCATCAATGACCTTGGCGCCAGCGGGGACTTCTATTTCGAGGTCGTCAATAACGAGCCTGGGCATGAAACGGACATCCTTTTTGTCTTATGTGTTCCCGGACCTCATCTTCGAAATCGTCGAGAAGGCTTATCACCGGTTCGGCGGCGCCGGGCGCAAGGGCGCAGTAGGAGTTCCACACCTGCTTGCACATGGCCCTGAGCATCGGGATGTATTCTTCCTCCCCTTCCCCGTTTTCGATTTTCCAGAGCAGATCGCGCATGTATGGCAGGCCCTCGCGGCAGGGAGTGCACCAGCCGCACGACTCACGCGCGAAAAACTGCATGAGGTTGAGTGTAGCCCCCACCATGCACGTCTTCTGGTCGAAGACCATCACAGCGGCCGTTCCAAGCCGGTTTCCGACTGCCTTGAGATCATCGAAGTCCATGCGTACATCATAATGCGCCCTGGTAAGATACCGGGTGGAAGCACCTCCCGGCAGGCATGCCTTGAATTCCGACCCATCATGCATTCCTCCGCAGTGCTCCTCGATCAGTTCGCTCAGGCGAACGCCCATCGGCAGTTCAACAGCCCCCGGGACCTTCACCTTTCCGCTTACGCAAAAGAGCTTTGTCCCGGAGCCATGCGGCGTTAACGAGAGGCTCTTGAACCATTCCGTTCCGTTCCCGAGGATGTGCGGCACGTTGGCGAGAGTCTCCACGTTGTTCACTACCGTCGGTTTCTGCCACAGCCCCTTCTCAGTGGGATACGGCGGCGGTTTTACGGGGTTCGGCCTTTTCCCCATTATCGCATTGAGCAGTGCGGACGCTTCGCCGCAGATGTACCTGCCTCCACTTCTGTGGACAACAATATCGAAGGAATACCCGCTGCCGAGGATGTTATCCCCCAGCAGGCCGGCCCTCCTTGCCTGCTCCAGTTCCCGCTCGAAGATCACCGCAACGCTCTCATACGAGGGGCGCACGAAAAAGAAAGCCTTAGATGCGGCAAAGGAGTAACCGGCCAGAACCATGCCTTCGATAATGCAGTGGGGGTCCACATGCATGAGAACACGGTCCTTGAATGTTCCCGGCTCCATCTCATCCGCGTTGGCCACCAGGTACCGGGGATGAGCGCCATTTTGGGGTACCGCGGCCCACTTCTTCCCCGCCGGGAACCCCGCCCCGCCCCGCCCGCGCAAGCCTGACTCATCCACCAGGCGCGTAACCTCGCCCGGAGGAAGTTTTTCGCCGACGAATTTTCGCAACGCTTCATAGCCGCCGCTTTGCCTGTATTCATCCAGCGTGGCCGAGCGGTTCGGCTTCCGATTCTTGAATAAAACCTGCTCATAGTCCGGCATGAGGTCATTCCGCCTGGGGATATTGGTTTTCTTGAATGAGCTTGTCAAATATCCGGTCTATCTTCTCCGGTGTCAGTTCACCATACACACGCTTGTTGATCATCATGGCCGGCGAACGGTCGCAGTACCCTATGCAGCATACCGGCAGCAGACTGAAAAGCCCGTCAGGGCTGGTACCACCCATGGGTACATTCACACGCGCGCTGATATAATCGATCACCCGCTGGTGGCCCTCAAGCCAGCACATGGCACTGTCACATACATGGATGACGTATTTTCCTACCGGGCTTCGGTAGATCGAATCGTAGAAAGTCGCAAGCTCGTCCAACTCCAGGGGACTCATCCCAAGGAGGCCGGCCGCCTCCACCATGGCCTCATCACTCATCCAGCCATGGACGTCCTGGATCTCGAACATGACATCGACAGCCTTCTCCCGCGGCGATTCCGCTTCGGCTATCATCCCCGCAAGCTTTCGCTTCAGCTCATCCGACAGCATCTGTTCCTTTCCATTGGAGCCATAATTATGAGACCGGCGCCGGCCGGCATATTCCCTGGAACAGGTAATCACATGCAACTATGCGACGAAGCGCCCGATCATCGGCCCGAGAGTATTTCGGACAATCAAAATCGCCCGATCAGCCGGATCTTCAACAGACCCATAATTCTCATGCCTTTATGATTTATTGCAGAAGGCGCAACCATGCCCCTTCTGCCGGGAACCGCGCAAAAGTATCAGGAATCTAAGAACGTGAGGTTAGAAGTCAAGAAATCGGCCATCCCGAGCCAAACGACACGGCAAAACCACCTGGGCCGTCCACCTGGCTGGACCGTTAGATTGGTCAAATTCTTCAACCGATTACTCACTCCTTTCGCTGGAGTCCCATGTGGCGCAATCGACCCGAGTCCATTCTGAGAGATCCCCGGGCGCGTACATCGTATTTTGGTGATCCCATTCGGGAATCCCGGTCTTTCCCAGATAAACGTCGTCCACCGCTGCCTCCGCCGAAGAATAGTATCCGAGCTCCCGATCGCCCATGCCGAGCACGAAAACACCTCGTCCCCGCGGAACAAACCTTATCCAGAATGTGCCTTTTTCAGTCTTATAAAACCACATAAGGTGCAGTTCCCCCTTCTTTCCGTCTGGCTGGAAACTACCCGCATCGGAAGTGAGCCTTATTCTCTTGAGTGGCAGCCGCATGGCAACCGAGTGCCTCAGGCACCGATGACATGGTCTCCCTGGGACTCCATCAACTGCAGGTCGATGGCACAATCAAGTAAAAGCCGCTCTCGCCAAACAAGGGATCCAGTCGCGGGAGAATCCGGCTACACCCGCAAATCATCCGAAAACCAACACCATATATTGAAATGTCATTGAGTCTCTGCCCCCCGGGCTATTTGCATTCTCTCCCGAAAAGCCTTGGGCGCCTGCGCGAAAATCATATTAAAATCGCGGTAGAACGTGGAAATCGACTCATACCCGGAGTCATAGGCAACTCGAGTGATGGTTGCCGGCGAAATGCTCAATGCCACCGATGCCATCAATGTTCGGTAGAGACGAAGGTAATCGAAAATGCTGATCTTCATATCAGCCTTGAAGAGCCTGGAAAGGTGACGCTCCGAATAGCGAAAGCTAGCCGCAAAATCCGACATGCCCAGTTTGCGCGCGTAGTTCCTCTCGATAAAGTCTATAATGGCGCGGGCTTGCGGATCATTCGGCTGAGGCAGTCGAGCCAGGTTCACGGGCCGGCGTATGTCCTCCTGTAGAATTTTCAGCAACAAATTCAGGCATTCCCTGTTCAATCCCACCCCCAAGTCCGGCTCGTTACGAATCACAATCCTGTTGAACAAGGCAGTCCCGAGATTGCTCATCGTGAAAACCGTGATCTCGGGAATCTCATGGTGAAATAGCTCCGGTGCAAAGTAGAGGGATTTATAGGTCACGGAATCCCCGACCACGGTCGAGCGGTGGGGCAGTTCACCCGGAATAAGCGCTGTCATGGACCCGAAAAGAGGCTGTTTTCTGGTGGAATCGACCAGGAGGGAAACCCCGTTCTGAATTGCGAGCAACTGGTGGTAGGCATGAGTGTGCATCTTCCTGGTGGAATAGGTTTCCAGGCGCCCGCTCAGGGTTAATGCGAGTTGCCCGGCGCGTGGGATAGCGATCCTGACGTGTTTGTCCCTTGTTTCACGGCCCATTTCGAAGAATTCTCCCCTTGGGCGGAATGTCCGTCATTGAGAATAAATTGGCCTCTCTTCGGATGCAAACCGGATCTTACGGGAGTAAATAGGGGCATGAGATGAAACAGCAGGTGAGGTTAACCGGGAACGAACTCAAATGACAGGGAGGGTTACCATGGATGGCGGGTCACACGCCAAACGGACCAGGCATTGGATCTGTGTAACTCTATGTTCACTGTTAGTAACGACTTTCACTCTGGGGGGAAAAGACTTGTTTGCGGATCAGAAAAAAGGGGAACGATACGAAAAAGGCTACCGTGCGCTACAGATGCTGAACGCGGAGGGTGCGGACACCGTTATCAAGAGCTTGCATGACATCGCGCCGGAAATGTCCGAATTTCTCGTCGAATTCGCATATGGCGACGTGTTCTCGCGCGCGGGACTTGACCCAAAATCCAGGCAAATAGCGACAATCGCGGCCTTAACGGCGATGGGAAACGCTACGCCTCAGCTCAAGTGGCACATTGGCGCGGCCTTGAACATCGGCATCACGCCAGAACAACTCATAGATATAATGTATGTCTCCACCGTCTATCACGGATTTCCGGCAGCATTAAACGGCATCGCCGCGGTACGGGAGATTTTCAGAGAAAGAAACATGAATTACACTCCAGTAAAACGGGAACAGATCACCGATAAACGGGCCGTGGGAATTAGAACGATGGATGCAACAAGCAAGGGAGCGGGAGAGAAAGTCATTAACAGTTTGAAAGACATTGCCCCGGAGATGTCCGATTTCATTCTCGAGTTTTCGTACGCTGATATATTTTCCCGAGGAATTCTTACACCAAGGGAGACTGAAATCGTGGCGATTGCCGGCATGTGTGCCGCCGGTACCCGGCGTCCTCAGCTCATTGTGCACATCAAGTCCGGACTGAACGTAGGCCTCACAAAAGAACAGATCATCGAGATCATGGACCAGATGGCTGTCTATGCCGGGTTTCCGGCGGCGCTCAACGGCATCTCCGCCGCACGCGAAGCATTCACGCAAACGGCGCAATAGGGGCGATATCTCCCTCCATGTCTTTTCTGACAGCCCATCGCATCAAGGCCACGTTGCCCATCAGAAACCCGGACAACATGTCCATGTGCCTGAGCATCAAATGGATTCCACTTTTTGAGTGGAATCCATTCTCTCTTACGAGTCCGAAAGAAAACGTACGGTCCTTTCTCCTCCGGCGGGGATACGGCATATGGCCGCAGCCAGCGCTCGAAAAGAGGGCCTGCAAGGGCGATAGGAAACGGCGTCCATCTTCCCGAAAGCTTTCTGCTTAGCAGATGCGGAAAAAAGTAGAGCATCTCACCGAAGTAATGGCCTGGGACATCGGGGGGGGAACATACCCCGGCCATCCGCAACAGCTTCTTGATCACAGCTAATTCGTATACTATAGGTCAGAAGTTATCCATCATGTTTCGGTCCCCCGGCAATCCTACTGCCTTACCAGGAGAGATATAATGCATGCGAAGAAAGCTTACGCCTGGCTCCTCGAATACTTCAGGGAAACAGCCCGCTATGATTCCATAAGACAGCTTCTGGACTGGGACCAACGCACTTTTTTGCCAAAAGACGGACATGCGCACCGCGCTGCCCAACTCGCAACCCTTGCCGGAGTGCTTTCAAAACGCAATACGGACCCCAAAATAGGCGAGATGCTGGGTGAGGTCGAGAATTCCAAAATGGTTCGCGATCCGCTCGCGGACGAAGCGGTCAACGCGAGGGAATGGCGAAGATCCTATACGCGCGCCTGCAAAATCCCGGAACAGCTCGCGGTCGAACTGACAAGGTCGGCGTCGGAGGGGGAGTCGGCATGGCAGGAGTCCAAACCTCGAAATGATTGGGATGGATTCCTGCCGCACCTGGAACGTATCGTCGATCTCAAACGCGAAGAGGCCAGCCTACTCGCCTCGGGCGATGAATTCTATGACGCTTTGATCGAAGAATTCGAGCCGGGAGAGAGAGCGGAACGCATAGACGTCCTATTTAAAAAACTTTTGGAGCCACTCCATGAGCTCCTCGACAAGATCCTGGGGGCCGAAAAAAGACCGGATACCAGCATCCTGCGTGGCAATATACCTGTGTCGGCACAAGAGGCATTCATCACGCACATACTTGCATGCATTGGCTTTGACAGGGCCCGCGGCAGGATGGACCTTTCCGCTCACCCGTTCACCTCGGCCATCGGTCCGGGGGATATCCGGATCACCACCCGATATGATGAAAACTTCTTCTCATCCGCCCTCTTCAGCGCAATCCATGAGACCGGCCATGCTCTGTATGGACATGGCCTGCCCGAAAAACACTGGGGAACGCCCAGGGGCAGTGCGGTCTCCATGGCAATCCATGAATCGCAGTCCCTCATGTGGGAAAATATGGTGGCGAGATCCTCGGGATTCTGGAAGCGGTTTTACTCCGAAGCCCAAAAACACTTCCATCACCTCGAGGCCATCAGCCCGGATGATTTCTATCTTGCGATCAACGAAGTACGCCCGGACCTCATCCGCACCGAGGCGGACGAGGTTACGTACAACCTGCACATAATTATGCGCTTTGAACTCGAAAGAGCACTTATTCGGCGCGAAATTGAACCGGACGATCTTCCTGAAGCCTGGAATGAGAAAATGAGCGAATATCTCGGCATAGTCCCACCCGACTTTGCCAGCGGCGTGATGCAGGATGTTCACTGGTCCGGGGGCGCGATCGGCTATTTCCCAAGTTATGCCCTCGGAAACATCTACGCCGCCCAACTCTATTTCAAGGCAGCCGAAGACATGGGCAGCCTCGACCAGGTGTTTGAGTCCGGGAACTTCCAGGACTTCGTGATTTGGCTCCGCAGGAAGATACACTCCCAGGGAAGCCGCTACCTTCCACGAGATTTGATAAAGGCGGCCACGGGTGAGGAACTGAATCCGGACTACCTGGTCCGGTATCTTACCTCCAAGTATGGTGAGTTGTACGCAATCGACTGATTAGCTGATTAGCAGGGTTCCAGGATTTGATTCTTCCCTCGTCATCATATTGGAGTCACTTTCGCGAGCCCACTGCCCTCGCCGTGAATTCACCCTTCTATTGGGATGTGGAATAATTGCATAATCAAGCATGATTGCATGATTCCATTTTCACAAAGTTACTATTCCTGCTAAAGTGTACCGGTTTCTAAATTCGGATACCGAGGACACACGCCCAGTCATGAATAAATCAATCACCGTCATTATCCTTGTCGTCTTCCTGGCATCGGGATGTGCTTCCAACAAAGACTTCAGCCATTCTCAAAATGTCCCCCGGATAAGCGCAGCCGCCTCCGATAAACCTTCCGACCACCATTCCGCACCGGTCGGCACGTCCACGATTGACATCACTTCTTCCGATAAACCTTCCGACTATCGAATCGGGACCGGGGATGTACTTGAGATAACCGTGTTCGGAGAAGAAACGCTAAGCCGCCCCGGCCTCGTAGTGAGGCCGGATGGCAAGATCTCCTTCCCGCTGGTCGGAGATATCCAGGCGGGAGGGCATACTTCCGGTGAGGTTAAGGAGCAACTGGAAAAGAGTCTTCAGGAGTATATTCCCGCGGCCGTCGCGGCCGTGGGTGTGGCACAGCTCGCGAGCCTGCAGTACTATGTGGTTGGAAAAGTAAACAAACCGGGAGTGTTCAGCACATCCAAACCGATAACGGTACTTCAGGCACTGGCCCTTGCAGGTGGTCTCACCGCATTTGCCGCCGAGAACAAGATCATGATCATGCGCGATTTCGGAACTCAAGCATCGAAGATTCCGTTCAATTACCGGAAGATCAAAAATGGCGAGAACATGGAGCAGAATATTCTTCTCCAGAGAGGTGATGTCGTCCTGGTCCCGTGATAAGCTCAGCCTGTCCTGGTCCGATGCTGGAAATACTACCCCGCGGAGCCCCCAAACCCTTAATTTCGCCCTGAGGTTTATGCGTAGACAAAACCTTTACCCTCGCATCCGGCTTTTGTCGGTTTTGGCCGCTCCTCAGTCGCAAAATCCTCCGCGCGGCACAACTCCACCCGAGGTTTTGCTCAATGCTCCCGAGCAAATCAGCTTCAAATTCCGGCGCGATCCCCAAGAGGCTCATTTGCGCACAAGCTCTCAGCATCCCCACAACCGCACCGGCATGCGGGCGGTGAGTCTTTTCACCAATAGCCATTGCCGTCACCGGGCGCCGCGTCATTCAGCACGACCCCCAGCAGTTTCTCGGCTGGTATGAGATTCATCGCCGGCCTGATACTCTCCGCGCGAGTATGACCGGCCCTCGCCACCAGTATGATCCCATCGGAATATTCAGAAATAATCATCGGATCGGGGCATACTCCGAGCCCAGGCGTATCGAGAATGATGCAGCACCCCGAGTAGCGCCGCCTCCACTCCAGCACAAGCCTTTCCATTACAGGAGACCCCAGCATCTCCGTGGAGTTCCGGAGCATTCCGCCGGCCGGCAGTATCGTGAGTTTTTCGATACCGGGGCAAATGAGAAGCTCCTCCCAGGAATGGTTTTCGAGAAGGCACGACCTGAGTCCTGGATAATCAGCGCTTAACCCTAGCATCCTGGCTATCGAGGGGCATTGAAAATTGAGATCCGCCAGCAGCGTGGCCTGTCCGGTGTCTCTGGCTATGCTGACCGCAAGATTCAGCGCCACCACACTTGCCCCCGCGCCCGAGCCAAAACCCGTCACCTGAATGGTAGTCATCTCCTTCTGTCGCTTTTGTCCGAATATCCGGGTTCGAAGGAGCCTGAACCGCTCATTCACCGGATCATGTTCGGCAATGGCAACGATTCTGTTTTCCAGAAGAAGTGTATCCGAGACATCGATCATTCTGGGACGCGTGTAAACAGAGGCATCATCCGTAGACCCAGCATGGCTGGCAGCCGACGGGAATATGTCAGAACCAAAGCTTTTCACGGGCTTCATCCAAACTGCACGACCGGAATCGGGCAAATCAGAAAGAATTTCTCATTCACAGCAATAAAGAGAGTACCCAAATCAGCAGCACAATACCCATTAACGTACCAACGCACGCCATCATTATCTGTTTGCGGATTCTTATCCTGTCATGACCAGTGACAATCCTCGGAATGACGCCCAAAACACATGCTCCGCTTATCTGCTCAAGACTATGGGCATCACGAATGCTCTTATCCGAAAGCTCAGCTATTGATGCGCACCCAAACGCCAAACCGGTCCCCAGAATCATTCCGACCGCGATGATAGCCAGACGGTTCGGTCTCACGGGTTTTTCCGGAAAGAAAGGCGCTTCCACGATACGAAACGTTTCTCCGAGCTGTTCCTCTTCCATCCCCTGAGAAATACGAGCGGCCGAATATTTTTGCTGAAGATCTGTGTACCGCCCCCTTGCGTTTTGATGATCCGTCATGAGTTCATTATATTCCCGGGCAACCCTCGGCATCGCGCGCAGCTTCTCATAAACGCCGTTGACCTGTTTTTCGAATCTTTGAATCTCCTGCCTCGCGGATGCGATCGAAACATCGAGCTTGTCCAGATCCCCCTGCAGGGCAACGTAGGCCGGGTTGGTCGCCCTTTCACCCGTCGGGGCCCTCATCAGGGCCGTCCTGCTCTCCAGGAGCGCCAACTCGTTACTGATACTTTCAATCTCCCGGAGTTTCTTCCTGATCTCGGGATGCCGATCGGTATAGCGCGCTTTCAGATCCGCGGCTTCCAGCCGGGCCTTCTGGAGCCGTTCCCTGGCCTCTGGAATATTCCCGGAATCGCCGTTCTTCATTCCGAGTAGTGAGACTTCCTGGTTCTTCGCCCGCACCAGTGGATGTTTGTCGGTGTATCGAGCCACCAGGGCAGCTCGTTCAAACTGCGCCTGCCGCAGTCTTTCCTCATTAGTGAGGACCTTCTCGCTGAACCATGGGTCGGTGGAACCCAGCCGACTCCTCACGACGGAGCGCTGCTCCTCCATCGAACGTATTTGAAGATTGAGGCTGTTTACATCACTATTGAGTTTCTCGAGTTTCTGCATGTTGACGGCCGTAAATTCCGGCAGTTCATCGAGATGCCGTTGCCGGTACTCGGCCAGCTTTGCTTCCAGGTCATCCAATTCGCTCTTTGCCTGGCGAAGTTGACTCTCCAGAAACTCCGACGTCGTCCGGGCATGTCTTCCTCTCTCCTCCATGTTCCTGTTCAGGTAATGGGAGGCTATCTCGGCGGCCACCTCCCGGGCTCTATCGGGGTCTTCATCATCGAAGGAGAGTTTGAAGGCAATGTTGAGCAGGACCGGTTTGTTGAGGGTTTCTCGCTTGATCTCGGCATCCAGAGGCTCCACCGTAATGCGCTTCCTGACCACGCTAACGAGGTCCTCTGTTGTCAGCTTCCCGCGCTTCCGGGAGAGGAGGTCATATTTCGAAATCAGCTCCAGAACCGCACTGCGAGAGGTCACATCCCGGGTGATAGAGTATATCCTTTGTTCCCCGGAACTGGTTACAGTCGATGAAACGAGGTTCGGAGGAATGCGCGGGTTCTCGACCAGGAGAACGGCGGATGAGCGGTAGACATCCGGCAGCAGCACGGCTACCGCCAGCACGAGGACCATCGCGCAGCCAAACGGCGCAATCATCCACCATCCGCGCCGTCGTGCCATGTCCAGGATTCCGGATATATCCGATTCCCTCAGCATCAAGCCCTCCCACATGAGAGGCTGGACTCATACCAGTTTACATCGAAAGGCCTCTTGCACCCGGCAGTCGCATCGACCAACCCAGGGGTGAATCTGACGCATGGCGCCGCGGACCTGGGATACGGCTGCTCCCGGCGAGCAACATCCTGAACGCCGCTCCATGACACTCCTCCCACCAACCGTCATCGGTCAGGGGATTACGCGGAGCCGGAGTACGGAAGATACGGATAACGAAAACAGATATGGGAAGAATAATGCAGACACATAGGAACCATTATAAGTGAGTAAAGCATTTCATAAGAGTACCCGGCTATCAACAATCATGTATCGAAAGGGGAATGCCAAGGATCAAGTCTTACACTGAATACTACCAAATTCAGTTTCACTCAATATCAAACTTCATGGAATTCGTATCCGACCGAATGGATCGATATACTTATTCAAAGCATATCAATATATGTGAGTCCGCGCAGTCCTGAATCCACAAATATCATGGACATCCTATGTACCAACGCAACAGTGAGAATCACCGTCATCCCGGTGAGAGCCCCGAATCGGGCTTGTTTATCGTTCACACGCCAAAGATCCGGATTCCGGTTTAATACGGTGTTGCATTCAAGATGAATCTATCCTGAAAATGAGAATGTCGATCAGAATTGGTCCGTTCATGCTGCGACACCTCTCAATAAACAGCTTTTGAGAGTGAGCACTATCGAAGGCTTACATAACCGGTGGAGATCCGGGTCACGCCATTCCGGAACAGGAGCTTCCCTCCGTTCGCCCTGATTCCGGGTGACTCCCCGCGCACTCCTCTTGCTACCCGGCGCGGCATACTTTATAAAGGTCCGAAATCTCCAGTGTACGAGGCGCCGGTTTTTCCGGCAATCCTTAAACCCACTGTGCCTGCTTCGCGGTCGCCCGCGCGGGCTGGAGCAACCGAGGTTGTCATGATAATACCCGTCATCCTGTCCGGTGGCGTGGGGTCCAGGCTCTGGCCCCTTTCACGGGAGCATTTTCCCAAGCAATTGATGCCGATAACGGGCGGAGCGTTCTCCCTGTTCCAGGAGACCGTGTTGAGACTCTCCGGCATTGCCGACTCCACTTCTCCCATCGTCGTCTGCAATGAAAGCCACCGTTTCATGATAGCCGCGCAGATGCAGTCGGTCGGTGCCAGTAATACCGCGATCATACTCGAACCGATCGGACGCAACACGTGCCCCGCCATCACCGTCGCGGCGCTGGAAGCGGCAAGGGACGAAACAGACCCGGTCCTGCTGGTCGTTCCCGCTGACCACATCATCAGCGATCCCGGAATGTTTGCATCCGCCGTCCAGATCGGAGAGCAATACGCCCTCTCCGGCAGCATCATTACCTTCGGCGTCGTCCCTGATCGCCCCGAAACGGGCTACGGGTACATCAGGAAGGGCGAGTCCTCCACCCCTGCCTCAACCGGCCGGAATGGCGGCTTCACCGTCAGCGAATTCACGGAAAAGCCCGAACTTGAAGTAGCCCGCGCCTACGTGGATTCCGGGGAATACTACTGGAACAGCGGCATGTTCATGTTCACGGCATCGACCTTTCTCAAGGAGATGGAGACCTTTTCGCCCGCCATCCTCGAGGCATGCACGGAAGCCCATAACAAGGCCTGGCGGGACCTGGATTTCATCCGCCTCGATGAGCAGGCTTTCTCGTCCTCTCCCAGCGACTCCATCGACTACGCCGTCCTGGAGAAGACCGCGCGTGCCGTCGTTATCCCTCTCGAAAGCGGCTGGAGCGACGTCGGTAGCTGGATGTCCCTGCACGAAGTCTCTCCTCGGGACGAATGCGGGAATGCCATCAACGGGGACGTTCTTCTCGAAGATGTTCAAAACTGCTATATCCACTCCGACAGCCGGCTTGTCGCCGCACTCGGGATACAGAACCAGATAATTATCGAGACCAAGGATGCGGTGCTCGTCTGTGCGATCGACAGGTCCCAGGACGTGAAGCTGATCGTAAACAGGCTGAAAAAACAGATGCGGGATGAAGCCTTCACCCATCTTCGCGCCTATCGCCCGTGGGGCTACTACGAATGCATGGACACCGGAGACCGGTTCAAGGTGAAGCGGATAACCGTCAACCCCGGAGCTGCCCTCTCCCTCCAGATGCACTACCACCGGGCCGAACACTGGATCGTGGTCAAGGGGACGGCGAGGATCGTAAAAGGCGAGGAGGCATTCCTTATAAACGAGGACCAGAGCACTTACATACCATGGGGTACGAACCACCGCCTCGAAAATCCGGGTAAAATCCCCCTGGAACTGATCGAGGTTCAAACCGGCAGCTACCTTGGCGAGGACGACATCTGCCGGTTCGAAGACGAATACGGGCGGCTGGAAAAATGATCTTTCGGGAAGCGCGTCCTTGACTGAATACAAGGCAGTTGCTTTCAGCACAGGGTTCGACCCGACATATAGCGGGGTGAACCCGCCAGGTACCCATGCCGGTTCGTGACTCGCCTCTCCCGCGCGAGCGGCCGTGCCCGGCAGCCTTCTGAACGCAACCTTTCGCAACAGGCCAGAGAAAGAAGCAGTCTAATGCCGATATCACCGGCAGACGCCGAACACAAAGCCCCCGGCGATTCCCTGAGGGGCTTTTTCTGTGCGGCATCAGCCTATCTTATTTGGGGACTCAGCCCGATTTACTGGAAAACCCTGAGCGGTGTACCGCCGTTCGAGGTCCTGCTGCACCGGATTGTCTGGTCCTTCTTCTTCCTTCTCCCTCTCGTGGCGCGAGAGAAGAGCCGCCACGAGTTCCTGGCCGCCGTCCGGGACCGCCGCATTCTGGGAATCATGCTCGGCACGGCTGTTCTCGTCTCCATCAACTGGCTGGTGTTCATCTGGGCCATCGCAAACGACATGGTGCTCCAGACAAGTCTCGGCTATTACATCAACCCTCTCCTGAGCGTATTGCTTGCGATGGTTATCCTGCGCGAGCACCTGAGGCGGGCGCAGGCCCTTTCCGTGGTGCTGGCCGGAATCGGAGTGCTCTACCTGACCGTAAGCCTCGGACAGTTCCCATGGGTCGCGTTTTCCCTCGCCATCTCGTTCGGTCTCTATGGGCTTATCCGCAAAGTAGCCCCGGTTAGCGCCCTTGCCGGCCTGACTATCGAAACACTGCTCCTGCTGCCTCCAGCCGCGGCATGGCTCCTCTATCTCCATGCCACCGGCCGCGGGGCTTTCCTCCGCATGGGAATATTCATCGATCTTTCACTCATGGCCTCGGCCCTCGTCACCGCCCTGCCGCTCCTCCTTTTCACACTTGGCGCCAGACGCCTGCATCTCTCGACCATCGGATTCATGCAATATATCGTTCCGAGCTGCTTTTTCCTCTTTGCAGTCTTCCTGTTCAAGGAACCGGTTTCCCCGGTTCAGATAACAACTTTCATATTTATCTGGTCGGCCCTCGCCCTTTATTCAGCCGACTCCGTACTTGCCCACCGGAAAGGCTCCCGCTCTTTGAGGTAATCCCGCATGGCACATCCGGGATGCCCACCGCTTCCATTGCTTTAAACTGAAACTGTTCCTACTATTTTCATACGGAGCCCTGCTCAGGAAGCACACAGGATCAGACCCGTTCCTGCCTCGATACCCGGGCACGAACGCGCGCGCGGTCCGTCTGCTGATACATATCCAACAGGAATCGGAAAAGCTGCTTCCCGATCGGAACGAACAAAGGCATTGCCCCCAAAACAAGAGGAACAGGAAATGATCAGGACATTCATATTAGGCTTAGTGCTTTCAATCTTCATCGCGGGCCCTTCAGCCACGGCGGCCGAAAAAGGCCGCCCGATGGTCCTTCCCCCTGGCGAACCCGGGGCCAAGGCCGCCCTGGAGAAATCTCCGCGCCACCAGGAATGGATCGACATAGCTGTCCCCGGAGCACAGCAGAAGATGAAAGCCTTCATTGTCTATCCCGAGCGCAAGGACAAGGCACCGACCGTCATCCTGATCCACGAGGTCTTCGGCCTCACTGACTGGATGCGATCCGTTGCCGATCGGTTGGCCGCCGAGGGTTTCATCGTGATCGCCCCCGATATGCTCACCGGTAAGGGCCCGGACGGAAAGGGAACCGATGGATTCGCGAGCCGTGACGATGTAGTCAAGGCTGTACGGGACATCCAGACAGATGACGTGATGCGGATGGTCGAAGCCGTAAGGACCTATGTTAAAACCATTCCCGCCGCAACGGGTAAAATCGCCACCGTGGGCTTCTGCTGGGGCGGAGGGCAGAGCTTCAGCTACGCCGCGACACAGCCCGACCTGGGCGCAGCGGTTGTCTACTACGGCACCTCGCCCCAGGTGAGCGAACTGAAGAACATCAAGGCCCCCGTCCTCGGACTCTACGGGGAGGACGACGCCCGCGTCACCAGCACGGTCCAGCCGGCCGCGCAAGCCATGAAAGCAATGGGGAAGACCTTTGTCACCCATATTTTCAAGGGGGCGGGACACGGTTTTTTGCGGGCGCAGGACGAGCGCAACGGCGCCAACATGGAGGCGTCACGGAAAGCATGGCCCATTACGATAGAATTCCTCAAGAAAAACCTTAAGTAAAGCCGATGCGGGCAGGTGCGTCAGTGACGGCACGCCCGCATCTTGAAAACAGGTTGAGCCGCTTAAAAAAAGTTGATACCATTGGCCCGGCATCCACAGCTTGCATAATCTTGGCCCGGAGGAAAGCTGGACTGGAGATGCACCCGGGCGCCTCACTCGCGCTCTAAGGGGCATGCCGCGCTCCCCGCAGGAAAAGGGTGCGTCTTCAGGCGCACGCCGGACGATACGGGCCCGCGCACCGGTTTATTTCCGCCGGATAGAGGAGCCAGGCCTTCCCGAAACCGCCGGTTTTCATGCACCGGCGAGTTCATGGGTAGCTTTGCAGCGGGACCCGCCCCCGAGAAAAGGTATTTCAGAGTGATCGATATCCACTGCCATATTCTCCCCGGAATCGACGACGGCGCCGATGATTGGGAGCAGAGTCTCCAGATGGCCAGGATTGCCGCCGAAGACGGGATTTCCGGAATCATCTGCACTCCTCACTGGTCCCCCGCCTTTCCCGAAAACACACGGGATGCAATTCTTCCCCTGGTCGATGAATTTCGGACACGACTGAAACGCGAAGACATCAAAATCGACATCTACGCCGGCTGCGAGGTCGTCATAAGCTTCAGCCTGCCTGAAATGCTCGAATCCGGTGAACTCCTCACCATCAATAACGGTGGAACCTTCGCGCTCGTTGAAACCCCCTACGAGATCATTCCGCCCAACCTCGACCGGCTGTTCTGGATGTTGC
>JBDKTY010000051.1:0-53687 GCA_039679945.1 Syntrophobacter sp. | reverse complement strand
CAGTCGCCCTACGGGCTCCTTCCGTTTCCCCCTCCCCCCCAAGAGATGACGTTCTCATTCGTAGAAGCCTGTTCTGCCGTTTGTCAAACTCCGCTTTGCTAATATGCGTGAGATGGTGCTCTCAGATGGTAGCGGTTTCACAAGATAGAACTCATCCAGCCTTTTTCGAATTGCTTTGGAGCCGCAAGGTAGATCCCGATTATATAATTCTAGACGTGTGACACGGTTTCAAAGACGAGCCTGCATTATGTGAACATCAGCCAGAACGAGTTACTCCGGGGATATGCCGTCCGAGATGGAACACCAGTAGAACACGGCAAAAAGAAAGCCCCTCGCATAAGGGGCTAATTTCACCTATCTTTTGATCGGGACGACTGGATTCGAACCAGCGACCTCTGCGTCCCGAACGCAGCGCTCTACCAGGCTGAGCCACGTCCCGATCCAATGTGCCGCTTATGTAACAAAATTCCCCCTCCCTGTCCACCCCTTTTGAAGGCCTACTTCTCGCACCGTATTGATAGAACCTCGAAAATAAGACAAAATATAAAATTCAGCCAGCGAACACCGCTCATTGAGCAAACACGGTGGATTGAATTTGGAGTGTTGGTTTTATGCCGGAACCGGATAAAGGACATCAGATCCCGCCTGATGCCAATAAGGCGGGAAACGTTACGGGAAGCGAGGATGTAGCCATGGCTTCCGCTTCAGAATCGGCTGCTCCCGCTCAGCCGGCAAATGTCGGCCGGCAGGAATCCACGGATCAGCAGCTCACTTCATTGCAACCGACTTCTCCCGACCAGAAGCCCTCGGAGGCGCAGCCGCAAACTCCCAATCAACCGGCAACTCCTTTCCGGCATGCACCAGCAGATCAGAACGCATCCGTCACTCAATCGGAGCCCCGGCCTCCATCCGAAACTGCCGCTCAGCAGCCATCCGCCCCTCAACCGGAGACTCCGGCCCTGCAGCCGTATCCCGCCCCGCGGTCGATTCCGGAGCCCTCCGAGCTCCAGCCCCCCGGAAACCTCGTCGACAAAATTCAGGGCTTTCCACACCTGCCCGGGATCTACATTTTCCGGGACGCGGACCGGAAAGTGCTCTATGTCGGAAAGGCGCGCGACCTCCGGAAGCGCATCGGCAATTATTTTCGGGCCGGGGAGGCGGTGAGCATAAAGACCCGGATCATGCTCGGCCATGCCGTGGACCTCGAATACGCGATCACCCCGACCGAAAAGGAAGCGCTGCTCCTCGAAGCCAGTCTCATCAAGAAGTACCGGCCGCGCTACAATGTCATCCTGCGCGATGACAAGAACTACCCCGCCATCCGCATAGACCCGCGTGAACCCTACCCGCGCCTCGACATCGTCCGGCGCTTCCAAAGGGACGGAGCGCTCTACTTCGGTCCCTACCCCTCCGCGCACGCCGTTCGCGAAACGCTCAAGTATCTCCATCAACTCTTCCCCCTGAGGCTTTGCCGGTCGCGGAAGCTTCACCCGCGCGAACGCCCGTGCCTCAACTACTCGATGTCCCAGTGTCTGGGCGCCTGCGCCGGCAAGATCTCCGAGGAAGACTACATGAAGATGGTCGAAGAGGTGATCCTGTTTCTCCAGGGCAAGACCGACGTGCTTCAACAGCAGCTCCGGTCAAGGATGGAGGAAGCCTCCGAGACACTCGAATTCGAGAAGGCCGCCTTCTACCGCGACCGACTCCGCAACGTCACCGCGACACTGGAAAAACAGCACATCGTATCCGACCGCTTCCTCGACCAGGATGTGATCGGAATCCACCAGGACGAGGACAAGACGGAACTGGTCATCCTTTTCATCCGCCAGGGAGTGCATTCCGGACAGCGTTCCTATGACCTGAAAGAGGCGCAGGGCGACCCCGCCGAACTCATCTCGGCATTCATCCAGCAGTATTACTTCGAGGGCAAGCTGATCCCGGACGAGGTGCTCGTCCCGGTAGAACTCGAATCGGAAACGGTTCTCGCCGAATGGCTCACCGAATCGCGGGGAAAACGCGTCCGCGTCTGGGCCGTGAAGCGGGGGGAAAGAAAGCACCTGCTGGACATGGCGCGAAACAACGCGCGCGAGCGCTTCATCAGCCGTAAGCGGTGGCAGCGCCGGGATAGCGCCCTCATCGAGAGCCTGCAGCGCCTCCTGAAGCTTCCCAGAAGCCCCGAGCGGATCGCGTGCGTGGACATCTCCAACCTCCAGGGACAGCATGCCGTCGGGGCCGTGGTAGTGTTCGAGAAGGGGCATCCCGACAAGGATTCCTACAGGCACTTCCGGATCAGGGTCAAAGCCGAACCCGACGACCCCGCGATGATGGCCGAGGTAATCGAGCGGCTCATCACGAACAACGCGGAGCTTGCATCAGGCCTCGACCTGCTGCTGCTTGACGGCGGGAAAGGCCAGCTCAACAGGATAGTGCGGCTCATCCAGGAACTCGACTATTCCGAGCGCCTGCCTGTCGCCTCGATAGCCAAGGAACGGGACAACGACATCGGCGACAAGGGAAAAGGTCTCTACGAGAAGATATACCTGCCGGGGCGCAAGAATCCCCTCTTCCTGCACCGCTATCCCGACATCCTGCACCTGCTCCAGAGGATCAGGGACGAGGCGCACCGGTTCGCCATCTCCCACTACAAGAACCTGCACCGTGCGGCGCTGCTCGCCTCGGCGCTCGACTCCATTCCCGGCATAGGGCCGAAGAGACGGCAGACACTGCTGCGCCACTTCGGGAGCCTGGGAGCCCTCGGGGATGCTTCGGTGGAACAGCTTGAGGAGGCGGGGCTGCCGCGCGCGGCCGCGGAGAATGTGGCCCGAGTCCTGGCGGGGTTGGAAGAAAATGAATCCCGGGAGGAAAACGACCTTCCGGATGGTGGTGACTTCCTGGATGAGAGCGCCATCATCGAGGGGAACGGCCTGGATGACGATGAGGCAGGCGGGAGCGGTGGCCCCGACCCCGAGTAGCGTACCGTCCTCGGCCCGTTTATGATTTGGGACCAACGCCCGCGCTGGTTTCCTCGTCCGAGAGGGGGCCGCCGTCCTTTTTCGATCCGGATGCGGCGTCCGGCTCCGAAGGACCTTCTTCCAGCGCGATGCGCTTGAGGAGGCGGGCCCCAATCTCCCGGAGTTCCGGGTCGGGAAGGCTTTTGAGAAGCTTTTGCTCTTCCGGAGTCAGCTTTCTGACCGGGGCCTTTGCTTTTCGGCGAACCCCGGTACGCCGCGCCTTCACCTTCTCCAGGTCCTTGTAGGCCTTGTTCAAAACCGGCCCTGATTCGGGGATCTCCGCGACCTTGATCACGATCTGCTCGACTATCGGCTCGGGCCGCTTCGCATTGATCTTTGCGGCAATTGCCTCTTTCAACTGCTCCAGGTGGTGCTTCCAGACAGAATCATGGACCGCGATCACCAGGACCTTCTTCTTGAGCGATCTCGGGAATGAGTAGCGCGCGACCTGTTCCCCCACTACCTCCGACCAGTCGCCGATCGGGTTGGCGGAAAAGGCGGGCTGGCTCGCCAGGAAATGCTTGAGCAGGGGGCCAACCTCCGATCCCCGGCCTGAGCCGGAACGACCCGGTTTCATCCCTCGTTTTTCCTTTCGGGCTGGATGGCGCGCTCCAGGCGCCGCAGGGCCGCATGGACCTCCTGAAACTGGCGCTGCAGAGTCTGAAGGACGATCACCGTGTCGCCGCTGTGGAAGGGGAGACGCGACAGTAGCCGATCGTAGAGCAGTGCATCGAGGTTTGAGAGGTAAAGATCTTCCATGCGCCGGAGGAAGGCGGATGCAAGCTTATAAATGACAACGATCCCGACTGCCTGCGCCAGGGGAAGCACCGCGTTGGGCAGCGTCTGAATGGAGTCCAGCAGCTCTTTCTGCGCCACGGAAGCGTTCTGCACCTGGATGAAGAAAAACCAGGCGGATTGAGCCAGGGCGGCCATGGGAAGAAGCCAGAGCAGCCACCGGAAAGGTCCCCATGAACTGTAGAGAACCTGCCAGTCGGTTTCGACTATCCGGCGCTCCTTTTCGATCATCTCCTCGGAGGAAACGCTTTTCCCGAACCCCGAGAGCATGAGCCGCAGCCGCATGAAAGGATGGAACAGAAATCCCAGGGGGATCTGTCGTATCTTGTCCAGCAGCAACTGCCGCGGGAAGAGCCTCTCCGGATAGATCGGACCGGTGTCGAATTCCTGCTTCGGGGGACCGAGCCTTTTGATGCTCTCGGACATGATGGCGTTCATGACGAATTTGGCCAGGAACTGCGCCACCAGCCAGAGAAGCCTTCCCACCAGGAATATAATGCCAGCCCTTACGAGAAAGAGCATAATCCGGCTGAGAAACTGCGGGTCGGTTTGCGACGAGGAGGGGTCGGCGGGGGGGACCGGCGCGGGCCTGCGTTCCGGTGGCGCCTGTCTGGTGATACCGGGACTCGGGCCGGGCTCGGCCTGCCCGGGCAGTTTCTCCCTGGATACCTCCGCGGCGGGAGGGGCCATCAGAATTCCGTGCAGCCCGGTCCAGAACGCAGTCGTTTTTAATCCCTTCAATTGCGGATTCACCGCCGCGGGATAATTGGAAGGGTTCTGGGTAAAGTATGCGGCGGCAAGGCAGAGGACCAGGAAAAACAACCATAACAACCTCTGGATTGCCTCATAGCGCCTCAGTCCATATTCCATTGCTAATGACCCCGCTTTTAAAATTAATATATAAAAGAAACCCGCCACAGCTTTTTATCAGAAAGCAGCCGATATGAGAAACTGAAACGCACCGGCAAGCCCGGGCGTGGCTCACCGCGAACCAGGGGAAATCCGACTTTCGGAAATAGTGTAACCTCTGTTGCAATTCAGTCCATCTGGCAGTATTTTGCCCGAGACATGCCGGGGTGCTTTTTGCGCCTCGGAGCTCTTTCCGTGCACTGTATTGCTAAATTGGGGCAATCATTGACTTTATATACCCCCCTGAGTATACTGGACCATTCTCAAGCACAAGGGGTCCCATTTGCATCTAAACGTGACCTGCACACCCATGGGGGCATCCGCTCTTGTGGGTTATTTTTTGACCAAGGAGTCCACACGTGAAAAAATCAGTAATCCTGACTTCCATTCTTATAATGTTTCTGTTCCTGGCCGGCTACGGTCTTTACGTATCGGCCGCGGACAAAACGACCGGTAAACCGGCCGGGAAGGACACAGCGGCCGGCGCCAAACCAGCCGCTCAGCCGGCCCAGAAGGAAGCGCCCCCCGCGAAAACCGAGCCGGCCGGTCAGAATGCGGCCCTGGTCAACGGACAGCCCATTCCCATGACAGAGTACCAGCAGGAACTCTCGCGGTTCAACCGCAGGCTGGAGATGATGGGTCACGGCTCGGATGAAGAGGAAGCGACGAAGATGAAAGGACGAGTGCTCGACACAATGATCGGGCGCGAAGTTCTCAGGCAGCAGGCGGCCAAGCTCGGTCTCAAGGCAACGGATGCCGAGGTGGACGCTCAACTGCAGACGCTGAAAACGCGCTTCGGCTCCGAGGAGGAATTCAAGGGCGCGCTTGCCAAGATGAACCTTACTGACCAGACGATCAAGGAGCAGTTTGCCGCCGATCAGGTTATGCGCAAACTCATTGACCAGGAGATCTCCTCCAAGATCACCGTCACCCCCGCCGAGACAAAGTCCTTTTACGATAAAAACCCCGAAATATTCAAGTCGCCAGAGATGATACGCGCCAGCCACATCCTGGTAAAAGTCGATGAAAAGGCTTCCGCCGAAGATAAAGCCAAAGCGCTCGAAAAGATAAAGGACGTGCAGCGGAAGATCAAGGACGGCGGGGATTTCGCCGCCCTCGCCAAGGAAGTCTCCGATGATCCGGGGAGCAAGGAAACCGGGGGGGACCTGGATTTCTTCCAGCGCGGACAAATGGTCCCCGCTTTCGAGAATGCCGCTTTCGCATTGAAGCCCGGCGAAGTGAGCGACATTGTGGAAACGGAGTATGGGTACCACCTGATCAAGGCAACCGACAAAAAAGAAGCCGGGGTGATGTCCTACGAAGAGATACAGCCCCGTATCGAGCAGCATCTCAAAAACGAAGCCGTCTCTCAGCAACTGACCCAGTACGTGGACAAACTCAAGTCAGCGGCAAAAGTCGAAATTCTGGTAAAATAAGAGATTCTTCTCCAAAGCTGCGTTCAAGAAGCTGCCCCGCCCGGCGTTCGTGCCGCGGGGCAAACCCCGCATTTGCGTGACAAGGCATGGCAGGTGGCGGTTATGAAAATCCGTTTTACCGAAACGGACAGTCAGCAGATGATAAATCTGGGCATCGACAAAGCCCGGGTCATGGAGCAAATCGAGATTTTCCAGCGGTCCGGCTTTTCCGCCTGCCTCGATCGCCCGAGCACGCTGGGCGACGGGGTCAAGACAATCGATGAGGCTGAAACCGGCAGGTTTTTGGAATTGCACGAGAAAGCCGCTCAAGCCGGCCGGTTCATGAAATTCGTTCCAGCCTCCGGGGCCGCTTCCCGGATGTTTCAATCCCTTCTCCAGATTTATTACCTTCCGCAGTTCCTGGAAAGGGACGAGTTGAGCAGAAGAGTGAAACAGGAAGTCGCGATCGCCTGCGATTTCGTGCGTTTCCTGGAAGGACTCAATCACTTCGCGTTCATCGGCGACCTCCGGGACACGCTCGCCCAGGACGGGCTTGACCTGGAGGAGATCCTGCGCGAAGGGCGTTTCAGAACCCTTCTGGAATACCTGCTGACCAAGCGAGGCATGAATTACGGCTGTCTTCCCAAGGCGTTGCTCAAATTCCACACCTACCGGGATGAGTGCCGCACGGCGTTCGAGGAACAGCTCGCGGAATCCGTCATGTACCTGGGCAACAGGTGCAGACTTCATTTCACGGCGCCGCGGGAGCATGAAGCCGGTTTCAGCGCACACATCGAGGAAGTTGTTCAGCGGTATCGGAAGCGCTACGGCGCCGAATTCGAAATCGACTTCTCGTTTCAGAAACCTTCGACAAACACCATCGCCGCGGACATGGACGGCTTGCCTTTCCGGGACCGGTTCGGCCGGCTCCATTTTCGGCCCGCGGGCCACGGCGCCCTCCTGGAAAATCTCAACGACCTCGGGGCCGACCTCGTCTACATCAAGAATATCGACAATATTGTTCCGGACAGGCTCAAGGAACGGGTTTGCTTCTGGAAAAAGGTGCTCGGCGGTTACCTGGTTTTCGTTCAGGAACAGGTCCACTCTTTTGTTCGGCGCATGAAGCAGGGGGAAACCGGGGCTGTTTGCCTGGAGGCCGCCCGTTTCGCGGAGGAGGAACTCGTTGTCGGAATGCCGCAAGGGTTCGCGGAATGGCCTGAAGAGAAAAGAGTCGCCTTCCTCACCGAACGGCTCGACCGCCCCATCCGCATTTGCGGCGTGGTTCCCAACGCGGGAGAACCCGGAGGTGCGCCGTTCTGGGTCAGGCATAAAGATGGATCGAAATCACTCCAGATCGTCGAAAAAGCCCAGGTGGACTTCAGCTCCGAGCAACAGAGGAAAATCTGGAATTCCTCGACCCACTTCAATCCCGTGGACATCGTCTGCTGCACGCGGAACTTCGCGGGTAAACCTTTCGATCTCAGGAAGTACGTGGACAGCTCCGCCGTCATCATCACCAAGAAATCCAAGGATGGCAAAGACCTGCGCGCCCTGGAGCTCCCCGGCCTCTGGAACGGAAGCATGGCGGACTGGATCAGCATTTTCGTGGAAGTCCCGCCCGATACCTTCAACCCCGTAAAATCCGTCTATGACCTGCTCCGGCCCGAGCATCAGCCCGCTGTGGCCCTCAACCTCGGACTCGGCGAAAAGAATGCTTCCTAAGAGCGTGGGGAGCCGCGCCGCGAACGTGCGGCCGGAATCCTGATGCGTGCGGGGGAATCATTCCGCCACTCTTTTGAGTTCGAAAATCAGCATCCGAAACGTGACTTTCGTGTTACGGCTTCAAATCGGATACGGCGGGAATTCCGGGCAGCCCCGTGGCCTTGCGAACCGCCCTGAGTATGGCCTCGGAGGCGGCCATCGCCGCCAGAGTCCCGATCAGGCTCACATCGGCCCCTTCCAGGTTTCCACAACTGAGCGCGAAAATGGTGTCGCCGTCATACTGGGTGTGCACAGGTGAGACAGCCCTGGCCAGCCCGTCGTGGGTCATCTGGGCCACCTTGGCAAGCTGCACCTTAGTCAGGGCGGCATTGGTCGCCACCACGCCGATGATGGTTCCCTCGCCACCGGCAAATCCCCGGAAGGAAGTCTTTTTCATGATCTCCGGGAAGGAATCGGCCAGTTGGAGGCTCCGGGGGTTTTTCCTGGCTCCGGCGACTTTCCGCCCGTTCGCCGGATCGAATACCTCGCCGAATGCGTTCACCACGATCAGCGCCCCGACCTTGATCCCTCCGCCACCGTGGATGCAACTGCTCCCGAGCCCGCCTTTCATCCGGCGCTCCGGCCCGAAGAGTTTCCCCACCGTTGCGCCGAGTCCGCAACCGACACTTCCCTCCCTCACGGGACCGGCCGATGCATCGGCGCATGCCTCGATGCTCAGTTCCGGGCCCGGAAACACTCCCGTGTCGTTGACCCCCAGGTCGAATATAATCGCGCCCGCCACGATCGGGATCAGTCCGTATCCGCTGTCGAAACCGACCCCGCGCTCCCTGAGGCGGCTCATCAGCCCATCCGCCGCGCTCAGCCCGAACGCGCTCCCTCCGGCGAAAAAAAGCCCGTTGACCTGCCCCACCAGGTTGAGGGGGTTCAGGGAATCGGTCCCGAAAGTCCCGGGCGCGCCGCCACGCACGTCCACACCGGCCGTGGCCGCTCCGTCGGGCAAAACGACTGTGCACCCGCTCGGAATCCCCTCCAGCTCGGCATGCCCGACACGTAATCCCCCGACTTCCGTGATCGTGTCGTTTGTCATGGCTCTTCCCTGTAGTTTTGCAGCAGGTAGCGGTAGATCTCCTTGCCTATCTCCACACCCGTCTCGATGATTTCCGGTCCATACTGCCGGCCGGTCGGCGTCCTGAAGGTGTCAATTATGCGGTAGGTGCCCGACATTCCCCACGGAAACCTTTCGATGAGCGCGCGGGGACTCAGGTCTTTATGATCGGCCATATACCAGAGGGTGTGGGTGAAAGTGTCGGAACCCCATCGGAACTTGTCGGCATCGTAGAGACAGTCGCTTACCAGTTGGACCCACTGCCGGGTGCTCTCACCCGAAGTGACGAAGGCCTCGTGGTTCTTGATCGCGTTACAGATGCAGCCCACCTCATTCTTGGTAAAATTGGGAAAGTCCCGCAGTATCCGTTCGGCCTCCTCGGCCCCGCACTCAGCATGGTTTTCCAGGTCACGGCAGATGTCGTGCAGCAGACCACCGAATATCCCCAGGACCATCAGCCGCTCGATTGCATAATGGTTCACCCCCGCTCCTTCCAGCTCTATGAAAAGAAGCGCGGCGGTATCTATGCTGACCCGAGAGCTGTGGTAAAGGCCGTGTCCGAGTTCTTCGTGAAAGCCGGGTTCGACTATTTTACGGAGCCGGAGCACGAGATGGTTGCGGAAGAAAAGTCTCCTGGCCGTGGAATGGGGCGCCTTGAAGCGGGTATAGAATTCCGGCAGAGGATGTTTTGACGCAATCCTCTCGGCTTCGCGCTGAAGTCTCCGGATACTTTCCTTCATTGGGATTATCTCACGGCAGGCTGCCAGGTGGAACCGGGACTCACTCCCCCCGTGCAGGTGTCCACGATCCAGCACATCCTATCGAGACCATGTTACAGCAGCCCGAATTTTTCCGCAATAAGCCTCCTGAACCGCGGCGTGTAGAGGAGTTCAAAAGTCTCCTCCTTGCCGGGGAAAAGCAGGATCGCATGCTGCCGGACCCCCTGGACAACCGACAGCGCCTCGCCATGGGAAATCCGGGACTGGGCGATCAGCGCCATGGAAAAATCCACCAGCCTTCTCAGGTGCCGTATCTTTCTGTCCTCTTCCCTGATTTCCGCTTCCGTATATGCCCGTTTGTATTCATTTGTTTCCATTTCGCCGCCTTTCGGCCTCTCCCGCGACCTGAAGAGTTGCCTCCAAGGAAGTGCCATTCCCGCTCGCGCAATTATAACATAAGGACAACCGGCGGGCGCGGCGATAACCGATGCGGGTTCCATGGCTCCGGATGGCCGAATTCAGGGACATATTGCTTCACGCTTATGATCGTGTGGACACGGACGAGATCTGGAACATGGTCGAACAGCATGTGCCGCAACTCTTCATGGAACTTAAAGCCATCCGGAGCGGACTCGCGCGATGGGTTCGAAGAGAATACGAACGGCGCTGGAAGCTGCTTCTACATTGTTCATCCAGCGCTCTCTCCTTTATGAATCAGCCCCCAAATCACCTTCAACCATCAAATATACCACCTGGCAGAAGCACACGCCTTGTCGAAGGGTTCCAGGCAAGGACGTGAGATCGGGGACGACACTGGTGTGCGGGCTTGTCCCGATATCAGGGTATACTTCCTTCCGATTTCCCGTGCGCCGAGCGCGGGAAATCGAACCGGGCCGGGAGAGACCGAATTTATCGATCTGAATACCTGAATATAGTGCTTCTAAAAATCGGCGTTTTACGCAAAAATAATCCTTGACACTCAAATTTCATTTCGATACATTTGCATCCATCAATATAGTGGAGGTACGACAATGAGAGTTTTCACCAGGGTGATGAAAGCGCTCTCCGATCCAAACAGGGTAAAAATCCTGAAAATGCTCCAGCACAGGCCGCTGTGCGTCTGCGAGATGCAAGCCGTTCTCAAGATCGCCCAGCCCACCGTCTCCAGCCACCTCAAGGTGCTGGAGGATGCGGACCTCGTATGCAGCCGCAAGGAAGGGCTCTGGGTCATCTACAGTCTTGCCGACGGCAAGAGCAGCCCGTACTGCGCCACCCTGCTGGGCAATCTCACGCACTGGCTGGAAGATGACCCGGAGATCGCCGGGATAGTGAAAACCCTCCCCTTCATCAACCGGGAGGAGATTTGCAGGAAATGACGAACGAGAGGATACCGGCCATGAAAACAATCCAGGGGAAAAGCTGCTGTTCCGGTACCAACGAGATGGCCTCCGGCACTTCAGCCCCGTCACCCGCCGGTTCGCCGGCGCTCCGGTATGGTCTGCCCGGAGTGCTGTCGCTCGTTGCGTGGTGGCTCATCTACTCGAACCTGGAGGCATTCTCGAAGTGGTTCACGTACGACCTCCTGCGGCTTGCGACCGGGAGCCACCTGGGCGGCTCGATTGAGTTCTTCGTCTACGACACCCCGAAAGTCATGATGCTGCTGACGCTCGTTATCTTCGGCGTGGGCGTCATACGCTCATTTTTCACCCCGGACCGGACGCGAAAAATCCTCGCGGGAAAGCGCGAGTCGCTGGGAAACATTCTCGCGGCGCTGCTCGGAATCGTGACCCCCTTCTGCACGTGCTCGGCCGTGCCTCTTTTCATCGGGTTCGTAACCGCGGGGGTCCCACTGGGCGTGACCTTTTCCTTCCTCATCTCGGCGCCCATGGTCAACGAGATCGCCCTGGTCCTCCTGTACGGACTCTTCGGGTGGAAAGTGGCGGCACTCTACCTGGGCACGGGCCTCGCGATCGCCATGGTGGCCGGCTGGACAATCGGAAAGTTCCGCATGGAACGCCATCTCGAGGAATGGGTCTACGAAATCCAGATGGGAGAGTCCACCTATGAGGAACCCGACAGAACCTTTCCCGAACGCATCGAGTATGGTCTCGAGGCCGTGCGGGACATCGTCGGGAAGGTCTGGGTCTATGTCGTCCTGGGCATTGCGGTCGGGGCGGGCATTCACGGATACGTGCCGGAAGGCTTCATGGCATCCATCATGGGGAAGAGCGCCTGGTGGGCGGTCCCGGTTTCAGTCCTTATCGGTATTCCCATGTATTCGAACGCGGCCGGGATCTTTCCCGTCGTTCACGCGCTCATAGAAAAAGGCGCGGCCCTGGGTACGGTGCTTGCCTTCATGATGGCAGTGATCGCGCTCTCGCTTCCGGAGGCCATCATCTTGAGAAAAGTGCTCAAACCCCGGCTCATCGCCGTCTTTTTCGGGGTTGTGGGCGTCGGCATACTTATCGTCGGGTATCTTTTCAATCTACTGTTCTGAAGCATGACGTGATTCCAACCAAGCCAATCGATGCCGGGTTGCCCATGAGCAATCAGCACATCCGAGGGCGCCGGTTGGCGACTATTCAATGGCCCGTTCCACCCTTCGATAATCAGGGCGAACGGGGGGAAGCCCCGGTACCGGGGAAAGGCTCAAGGCCGATATGCTATTGGAAGACCGTCAATCAATACTCCCATGAAACTGGAGGTAGGCAATGCACATCAAGGTAATGGGACCCGGATGCAAGAAGTGTCATGAGACGGAAAAGCTTGTCAAAGAGGTGGTCGCTGAGGCGGGATCGGACGCGACCGTAGAGTATGTCACCGATATCACGGAAATCGCCAAATGCGGGGTTTTCAGCACCCCGGCCGTCGTCGTCGATGGCAAGGTAAAGTCCGTGGGAAAAGTTCCGGCCAAATCCGACATCAAGTCGTGGCTGGGCAAATAGCACAAAATTCTGGAGGGAAAAATGGCGGACTGTAGCTGTAAAACCGGTGGTGATGTCATGATCCTGGCCTGCTCCGGCGGCTCCAACGTGGGACAACTGTCGAACCGGGCCGCTATTGAACTCACTCAGGAAGGTTTCGGCAAAATGTTTTGCCTGGCCGGGGTCGGCGGGCAACTCAGCGGCTTCGTTCAATCAGCGAGGGATGTCGACCGGATGGTCGTGATCGACGGGTGCTCGGTCGGGTGCGCCAAGGCATGCCTCGAAAACGCCGAGGTCCCGCTCAGAGGTCACATCGTTTTGACCGACCTCGGCATCGACAAAAACAAGGACTTCAATCTCAAGCCCGAAGATGTCGACAAAGTGAAGGAAGCCGTGAAGCAGGCCGTTTCACAATAGTGCCTGTCGGCCCGAACCACAAAACTCAGGTGGTCTCGCCTTCGCGTCTTTGCGCGAAAAATCCAGGGCGCGAGAACAATCCGCGAGGGCCCGCGTCCTGGCAGCAGCCATGTCGCCGGCATGGAAATCAAGCCGGGGTACAAACCCATATAGGCGTCGATATCGGGTTCCAGCCGCCGCGCCGGAAGCGCGCGTCGAACAAGGAGTAAAAGGATGGTTGAAGCGGTATCCAAGCGGCTTTCGTTCCTGGATCGTTTTCTGACTCTCTGGATATTTCTAGCGATGTTTGTTGGAGTGGGAGGCGGCTATTTTTACCCGGACATCAGGAACGTGATCAACTACTTCCAGGTCGGGACCACCAACATTCCCATCGCCATAGGCCTGATACTCATGATGTACCCGCCTCTGGCCAAGGTCAAATACGAGCAACTCGGACAGGTCTTCAGAAACTTCAGGGTGCTCGCGCTCTCGCTCGTGCAGAACTGGGTCATCGGCCCCGTGCTCATGTTCCTCCTGGCGATCGGTTTACTGTCGGGCCATCATGAATACATGGTGGGGCTGATCCTTATCGGCCTTGCCCGGTGCATCGCCATGGTCATCGTGTGGAACGACCTGGCGGCAGGGGACCGCGAGTATTGCGCGGGGCTCGTTGCCTTCAATTCGATTTTCCAGGTCCTCTTCTTTTCCGTCTACGCCTATGTGCTTATCACTCTCGTGCCCCGCTGGCTCGGACTCGGCGGGACCGTGGTCGATATCTCCATGAGGCAGATAGCCGAAAGTGTCTTCATCTACCTGGGCGTTCCCTTCATCGGCGGAATGATCACGCGCTTCGCCTGCCTCAAGACCAGGGGCCTGAAATGGTACGAGGAGAAGTTCATCCCTCGGATCAGCCCCATGACCCTGGTCGCCCTGCTTTTCACGATAGTGGTCATGTTTTCGCTCAAGGGGGAGTACATAGTCCAACTGCCCCTGGACGTCCTGCGCATCGCCGTTCCGCTTTGTATCTACTTCATTATCATGTTTTTCGTCTCCTTCTGGCTTTCCATGAAGATCGGAGCCACATATGAACAATCCACGACCCTGAGCTTCACCGCCGCGTCGAACAATTTCGAACTGGCGATCGCCGTCGCCGTGGCCGTTTTCGGAATCAACTCGGGGCAGGCTTTCGCGGCGGTAATCGGACCGCTTGTCGAAGTTCCGGTCCTGATCGCCCTGGTAAACGTGGCGCTTTGGTTCAAGCGCCGGTATTACCCCTATGCAGTCCAGACCCCCACCGGAGTCTGTCATGTTACGTGTAAACCCTGAAGCGGAGGAATTTTCGAGGTGAGAAAAATCGGTTTGCTGGTTGCCGGCGCTGTCATATTTTTTGCTGGCTTGAACTGTTTGTTTGCTGCCGATGCGCCCTCATCGGTTCCGGATGTGCCGGCAAAGGACATGGTCACCATGGTGGACATCGGAGCGAAGGAATGCATCCCCTGCAAGATGATGGCGCCGATTATGGAATCCCTCGAAAAGGATTACAAAGGCAAAGCCGCCATCATCTTTATCGATGTCTGGAAGAACAGGGAGCAGGGGAAGAAATTCAGCATCCGCTCGATCCCGACCCAAATCTTCTTCGACAAGAGCGGCAAGGAGGTTTATCGCCACGAGGGCTTCCTCGACAGGAACAGAATCGAGGCCAAGCTTGAAGAGTTGGGAGTCAAAACCGAGGACTCCGGCAAAATTATCGATACGAGCCGCTAGGAAGAGGAGCCTGTCTTTTGGACCAGATTCTGTTGACCGTCAATTCCTGGATGATGACCGGGACGGCCATCGCCGCCCTGGGCTGTTTTCTCTGGGGAATGATAAGCGTGGCGCTCAGCCCCTGCCACATGGCTTCGATACCCCTTATCGTCACCTATGTGGCCGGGCAGGATAAGGCTCTTCAGGCAAAACACGCGGCATATTATGCCGTGGTGTTCACCGTCGGCCTGTTCATTACCATCGCGCTGGTGGGTGTGATCTGTTCGCTTCTGGGACGGATGCTGGGCGAAGTCGGTCCCTATTGGACCATCCTGATCGGCGCCATCCTGATCTGGGTCGCGCTCGACATGCTGGGTGTCGCCTGGTGTTCCATGCCGGGCAGCCTGCTGGGACGCATCAGGATCAAGGGGCTTGCCGGGGCTTTCGTCCTGGGCCTGGCCTACGGGGTCCTCTCGGGGTCCTGCACTTTCGGGTTCATCGCCCCCATATTGGCGATCATCACCATCCAGCAAAAAGTAGTGACCGGCATCTTTTTCATCATACTTTTCGGGATCGGTCACTGCATTCCCATAGCCATCGCCGGCAGTTCAACCGCAAGAGTGAAAAAGCTCCTGGAAAGCAGCTCTTTTCACGAGGGAGGACTCTGGTTCAGGAAATGCGCCGGCGCGGGCATCGGGCTGCTGGGCATATACTTCATTCTGCGCCCGTTTCTGGCTGAATATTAGTGCCTTAACATTTATTTCCGAAAGGGGTTGCGCCGCTCAAACCTCGACATTTTTGGGAAGCCAGCGGGTCAGGATCGACTTCAACTGATCCATGGTGTAGGGTTTGCTCAGGTAGTCGTCCATGCCGGCCGCCAGACATTGTTCCCGGTCATCCTTCATGGCGAAAGCAGTGAGAGCGATGATAGGTATCCGGTCCCCCGGGTTCCCGTCGCCATTACCCGAGCCTGCCTCCGCGTTCCGGATCGCCCGCGCGGCTTCATAGCCATCCATCTCCGGCATCTGGCAGTCCATGAGGATGAGATCGTACCGAGTCTTCGCAATCCTTGCAACGGCTTCTTTTCCGTTGGACGCCATGGCCACTTCACAGCCGAAACCTTCCAGGAAAGCCCGCGCGACCATCTGGTTCAGCGGGTTGTCCTCGGCCACGAGTACCCTGGCCTTAAACACCGTCCTTTCGGGTTTCTTCCCGCGTGGCGCGGGAACCTGCATTGCCCTCGCGGGGCTTGCCGAGTCGCCGGCGACCGGGACCGGAGCCTCATCGGGCCCGGTTCCCGCGCCCGGCCGGGTCCGATGGGACTCCTCCTGGAGCTGTTTCACGGCTCCGGCGGGAGAAGCCTCCGCCAAAGCCGCGGACCTGTTCAGAGCTTCCGCCTGGAAGTGGAAGCGGAAAACCGAACCAATGCCGGGCTCACTGCGCACAATAGTCAGGTCTCCTTTCAAAAGAACAGCGTACCGGCGGCTTATCGGCATTCCGAGGCCGGTTCCACCTCCTTTGATCCGTCCGCCCGCCGCCTGTTCGAATTGATCGAACACTTTTCCGATTTCGGCCGGTTCAATACCGCATCCGGTATCCTCGACATCAATCGTGATCCTAAAAGCATCCGCCTCGGCTTCATGCTCCCCGAGCGCCGTGTTCCCGTTGGCGGGCGGCAGTTTTTCGGCCGAGACATGAACACGGATATGTCCCTGCTCGGTAAATTTGACGGCGTTCCCGAGAACATTGATGAGCACCTGGCGCACCTTGCCCGAGTCTGTTTTTATGAAGGTGGGAATCGGCCCCACTGTTTGGAAGGACAGGGCGATCCCCTTGCGTTCCGTCTGATCGAGAAACATGGTCTCGATGTTATGAAGCAAGGATCCGAAATCACAATCGACCATGTGAATGGCCACTTTGCCCGCCTCTATCGTGGACATCTCCAGTATGTCGTTGATAAGTCCGAGGAGGTGTTCACCGCTGCGGTTCACGATTTCCAGCGATTCTTTCTGTGTTTCGGTCAAGACCTCATCCTGCAGCATGATTTGTGTATACCCAAGGATGCCGTTCATGGGTGTCCGGATTTCATGAGACATATTCGCGAGGAAGACGCTTTTGGCGCGGTTTGCCGCTTCAGCCGCGTCCTTGGCCCTGGCAAGGGCCTCCATGGACCGGCTCGTCTCGTCCCTGGCATCCCGGAGGTCCCGAATAAGCCTGTCTTTTTCCTCCTGCAGCTTCAATCCACGACGCACGGCGCCCGCCATGCCTGCAATCTCGTCATGACCTCCGTCGTTCGGCAGCTTGATGTCCAGCTTTCCCTCGGCCTGCTGCTGGATGGCCAGTCCCAGCATGGAGAGCGGTTTTGTGATAGAACGGCCTATAGCCCAGGTGAGAAGCCCGCCCAGAAAGAGGAATATACAGGCAAGAGCGAAAAAGGTGAGTCCGATATGGCTCAGACTCCCCAGGAACGACTGGTATGCGTCACTTTCCAGCTTTGAATTTATCGCGAGGATATGCTCGACAATGTGGTCCATGCGGTGCTGCTGCCCATCGATCGCCTCCCTGATCAACTGCTCCCGCTCGGCAAGAAACTGGCTCATCGCGCCGACCTTGAGACGGAAAGCGGAGAGACTGCCGGTCACCTTTCGAATGGCATCCGCCTGCAGATCGTTTCCAGCCAACTTTTCCAGTACTGGAAATCCTTTTTCGATAGTCTGCAGCTCCGAATGGATGCGGGCTTCCTCCTTGCCCGAGAGGTAGAGTCTGTGCGCGGTCGCCGATACATCCTGGAAGCGGACCGATACCCGCTCAAGCGGCGGCATGAGCACGCTGTTGCCGTTATCACGGGCATTGCTGCGCACTATGCTGATAAGACCGGTAACGTTCTGCGCCTCTGACATAGCCTCATCATAGGCTTGTTTCAAGGCGATGTTGAGTTCGAGCACTTGCTCGAATGAGACCAGAATACCGCGGACCAGCCCCTGGAGCGTGACAAGGTTCTCCCGCAACTCCTGCTCACCGGGAATCATTATCTGGATTGATTCCTCCAGTTTCATGGCTTCACTTTTTATTTTTTCTATCTTTCCCAGTTCCAGGGTGGAGAGGTACTGCCTGATGCCGAGGAGGATCTGCAAATACTGGCCATTGATAAATCCAACGCCCCTGTTGATTTTCTGCAACTCGGCGACGCGGTTGAATTGCTTTGTCACGGCGGACAGGCCATAGAGCGTGAGGCATAGAAAACAGATGGCCACGAGGCAGTTGACCCCATGGATGAGGGCCATGCGGTGGGATATCTTGAATCCCCGCAGAAATCTCTGAGAAAATGCTTGCGGCATATCAGATCAGTTGAAGAAATATCATTGAGTATTCTGAATACGGCGAATCAGGTCAGGAACTTTTTCCATGGACATATACCGGTCATACACAGGTTTGACAGCCCGTATGAAGGGGTCCCTGTCGGCAATATCCACGACTTCGACTCCGGCCTGCTCCATTGCCCGGCGGGCCTGGGCCTCCCGCTCCCGCCACAAGCTCCGCATGTAGGGCACGGAATCTTCAGCGGCCTTGAGAATGAGTTTCTTGTCCTCCCCGGAAAGATCCGCCCATACCTTCCTCGAAAAAACCAACACCTCCGGAGTCATGGAGTGGCCATCAACCGTATAGTATTTTGCCTCTTTGAAGTGACCCGTCGATTCATAGGAAGGCCAGTTATTCTCCGCGCCGTCGATGAAACCGGTGCGCAGCGCATTGTGAACCTCGCCAAAGGGCAACGGCACGGCCACGGCGCCCAGGGACTCCACCAGTGATTTGAATATATCGGATTGCTGGACACGGAGGCGCAGACCTTTGAAGTCTTCAACCGAACGCAGCGGTTTTCGCGTGTTATAAAAAGAGCGTGCCCCGCTGTCATAAAAGGCAAGTCCTATCAGGTCGCTGCTCTCAAGGGCGACGAGGATCTCCCGGCCGATGGGACCATCCAGCACCTTGTGCAGATGCTCTTCGGAGCGGAACAGGTATGGCAGTGCGGGAACCACGATTTCAGGCACGGTGTCGCTGAGCGGAGCAAGGTTGGTACGCATCATGTCCAGGCCGCCTGCCCGGCATTGTTCCAGCAGTTCCTTCTCTTCACCCAACTGACCCGAATGCAACACCTCCAGGGAAATGCGGCCGCCGCTTCGCTCGTTCAATAGCTGCCCCATGTACCTTACCGCCTGTACAGTCGGGTAATCTTCAGAGTGGACATCGGCACTGCGCAGGGTTAGCGCCGAGGCGTCCGGAATGCACAACAGGCAGGCGAGCACTAAAAGCAACAGGTTCACGAAGCCTTTTCCCATATTTTATCTCCCTTGCCGCTGCCTATCGGTCAACGGCAGCCATTACGGAGTCGCATTCAGGAATCCGTCGCGCAAACGGAGCCCCAATGCAGCATGCAGCAATCACTGTATTTCCTGAACACGCCTGTAAATCTCTTCGCCCCAGGGAAAAGCATCACTCGTCAGTGCCGGCCGGAGCGCCTCCTTAAAAGGCTTCTTGTCGATCTCATTGACCGTTACCCCCATTTCTCGAAAGGTCTTGATCAACTCAACCTCCTGGCTTCTTGTATCGTCGGAAACCCTCTTGGACATTTCAGACAGGACGGACGCGATTATGGCCTTGTCGCCTTCGGGAATCGAATCCCACCTGGGACCGTTGAACAGGACCAACTGCCCGTCCGTGAAATGCGCGGTCAGGGTGATGATGTCCGCGACTTCGTAGAATTTCATCGCAAGGATAGTGGGCAACGGATTTTCCTGCGCCTCGACAATACCGCTCTTCAATGCCTGATAGACCTCATGAAACGGAATCTGCACGGGCTTTGTTCCGAGCAGTTGCAGAGTTTTCATGATCGTTCGCATCGTTCCGGCTCGAATCGGCATATCCTTCAGGTCTTGAAGTCCGGTGATCGGTTTCTTGGATGTTATGTGGCGCTGACCGTAGTAAACCATCCCGACAACCCTCACGCCCGCCACCTTCTCGTACCCCTGTTTGAGTTCCTGAAACAGGGCGCTGTCCCGGAAGGCTTCCCAATGCCGATAGTCCCGGAACACGTAGGGTCCCGCTCCTATGGAAATGGGACCGTATACATCGGCGACATGCGAAAAACTCACGTAGGTAAGATCGGCCAGTCCGGCTTTGATGGCATCCAGGTGTTCCGTATCCGTGGAGCCGAAGGCCCCTCGCCCCAGCACCTCCATCACATAGCGGCCGTCGGTCCTGCTTGCCACCTCCCGAGCCGCCCACAATGCTTCCTGGTGGTGAGGAATTGACTCATCGAAAAGATGCGCCATTACTATTTTCTCAGCGGCTACCACAGGCAGAGCGGAACCAATAGTGAAAAGCGCCGCCATGATCCAGGTCACTACTCTTTGCATTTGCCCTCCAACGCTGATTACTATCTCGACGCCTTCACGATCACGGAGCATATCGACGGCTGCAAGGAGCGCCATCCTTTGGTGGAGCTTCTCCACGCGGTGCCGTATGAAAGCAGATGTCCCAATCCAGGTTCGCGATTGAACCGGAGATTTCGCCGACGGGAGGCGATCATGTCAATCCCTGTCCCTGCCTGGTTTCATTCCGGGACATTCAGGATTTTTCAATGGTTCGGGTTCGGGAGCCATTTTCTCTAAGCCCGAACCCGATAATGATTAGTCGTCTTTTACAAAAGGAAGCTTGAACACAAATTAGGAGCGGATAAGATGATGTATTGAGGAATTATTATGAAGTAACATACTCGTCTTAGTTTAATGATCGCACGGCCGAGGCGATCTCACGGCTCAGGGCGCCGACATTGCGACAGTGCGCGGCTACAAGCGCCTCAAAAGTATCACCCTTCACCGTCTCCGTGAAATCCACCTTCTTCACCACGAGCGGTTCCTTGCCATCCTTGCCGAACAGCGTGTATCGCACGCTCAGGGATGCCTTGCCACCGCGCGCGCCATCAAACTGAATTACCTCGACCACAACCTGGTAATCAAGATTTCGAAACCCCGAGGTGGGAAAGAGGGACACTTTGGCCGTCCTGAGCAGGTACCCGAGATCAACCGCAAGGACACGCGCGAAGTTCTTGTCCAGGGGCTCGGCCCATCGATCGAATTCCGCGAGTTGCACAGTCTCGGAAGATGTACGCGTTACAATCTGGGAACGGTTCAGATACTCGGGCAGTTTTATGGGCCCCACCCCCAGCGAGATATCGCTTGCACCCGGAGTCATCTCTCCTGGCGTTGAAATGCTGCTGGAACTCAGGATGTAGAACCGGGAGGGTTTCGTGCTCGCGCAGGACTGGACAACAAGACAGATGCAAGCAAGGATGAGCGCGCTCCGTATTATATTACTGCTTCTCATTTCTTCCCCTCACTTTTCTTGCCCCGGATCAGTGATTCGGGATGTCTTTCGAGATAATCGGTCATCTCCCGGATCGAGCGAGCAGCACTGGACAGTTCTTCCATGGTATCGTTCAGCACGAACTTGAGCCCGGATTTTTCCCCTATAAGGCCATCGACGGAGCCGATTGTGTTTTCCGCCTGCTTCAGCGAGGCCTGGGCAACATTCAGTGTCGCTACCAGGCTTGACGCAATAGGCCCGATGTTTTTCGAGAAATTCTGAACCATGAGCCTGGTTTCTTTCATGGTTTCCCTGAACTCGCTGGTCACCGGGACGACCTGTTTTTCGAGGCTGGAAACGAGCTTTTTGGTTTCGGCGGCAACCTGCTCTATCTGTTTGTTGGAGTTTTTCATGAGTACCTTGGCTTCCTCGAGGGTCTCCCTCAACGCCACGGTGCTCGCATGCAAATCGGGCGAGTTCACCAGTCGATCTATCCCGTCCATTGCCGACTGAACCTTCTGCGCCAGCTCGTTAATAGGGATGGTTTCTATGGTCTTGGCAATCTCCTCGAAGGTGGAAGGTATTGTCGGAATCTCGGGAACCCCGAGGTTCAGATTCGAAAAGCGGGGCGGTTTTTCCGGGCGAAAATCCAGATCGACGTATAATTGGCCCGTTACGAAGCTCTGGCTCGCGAGCTGCGCTCTCAAACCCTTCTCGACCAGAGGCCCCAGCCCCTCTCCATGACCCTTCTTTTTATCATCATTGACTTCCGGAATGACCGATTCCATTCTCCTTGCCTCTATTTCAATGAAGACCGGAATTTTGGCCGAAAGGTCCCTCGGATCATAGAGCAGTCTTATGTTCGTGACCGATCCCACCCTGACTCCCTTGAAATCGACCGGGGCCCCTATATTGAGGCCTTTCACGGAACCCTCGAAAAACAGGACGAACTTGCCTTTCTCGGTCAGGAATTTTCCGCCGCCGAAAATCATCAGTGCGGCGACTACTAAGAGTACCGCACCGACAACGAATGCTCCGATAAGAGTTGTGTTGGGCTGTTTGCTCATGGTGTAAAAACGTCCCCTGATATTCGATCAAAAAGGCCTCAAAACCTCTCAATAAAACAGCTTTTTGAATCGCGCGGTATCAATGAGTTACATTGGGCCAGCGTCATGCATGCCGTCATTGCGGCGCAAAACTCCCACCCGTTCGCCCTGGTAAAAAATAGCTTAGGCCTCACCTCGGGTCAGGAAGCTTCTCACGCGCGGGTCACGGGTTTCCTCAAGCAGTTTATGAGGATCACCCTCCGCGATCATCGTTCGCGACTCGGCGTCCAGGAAAACCGAATTGTTGCCAATAGCGAATATGCTCGCCAACTCGTGAGTTACTATAACGATGGTCGCCCCCTGGCTCTCCCTGAGTTCGAGTATCAGATCATCGAGCCGCCTGGCGCTGATCGGGTCCAAACCGGCGGAAGGCTCATCGAAAAACAAAACATCCGGGTCCATGGCCATGGCACGCGCCAGGCCGGCCCTTTTGCGCATTCCGCCGCTGATCTCGGAAGGATAGAAATCTTCAAAACCGGCAAGACCCACCAGGGCAAGCTTCAACGAAACCAGTTCACTGATCTGCCCGGGCCGAAGATCCGTGTATTCACCCAGCGGCAAAGCGACGTTTTCGGCCAGTGTCATGGAACTCCACAGCGCACCGCTTTGGTAGAGAATCCCGAAACGCCGCATGATATTTCTTCGTTCAGCGAGGTCGGTTTCCCAAAAGCTCACGCCGTCATAGAAGACTTTCCCCCGAGCCGGTTCCTGCAGGCCGACCAGGTGGCGCAGCAGAGTGCTTTTGCCGCACCCGCTTCCGCCCATTATGACAAATATATCACCCCGTCTGATCGAGAAAGTGAGGTCCCGCTGGATCACAAAACTGCCGTAGGCCATCGTGAGGTCTCGTACTTCAATGTGGACGCCCTTTTTCTCGGTCTGTTCAGCCGGCACCGCTCAAAACCCCATTATGTCATAGATGACTGTGAGAAGCGAATCGGAGACGATGATGAAGACAATGGACGTCACTACCGCCGAAGTGGTGGCATCACCGACGGCCGACGCGCTCCGGCCGCATTGAATGCCTCGCAGACAGCCGGAGAGCGCAACGAGCACTCCGAAAATCACCGCTTTTATGATGCCCGCCCCAAAGTCACCCAGGCTGATGCTCAACACCGTTTCCGTGTAGTACTCCGCTGGCGTGAGGCCGAGCATGCCGATTCCGACCACGGCGCCTCCGAAGATACCCATTAGGTCGGCGTACAGGCAGAGCAGCGGCATCATGAGAGCCAGGGCAATCATCCTCGGCATGACCAGGAATTCCATGGGAGATATGCCCAGTGTTCGCAGAGCATCGATCTCCTCATTTACCTGCATCGTCCCGAGTTGCGCGGCAAAAGCCGCACCCGTGCGCCCGGCCATTATCACGGCCGTCATCATGGCGCCCATCTCCCGTGCCATGCCAAGGCCCACCAGATCCGCGACATAGATCTGCGCCCCGAACATTCTGAGTTGGACCGCCCCGACAAATGCCAGGATCAGGCCGACCAGCACGCTGATGAGTGAGACAATGGGCAGGGCGCCCACCCCGGAATCCTGTAAGATATTTATGAAGTCCACGCGTCTGAAGCGTGCTTTGCCGATGATGAGCCGAGTAAAGGCAACGGAGGCCTCTCCAACGAATTCGATCATTTCCAGGGTTGAACGGCCCAGTTTTATGCTTTCTTCACCGATTATTTTCAGGAAGGGTCCGCGGATCTTTTCCCTTTTTGCGTCTTTTTTCTCGGGGACCGCCGTTGCTAGAGCAAGCAATCGGACCACTCCCTGGGGAAGGCCGTCGGGGACTCTTTCTATGTTCCTGGTGGCGCAGAACTCATAAACATTTTTCATGAATGCCACAAGACTGCTGTCCCAGCCCGTGAGATTCCGGGTATCAAAGACTATTGCGCGGCATTGCGGCATCGCTTCTATCTTTGAACGCACGGCGTCCGCGGAGGGTACTTCCATTTCCAGCTTCCAGTTACCCGATAGTTCCACCGAAATGGTATCGATTTCAAGGGAATGAACATCAACCCTCGGTGAATCATTGCCTGTTGGCATGGAAGATTTCATTTCTTCAAGCCGCCGACCGTTTGTGGAAGAGGTTATTTATCGCCGTCACCCCGCCCGGGATGCCACCCGAACGCATGCCCGCGGCCGGACAGCCGACCACGGACCAGAGCACGGCCACGTTCAGGGTATACTTCGGTGCATCGATAAAATCCATAAAGAATATTCTATAGTCATAATCTTTGAGTTGCCAGTTTTCACCCGGGTTGGTTCCACTCCAAGTGTATATGGATTGCCGTTCGCGAGTGGGTACCTCCATTCCCGCCATCTCCACCGCCCCGCCAGATGCTCGCACCTCAAGGTGTTGACAAACTTTTGGTAATAGTTATCAATACCAAAAATCATGGGTGAGGGACATGCAACCGGAAAAGGATTTCAGGCTCACACGCCAGCGCCAGATCATTCTCGAAGAGATGAGAAGAATGCGGCCGCATCCCAATGCCTGCGAACTCTATGACGCAGTCAAAAGCCGGCTCCCGCATATCAGTCTGGCTACGGTCTACAGGAATCTGGAAATCCTTTCCGAAAAGGGCTTTGTCAGGAAAATAATCACCAGCGGGCGGCAGAAACGATTCGATATCAACGCCGGCGCGCATTACCACGCGCACTGCATCCTTTGCGGGACCATCGTGGATATTCCCGTGGCCACGGAAGTGATGCGGGTGCTGCCTGAAAAGCCCGACGGGCTGGAGAATTTCCGTGTCATGGAGACACGGGTGGAGTTTTTCGGCCACTGCGGGGCGTGTCGCTCGATCGGGACGACCGCCGAGGATGAAGATAGCCGACGGGGGCCCGTGCGCTGTTCCCCGGCTGAATGATGATAGTTTTTGCCGGTACACTTACCAATCCATTCGCAAGGAGGAGGAAAAAGATGAGAAAGATCAGTGGAAGCCGGACTGAAAAGAACCTGTTAGCGGCCTTTGCGGGCGAATCGCAGGCAAGAAACCGCTATAACTATTTCGCGGGCCAGGCAAAGAAGGACGGCTACGTCCAGATCGCGGAAATATTCGAGGAGACGGCGAACCAGGAAAAAGAACACGCGAAGAGGTTCTTCAAGTTTCTGGAAGGCGGTGATTTGGAAATCTCGGCGTCTTTTCCGTCTGGAGTCATCGGCACCACGGGGGATAACCTTGCGGCGTCCGCGGATGGCGAGCGGCACGAACATAGCGTGCTCTACCCTGAATTTGCCCAAATGGCCCGTGAAGAAGGTTTTGAAGATATCGCCCGTGTATTCGAAGCTGTCTGCGTTGCCGAAAAGCAGCACGAAAAGAGATACCGCGCCCTTGCCGAAAATGTTTGGAAAGGCAAAGTGTTCAAGCGGGATGGCAAGGTAGTGTGGAGATGCAGGAACTGCGGTTACCTGCATGAAGCCGGCGAGGCGCCCGGAGCGTGTCCCGCGTGCGCGCATCCACGCGATTATTTCGAACTGCTCGCGGAAAACTGGTAAGCCGTCCAGGAACTGACCCCGCAATTTCTATCAGGCGGCAATGGAGAAAGATCAATGCAACCATTCGAGATAAAGAAAGATATATACTGGGTTGGCGCACTGGATTGGAATATACGGGATTTCCATGGTTATTCGGTTGAAAAGGGCACATCCTACAACGCCTACCTGTTTATAGACGACAAAGTAACTCTTTTTGATACCGTGAAGAAGCCTTTCACCAGGGATCTGGTTTCGAACATCCGTAACATCATCGATCCGAAACGGATCGACTATCTCGTCGTGAACCACGTCGAGATGGACCATTCCGGCGCCATACCGGAGATAGTGGAATTGATTCAGCCGGAGAAGGTTTTCTGCTCCCCGATGGGCAAAAAAGCGCTCCTCCAGCATTTCCACCGCGAAGATTGGCCGTTTGAGGTGGTGGAGACCGGTAAGACTCTGAGCCTGGGAAAAAGGAGTGTCAGTTTCCTGGAAACCCGCATGCTTCATTGGCCTGACAGCATGATGTCCTACATCCCGGAGGAAAAGCTTCTGCTGTCAAGCGACGGTTTCGGTCAGCACTGGGCCACCAGCGAGCGTTTCGATGACGAGGTGGATACAGGACAGCTCTTGAAGCAGGCGGCCAAGTACTACGCGAATATCCTGCTGCTCTTCTCGCCTCTCGTGAAAAAGCTCCTGGCGAAGGTACAGGATATGGGGCTCGAAATCGACATGATCGCCCCTGATCACGGCCTTATCTGGCGATCCGAACCCGGCAGGATCATCGATGCCTACACCAGGTGGAGCAAACAGGAGAGTGCCCGAAAAGCCCTCATTATCTACGATACGATGTGGCAGGCAACCGATTTGATGGCCCGTGCGATCGGTGATGGGCTGAAGGCGGGAGGGGTGGATTTCAAGGTCCTCAACCTCAAGTACAATCACAGAAGCGACGTCATAACCGAGGTACTGGACTCACGGGCCGTGATAATGGGATCACCGACGATCAACAACGGCATTATGCCGACCGTCGCCGATTTCCTCTGTTATATGAAGGGCCTTCGCCCCACCGGAAAAGTCGGGGCGGCCTTCGGTTCTTACGGCTGGAGCGGTGAATCGGTAAAGCTCCTCACGGAGGCTTTGCGCGATATGAACATCCGTGTCGACGAGGAAGGCATCCGCGTGCAGTATGCGCCCAGGAAAGAGGACCTTGACAAGTGCTTCGAACTCGGCACGCGGCTCGCTCAGTCGATGATAGCAATGGAATCGGATGAAGCGGGAGCGGCCACTAAAGCATGACACGCCGCTGAGCCGGGCGCCTGTCATGATGGCGCAAGGACGAATGACTGACCCGGACTCCGGAAGAAACGGATTTGAGGTTCAGCAGCCAGGGTAGGCTCCGGGCACACAGGGCGTGAATTGACAACGCGGGGCGGGCTTTTGGGCCTGCTCCGCACCGGTTCATCCATCAGTGTGGCATCTCCCCCGGATGGGTCGGTAAGTGGGGCAGGCTTTCCAGCCCGCCAAATGGGGATTTGCCTTTTTGTCTTTGCGAGTTGAGGAAAAGCGGACATGGGCAGGGATACCATGAGCGTCCTTTTTTTGTGCTACGGGAACTCATGCCGGAGCATTCTGGCGGAGGCGCTGGCCCGTCATTGCTGGCCCCCGAGTATAAGGGTCTCCTCCGCCGGACTGTTTCCGCTGGGGCACATCACACCCCATACCCTGGCAGCGCTCGGGGAAGCCGGAATTCCCGCCAATGGCCTCTACTCCAAAGGTTTTCCCGACATACAGATGGAGGAGATCGACTACATCGTGGACCTGACCGGTCTGGACATCAGGGATCTCATCCCGCCCGCCTTCCCCGGAAAACTTCTCTCCTTCAACATCCACGATCCCTATGGGGAAGGGCTCGACTCATTCAGGAAAGTCAGGGATGAGCTGAAAAGACTGATCACGGAAAAACTTCCAAAGCTGCTTGAACCGGAAAACGGGGCGCACCGTCACGATGGGCCTCCCTCCCAATCCTCCGAGAGTGAATGATCTAAGTAAAAGATTGTCAAAGAGTAACAAACCGATATAATATTTGACCGCTGAAAACCTGTGTCAGTCTGAGAAATTCCGCAAATTTTCAGACATTTTTCATCTGTTCATAAATTCCTTGAAGGGGAAAATTCAATGCACCTTCGAAAACGTTGTGCAGTAACAGGCGGGGCTGGCTTTCTCGGCTCTCATCTTTGCGAGCGGCTTTTGAAAGACGGCCACGATGTGCTTTGCATCGATAATCTATACACGGGAAGCAAGCGGAATATCGTGAATATGATCGGTAATCCGTATTTTGATCTCCTTCGGCACGATATTACATACCCTTTGTATATCGAAGTCGATGAGATCTACAATCTGGCCTGCCCGGCCTCGCCGATTCACTATCAGAACGATCCGGTCCAGACGACAAAAGTGAATGTTCACGGCTCGATAAACATGCTGGGACTTGCCAAGCGACTCAAGATCAAGATTATGCAGGCATCGACATCTGAAGTGTATGGCAACCCCTTTGAGCACCCGCAAAAAGAGACTTACTGGGGAAATGTCAATCCCATAGGCCCCCGGTCCTGTTATGATGAGGGCAAGCGTTGCGCGGAGACCCTTTTCTTCGATTACCACCGGCAGCATCGGCTGAATATTAAAGTTGCCAGAATATTCAACACTTACGGTCCACGAATGCACCCCAATGACGGCCGCGTGGTGTCTAACTTCATAGTACAGGCCCTGACCGGCCAGCCGATAACCATTTATGGTGACGGTAAACAGACGCGCTCCTTTTGCTACGTGGATGACCTGATTGAGGGCTTCATCAAGCTCGTGAGCACCCCGGACGGGTTCACCGGTCCCGTGAATCTCGGCAATCCCGTGGAATTCACCATCATAGAACTTGCCGAAATGGTTCTGGAGATGATCGGTTCGAAGTCCGAACTGGTGAGAAAACCACTGCCGCAGGATGATCCCGTCATGCGCAAACCGGACATCACCGTGGCGAGAGACAAGCTGGGATGGGAGCCTAAGATACCCCTGAGGGAAGGCTTGAAAAAAACGATCGACTATTTCGACGACCTGCTCAGATCCGACGAAGGAAAAGTCAGGAACGGAAAAGCCTGATCTGAATACTTGCCGTTGAAATTCAACTACCCTGCTTGATCTGGATCGGCCCATCCGCCGCTGGCTCCGCCGGCATGCCGCGGATGGGCTTTTTTGTTTTATAACAAGGCATTAGCACGCTGGAGATCACCGCGGCCCCATATGGTCATATTGTAATTCGAAACCCATTCAAGAAGACCGCTCTCGCGAGATCCCCGGGCATGCGAAAAACGGTCTTCGATCCCCCTCTGGTGTTGAGGCGATCCCCTCCGAAATTCCCATGACCTCGGACAGGATGTATGATAGACAATTCGCGATAACATTAGGATTTGCACCGGCGAGACAGACCGTTACAGCGCGCGGATTTGATCCTCCGCCGGTCTTTCGGGATCTGCCTTGCGGGTCCTTTCGTGACTTGGCCCCAGATGCATATTTCAAAGGATCGATACTGGAGCGTGATATGCCAGAAAAAGACACACGGGGAAGTATTCGAGAACTGAAAGAAAAGCTGTGGCAAGCCAGGAAAGTCACCGTGCTTACCGGTGCGGGCATCTCAGCGGAATCGGGCGTTCCCACTTTTCGGGGCGAGGGGGGATTGTGGAAACAGTACCGGGCCATGGATCTGGCGACCCCCGAGGCATTTGCCCGCGATTCCAGACTGGTCTGGGAATTTTACAACTGGCGAAGAGAGCTCCTCGCTCCCTTGAGCCCCAATGCCGGGCACCATGCACTGGCGGAAATAGAGCGCCGGGTCCCCCAGTTCACACTCATTACACAAAACATTGACGGACTCCACCAGAAGGCGGGTAGCGGGAAAGTGCTCGAACTGCATGGAAATATCTGGTGGGTTCGCTGCACCGGCTGCGAAAAGCGGGAAGAGGACCTGCGCGTCCCCCTTCCGCCCCTGCCCACATGCGATTCCTGCAACTCTCTCCTGCGCCCGCACGTGGTCTGGTTCGGGGAGATGCTTGACCCGGAAATCCTCAATACCGCATACACGGAGATCAGCAACTGCGACCTCATGCTCGTGGTGGGGACCTCGGGCACGGTTCAGCCCGCGGCATCCATGGGGGTTCAGGCGAAGAGAAACGGAGCGGTCGTCGCGGAAATCAACCTGGACGCGACACAGTACAGCGAGATTTACAATATTTCCATTGCCGGAAAGTCGGGTGAAATCCTGCCACAGTTGCTCTGATTCGCTGGACCGGACAAGAGTCGGCATTTGCCGGCATCTGCCTCCGCTGCGAAACTCCCGGGGCTTTCATCATGGGCCGTCGCCCGGGATCGCGGGAATTCCGGGACCGTCTTGGCTCGTTGATGGGGATCAGGATTTCATAAGTTCGGCGGTTTCCTTGATGGCGGCCGAGATTTTATCCAGGGCGCCGAATCTTTCCCTGGCTTTTTCCAGGTATGGCATCGCATCCGGATTGTGGTGCCGCGAAATCGCCTCGCATGCCCAATTGGCGATGTACCGGTTTTCGTGCTCGGTGTAGCGCGCCAGGATCTCGAAGGACCCGGCGGAAACGACATTGGCCAGGACGGCCAGGAGCCCGACTTTCAACTCATCGAAAGCGCCATCATCCGACAGCACGGCCGAAACGACGGGCACTACCCGTTCGCCGCTTTGTTCCAGGTGTGTGAGGCATTTCTGGTAGAAGTAGGGATAGCGGAACATGGAGAGTTCCGCAAGCAGGCGCAGGCACTCATCCGTTCCGCAACCGTACAGGAGCTCCGGCACGAAAAGACTCGCCCAGTTAAAATTATATGTCAGCGGCAAAAGGTAGGGAACTGCCGCGGTTCCTTCCGACGCGAGCGCGGTGATAACGGGAGCCAGGGCCTCTCGTCTTGCCTTGAAGCCTTCCTCCTGCTTGGCGGGGAAACGCTTCAAGTCATTTGCCGCCTTTAATTCCTGGGTTACGCGAAAAATTGGCGAACCCGGATCGGCGGGGTATTTTTCACGCCAGGTGCGCGCTCGTTGCGTGACCCAGAATTTCTCCAACCAGGTTGATGGTGAGTAGAAATGGACATGCAGGTTCTTCTCCGCGCCTTCCCTCTTATGGTACCCATTATCCTGGTAAAACAGTTTTTCCTCGAGAGCTGTCTGCCACCTTGCACGCGCTACATGGAACGCATTGTCGTAATCACCGAGTGCTATATCCGATATCACCACCATATCGTGAAAACGGTCATCTTCCGGAAAGGCTTCCAGTTGTTTTCGGGCAAAGTGCCCCGCGCGTACGAGTTCCTCCGAAAAAATGAGGTCGAAACCTCTCCGGACATCCTTTTCGAGCTTTTCCTTGAGCCGGGTGCGTTCCTCCATCTCCCGGAGCTGTTCCTGGGGAATGGATTTCCGGGCTTCCTCATGTCGCGGCAGACAGCATTTCTTGTACTTCTTCCCTGAACCGCAGGGGCAGGGGTCATTCCGTTTGGCATGGGAAACGGTAAATGAATCGGCAAGTGCGGTCCGGCGTCTCGACATCTGGTATTCAGCAAGCATTTTGTTGAGCTGTTCTCTGCTGATGCCATGGTTCAGACAGATTTTGTCGGGATCACCACCCTGGATTAATTCGAGCACGGGTTGCAAGGGACTTTGTTGACCGCTCTGCTTATCTTCCATCAAGAATTCCTTTCAAGGGCACAATTACGACGCACAGTAACGGATTATCATGTATATCGGTCACTCCTTAACAGTTTCCCCTTCATAAGTCAAAAGGGCAGCGACCGAATTGAACGAAAATCACCGAAGGGAACGGCTGTTCAGCGACTATCAGCCCGATTTGCTTGACGTCCTGTTTCAAAATAGATTAAGCTCAGGGGATCAGATGAAAGTGAGGGAATCCATGCTCTCTGATGATAATAACGAGGGGCTTTCCGCCAGCCTGGAAGATTACATCGAGGTGATCTACCACCTGGAGCAGTCCAACCGGGTCGCAAGGGCCAAGGATATCGCGGACCAGATGAACGTCCAGCGAGCATCCGTTACCGGTGCCTTGAGGGCTCTGGCCGGGCGTGGCCTTATCAATTACAGCCCGTACAGCTATATCACACTTACCGAGGAAGGTCGCGAAATAGCGCGGGACGTAATACGCCGTCATAAGGCGCTCAAGGAATTTTTCATGAGTACGCTTCAGCTCGGTTCCGAAGATGCCGAAGCGAATGCCTGCCGGATAGAACATGCCATCGCCCCGGAGGCAATCGAGCGCCTTGTACGTTTTCTCGAATTCATCAAGATATGCCCGCGCACGGGAACAGACTGGTATGATGCATTCGCTCGCTACTGCAAATGGGGACTTCAGACATCTGATTGCCGGACCTGCCTCCAAAATTGTATTGAGGGCATTACACCAAAAGAATAGCAGAAATATTGGTCTCCCCGCGCACCCCTTGTCAGTGACCTCCCCGATCGGGTTCCTGCCGGATAGTTCTGAATTTTTGTCGGAATTATCAAATAGTTTGCGGATAGAAGATAGTTCATGGTAGATTTAGGCGAATCCCTAGGCAAATGCGTTCCCATTGTCCTTACACCGGGAAATCTCATGGTAATGATAAAGCCCAGAATCCTCATCGCCGACGATGAGCCCCTGACGCTGGAACTTATCGTCGAACGCCTCCGAGCCGAGGGGTACGATCTCGAGGTCGTGTCGAGCGGTGAGGAAGCTGTCGAGGCCGCGAGTAAAACCAGCTTCAAGATTCTGCTGACTGACCTTTCGATGCCCGGCATGAGCGGAATGGATCTGCTCGCGCATTTCACGGAGCATTACCCGGATACGCTGGTGATCGTCCTTACCGGATACGGCAGCATCGAAACGGCCGTCGAGGCTATGCGGCGCGGCGCCTACGACTACCTCTCGAAACCCGCCAATACCGACGAAATATTGCTGACTCTCAAGCGGGCCGTCGAACTCAAGGATCTCAAGGAAGAAAATGTATTGCTGCGCTCCCATATTCAGGAGCATCAGCGTCTTGATCGGCTGATCGGCCATTCCAGTCCCATGCAGCACCTCTACCGCATAATCAGGAGAGTCGCCAATACAGATTCCACGGTCCTTATCACCGGGGAAAGTGGCACTGGGAAAGAACTCATAGCCAACGCCATTCATGCCTGCAGTGACCGCCACGATATGCCTTTTGTCCCTATAAACTGCGGGGCAATTCCGGAGGAGCTTCTTGAAAGCGAGCTTTTCGGGCATGAGAAGGGCGCGTTCACGGGCGCCATTAAGGAAAGGCGGGGGCGGTTCGAGCTCGCCCACAAAGGAACGGTGTTTTTAGACGAAATCGGTGAAATGAGCCCCAAACTCCAGGTGAAGCTTCTCCGCTTCCTCCAGGAAACCAAGTTTCAAAGGATCGGGGGCTCCAGAATTATCGAAGTGGATGTGCGAATCGTCGCCGCAACCAACAAAGACCTGGAACGTGCCGTCACGGAAAACGAGTTCCGGGAAGATCTCTTCTACAGGCTGAACGTAATCCCCATTCAGGTTGCCCCCCTCAGGGAACGGGAGGGTGATATCCCTCTTCTCATCCAGTATTTCTTGAACCAGCACTGCAAGAAAAAAGATATCCCTCAGAAACGAATTTCACGGGCCGCGATAGAGAGCCTCGAATCATATGAATGGCCCGGTAACGTGCGGGAACTGGAAAATGTGATTGAACGCATGGTCATTCTTACGGATGGTGAAGAGATACAGGTGCTGGATCTGCCCAAACGCATGCAGATCCAGCAGCAGATTGAGATCAGAAAAATCGAGCTGGGGGAAGAGGGAATCAATCTCAAGGAGACCCTGGAAGAGCTTGAAAACCGGTTGATCCTCGATGCCCTGCAGAGGGCCGGAGGTGTTAAGAACAAGGCCGCCAAGCTGCTTGGTCTCAACAGGACGACTCTCATCGAAAAGATGAAGAAGAAACAGCTCGATTTTCCCTGACAGTTCAATCGCTCTTCCCTGCTCTTAAGAAGGCCGCCTTCACGGACCGGCCCCGCTCTCCATCCACAATGCGGATGGCGGCGTATGGGTTTAACCTCCGGAGGCGAAATGCCGATAGAGAAGATATGGGCAATTTAATGATCGGCTGGTCACGGAGAATTCCGCGCATCCACCAACGCACTTGCATCTAAACAGCGCCTTTCCTTCTAGGTTTAATGGTGCTATGCTGTATTTGTTATCATTTGGAGGATGCAAATAGAAAATGGAGTCTGAGCAGGGTAGTTCCGTAAGCAAAAACAAGAATCATGTAGTATTGAAATTTATATTGGTGATTCTGGTTATCGCCCTCCTGACGTTTATCGCCTACGAGACAGGGCTGATTCGTTTCTTTTCCAGCAAGAAGAAACTTGCCTTTTTCCTGTCGTCTCTCGGTTCGTGGTCTTTTGCCGCATTCATCGTTCTACAGGCATTCCAGGTTATCGCGGCACCGATTCCCGGGGACGTGACCTGTTTTCTGGGCGGCTATCTTTACGGACCATGGCTGGGTGTGGTCTACTCCACGATCGGCCTCACGATCGGTTCTTATATCGCATTTGCACTCGCCCGCGCGTACGGAAAACCTTTCGTCAAGAAATTTGTACCCGCCGTTGCCCTTGAGCGTTTCAATTTCCTCCTGCATCACAAAGGGGCTTTCATTGTATTTCTATTGTTCCTTCTGCCCGGCTTTCCAAAGGACTACCTGTGCTACATTCTCGGGCTGGGGGAACTCTCGACTCTCGAGTTCCTGGTAATAGGCGGCGGAGGAAGGCTGTTCGGCACCGTCCTGCTCACTCTGGGTGGAAACTATATAAGGCTGCACCAGTACGCCAGGTTCGGGATTCTCTGTGGCGTCGCCCTCGTCTTGATTTTGGTCGCGCTGGCTTACAAGGATAAGCTCGAAAGACTTTTTCGCTTCTGGCATATCAAGAGCAGAAGGAAAGCAAGGTCGCACAGAGCCGTCCGTCCACTGCCGGTGAGGGTGTCCAGCCAATCAACAACCGCGGCGGCGCAACCCGCGGGTTTGAACCAGCTTACCCCTTCTCGCTTTGATGATATAAAAAAGGCGCATGGTTAGAGGTAAAGAACGGCGGGTCGCTGGCCACGATGGGAGCGATCGCGGGATGCCTTTTGAACTCCCTGTCCAGAAAATGTCTCACTTGGGCCCTGCCCCACCCCTTCGGATGCTCGAATCCCGTATAGAGTGAAAGATCCCCACCATAGTGCGGCGCGGTGCCGAATTTTTGCGCATCCGGGCTGTTCATCGGCATATTGAAGATGGCAAGATTTAAGAAATCGATATACGGGCTATGCCGAACCGTGAAATCAAGAGTATTTCGACCTTCTGCCTCCGATTCCGACGGAGTCCCGAAAAGAAGGTAAACGTAGGTTCCAATTCCTGCTTTCTTCAAGGAAATGAGAGTCTTTGACGCAATAGCAAGGTCGATCCCCTTCCCCTCCTCGTCGATCACTCCCTGGTCCCCCGATTCCAGCCCCAACTTGAGCATCACGCAACCGGAGCGCCTCAATTTTCTGCAAAAATCCTCATCGGAAAGCCTTCGTGTCACACGAACGAAACCGTACCAGGGCACGCCTAAAGGATTGTCGGCGATTTTTTGCAGGAGCGCGGGGCTAATTGCGCTGTCAAGGAAATGGAGCAGCGCCGGACGCATCTCCTGGACCAGCCTTCCCGCCTGGCGAACAGCCTCCGCCGGCCCCACCGGCTGGTAAGGGGTCCCTTCTGCCGTCTCCGGGCAAAAGGCGCATCGGTTCCAGTAGCACCCGGAAGATGCGCTGTAGGGAACTATGGGACCGGGGGCGAAATAGTCGCTGATGGGCAAAGCGGAATAATCGGGAACAGGAAAGCGGCAATCCGCGAACACGCGTGAGCGTTCGAGACCCGATGAGGTCGTCGGCAGCGGCGATTCCCCGCTCCTCCCCGCCCTGACCAGCCCGTCCCTTTTCCCTGCCATCGCGAGCAGTGCCTGCTCACCCGGTCCGTCAACCATGCTGTCAACCAGGCCGGAAAAGGGATCATTCCAGTGTGGATTGCGCAGCCAGGAGGTGACAAGGCCTCCGCCCATGACGATCTTTACGCGCGGGAAACGTGCCCTGATGTAGCCGGCCATCGAGAAAGCCGTCAGGGCCTGACTCAGGAAATTGAGCGAAAGCCCCGCGATCTCGGGCCTATCCCGCTCCATTACCTCCGACAGTCGCCGTGAGTAGTATTGGTAGAACGGGTTTTTCTCATATTCTTCAGCCGCGCGGATAAGGTCCCCGCTTCGAACCGGCGACAGATCATCCCTGCCGTGGTTGGAGAGACTGATCCTGTCCGGCCCGCCGTTTCCCGAAAGCTCGATCAGCCTGTTCAGATCGCAAACGATGCGTTTATAGCGCTGGATGTCCGAGTAGCCGCCGGCGTTTCGGATTGCGGCCAGGTTCCTCTCCCTGTTGCGCAGCGCGCGCGCGGTCCATTTGTCGGATTGCGACGGAGACACCCGCAAAAGGTGCAGAATTGCCTCGATATTTGCGTCAATTACCGAGCAGTCCAGCCCGGCGGCCAGGAGCGCGCCGCGGAGTCGAGCGATGCCCGGCGGAGGTTCCGAGGGTTTAACCAGGGGGGGATTCACAAGCAAAATCATCTGGGCCTGTCTTTTAGACGCCAAAAACCCTGTTCAGCCGGAGGGGGGAGCCAAACAGGGCTTGAGGGGTTTGGAGAAGACGACATTTTGTCGACCATGGATTCAATGTAATCACGCCGAATCTAATGTAAACTGCCACCAACCTTGCCGGTGGCTTAAAAATGTAATCCATCGTTGTTTTCTTAAAGGCGCAATTGCTGCGCCCTCACCTCATTTTCTTGCCGATGCGGAACATACTGCCTAATAATGCCGCCTTCCATGCCGGGAGCACTCGGAAAATTCCTCGGATTCCTACACTACACAAGCCAGGAAGGCTTATATTATGTTTCATTCACATTTCTTTCTCAACGGCTTTTTTACCGGCAGCCATGATGCAACCGTGGATGCCGTGGAGCTTGCTGTCGCGCGCAAGGTCGTGCGGGAGCTTCACTCAGCATGGATGGAACGACGCGAACAGCAACTCCACTCCGGCCGGCTAGGCAACTTCAGTTTATAGCCAATGGTGGAATCTCCGGGTAAGTGCCGGCTTATTTTACGAGAAGCCGTCTTCCGGGTTCTCCGCCAGAGAAGAGGTGCCCCACGGTGGCCAGCAAACCAAGCTATAAAGAACTGGAGAGACGGGTCCATGAACTGGAGAAAGAAATTCTTCTTCGTCCACGGACGGAGGAGGTGTTGCGCGAAAGCGAAGAACGGTACCGCACTCTGGTTGATACAGCGTTAGAGGGGGTTTGGGTCGTCGACTCCGAGGCGCGGACGACCTATTTGAACCAGCAAATGGCGGAGATGCTCCTTTACTCGGTGGAGGAGATGATCGGAAGAGCGTTCTGGGAGTTCCTCGATGATGAATACAAGCCAGTCTTCCTCGATAAATTCGAGAGGCGGATGCAAGGCGAAAAGGAACAATACAGACTGAGATTCTTGCGCAAGGACGGCTCTAAACTGTGGGGGCTTCTCAGCGCCAGTCCCCTGTCCGCTCCCGATGGACGGATCGTCGGATCATTCGCGATGGTTTCAGACATCACCGAAGGCAAGCTGGCGGAAGAGTTGCTCAAATCAGAGCGCCAGAGGCTCTTTTCAGTCCTCGAGATGCTGCCCGCGATCGTCTGGCTGCAAGCCGGGGATTACTCGATCCGCTATGCCAACAGCAGGTTCCGGCAACTCGTGGGAGACCCCGAGGGCCGGCCTTGTCATGAGATTTTCTGGGGGCAAAAAACGCCGTGCCTGCAATGCGAGACATTCCAGGCGTTCGAAACCGGGCGCCCGCGTCAGGAGGAATACAAGTTTTCAGGGCTGATCTATGAAGTTCACGATAGTCTTTTTGGGGACCATGACGGTTCTCCACTTATACTCAGAGTCGCCATTGATATTACCGAGCGGAAAATGGCGGAAGAGGCGCTGAGGGAGAGTAAGGCGTACTTTGCCGCGACCATCGAGAGCATCCCGTTCGAATTCTGGGTTATTGGTCCGGATGGCCGCTATACCATGCAAAACCGCATCTGCAGACAGCGCTATGGCGATATTATCGGGAAGAAACCTGAGGATATCTGCCCGAGCAGGGAGATTCTGTCTGTCTGGGAGGATAACAACCGCCGGGCCTTTTCGGGTGAACTGGTAAAGGGCGAAGTGGAGTTCGTCCTCGGGAATGTGGAACGGCATTTCTACAACGTGGTCGCGCCGATCCGCGATAATGAAAGGATATGCGGCATCGTCGGGACAAATGTCGATATCACGGGCCGCAAGCTCCTCGAGGCCGCATTGAAAAAAGCCAATGAAGAACTGGAAAACCAGGTCGAGCAGCGGACGAAGGAACTCAGCGCCAAAACCCGCCGTCTCGAGGAATTCAATGCGGCGCTGAAAGTATTGCTGAAACAACGGGATGAGGACAGAACGGACCTTGAGGAAAGCATTCTGCTGAACGTAAGGAGTCTGCTGATCCCATACATCGAAAAACTCAAGAGGAGCAGATTGGGTGGCGATCAACTGACCTATCTCTCAATCCTCGAGTCCCACGTGAGGGAGATTACCTCTCCTTTTGCCAAAAGGCTCTCCGTCAAATATCATGGCCTCACCCCAGTGGAAATCCAGGCTGCCGGTCTCATCAAGGAAGGTAAAACATCCAAGGAAATAGCTGATTCGCTGGGTGTTTCCGCGAATACGGTTTCGTCACACCGTTTCCATATACGAAAAAAACTTGGAGTGAGCAATAAGAAGGTAAACCTCAGATCTTATTTAAAATCTTTTGAAAAGTAATGATAAAGCATAACCATTATCCCACCAAAGTCACATCAACCGCTTCCTCCTCACTTCTGCTATAAACTTCCACGGATACTCCCGCCCTGAGTGAGTAGAAAGATTCTCCCATGAGAGGATACTTGCCATCCAGGACTTTTCACAATTCATGAAAACACCCCGTCGGGGTTCCCACTCCCATGACATAGGTCATTATTTGCAGAAGAGTCAGAGTTCACGCAGGTAAAAGGTGCTGCCACATGTGTCACAAACCAACTTACGAAGAATTGGAAAAACGAGTCGAGGAACTGGAGAAAAACGCGCTCATTTACATGCGGGCGGAGCAGGCTTTGCGCGAGGAACACTCGTTCAGGACCGCCATCATTGAGTGCGCGGCGGAAGGTCTGTGCGTTTGTCATGAGATAAATGAGCATCCGTTTGTGAGGTTCACGGTTTGGAATGAGCGCATGACGGAAATCACGGGCTATACGATGGATGAGATCAACCTTGCGGGCTGGCACCAATGCATCTACCCCGACCCGAAGATCCAGGCGAGGGCTGTGGAGCTGATGGCCGGGATGCGGCGGGGGAAGGGCCTGATTGCCGAGGAATGCCAACTCGTTCGATCGGATGCGCGGACAAGGACGGTGCGCATATCGGCCTCGGTAATAGAAGGCAACGATGGCCTGACGCACATCTTGGCACTCATAAATGACATCACGGACCAGAAGCAGGCGGAGGAAGAACTAGTCAAGCACCAGAACCATCTCGAGAAACTGATTACCGAGCGAACAACCGAGCTGAGAAAGACCAACGACCTGCTTCTTCTGGAAACCAGCGAGCGCAAACGCGCCAACGAAGCGCTGAAAAAAGCTTATCAGCAGCTCCAGGATATTATCAATTTCCTGCCGGATGCAACTTTCGTGATTGACCAGAAGAAAAGAGTCATAGCCTGGAACCGCGCCATCGAAGAGATGACGGGGATAAAGCAGGAGGACATGCTCGGAAAAGGGGACTATGAATATGCGGCCGCATTCTACGGAGAGAGAAGACCGATGCTCATCGATCTCCTGATGGACGGCGAAAGCGATATCGAAGAAAATTACGATTTTGTCGAGAGGAAAGACGGAACCATCTACGCGGAAGCATACGTCCCAAAGGCCTATGGAGGAAGAGGCGCGTACCTCTGGGGAACGTCGTCTCCGCTTTTTGATCAAGGCGGGAACATAATCGGAGCCATCCAGTCGATCCGGGATATCTCCGTTCGCAAGCAAGCCCAGGAAGCGGTCACTCAAAGCGAGGAAAAGTACCGGCAACTCTTCGCGACAGTATCGGATGCCATTCTCCTTTTTGAAGCCGACACCAACTCATTTATCGATGTCAATGAGAGTGCCACGCACCTCTACGGCTATACACGCGATGAGTTCCTCGCAATGAGATTCACGGACATCATGGCGCAACCCGATCAGTCGCGAGCATCAGGAAAAGAAGCGGCGAGGGGCAAACACACCGGTGAGCCGCTTTATCTCCACAGGCGAAAGAATGGCACCGTGTTTCCAGTGGAGATATCTTCCAGCGCATTTGTCCTGGCTGGCCGCACGGTATTGTGCGGCATAGTGAGAGACATCACGGAACGCAAGCGGGCCGAGGAGGCCATGACACAACAGCTTCATTTTCAACAGACGCTGATCGACACGATTCCAAGCCCTATTTTCTATAAAGATATCAAAGGAATATATCTGGGCTGCAACTCAGCCTTCGAATCATGTTTAGGCCTGTGCCAGGACGATATCGTCGGGAAATCGGTCTATGAGGTCGCTCCCGACGACCTGGCGCAAATATACCGCGAGGCGGACCTCTCTTTGTTCCGCAACCCCGGGGCTCAACAATACGAGGCCAGTTTCAAATTTGCGGACGGTATCCGTCACGATGTTCAATTCATTAAGGGTACCTTCACGGACCTGGACGGCAACACGGCGGGGCTTGTCGGAGTGATGCTCGACATTACCAGACGCAAGCGCGCTGAACGGGAGTTGGACGAATACCGCGCTCATCTCGAGGACCTGATCAAGGAACGCACGGCGGAACTGGCCATTACAAACCAACGGCTTACAGACGAGATAGAAGAACGCAAGTGGGCTGAAGAGGCACTGAAAGATGCTTCCCAAAAACTGAAGTTTTTTGCCTACTCAGTCGCTCACGACCTCAAGAGTCCAGCCGTGGGCATTTATGGGATTACAAAGCGGTTGACCAAACACGCGAGGGAGAACCTTGACGACAAGGGCCGGACCTATTGCGACCAGATCTTGAAGGTATCCGAGCACATCGCGGCCCTCGTCGAGAAGGTCAATATCTACATAGCGACGAAAGAGACCACGCCCTTGATTGAAACGACCAACGTGACCGAGATTCTCAGGATGCTCAGGGAGGAATTCTCGGCGCGACTCAGCCTTCGCCGGATCGAATGGCGCACGCCGGAGCATGAAATCGAGATCAGGGCGGACAAGCTTTCGATTCTCAGGGTCTTCAGGAACTTGATCGATAACGCGCTGAAGTACGGCGGTGAAAGCCTTACCAGAATTTCGATCGGACATGAAGACTCGGACAGCCACCACATTTTTTGTGTGAGCGACAATGGCAGGGGACTTAAGGAGAGCGATTCCGAAAAGATCTTTGGGCTGTTTCAACGAAACGAAACATCCAGGGGCGTCGAAGGCGCGGGTCTGGGTCTTACCATAGTCAAGGAAATAGCCGAGCAGCACGGGGGCAAAGTGTGGTTGGAGCCACGGGGCAAAAGAGGGATTACCTTCTGTATATCCATTTCCAGGACTCTGCCCCCCCTGCAAAAGACCGGAGAGAAGCCCTTGCCGTGTTGAACCCGGTGATGCCCCCGGAACCAATCCCTGAGCGCCGGACAGGTCGTCTCGAAATCCCATGGCTTCTAATCCCTGTGCTCCTTCAGGGAATTTCGATGATGGGTTCCGCCGGAGGCAAAGGTAATGGCAGCCTACCCCGCATTATTCATGAATCGCGGTCCGCGCCCGTAAAGCCCGATAAGGATGCGCTGCTCAGGGCTTGAAGCGATTTTGGGCCGATAACAAACTGTCGGTCGAAGTTGAGGTGAAAAATCCAGCCAGCACATGGTCTATACAGGGCTTTTTACGCTTCTTCTCGGAAAGCCATGAAAATAATGCGGGCTAAGACCCCCCCCCCGGTTCTCCGAGGCCTTCCCATCCAGGATGGAAACCCGGGCCCTGCCTCATTGGAAGCAAGGAGGCATTCAAGCAAACGAAGTCAGGCCATTTCAAGTCACCGGCGGTGATTTGAAATGGCCTGACGAAAGCACGCCCTTCGTGGATTTTACACGTTGAGCTGGCTGATCCAGCCGAAAACGTCTTTCTTCTCGCCGTACTGGATGCCAAGTATTTCATTGTAGAGCCTGAGCGACAGATCCCCGACCTTTCCGTCACCGACGGTAAAGGATTCATCCTTGTAGGAGATGGACCCGACGGGTGAAATGACCGCGGCTGTTCCGGTGGCGAACATTTCTTTCATCTCGCCCGATCTGATCGTATCGATCACCTCGTCGATCGCGATATGGCGCTCGGTGCAGGTAACTCCCCAGTGTTTGGCGAGTTGCAGGACGGAATCGCGGGTCACGCCCGGCAGTATCGATCCATTCAGGTTTGGAGTTACCAGCTCCTTGCCTATCAGGAAGAAAATGTTGCTTGTGCCGACCTCCTCGACATACTTCCGCTCGACTGCGTCGAGATAGAGCACCTGGGTAAAGCCCATCTTTTTGGCAAGTTCCGCGGCGTAGAGACTGTAGGCATAGTTTGCCATTGTCTTCGCCTCGCCAAGGCCTCCGCGAACCGATCGCACGTACTCATCGCTCACGAAGATCTTGACCGGGTTGAATCCCTCCGCGTAGTAAGCGGCCACCGGGCTCGTCATAAGGTAGTACAGGTATTGGCTCGCCGGACGCACGCCGAGATGGGGCTCGTTTGCGATCATGGTTGGGCGGAGGTAGAGCGAAGAACCAACACTGTGCGGCACCCAGTCCTTGTCGACCTTGAGAAGCTGCTCAAGCGCCTGAGTCTGGAACGCGGGGTCTATTTCGGGCATGCACATCCTGCGCGCGGAACGGTTGAAGCGGTTCCAGTTCTGATCGGCCCGAAAGAGGTGGATCTTATCCCCCGGCCAGCGGTAAGCCTTCAGTCCCTCAAAAATGCCCTGACCGTAATGGAGCACCATGGCGGCGGGATTCATCGGAATATCCTGGTAAGGTACAACGCGCGCGTTATGCCAGCCTTTTCCCGTGATATAATCCATCATGAACATGTGATCGCTGTAGATTCGGCCGAAAACCAGGCTCTCGTCTTTCGGCTTGGGGCGCCTTTGTGCCGGGTCCAAAGGGTGAACGGATATTTCCATCTAAAGCCTCCTGAGTGTGTTTCATGAGGACCGCCGAGTATGTGCGGTTCTCCCGTCCGCATCGCGGAGAGTGCGAGTTATGTAAAAATGACAAAGAAAAGCAGGAGGGGGATGCCCTAACCCGCTCATTCAGAGGAACTGGCTTTTATCCCGTCTACTGCAGCGCGAAATGGGGAGATCTGAGGAACCTGCTGATCTGCCTGCTGTAAAACTGTATCAGGTCTCGATTATTCTCTCCGGGACACAACTCCTCTTCTTTGTCTCCGTTGACTTTCTTCACGACCACATTCTTCTCGATACACAGTTTGAGTGCATTGTCGAAGACAATCTTGGAAATGCACTCGGGCCGTTCCACAAGTTCGAGCTTGAGTGCTTTCTGTCCCAGGCTGAGTATCTTTTTTATGAAATCCTTCTCGGTATAGCCGTTTTTCTGCAGGTAACGCATGCCACGCAGAACAAGCCAATAGCCTTCGAAATAGTTCCGGAGCAGTCCGTGAAAGGAATGGGCCGCCTTGAGTCCCTTGTGGGCCAGGATGTATGGCTGGTCCCCCTCGCCCACCAGGTGCAGAAAACCGAGTCTTTCAAACGTACCCAGTGTATCCTGCACGAGCTTTTCGTCACTTAACTCGTTATCGTAAACGAACTCGAATTTAAAGAAGTTTTTCATAAAAGTGACATCTTCGAGCACCTGGCTGACGCTGAACCGGAATGTTTGCTGCGCGAGAATGGAGGTGGAGACATAAGCGGCCGGGAGCAGGAAGTGAATGATATTGTTCTTGTAGTACTCGAGGGTCAGCCGTTTGCTGTCCTCCATCGTGAAGACCTCTTCCTCGAGGTCGTCATCCTCATCCTTGAGCTTACCAACCAGCTTGCCGCGTTCGAGGTCCCTGAGCGAGTCCTGAAGGCTGGCCTCAAGGTTCTTGAGCATCTTCGAGAGCTGAATCCCGCGATCGGTGAGATACTCGTGGAACGTACGCGACGTCTCGTTGAATTCGGCCATCGAGATGCCGTGCCGGGATGATGTGAGCAGCGCCGATGCGGCAAGCGCGTGCGGAGTGACCAGCGATGCCTGGTTTATGTAATTGATGATTCGATAGGCGAAATCGCGGTACATCGCATGGCGTTCCCTGGAACTCATCTCCCCCATATCGTAGTTCTTACGCTCAAGGTACTGGCGCAGGGAAACAGGCTCGGCGAACTGCAGGTAAACACGGCCGTAACGCTTACGCAGTACCCGCCTCACGCGCACGAGCTGACCGAGGTTTTCCTCTTCCTTCGCTCCCCCGGAAACTTCCTTAAGATAGGATTCCTCCTCGGGTATCCGGTCATAGCAGATGGCCGTCGGCACGAAGACGAGGTCATCGCAAAACCCTTCCTCCACCGCCTGAATCAGGATCGCGAGGAGCCCCAGTTTAGGCAGGACCAGCTTTCCCGTCCGGCTCCGTCCGCCTTCGATGAAAAACTCTATGTTGTGGCCCAGTTGAACCATGGTCTTGACGTAAAGCGAAAAGACCTCGGCGTAGAACTTCAGCCCCTTGAAAGTGCGGCGAATGAAAAAAGCGCCGGCTTTGCGGAATAGAGAGCCAAGAGGCCAAAAAGACAGGTTCTTCCCCGCCGCGATAAAGGGCGTGGAAAGATTGTTCGCATACAGGAGGTGCGTGAGCAGCAGGTAGTCCACGTGGCTCTTGTGACACGGGACATAAACGAGAGTGTTGTTCCGAGCCGCGCGCTTTACCCTCTGGAGGCTTTCGTGGTCCAGGTCGAGGCCATCGAAGAGATTGTTCCAGACCCAGCCGAAAATCCTGGATGCGAACTGGATAAAGGAAAAACTGTAATTGGCGGCGATTTCCTCGAGATACTCATCCGCTTCCATGCGCACCTTCCACACTTCGTGGGAGGCGGCGCGAGCCCGGCGCTGCATGAGCGTTTCGAGCCTGGGATGGTGGAGCACTATTTCCTTCATCTCCAGTTTGCTCTTGAGGATCGGCCCGACAACGGCCCGGCGGATCTCATCGAGCGAGTCGCTCATGTTGCGGCGAAGCTCGAAAATCTGCTTGCGTTTGCGGTAAAGGTCCTCCGAGAGTTCCGGGACAATCTCCTGGAGATTCACCGGTTCACCGGCTTCGATAACGGTATACGGGTTGCCGCTGACGAAGGATAGGATCTTTCGCAGAAATCCGAGGTGCCTTTTGTGCCCGAGTATGAATTCAAAAGGGCCGTGCCGCTCTTCCTCCGGACGGCGTGTGTACATGAGAACCAGCGGGACGATAAAGATGGGGCGCTCCGTCTGCTTCTGAATCTCCACCAGGTGTTCCAGGGGATCGTTTCCCACCAGAACCGTACTGCGATAGTAGCCGCGCTTTCCCACGAGAAAGAAAACACCCGATTCGCCGTCCCGGATCTTATCGGAATAATACCCGGCGGGATAGGGGTCCGGGAAAGCGCCGTGGCGGACCAGGTGGGCCGAATGCGAAGCCATGGTTTTCAGCGCGAACCAGCGGTGCTGCCAGAAAAACGGGTGCATATCGAAGGTAAAGCCGGGCGCCGGGAGTCCGAGTTGGTTCAGCCGCATGCTGACGTACGCAAAATCGAGCTGCGAGGGGTATTTCATCGCGTAGACAACGGTACCGCGCCGGGACAACTCTTCAAGCATCGTCTGCTGGTATTCCGGAACGGTAAGCCGCGCCACCATGCGCTCGAACCACGCCTGCAGGGGAAAACGGGGCTTCTTGTCTATCGAATATCCGAACGGATCTCTGCGAACCATTGCAACAGTGTTCGCAAATGTTCTCTTTAGCCAGTCTATCACGGTTTCTTCATTTTCCTCTCATTAACCCGTTCTTATGTAGAAAAGTCCAAATTAACAAAAAGAACGCGCAAAAACCAAGCTTTTTTAGGTAAATAAGACGGGAAAATCACTCATGACATGAGGGGAGACGGGAGGTTTTTCACATGCCGTACCGGAGCGTTCGTGAAACAGTTCCGCGAACGCAACTCGCATGACCCCGATCAGCTTGACACAATACTGCCGGGAAGAGACTATTTATGGAGATATGAAGAAAGGCGACGCTAAGATCGTTCCCCTGTTACACCGCTCAACCCGGCATGTTCTCCGAATCGTATTCCAATTCGTGCTTGAGATCACGTTCCATAAGGTCCTTCACCACGGCGAGCGGGTCCTTGTCCTCATAGAGAACGCGATAGACCTGTTCGCAAATCGGCATGTCCACCTCCATCCGTTTCGCGAGCGCGTGGATGGACTTGGCCGTGATCACGCCCTCCGCGACCATGCGCATGCCGCTGAGGATTTCCTTCAGTTTCTTGCCCTGTCCGAGCTGGAAACCCACCGTTCGGTTTCGGCTGAGGTCCCCCGTGCAGGTGAGGAGCAGATCGCCCACTCCGGCAAGCCCCGAGAAGGTCAATGGGTGGGCCCCCATCTTGACTCCCAGCCGCGACGTTTCCGCCAGCCCGCGCGTTATGAGCGCCGCCCGGGTGTTATATCCGAATGCGAGCCCGTCACTGACTCCGGCGGCAACCGCGATGACGTTTTTCGACGCGCCGGCCAGTTCCACGCCGATCTTGTCCAGGCTGGTATAGACTCGGAACATGTTTGTGGAAATGACCCGCTGGACCACCCGCGTGATCCCTATATCTTCACCCGCGAGGGTCACGGCGGTGGGTACCTTTTGCATGACCTCCTTCGCAAAGGATGGTCCCGACAGGCAAAGGACCGGTACCTTCCCGTCCCGGGGCAGCACCTCATTCCAGATGCCCGACATGGTCAGCAGCGTATCGTTTTCTATTCCCTTCGTCGCGCTGACGATAACGGCGTCTTCGCGAATGTGGGGAAGCATCTGCTTCACGACACCCCGATAGACATGGGATGGAACGACCATCACCAGCAGCCGCGAGTTCGCGACGATATGCGCGAGATCGTTATGGATGCTTACATTCGCATTCAGTTTGAACCCCGGAAGGTAGTAACTGTTCTCGCCCGTTTTCCGAATTATCTCACACAGGTCCTCTTCAAAGACCCATAGTTTTACGTCCAACCCCTTTTCGGCCAGGAGGTGAGCAATTGTGGTTCCCCAACTGCCCGCCCCGATAACGCCTACAGGTCCCGTCAGTTTCAATTTTCGCCTTCCTCTCTGGTATCTTCCGTCTCAACGAGAACTGTCAGATCTACTACCTTTTCGCCTTCGGCGAGGCCGATAAGCTTGACGCCCTGGGTCACCCGGCCGATCTTGCTGATCTGGTGCACGGGCATGCGAATCAGGCGGCCCTTGTCGGTGATCAGCATGATGTCCTCTTCCTCGCCCACCTGGCGGAACCCGATCACACTGCCGTTTCGCTCGGTCACGTTAATGTTGAGGACCCCCTTGCCGCCCCGTGACTGGCAGCGGTAGCTCTCTTCCGGCGTTCGCTTCCCGAAGCCCTTGTCGGTCACCACGAGAATAGCCTTGCCCGGGTCGATCACGTCCATGCCGACCAGTTCCGTTCCCTCCACGTTCATGCCTCGGATCCCCCGGCTGACACGGCCAAGAGGCCGGAACTGCTCTTCATTGACCCTGATGCACTTGCCGCCGCGGCTCATGAGGAAAATATCCTGTTGCCCATCGGTGGTTACCACCGAGATGAGTTCATCGCCATCGTCCAGGTTTATTGCCCTGATACCGTTGGCGCGCGGATTGGAGTAGGCGGACAGCTCGGTCTTCTTGATGATCCCCTTCTTTGTCGCCATAACCGCAAACAGGCCGGGGGAGAATTCGCGCACCGGCAGGATGGCCTGAATCTTTTCACCCGGCTGCAGGGGCAGGAGGTTCACTATTGCCTTGCCCAGCGCGGTCGGGCCGACTTCCGGAATTTCATAGACCTTGAGCCAGAACACCTGCCCTCTATTGGTAAAGATCAGCAGGTAATCATGCGTCACGGCGGTAAACAGGAAGGACACGACGTCTTCCTCGCGGGTGGCCATTCCCGTCCTTCCCTTTCCGCCCCGGTTCTGGTTGCGGTAGATGGAAACAGGCGTTCTTTTGATGTAGCCGGCCCGTGATATCGTTACCACCATTTCCTCGGAAGGAATAAGATCTTCGAGGCAGATGTCCCCGGCGTCGGCAGCGATTTCGGTCTTTCGACCGTCGCTGAATTCGTTCATAAGTTCGCGAATCTCTCCGCGAATCACCTCATCCACGAGCGCCGGCGAGGCGAGTATCTGTCTCAAGCGTTCCATTTCCTTGATAATTTCAGCATATTCCTGCAGGATCTTGTCGCGCTCCAGGCCGGTCAGGCGCTGGAGCCGCATGTCCAGGATGGCCTGCGCCTGCACTTCCGAGAAGGCAAACTGCTCGATCAAACCCCGCTTGGCCTCGGGAGGATTGGCGGCGGAGCGGATCAGCTTTATCACGGCGTCCAGGTTTTCGAGCGCGATCTTGAGGCCTTCCAAGATATGCGCGCGTTTTTCCGCCTGCCTCAGTTCGTACTGCGTCCGCTTTACCACCACCTCGCGGCGGAAATTGATGAAGTGGACCAATATCTGCTTGAGGTTGAGAACTTCCGGCCGGTTGTCCACAACCGCGAGCATGATGATGCCGAATGTGGATTCCAGGGGGGTGTTCTTATAGAGCTGGTTTTCGACCACCTTCGGATCGTCGCCCTGACGCAGGGTGAGCACAACGCGCATCCCGTGGCGGTCCGACTCATCGCGAATATCCTGGATTCCCTCGATTTTCTTGAGCTTTACCAGCTCGGCGATGCGCTCCAGAAGCCTCGCCTTGTTCACCTGGAAAGGCAGCTCGGAGATGATCAGATGCTGCTTCCTGCCCGAATCCTCCACCTCGACGCGGCCGCGCATCTTTATAGCCCCCTTGCCGGTCTCATAGGCTTCCTTGATGCCGCTGCAACCGCAGATGAGGCCGGCCGTGGGAAAATCCGGACCGGGAATGAACCGCATGAGTTCGGGTACGGTTATTTCATGATTATCCAGATAGGCCAGCAGCGCCTTGGACAACTCGCCCAGGTTATGTGGCGGAATGTTTGTCGCCATGCCGACGGCGATACCGGAAGAACCGTTCAGAAGCAGGTTCGGCACCCGCGTCGGGACCACCACCGGCTCCAGGAGCGTGTTGTCATAGTTGGGCTGGAACGGAACAGTCTCTTTTTCGATGTCCCGCATGAACTCCATGCCGATCTTCGCCATCCGGATTTCAGTGTACCTCATGGCCGCCGGGGGATCGCCGTCGATCGAACCGAAGTTGCCCTGGCCGTCCACGAGCTGGTAGCGCATCGAAAAATCCTGCGCCATGCGAACGGCTGCATCGTAGATAGCCGCATCACCGTGCGGGTGATACTTACCCATGACATCACCGACGATACGCGCCGATTTCTTGTAGGGCTTGTTGTAGTCGTTATTGACTTCGTGCATCGAGAAGAAGATGCGCCGGTGCACGGGTTTAAAGCCGTCCCGCACGTCGGGTATGGCGCGCCCGATTATCACGCTCATTGCATAATCGAGGTAAGAAAGCTTTATTTCGTCTGCAATGTTGATTGTTTTGAGGTCCATCATATTCCCTGATACTCAATGGTCATTGATGTTGAGGTAACGGAATTTGGCGCGTCGCCATACAGCGCGCGCGGACGCCGGAAACCGGCGCCTAGATATCCAATTCCCTGAAATCCAGCGCATTGGTCTGAATGAACTCCCGCCTGGGTTCCACCGGGTCGCCCATGAGGGTCTTGAAAAGTTCGTCGGCGAGATACTGATCGTCCACCCTGACCTGGAGCAGCGTCCGTTTCTCCGGGTCCATGGTGGTTTGCCAGAGCTGTTCCGGGTTCATTTCACCAAGACCTTTATACCTCTGGATCGTCGTCCCCTTACGGGCCTCATCCATGAGATGCTGGAAAAATACCCTCGGGTCGTCGAATTGCGCCTCGCCCTGGTTGTCCCTGACGATGTAGGGAGTCACATGCAGCAACGACAGTTGCCTGTAGAGGGAAAGCAGCTTCCGGAATTCGATGGAGGTCAGAAAATCATAGCTGACGCGCATCCGCTTGTGACCATTGGAGGATTCCATGACATCGAGATCGTAACCCCTCTGCTCTTCCTCCAAATCAATCGAAAGCACCTCGTAGCCGAGTTCCTCGAGCCCGCGCTTGAGAACCGAGACCCAACGTTCCTGGTCATCATGGTCCAGGGCCTCCGCATCGAAAATACGGATCATGTTCTCGATCAGCTTCTTGGAAAGGCCTTTCTGCGCCTGGCGCTCGAGCCAGTCATCGTAGCGGGAGAATTTCCTGAGGAGCTGAATCAGTTCTTCCGGAGGCAACTTGGCCGCGTCCGTCGGGACAAAGGCTGTCCCTGATTCGTCCGAAGGCGTATGAGCTACGGCTCCCGGGAGAAAAACCTGCTTTTTCTCCGATGCGCGCTGCAGAAGGAAGGCGTTCAGACTGTCGTCGTCCTTGAGATAAAACTCGCTCTTTCCTATCGCAACGCGGTAGAGCGGCGGCTGGGCGATATAGAGGTGTCCGCGCTCGATGAGTTCGGGCATCATCCGGAAAAAGAATGTGAGCAGAAGCGTGCGGATGTGAGCGCCGTCGACATCGGCATCGGTCATGATGATCGTCTTATGGTAGCGCAGCTTGTCCGGGTTGTAGTCTTCCTTGCCGATGCCCGTGCCCAGGGCGGAGATCATGTTCCGGATCTCCTGGTTTTCGAGCGTCTTGTCGAATCGCGATTTTTCGACGTTCAGGATCTTGCCGCGAAGAGGCAATATGGCCTGAAAGCCCCTGTTTCTCCCCTGTTTGGCGGAGCCGCCGGCCGAGTCCCCCTCCACGATGAACATCTCGCTTTTGGACGGGTCGCGTTCCTGGCAATCGGCAAGCTTTCCGGGCAGCGAATGATCGCTCAGGACCCCTTTGCGCCGTGTGAGTTCCTTGGCGCGCCGCGCGGCCTCGCGAGCCCTGGCCGCTTCGAGCACCTTGTCCAGGATCGCGCGAATGATCTTCGGGTTTTCTTCGAAGTAGATAGAAAGCTTTTCGTAAACGAGGTTTTCGACCCACCCCTTCACTTCGCTGTTCCCGAGCTTTGTCTTTGTCTGCCCTTCAAACTGGGGCTGGGAGATCTTGATGCTGACAACGGCCGTCAGACCCTCGCGAACATCGTCACCGATCATTTTTTCGAGGTCCGGGGCCTTGATTGTCTTGTTCTGCACGGCGTACTGCTTTATCGACCGGGTGAGCCCCGCCTTGAACCCCACCAGGTGAGTTCCGCCTTCCTTGGTGTTAATGTTGTTGGCGAAGGTGAATATCTTCTCATTGTACGTCGCATTGTACTGGATGGCCACGCCGATCGCGATGCCCTGCTTCTCCCCGGTAATGTTGATCACCTCGGGGAAAATCGGTTCCTTGTTCTTGTTGAGATACTCGACAAAGGAATTGAGGCCTCCTTCATAATAGAAGGTCTTTTCCTTGGACAGGCCCTCGTCGGAGAGTTCGATGCGCAGGCCGCAATTGAGAAATGCAAGCTCCCTGAGGCGTTCCGCAAGAACATCGAAGCTGATATCGGTGTTTGAGAATATCTCGCTGTCGGGCTTGAATGTCACCCGTGTCCCGCGCTTCTGAGTCTCGCCCTTGATGACCAGGCCGGTTACGGGTACGCCGCGCTCGAATCTCTGGTGATAGATCTTGCCGTCGCGCCGGATTTCGACTTCGAGGTATTCGCTGAGCGCATTCACGACCGAGACGCCGACGCCGTGAAGACCGCCCGATACCTTGTAGGAGGAATCATCGAACTTGCCGCCCGCGTGCAGCATGGTCATGACGACCGTTACCGCGGGGAGTTGTTCCTTTTCGTGAAGGTCGACCGGAATACCGCGCCCGTTGTCGTCAACGGTCACCGATCCATCCAGGTGAATTTGAACACGGACATGGTTGCAGTATCCCGCCAGCGCTTCGTCGATGCTGTTGTCCACGACCTCATAGACGAGGTGGTGCAGGCCTTCGGTCGCGACATTGCCAATGTACATGGACGGCCGGACGCGAACCGCGTTGAGACCTTCTAGAACCGTTATCTGTTGTGCTGTATATTCATCCTGGGGGAGAGAAGGCATTACATTAGGATCTTGCATAGATTTTTCTCATCCTGTCCTGCTGTGGGAGGTACCGTGTACGGTTATATGGCGCGAAACGGGGCCTCGCCCGTGTAAGCGTTTGAAAAGCCTATCAAAACGAGCAATTATAGCTCTTTTCGACCCCTTTTTCAATGTAATTCAAGTCGAACGCCGGCGCGCACTCCGGCAACAACCCCGCTTAATCACGACCTTAATGGGATTGCGGGATAAATATTTATTTGCCGCCTCCATTTTCCTTGTACACTACGTAATTGCGCTTTCGAGAAAGGATCACGAATTGCCCTCCTTTGTATACAAAAATGTCCCGTCCAGAGTCGGGGAGGAAACCGGACATGGCCGCCGCCAGGAATGATTTCGCCCCTTTTCGGCATGCACCGTCGCGACCCGGCGAAAGACCGGGGTTCGAAGCCACAACCACATTTGCAAAATAAGGACCAGGGTATGATAATCAAATTTCTAGGCGTGGGGGAAGCATTCGACGAAACTCTTTCAAACACCTCCATCTGGGTGCGCGCGGAAGGCGCCGAAAGCGGGAAGTCCTCCGTCCTGCTCGATTGCGGCTTTACCGCGCCCCCCTCCTTCTGGCGCAACTGCCAGGACCCGGACGAACTCGACGCCATATGGATCTCTCACTTTCACGGAGACCACTTCTTCGGCATTCCCGCCCTGCTCACCCGTTTCTGGGAGATGGGCCGTAAGAAAACCCTGCTCATCGCCGGGCAGGAAGGCGTGGAACAGATAATCCTCAAGACTACAAGGCTGGCCTATGCCTCGATCATGGACAAATTTGCGTTCGAACTGCAATTCAGGGAGATCGAACCGGGCGAATCCGTCCGGACAGCGGGTCTTTCCTGGCGCACGGCCCTAAACGGCCACTCCCGCAGAGACCTCGCGCTTCGACTTGACTCAGGCGGCAAATCGGTCTTCTACAGCGGCGACGGACTCGCCACGCCCGAAACCCTCACCCTTGCCCTCGGGTGCGATCTGATCATCCATGAAGCGTTCCGCCTGGACCAAAATATTCCGAATCATGGAAATATCCTGAGCTGCATCGACTTTGCCCGGTTGGCCGGCGCCCGATCCCTCGCGCTGGTCCATGTCGAACGCAACGAGCGCCGCAACAGGCGGGAGGAGATCCTGCGCGTGATCGCGGACGTAAAGGACCCGAGGGTCTTTATGCCCGAGCCGGAGGAAGAGGTGGAGATTTAGTGACGAGGAGCAGGTTGCGGACCACGGGCCAAAGGTTGCATCCAAGATGGTATGGGAGTGATGCGCTTTATACGGAGTTGCGTTCAAGATGAGTCTATCCTTAAATTGAAGATGCCGTTCAGAATTGACCCGTTCTACCCTTCGATACCTCAGGGCGAACGGGGGTATATCCTCTTGAACACAAATTAGTATTAGAAGCGTGGGGAGCTTCGCCCCCCACACCCCCATCGCCGCTTCGCGGCTCAGTGCGGGCGTTACGGCGGCGCCCCGCGCGT
>JBDKTY010000050.1:0-87815 GCA_039679945.1 Syntrophobacter sp. | reverse complement strand
TCCCGGCAAAATAGCCGGGGCCTTCTCCCACCCGTTTGCAGTGATCGGAAAACAGCGGGAGTCTATGTCTATTGGTGGGAGTTGGAACTCCCTGACCTTCCAGCGGCCAGTTTATCTTGTTGGCTGTGGAGGGTGGGGCGACCGCAATCGACAGTTCGGAAAGAGCCAATCTCTTTTTTGTCTTTTTATCCAGATTTCCAGGCGAATGAGGTTCTTTTGCTAAAGCGAATTGGTATTGCAATGCAAACATTGGCAGTGCCTTGGTAAGAGCATTTGCCGAAACAGTACATCAGAACCAAATATAGAATACTTCGTTAGATACGAATTGGAGATCTGGTGTCATGCGTACCCGCAGCATGCAATACAAGTGCATGGTTGCCCCTGATGTTCAGAAATATCCTTCATGCATTCCCGGATTTCTCAAGCGGTCATTGGATCCTTCCGTAACTATGGCTCACATGTGAGTCTTCGTTCTTTTTTGTATTCCATATCGTATGTTCCGAAGATGCCCCGGTTTATCTCCCTGTTATAATATTTTGGAATGACTGCTTTTTTAGCTCTGCGGGGTATCTCGCGAAAACAGTGGGAGTCTATGAAAACTCCGAAGGCTCCATGTCTTCCGCCATATTACATTCAATCTTTTGCGATAACCCTGTGGAAACAAGGAGGAATACATGAAAGCCTTTTCGTTTTTCCGCGCCGGAGTTGTGAGTGCATTGTCCGATTAACGCTTACTTGCCGGATAAATTGCCTTAATTTTTCCATTACCGCACTTTTTCGTCAGGATGCACTGAAGAAAATATTTCTCCTGCCGATTTATAAGCAACAGGCAAAAGAAAATACAATTTCGCGGCGGTTTCCGCGCGACTTTCGGCGCTGGATAATTGAACCCGGGTATGCAGAAAAAGGAGTCCTAACTCATGAGACAACAAACAGGTACAACAGCTCAGGCTGAAATCTCCGGACTCGACAGGGAAGGTAAGTATCTGACCTTTTCTCTCGGCCAGGAGGAGTATGGAATCGGCATTCTGAAAGTGAAGGAAATTATCGGCATGATGCGGGTGACCCCTGTTCCGCAGACGCCTGATTATGTCAAGGGCGTGATCAATCTCAGGGGCAAGGTAATCCCGGTTATAGACCTGCGACTCCGTTTCGGAATGGGTGAAAACGGCTATACCGATCGTACGTGCATAGTGGTCGTGGAAATTGACGGCCAGGCGGGCAAACTCCACATAGGTGTCGTGGTGGATTCCGTTTCAGAAGTTCTCAACATTAAGGCATCGGATATTGAGGATACTCCCAGCTTCGGAACCACCCTGAATACGCAGTACATTCTGGGGATGGCCAAGACCGGCGGGGGAGTGAAAATCCTTCTGGATATTGACAGGGTGCTGAGTTCCGATGATCTTGCCATTTTGGACAAGGTGGCCTGATACTGGGAGGTGAGTTCCGGAAGTACGTGGGGGATTTCCGGAGCAGATCCGAAGCGGACGGGATCAATCGGGACTTTGGGAGCCATTGGAAAGATTTCGATATAGTGCCGAGGGGCGCTGGAATCGTGCAATTCGTCCGGGACGGGGGCTCGCGGACTTAAACGCGCGGCGCGGCCGGTTCCGAAAACTGACCGAACGTTTCCCTCACGGGGCCGGGAATCTCCAGTAATGGCCAAACCTCGGCCGGGACTGTCCTCCAGGAAAGTTACGCAATGGAAATGTACGAAATGGACAAGAATCTGCCTGACCGGCTTTTTCAGCAATTCAGCCAGCTTGTTTACGATCAATGCGGAATCAACCTGCATGATGGCAAAAAGGCTCTGCTCCAGGCAAGACTGAATAAGCGGTTGCGGCTGACCGGCATCAGGTCGTATGATGATTATTTCAAACTCATCACTTCGCCGGGTAATCCTGATGAGTTCATTCATTTTTTAGATTCCGTTTCGACCAATCTGACGTTTTTTTTCCGCGAATCACAACATTTCGATTTCCTGGATTCGGTGTTGCCGGATTTGCTGGCACTCAAACAGAAGGACGGATCGGCAAGAATAAGGGCATGGAGCGCGGGCTGCTCGACGGGGGAGGAGCCGTATACGCTGGCAATGTGTATTCTCGCGCATATCCCTGATGCTCTGCGATGGGATTTCCGCATCCTTGCCACTGACATTTCGACGCGAACTCTGGAGGTGGCTGCCAGGGGTGTCTATTCCGACGAAAAGGTGCAGAAGGTCCCGCCGGCCATGCGGCAGATCCACTTCAGGAGGAGGGATGAGAATGGCAGGGCCAGCTATGAAGTGGCTCAGCACCTTAAGCGGATAATCACTTTCCGGCGTCTCAACCTTAAGGACGCGTATCCGTTCAAGGGTCCCTTTGATTTCATATTTTGCCGCAATGTGATGATCTACTTCGACAAGAAAACCCAGGAAGAGCTGGTCAACAAGATGGCCGGATTCCTGGCGCCGGGTGGTTACTTGTTTGTAGGCCACTCCGAAAGCCTCACCGGATTGTCTCACAAGCTGACATACATCCGTCCGGCTGTTTACAGGAAGTAGGGATCGCTGGTTCAAGGCAACATAATCGGATGTAATGCTCGAGAGTCCAGAGAACAGCAGATGAGAAAAGTTGTCGGTGTCGCAGACTTGGCTATAAGCAACGTTCCCGGTGAGGTTCTGGTTACCTATTCATTGGGGTCCTGCATAGCCGTGGTCATTTTCGATCCGTGCGCCAAAGTCGGAGGGATGCTACATTACATGTTGCCTGAATCCTCACTGGACCCGGAAAAGGCAAAGGCTAACCCGAGGATGTTCGCGGATACGGGGATTGCGATGCTTTTCAAGCAGAGTTACCAGCTTGGTGCAAAGAAAGAAAACATAATTGTCAAGGCCGTGGGAGGTGCACAGATTCTCGATCCCAACGGTATTTTCAATATTGGCAAGCGGAACTATCTGGCTATGCGAAAAATATTCTGGCGAAACAATGTCTTGGTAAAGGCCGAACACGTCGGGGGGACGGTAAACCGCACTGTGCGGTTGGAAATGGCCTCCGGCCGTGTATTTCTTAAGGTTGGCGGCGGCGAATCCGAAATAGAACTCTAACGGCTGCTACCAGGCAATGGGATGACACGAGGGCATCATGTCCTACAACGTTCTAATCGTTGATGACTCAAAGTCGATGCGGAGAGTTATCAGGAAGACACTGGAGATATCCGGCTTTCAGATCGGGGAATACATGGAAGCCGCGAATGGCCGGGAGGCACTTGAGTTGCTCGAGAACAACTGGATCGACCTCATACTCTCTGATATCCACATGCCTGTCATGGATGGTTTCGGATTTCTTCAAGCTTTGAAGGAAAAGAACACCAACATGGATATCCCGGTGATCTTCATCACGACCGAAGCTAACGAAGACCGTTTGAACGAGTTGATGGCGCTGGGGGCAAGGGGCTATATCCGTAAACCCTTCCGCCCCGAGGCAGTCTCCGCCTTTCTTGGCCGGATAATGGGGGAAACCGATGATCACACAATGGGAACCAATTCTAAAGGATGTGATTTCTGACGTCCTCGAGACCATGTTCTTCGCAATGGTCGATTTTGATGAAGATTGCGAACAACGGTCCTTCGACTACAGATCTGAAATCTGCATCGTGAATCATCAGGGCAGAATAGCCATCTCATTGTGCCTGAGCGGGGCGTTTGCCAGGATGATCACGGCGAATCTGCTCGGCATTGACGAAGAGCAGGTAGGAGAGGATGATCTGCGCGATACGCTGAGGGAGCTTACGAACATGGTGGGTGGGAGCTACCATGCGCGGATGAAGAATCACGAGTGGAGCCTGGGAATTCCAAGGGCTTGGAAAATTGAGGAAATGGCCGGAGCGGAGCCGGGAGCCACCGGGTTGCGCTTCAGCTCGTATGGCGAGCCTATTGGCGCCGCGGCACTGGAATTCTTACCGGAAGCCGTACAGAACTGATGACTCGCAGAGGAAGTCTTATCCCGTGACACTATTCAGCGATACACTACAGACGTCCCTTTCGGGTGGACAGAACAAGCAGATACGGGTGCTGATCGTAGACGATTCGGCAATCGTGAGGAAGATATTTTCTCAGGAATTGTCGAAACACAAGGATATCGTTGTGGTCGGTACAGCTCCCGATCCATACGTGGCCAGGGATAAGATCGTAAGCCTCAAGCCCGACGTCATTACCCTGGATATCGAAATGCCGCGCATGGACGGGCTGAGCTTTCTGCGCAAGCTGATGAAATACCACCCCGTGCCTACCATAATCGTAAGTTCCCTCACCCCCACAAACAGCGAAATGGCGTTGGAGGCGATGGAACTGGGGGCCGTGGAGGTGCTTGCCAAACCCGGCGGTTCCTATGCGGTTGGAGATATGAGTATTCAGCTTGCCGAGAAGATCCGCGCGGCCGCTCATGTGAGGATGGGCGCCCCGGGACGCCGCGCGCCGTCACCCGAGCGCCCGGTGAGCTCCGAGATGGCGCAGGCCCTTAAGCGCACCACGCATAAGGTGATAGCCATGGGTGCTTCCACGGGCGGTACGGAAGCCCTCAAGGCCGTGCTTATGGAAATGCCTTTGAATTCCCCTGGAATAGTTGTTGTGCAGCACATGCCTCCGCGGTTCACGACTGCTTTCGCGGGCCGTTTGAACGGGTTGTGCCACATTGAAGTGAGGGAAGCCAAGGACGGGGATGCCGTGCTGCCCGGAACGGCCCTGATAGCGCCCGGGAATTTCCACATGCAGCTCAAGCGCGTTGGGGGGACATACTATGTGGAAATCAAGACCGGTCCCCTGGTTTTTCACCAGAGGCCGTCTGTCGATGTGCTGTTTCATTCGGTTGCCCTTCATGCCGGCGCGAATGCGGTCGGTGTTATAATGACGGGGATGGGAAGGGACGGGGCAAGCGGGCTGCTGGAAATGCGGAATCTGGGAGCGCGTACGATAGCCCAGGACGAAGCGAGTTGTGTGGTTTTTGGAATGCCAAAAGAGGCAATAAAGATGGGAGCCGCGGAAAGCGTGGCCCCGCTTCAGGATATACCGCGTGAAGTGCTCAAGGCACTGACGATTGAAAGGTAATGCCCTCTCGGCGCTGAGTTTACTCAGTTCAGCATGGCACGGGAGTATACGGCTTCGCCGAAGCGATTTGCGAAAGAGGAGGTAGCATTCGATGGCGTACAAAGACTTAACGGTGCTTATTGTGGATGATTTCTTAACGATGCGGCGAATCGTCAGAAAAATCCTCCGCGATTTGGACTTTCAGAACATTATTGAGGCAGAGGACGGAACTGTTGCGGTCGATGTGCTGAAGAACAACAAGATCGACCTGATAGTGTCCGATTGGAACATGCCCAAGATGACCGGTCTGGAGTTGCTTAAGCATGTGCGGGGGCAGGACGAGACCAAGGACCTGCCGTTCCTGATGGTCACGGCCGAAGCCCAGAAGGAAAACATCGTAGAGGCGGTGAAGGCCAAAGTCAGCAATTACATCGTAAAACCGTTCACGGCGGCCACACTCGAGGAAAAGCTCGCAAAGATAGTGCCGAAATAGGAGGCAGAGCCCGCGGTGCCGAAGCGCTAATATCAAAACAGGACCTCCCCGGATGGCTGGGGTGACTGGCGACGGCCTGCTGCAGCCGGGTCTCGGATTGTTTCCGAGCGTGTGACTATCAGGTGTGACTCTCAAAACTACTGCGAGGCGGTGTTCATGGAAAATATTCTGGTCCAGCTTGCCAATGGGGTAATCGATGGTCCCGACGATCTAATGGGAATTGGCGAATGCCTCAACGCCCTGGATGAGCTTGAAAAGTCCGAGGACTACTCCGCGCCTTTGGAAAAGGCGATAGGCACGTTGCGGCGCCTGTTCAAGAGACTCATACTCGAGGAATCTCCGGACCGCAATGCGGATTGGACCGAAATCCAGAGGATTATCGGTTGCCTTGCAAAAGGCGAGGAAGTGGAATGTGATCTCCTGGACAACGAACTCCCGGATGTGCGAGCAGCCGATTCCTTTCCTCTCTCCGACGATGAGACCGAAACCGCCTCCGATGCTATCGACGATGGATTGGAGTCGGGCCAGGCAGGCCCCGGACTCGATATGCTGGTCGGCGAAAAAGACGACTCGGCCGGTTTCGAAATGCAGGACCCGGAGCTTATAAAGGAATTCATTGAGGAATCCAAGGAGCACCTTTCCGCGATCGAACTCAATATGCTGTCCCTGGAAACGAATCCGGACGACCAGGAGGCGATAAACGCCGTTTTCCGCCCCTTCCACAGCATAAAAGGAGTAGCTGGGTTCCTCAACTTCACGGAGATTCATCACCTCAGCCATGAAGTGGAAAACCTGCTGGATGCGGCAAGGTCCGGCAAAATCGCCATTACCGATTCGGTAATAGACATAGTGCTGAGTGCAACCGATATACTCAAGATGCTTCTCGGTGACCTCGAACAGTCCGAGACTGGCGAGGCCGGGGGCGAGGAATCCCCCCTGGTTCGCAACTTCCTCGAACGCGTGAGAAATTTCAGCGGCGACATGCCGACCTCGGGACTCCCGGTGAGGAAGGTCGGCACCATCCTGACCGAGCATGGCGTGCTCGAGGAGGGGGCGGCCGAGGGGTTTGCCGAACGCAGCAAAAGTGCGGGCAAGAAGTTTGGCGAGGCGCTCATCGACGAGGGAATGGCAAGCCCTCGGGAAATCTCGAAGGCTCTGCGCGAACAGCGCCATACCATGGAAAGTGCTTCATCGGTTCGGGTAGACACGCGCAAGCTCGATAACCTGGTGGATATGGTCGGTGAGTTGGTGATTGCCCAATCCATGGTTCTTCAGAACCCGGACGTTCTCACGATAAAAGAGCAGAAATTCCAAAAGGACAGCGTCCAGCTTAACCGGATTACGGCCGAACTTCAGCGTATCAGCATGTCAATGCGCATGATCCCCATCCGGGCAACCTTCCAGAAAATGATCAGACTGGTACGCGACCTCGCGAAAAAATCCGGCAAGGAAGTAAACCTTGTCATGCATGGCGAGGAGACCGAGATCGACCGAAATATGGTCGAGGAAATCTATGAACCTCTCGTTCACATGATACGAAACTCGGTGGATCATGGAATAGAGCTGCCGGCCGATCGTATCGCGGCCGGAAAAGATCCGGTTGGGACGGTTACTATTCTGGCCGAACAAAAGGGCGGCAATATAGTAATTGACATCCGCGACGACGGAAAAGGAATGGATTGTGCGAAGATCCGGTCCAAAGCCATCGAGCGGGGTATTATCAGTCCCACCGATCAACTCGATGAGAAAGCCATCTACGAGCTGGTTTTCCATGCGGGATTCTCCACCCGTGATCAGGTCACGGAAGTCTCCGGACGGGGTGTGGGAATGGATGTGGTCAAGAAATGCGTCGAACGCCTTCGCGGTAAGATGGAAGTCTTCAGTGTGCCGGGCCAGGGGTCCGGTTTCCAGATGAAGCTGCCGCTTACAATGGCGATCATCGATGGAATGGTAATACAGGTCGGTTCAGAGCGGTTTATCGTTCCGACGATCGCATTGAAGGAATCGTTGCGGCCCACCCAGGATGCTTATTACACGCTTCAGGGCAGAGGGGAGATGGTCAAGGTGCGCGAATTGCTGATGCCTCTCATCCGTCTGCATACGATATTCGAAGAAGAACCCAAATATCGTAATCCCTGGGAAGGGTTGTTGTTGGTAGTCAGTGAAGGGAAGAGCTCCTATTGTCTCATGGCAGATGAAATCGTCGGACGGCAAGAGGTTGTTATCAAAAGCCTGGGCGGGATGTTCCGCCAGCTTCGTGGTATTTCAGGCGGAGCGATCCTGGGCGATGGCAAAGTTGCTCTCATTGTCGATGTGAAAGGAATCATAAGTCTTTACGAGGAAAGCGCAAATGATGGGAGTGGAAAAAGAAGACTGGAATGAGCTGGTCCGAATCCTGAAAGAGACCGAGGGAAGTATCACCGCACTCGGTGTCGGTGACTGGGCAAAGGAAATTGTACGATCCCGTCAGTCTATTCAGGCTTTTCACGTAACGGCCTCGAGGCTCGGACTCGGTGAGTTGGAAATGGTCGGCAGCGAGATGGAAAAATTTCTCGACACGACCATAGATCCAGCGAAAGATAAGGACTCCGCCGCCGTACTCGGGTTCGCCGTCGGCATGCTGATCGATGAGATGGGGAACTCCAAGGGTGGCAATGAAACCCAGATGGATATAAGTGAGGTCCTGGATATGCTGGGAGTGGAGGTTCCCCCCCCGGCGCCCGCTAAACAGGCTGCTCCGGCCGCGGCGCCTGAGCCGAAGGCTGCTCCCGAGCCACCGCCAGCCCCAAAGGCCGCCCCGAAGGCGGCTCCGAAGGCTGCTCCCGAGCCGCCGCCAGCTCCAAAGGCGGCTCCGAAGGCAGCTCCCCAACCGGCGCCTGCCCCGAAAGTCGCCCCGAAGCCCGCGCCTCAGGAAGCTCCGCCTGCCGCCAGCAGGCGTGATATAGCGCCCCAGGAAAAAGAGGTGGTACCCACCCGCGAAAGCGCCAAGAAGGAAGAGGAAATAAATTCCTCACGATTTGCGGAGATGGTGAAGAGCCTGGGCGGTGAATTGACCCTCTCGCCTAATGGGAAAGAGGGCGGCGGGAAATTCAGTGTTACTTTTTCGGGGTCCTCTGAATCGCTCAGAAGGCTGGACGCGTTTCTCGCGGGAGGAGAAATCCCCTCCCCAACCGCCGAAAGCCCCATGGAGGACAAGACGATTCAGAAGATAGTCACCAAGGGCCAGGAATTTATGTCCGCCTTTTCGAGCGGAGATATCATCCGGGCACAGGACATCCTGCTCGGGCTGGCCGATCAGTCGCAGCCGGGACTCTACAAGGAAATCGGCGGTCTCGCGAGAGGATTGCATGATTCCATACGCAACTTCATCAGCACCATGGACCCATCCTTGAAGGAAATGGTGGAAGATAAGATCCCCGACTCCGGGAACCGCCTCGAACACATGCTCGAACTTACGGAGAAGGCAGCCAACACCACGATCGATCATGTCGAAGCGATGCAGGACCGGTTGCGTATCGAGAAAGACAGCCTCCACAAACTTGACGATATTATCGGCGCCCTGAAGCCCATTGGTGATCAGGCCGAGAAAAAAGTGGGGGAAGGGATGGGGGTAATCACCAGCCTCATCGATATGGCGTCGCAGCACCGATCGAATTTGGACGCCATAATCGAAGCCCAGGATTATCAGGACCTGAGCGGCCAGATCATTCTGAAGATCATCAAGCTTCTCGACGACATAGAACGAAAGCTCGTAAACGTCATTCGTACGTTTGGCGTCAAGATTGAAGGCGGAAAGACGAAGACCGAGGATGAACTGTATGGACCCGCGCATAATGCCAGGGAAGATGCCGTCCATTCCCAGGACGAGGTCGATTCTCTGCTGGCGGAATTCGGATTTTAGTTGAAAAGGGGGACTTGACCGCACCATGGATAGCGGGTTGTCCCCCGGTGTGAAAGAGTGTCCCGGAGCGGGAGTGCCTGATGCAAGCGGGCCTCCCGCTTCTGTTTTGTCGTAATGCCTCGTGATTGCTTCTCGATCGAAGGTCCCCCGATAAATCCATGCGTTGATATCCATGGTCCGGTTTATCACGGACCCGGACAACACTCCTCCCTCGATACCCGGGGACAAAAGTCCTCTTGTACATAAATAGTAAACGGCCCAGCGCCGGGAATCCACGGCGCTCAGCTTGACTGATGAAAGTTCAGTGTTTATTAAGAATGACTCTCCATACCGGTAGGGAGCAAGACATTGAGTGATTTCCAGCAACGTATTGACACCATGGTACGAAGACTTAAAGAAATGGGATGCCGCATCACGCCGCAACGCATGGCCATCCTGGGAATACTGGCCGAAAGTGAAGGGCACCCAAGCGCCGAGGATGTTTATGAGAAGGTCGGGATGAATTTCCCGACCACCAGCATGGCTACCGTTTACAAGACCATCTCGCTGCTAAAGTCGATGGGGGAAGTCCTCGAGTTGGAATTCAGCGGCGATTTTAACCGGTACGACGGCAACAAGCCGTCCCCACACCCTCACCTGATCTGCACGAAGTGCAGGAGAATAATAGATCCTGATTTTGACGGCCTTGCTGACCTGATGGAAAAGATCACAAGCCGGACGGGCTACAAAATTATCGGTCACCGCGTGGACTTCTATGGTCTTTGCCCCGAATGTCAGAAGAGCGAGTAGTGTTTTTTTGCCTCTAATGGAAACTGACTATCTATAAAGAACAAGAGTCAATATGCGACACTCGGGCTGTCATCTCCAATGTCTGTCGAGTGGCTAATGGAATGCATCGACAGCGTAAACCATTCTTATGATAAGAAGGAGAGAAGATGGAAAAGAAACAAAAGGGAACCATGACCACGGCGTTCGGCATACCGGTCGCGGACGATCTCAACAGTATGACTGCCGGACCGCGCGGTCCCGTGCTCATGCAGGATGCCCATCTCCTTGAGAAACTCGCCCATTTCGACAGAGAGCGAATCCCCGAACGCGTGGTACATGCAAAGGGGGCCGGCGCCTATGGGCACTTTGAAGTCACGGCTGATGTCACCCGATATACACGCGCCAAGTTCCTTTCGGAGATTGGGAAACGCACCGAGGTTTTCGCCAGGTTTTCCACCGTGGGTGGAGAAAAGGGATCGAGCGATGCCGCGCGCGATCCAAGGGGGTTTGCGGTAAAATTCTATACGGAGGAGGGGAACTACGATTTTGTCGGGAACAACACCCCCGTGTTTTTTATTAGGGACCCACTCAAGTTTCCTGATTTCATTCACACCCAGAAGCGTCATCCCGGAACCAATCTGCCGGATGCCGACATGTTCTGGGATTTCCTGTCGCTCACGCCGGAGTCCATTCACCAGGTAACCATTCTTTTTTCCGACCGCGGCACGCCGGCCACTTACCGGAACATGAACGGCTACAGCAGCCATACGTATAAATGGTACAATGCCGCGGGAGAGTACTTTTGGGTCCAGTATCATTTTAAAACAGATCAGGGGATAAAGAACCTGACTCGTGAAGAGGCTTCACTCATGAGCGGGCGAGATCCCGATCACGCGACCCGGGACCTGAGCCGGGCCATTCAGGATGGCGACTATCCTTCATGGACGCTCGAAATGCAGATCCTGACGCCTGAACAGGCCAGGGACTTCAAATGGGACCTTTTTGACATAACCAAGGTCTGGCCACACTCGGAGGTACCCCCGATCAAGGTCGGTAAACTGGTGCTCGACCGCAATCCCGCCAACTATTTTGCGGAAGTGGAGCAGGCTGCATTCTGTCCTGGAAACGTGGTGCCGGGAATCGCAATTTCTCCCGACAAGATGCTTCAGGCTCGGGTATTTTCATACCACGACACACATATCCATCGCCTCGGCCCCAATTACCATCTCATTCCCGTCAACGCACCAAAGAATGCGCCGGAAACAAGCTACCAGCGTGACGGTTTCATGAGAGTCGACCAGAATGGGGCCGGGGGGCCGAATTACTGGCCGAACAGCTTCGGGGGGCCGGAACCCGATCCGAATTCGGGAGAACCCATGTTCAAACTTTCAGGCGATGCGGGGCATCACCCTTTCAGCCATCCGAACGACGATTTCGTACAAGCCGGCACCCTGTTCCGCACTGTCATGAACGATGGCGACCGCGATCACCTTATCGGAAACATAGTCGCCCACCTGGGCAACGCGCGCAAACGCATCCAATTGCGCCAGTGCGCCTTGTTTTTCAAGGCTGATCCCGATTACGGCCGCCGTGTCGCGAAAGGTCTGTCGCTGGATGCCGGCGAGGTGGAACGTTTAGCGGGCCTGACTCAGCGGGAAAGGGCCGCCGCCACGCAGTAGGTCCACCCCGGGGTGGCTCCATGTCCGGGATAATGTTTCTGTCCCGAACCATCCTGAAAAATAAAAAAGCCGGAGCGATATTCGCTCCGGCTGTTATTTTCGATTCACGGAGGAGTCTGTCTAGAGCTTTCTCACGTTCGTCGCCTGCTGCCCTTTGTTGCCCCTCTGCTCCTCAAATTCCACCCGCTGCCCTTCACTCAGTGATTTGAATCCCTCTCCCATGATAGCGGAGTGATGAACAAATACATCGTAACCCGCATCAGTTTGAATGAACCCATAACCTTTTTCGTCATTGAACCATTTCACTTTGCCTTCAGCCATCTTTTGAATCCTTCATGTTGTTTTGATTTTTACTGCTCTTTTGGTACGATACCCGGAGTTACCCCGAAACCGCACCAGAAGTATGGCAAAAGGCGATTTCCTGCATAACTCGAAATAACGAACGCAACCAGCATTCTTTGATCATAACACACCCGTTCAGGATTTCAAGTACAACAATTCAATTGTACCGAATGTTATGATGACGCGGTTGGGCATTTAGATGGATGGTCCATGCCCAATTGCATTGAGAAACGCCCTGATCATGAGGCTTGTGATGTCATCAAGGGGAGCAATATGCAGTCCTCGGGGCTCTCGTAAACCCATCTTCCCTTTCACTTGCTGTCCGTGGCGCTTCGCCCCGCGGACGGTTCCCCATCTGGAATTGTTCGCGGGGCCGCCGTATCCGGAACAGGCGCGATCCGTCGTGCAATTACTCTTCTCCCGCTATTCTGAACTCCATGGAGGTACGGCATTACTGAAAGGACTCTCGCATTTTCTTCCAGCCGTCGCTTCACATCACCCCACTTCCCTTGCCCCGGAAAGCCTCATTTTTCGCTGATCTCTTAATTTTTTAGGCAAGTGGTTATAAATGGACGGAAATACTTACATGAGCGGGATAAAACATACGGAGGCGGATTGGCGGTTTGCCCCGGGAAAGGATATTCATATGCGCAAGGTTGCAGAAAGAATTCAGGGCTGAGTGGATCATCGGCCTAGCTGACGCGGGATTTATCGATTTTTCGATCGTGCGGATTCCGATCTTTCTGACTTTGCCGCGATTGATAGTTAACAACTCCCATCACCGATGTTTTTCGATTTGCTCCGTGAGACAAGTTGCTTCTGTTACATCGATTACTTCTTCCTATATCAGATTAAAGTGGTGTATTTTAATATCCGTATGTCAGAGCCGCGCTGGCCGCAAAATGAGGTCACTGAGATAACCGATGAGTACACCGATTATTGACGCACATGCGCATTGTGGGCGGTATGACCGTATGCCGCCGCAGGATCTCAGGGATTATGTTTCGGCACTGGGGAGGAGCGGGATCGGGGCTGCCGTGATGTTTTCCCCCGTTGGCGAAATCTATGATCGCTATGACCCGAGCTTTCGGGACAATTCGCTGTGGCGAAGACGACGCTCGGAATCCAATCGCTACCTGTCGGAAATGAAGCGTCCGGATTTCATCGTGTATCCTTTCTTTTTTATCTGGAACGATTTCGCGGTGGAGCAGATCACTCCCGGCCACAAAGGGATCAAATGGCATCGTCATCCGGACGAGCCGCGCTATGAATACGAAAACCCTCGATGCGCGGCCGCGATAGAGCATATTCACATGCGGAATATGCCCGTTTGCCTGGAAGAAGAGTTCGAAAATACGATGTACTTTATCAATCAACTGGCCCGCGGGGTCCGGGTCATAATCCCTCACATGGGGCTTTTGAGCGGCGGTTACGAGATCTTTCGACGCCGCGATGTCTGGTCTATGCCAAACATCTATGCCGATACAGCTCTTGCTTCTTCCTCCGATATAAAGGATTATATCTCGCGGTATGGCCACCAGAGGATCATGTTCGGTTCCGATTTCCCATTCGGCGACCCGGTTTCCGAGCTGAACAAGATTTTGCGTCTCAATCTTACCGATGCGCAGCAACTGGCCATCCTTGGCCAGAACGTTGCCAGGCTACTTTCCGAAAGCAATATTTGAAATATGCAGACCTCCGTTGCTTCACCCTCCGGGATTATCCCGAGAAGGGGCTATTTCTATGTCGTATTCGCCGCACTTCTTTGGGCTGTATCGGGAACGTCCGGCAAGTTCCTGTTTCTCCAGGGAGTTACTCCGCTCCAGTTCGTCCAGTTACGCCTGACCCTTTCAACTCTGTGCCTTCTCATCCTTCTGGCTCTCTTCAGACCGCGCCTGCTGAAGATTTCCAGGGGTGACATCCTCTATTTCGCCATTTTGGGAATCTCGGGAATGGCGATGGTTCAGTTCACCTACTCCTACAGCATCAGCAAGATCAATGTCGCCATAGCGATTCTGCTGGAGTACCTCGCACCGGTCTTTATTGCCCTGTATTATGTTTTTGCCTGTCCCGAGAAGCCCTCCCGTCTCACACTCATTGCCGTGGCCATTTCTGTTTCGGGGTGCTATCTGGCTGTCGGCGCTTATAATGTAGATCTGCTTACCTTGAATTGGGAGGGGATTGTCGTCGGCATCTTTTCCGGTTTGTCCTACGGATGGTACGCCGTCTTTGGAGAACGGGGAATGCGCAAGTACGATCCGCTGACGGTGGTTTTCTACGCACTCCTTTTTGCGGCTCTTTTTTGGAATATCGTTCTCTCTCCCTTCGAGGCCTTCAGCGTTTCCTACACCGCCGTGGAGTGGTTCTGGATTATCTACATCGTTATTTTCGGGACCATCGTTCCCTATGGTCTCTATTTCGAGGGAATAAGCCTCGTGCGTTCCACGAGGGCCAGTGTGACGGCGACTCTCGAGCCGATTACCGCCGGCTTTCTCGCTTTCTTCTTTCTCGGAGAATCACTGCGGAGTCTGCAGCTTGTGGGTGGCGCACTTGTGCTCGCCTCGGTTGTAATTCTCCAACTGAGACGGGAAAAGGACGAAACCACCTCCGCGATCCTGCGCCAGAGACAGCGGCAGACTTCGGGCGCCCGAGGTTGACGCCTCGGGGCGAGCGGGGAAGCGCCTGTTTCAATCGGCCGAATGCGGATCTTGCCGGTTAAGCAAGTCCTCGATATTGCTCACTCTCAAAAGCTGTTTATTGCGAGGCGCCAAAGCATAAACGGGCCATCGAGCGTTCGTGTTCCCTCCGGCCTTATGTGCCCCATGAGCGCGCGACTTTGGCTCCCACGCGCCGGGCATTCCCCTGCCGTTATCCCCGGATCTTTTACGATTTCTCCATAAAGTTGGATAATTATAGAGAAGTGGATGACTCCACTATTGACAAAAAGAGTAAATATCACTAGGTTCTTCTAGCACTCCTTGGTGGAGAGTGCTACCAAAAGGAGGTATTGCCGGTGATTAAGCTCACCCAACGTGATCAGACCGTACTTGAGGCGGTGATTACCGACTACATCGAAACGGGCGAACCCGTCGGGTCCAGAACAATTTCCAAAAGAAGCGTCATGAACGTTAGTCCGGCTACGATACGCAACGTCATGGCCGATCTTGAGGAACTTGGTCTGCTTCTCCAACCGCATACCTCGGCCGGTCGAATACCGACAGTCAAGGGCTTGAGGCTTTACCTCGACTCTATTATGCGGTCGCGGCAGTTGGAGAGAGAGCAGAGACAGCATATTCGAGAGGCACTTCAGAATAGACCACAGGATGTCAAGGACCTTTTGCAGAGTACTTCGCGGATCTTGTCGCAGTATTGCCGCCAGACTGGAGTCGTCCTCTGGCCAAAGGTTACGGTTACTCGGTTTAAGCATATAGAATTCATTCGAATCGGCCCACGTCAGGTGATGGTAATACTCATTTCCAAGGCTGGCCTGGTTCACCAGACGCATATCGAGTCCACCGAGGAAATAGACCAGAACGAGCTGGATAAGTCCAGCCGTTATGTAAATGAACTGCTGCGGGGCCTTCCACTGGCTATCGTGAAGGAGCGTATCCTTGAGGAGATGAGGAGCGAGAAGGTCCTGTTCGACCAGTTGTTCGGGCGTGCGCTTCAGATGGCGGGAAAGGCCATTCAGAATACTCTTTCGGACAGCGAGGTCTATATTGAAGGCCAATCGAACCTTCTTGACAACCCGGAGTTTGCCGACGTCGCAAGAATGAGGCGCATTCTGCACACGTTCGAGGACAAGTCCAGGATAATCAAACTGCTTGATATGACGATGAAAGCGTCCACGGGCATCCATATTATTATTGGCACCGAAAACGAACTGCAGGAACTGCAGGAGATGAGCCTCATCTCTTCGCCTTACGGCCATCCCGACAGGCCGCTTGGAATACTGGGAGTTATCGGACCCCTGCGTATGGACTACGCCAGGATCATTCCCGTTGTCGAATTCACGGCCAAGTTTTTGAGCCAGGTCCTGGAACTTACTGATGAGAACTGAAATTTTTTGGACCCTGTAAGCACATTTTGCTTGCGGGGGTTTTATATTGAATTGATTATACGGGGTCCAAAAAGGGAGGAAGCGATTTGATTTCTGGTAAAGATACACGAAACGACGGCGACGCCGAACCTCGGGAAGCGAATGAGGCGGAATCCGCGGGTTCGGAAGATGCCGGAGCGGGAGAAGCGGTTAATCTCGAAAAGCTCATCGCGGAAAAAGAAGAGGAGCTGAAACAGGCGCAGGATCGCCTTCTTCGGCTGGCGGCCGAATTTGAAAACACTCGAAAGCGTCTGGAGAGGGAAAAGACCGATAGTATCTGCTATGCCAACGAGAGCATCATGCGCGAGTTCCTGCCCGTGATAGACAATCTGGAGCGAGCGCTTGAGCATGGAGAGAAGGAAGAGGGTTGCCAGAGCCTTCTCGAGGGCGTGCGCATGACGCTCAAGGGCCTGCTCGACACGTTCGGAAAATTTGGCGGCAGCCAGTTCGCATCTGTCGGCCAACCGTTCGATCCCAATCTTCACGAGGCAGTAACGCAGGAAGTCACTTCGGAGCATCCGGATATGACAATTACGCGGGAATTCCAGAAGGGCTACATGCTGCGGGACCGCCTTCTGCGGCCGGCGATGGTCGGTGTTGCGCGAAATTCAAAAAACGAATGAAAATGGCGGTAGGGTTTCGGTAATTGGGGACCCATGTGAATAAGAAAAAAGGTGTGAAGGAATTGCATACGAATCGCAAAGATATTGACGAAAATCAGACTGATTTTAGCCGATCAACAGGTGCTCGAAGGAGGCGATTAGATGAGTAAAGTTATAGGGATTGATCTTGGCACTACCAACTCGGTAGTAGCAATCATGGAGGGTAAGGAGCCGAAGGTGCTCACGAATGCGGAAGGAAGCCGCATTACCCCTTCGATGGTGGCCATCACTGATACTGGGGAACGGCTGGTGGGGCAGGTTGCCAAGAGACAGGCAATAACCAACCCGGAGAACACCGTTTTTGCCGTGAAAAGGTTGATCGGCCGTAAATTCGAGTCCCCTGAGGTCCAGGAAGACACAAAGGTGATGCCGTACAAGATAGTACGTGCCCCCAACAGTGACGCTCATATCCAGATCAGGGGGCGTGACTATAGCCCGACGGAAGTCTCCGCGTTCGTCCTCATGAAAATGAAGCAAACGGCCGAGGATTACCTGGGGGAGAAGGTAACGGATGCGGTTATCACCGTTCCGGCCTATTTCAACGACAGCCAGCGCCAGGCTACCAAGGATGCCGGAAAAATAGCGGGCTTGAACGTATTGCGCATCATAAACGAGCCGACCGCGGCCTCGCTTGCCTATGGCTTGGACAAGAAGAAAGACGAAAAGATCGCTGTATTCGATCTGGGCGGCGGCACATACGACATTTCGATTCTTGAGATCGGCGAGGGCGTGTTCGAGGTCAAGTCCACGAATGGGAACACCCACCTGGGCGGCGAGGACTTCGACCAGCGCATAATCGAGTGGCTGGCTCTGGAATTCAAGAAGGACTATGGGATCGATCTGCGCAATGACAAGATGGCGCTGCAACGTCTCAAGGAAGCCGCGGAGAGGGCGAAGATCGAGCTTTCCTCGACAATGGAAACCGAAATCAATCTGCCATTCATCACCGCTGACGCCACCGGCCCGAAGCATATGACAATCAAGCTTACGCGGGCCAAACTCGAATCCATGGTCGAAGACCTGATTGACAAGCTTTTGCCTCCCATGGAGCAGGCGCTCAAGGATGCCGGGATCGCGCGCAACAGCATTGATGAAGTCATCCTGGTGGGTGGAATGACCCGCATGCCGCGTGTGCAGCAGAAGGTGCAGGAGTTCTTCGGCAAGGAACCTCACAAGGGTGTGAACCCGGATGAGGTGGTGGCGATCGGGGCAGGGATCCAGGGCGGCGTGCTGCGTGGCGATGTCAAGGACGTGCTGTTGCTCGATGTGACTCCCCTTTCCCTTGGCATTGAAACCCTTGGCGGGGTCATGACGAAGCTCATTGAGCGCAACACCACGATCCCCTCGCGTAAGAGCCAGATATTCTCGACCGCGACCGATAACCAGACGGCGGTCTCGATCCACGTGCTCCAGGGTGAGCGGGAAATGGCCGCAAACAACAAAACTCTCGGCAGGTTCGAACTTGTCGGTATTCCGTCGGCGCCAAGAGGCATTCCGCAAATCGAGGTAACCTTCGATATAGACGCAAACGGCATCGTTCATGTTTCCGCTAAAGACCTTGCCACGCAGAAGGAACAATCGATTCAGATCACCGCATCCAGCGGACTGAGCGATCAGGAGATTCAGAACCTGGTGAAGGAGGCGGAGGTACACGCCGAGGAAGATAAGCAGAAGCGCGAACTGGTCGAGGTGAGGAATCAGGCCGACACGCTCATCTACAGCACCGAGAGAACTGTGCGTGACATGGGCGACAAGCTCGACGCCAAGACCAAACAGGATATAGAGTCACAGATTGAAAAGCTCAAAAAGACGATAGAAGATGGCGACAAGGATGCCATACAGCGAGACATGGACCAATTGATGCAGATCTCGCACAAGGTGGCTGAAGAGGCTTACAAGCGTGCCGCCAGCCAGCAGGGCGCACCGGGCGCCGAGGGAGCCGCCGGTGGTGGTCCCGGTCCGGAAGGAGCGCAGAAGAAACCGGATGAAGACGTCGTGGATGCGGATTTTGAAGAAGTAAAGAAATAGGATATGTAAACGGCGACTTGACTCTTATACTAATTTGCGTTCAAGAGGATATACCGCCGTTCGCCCTGAGGTATCGAAGGGTAGAACGGGTCAATTCTGAACGGCATCTTCAATTTAGGGATAGACTCATCTTGAGCGCAACTCCGTATTAGAGGGCCATTTTGCCTTTCCATAAAGATATTTCCGATGTATTAAGGGCACGCGAATACTGCGTGCCCTTGTTCTATTCTTCTTCCTCGAACTGCCATCGATTCTCCTCATGACAGCAGGGGGCTTCAACTTCTTACAGTTCCGGGACCACTCGTCGGACCAGGTTTCCGGGCGGATTTGCCAGTGAAGGTTATTGGGTGAGGCTTTTATGAAAAGGAACGGAAAAGGCGTTTTCCTGTTAATTTTGCTTCTCGCTCTTGCGGGTTGTGCCGGGCCCCGGCAGCCGCAACCGCCGGAAGGTCTTCCTCCTTTCTCAAACACCGCGCCCGCCGAGGCCGAAACACTATATAGCCAGGCGGAAAATGCATACAGGGCCGGTCAGGTTCCGCAGGCGATAAATTCCTGGGAAAAAGTCGTTCAGAAGTATCCCAACACTTCATTGGCGGCAAGATCGCTGAACCGGCTGGGCGAGATCTACCTGGCGCAGGGACAGTATGAACGGGCCACACAGTTTTTCGAGTACCTGGTGTATACCTACCCGAGATGGGACGGGATCGGAATGGCGCGGCTCAACCAGCTTCGCCTGATGGTGCTGACCGGGAAGAAAAAACAGGCCATGAAGGAAGCCTCCGCCCTGTGGGATTCCTCATCCGATCCCGAAATGCGGCTGGGGCTTTCCAAGCTGATGATGCAAGCCCATGAGGCGGACAATGATATTGAGGCCGCATTCGACTGGAGTGCTTCCGGGTTCTCTGTGGCAAGCACTCCCGAGCAGAAAAAGGCCTTGTCCGACGATACTGTCAGAATCCTTGACAAGGCTGACGAAGGACTGCTCAAGAAGCTGTCGAAGAAGAACATATCGCCCTTTATGCGTACGTTTGTGGATTACCGGTACGCTCAAATAGAGGCGGGGAAGGGACAGGAGGCGGCAGCCAATGAACGGCTGGCGGCGGCCCTTGCCCAGAGCCCGGGCCATCCGCTGGCGCCCGCGATACAGGCAGCCCTCAAGGGGACCAAGGTGGTGGCGGCAAAGCCCCTTGTCCGTGGCGGCGGTGCGCAGCTTCCTCTCAATGCGGACCGCGTCGGGGTATTGGTTCCACTAAACGGGCCCAATGCAAAATATGGCGACATGGTGGTTCGCGGACTGAATATGGGGGTTTCCGACTGGAACGACAAGCATCCGGAGCAGAAAGTCACACTCGTGATAAAGGATGCCGGATCTGACCCGACCGGTGCCGTGGAATCCTTTGGAGAATTGACAAAGAAAGAAGGCGTGCTCGGCATAATCGGACCTTTGGGGGCGCAGGCCGCCAAGGAGGTAATCCCGCTTGCCGGCCGGGATGGGGTTCCCCTCCTCGCGATGACGCAAAAAGAGGATGATGCGGAACACCCATACGTGCTGCACGCATTTATCGACAGTCGTGACCTTGTTCGCACTCTTGTCCGGCACTGCAGGGAGAAGCTCAAGTACGAGCGTTTCGCGTGTCTTTTCCCGAATGACCGTTATGGTCAAAGACTGGCGAAGATTTTCTCCGAAGTCGTCCAGGAACAGGGCGGAAACATGATTGCCAGTGCCTCGTACAAGGAAAAGAGCACGGATTTTAACGAGCCGCTGCAGAAGCTGATGACCATAGCCAAGAAGAACGCACCTCTGTCCGCGACGGAGGGAACTCCGTTCGAGGCGCTGTTCATACCCGATCAGGTGCAATCCGTCTCCCTTATCGCGCCGCAACTTCCGTATAATAATATCGTCGGGGTGACCCTGCTTGGAACGAACCTGTGGAGCGAAGCCCCGCTGGTGCAGTCAGGCGGAGTATATGTGGAGCAGGCGCTTTTCGCGACATCCTTTTATCCGGAAAGCCAGGATCAGAAGGTGAGTGGGTTCAGGGAGAAATATGAGTCCATATACAACGCGGCGCCATCCTATCTGGAAGCCCAGGCTTACGATGCCCTGATCCTGCTGCTCCAGTCACGCAATGCCGCGGCACGGTCCGGTGGTTCTCCGGGGCGCGATGCGGTATTTCAGAGTATGAGCCAGGCAAAGGATTTCAAGGGAGTGGCCGGAACGTATACAGTCAGTCCAAGAGGCGATCTGGAGCGTCAATACACGATCCTGCAGGTGGTGAACGGGCAGCTTACACAGGTGCAGCCTTAGCGGGCGGATTTATCTAAGTCCTTGACAAGGACATGGTTCGATTTATAATTCTGATGCAAAATCGGCTCTCGGCCGATTATTATTAAAGCTATTATGTGAGTATATTGCGCGAGGAGGTTTCGGAGATGCCAATCTACGAGTATGAATGCCTTAACTGTGGGAAGACGGCTGAAGCAATGCAGAGATTCTCGGACCCGCCGCTTACAGAATGCAGTCACTGCAAAGGCCGGCTACGAAAGCTCATTTCCATGAGCACTTTCCACCTGAAAGGTTCAGGTTGGTACACAACCGACTATTGTGGGAAAAACCAGAGCACATCCAAGCAAACGGAATGCAAGCCCGAGGGCTGCAAATCGGAGAGTTGCGCGAAGAAGCCTGAGTCTTCCCCCGCTTCCCCCGCGCCGTCCACTGAATAGCGCTCGGGAGAATACGCCGGATCACCGTACTGATTTCTGAAAACTTAAAAGCGGGCTTGGGCCCGCTTTTTTTTTCTCTATTATCCGAGGTTGCGGATAAGACCCAATAACTGACGAATGTCCTGGGGCCCGAGAGTCGGGGTATCGCCACGGGACATCGGAAGACAGGCGGCATACAGGGATATGAGCGAGGAAAAAGGTCTGCTGATCGTTTTTACCGGGAACGGCAAGGGCAAAACCACCGCTGCGCTGGGCATGGCGATGCGTGCCGCCGGTCACGAGATGCCGGTGCTTATTTTGCAGTTCATCAAGGGCTCATGGTCCTATGGGGAACTGCGATCGTTCGGGAAAATGGAAGGGATTGTCCTCAAGCCTCTGGGGACCGGGTTTACCTGGAAAAAGGAAAGCCTTGAGGAAGACCGCCGGCTCGCCGCGGACGGATGGAAGGAGGCTGTCTCCGAAATAGCCGCTGGCCGCTACAAGATTATAATCCTGGACGAACTGAATGTTGTCCTGTCATACGGCCTGCTCGCGCTTGAGCCCGTCCTGGGGGTGCTTCGCGGCAGACCTCCCGGCCTGCATGTTGTCGTGACGGGGAGGGGCGCACCGGAAGAACTCATCGAAATAGCGGACCTGGTCACGGAAATGCGACAGGTGAAGCATCCTTATCACGAGCGGGGGCTTAAGGCGCAGAAGGGAATCGAGTTTTAGCGCGCTTGGCAAACGAGTGATTGAGGACCGGGAATGAAATCGATGACCGCGAAGGCAACGGAAAAGGCGAAGAAGCTGGAGAAGCTTTATTCGCGAATTCAAAGCGATCCCGGGTACCGGAGTCCCATGATGTCCGACATCTTCGTGCCGGGTCGCGGCGCTCTCGATGCGGGTGCGATCGTACTGATCGGAGAAGCGCCGGGAAGGGACGAGGAAAAATGTCTTTATCCTTTCGTCGGGGCAGCCGGAAAGAACCTGGACAAGTTGCTCAAGGAAGCGGGAATATTGCGTGATGATGTTTTCATAACGAATGTCGTGAAATACCGTCCATTCTCACCAACCGGAAAGAACAGGAACCCTTCCACCGCTGAAAGAGGACATGCGCTTCCCTTTCTCCTGGAGGAACTGGAGATATTGGCGCCCAAGCTGGCGGTCTGTCTTGGCTTGTGTCCGGCTCGCGCCCTCCTGGGTGGAAATCCGGCCATGCGGGATTTGAACGGTGAGGTGTTTCGGAAATTCGGGACCAACATACTGGTGACGTACCATCCATCGCCATTCAATTTCATGGTGGCAAGCAAGCGCGAGGAAATGATCCGTGTATTCAGGAGGTTGCGGGGCCCGCTACTGCCGGACATCACCTGAGCGTATCCAACCTCGCCTGTACGGGCAGTCTCCTCGGGGAGAGTGCCGCGCGTGTCCCGCCCCCCCTGTGTCAGGGAGCATCTTTATGAACGGCATTTCCGGGGACGGATTGCGCCTCGACCGTATCGCCAGCCTCGACATGCTGATTTTTCGCCATCCGTTTGAGAAGAATCTTGCCGACTATGATAACGCCAACGGCGAAGAAAGCCTCAATGCTGTAGCGCACGATATTGGATGGCGAGAACAGCGCGGCGACCGTCGGGTCGGTCAGGATCATTTCGCCTCCTACCCTGCCCAGAACGGCCGCCCCGATATAGATTATAACGGGGTACCTGTCCATCAGCATGGAGAGAAGTCCGCTTGTCAGGACTATGAACGGGATGGAAAGCCCGAGGCCGAAAAGGAGTAAGAAAAGATTTCCGTGGGAAGCACCGCCGACCGCGAGCATGTTGTCGAGGGACATGGTGATGTCGGCTATCATGATTACCTTTACAGCCTGAAGGACTGTTGTGGCCTCTCGTTGGCCATCATCGTCCGGGACGCCCTCGATGAACAATTTGACGGCAATCCACAGAATGAGGATGCCTCCCGTCAGTTTCAGGTATGGAATTTGAAGCAGTTGGGAAATGAAGAAGGTAAGCGCCACACGGAGCAGGACCGCGGCGCCGGCCCCCAGGATGATTCCTTTCTTTCTCTGCCCGGGCGGCAGGGATCTTACCGCCATGGCGATGACGACCGCGTTATCTCCGGCGAGAATAAGGTCTATGATGACTATGCTCACCAGGTTGTAGAAAAAGGCCATGGAAAAATCGACAGAACCAAGGGGTCCCAGATCCAATCCTCACACTCCATTTCGATTGCCCCGAGAGAGGGGCGGATTAAAGAAAAGTTAAAAAGGATCCGTTAAGAGAGATAAATAAATCTCCTACGACTTGGATTTCCAGTATACTTTAAGGGAAGCTTTTCCTGAAAGGAAGGGAAATGGCGAGGAGTGGCAGGTTTGGCAAATATGGAGACCTGAAAAGAAAAGAGCAGATCAGGTCCAATCGCGTGTCGCGCTCCGGGCAGGCGAAAGTGTCATTCGCCCTTGTGGATTCGGTGCAGGAGAACCGTTCCAGAAAGAGGCGCAAGCAGAAGTAAGGATTTTATGGAACTTGTTAGTTTTGAACCAAAGAAGAGAAGGGTGAATGTAACCATTCGCCAGATGGAAATTGATGATATTGCAACGGTTTTTCACCTGGGCGAAAGGCTTTTTACGGCGAGGACTGCTCCCAATTTGTTCCGGACCTGGGACGAATACGAGGTTATCAATTTATTCCAGAACGACTCGGAGTACTGTCTTGTAGCTGAAACGGATGACGATGACGAAGAAGTGGTAGGTTTTACGCTTGGCACCACGGTTACCAAGAGCCACTCAGCCTGGAAATACGGATATCTCGTCTGGCTGGGAGTGGACCCCGACTTCCACGAATCAGGAATTGCATCAAAGCTCTTCAACCGTTTCCGAGACCTCATGTTGGACGATGGCGCCAGAATGCTTCTGGTGGATTCCGAGGCGGACAATCTGCCGGCCCTGCAGTTTTTTAGAAAAATGGGGTTTGGCCATCCGCAGGAGCACATCTACCTAGCCCTCAACCTCGATCCCCACAGGCAGGCGAGAGAAAGAAAGAACGGCAAGCGGCACAGGGGGGAGAACGGAGACTGAGAATGCTTCCTCCGGAGCATCCGGAAAACCTGAGAAATCTTTTGCGTGACCTGATCAACATCTATAGCCCGACCGGCAAGGAACAGGAAATCGTCGGTTTTCTGCACGGCTATCTCAAAAGCAGCGGTGTGCCGGTCAGGCTTCAGAAGATTGAGGGAACGCGGTCCAACCTCATCGTCATACCGCCTGAATCCGAGACAGTGGCAGTTATGATCGGCCATCTCGATACAGTTGCCGCATACGACCTCGAGGATTTTGGCTACCGCGAGGAAGAAGGCAGGATCGAGGGGCTGGGTGCTTCCGACATGAAGGGCGGGTGCGCCGCGATGATAGAGGCCTATCTTGCACTTTGGCGGCGCAAGGGAGGCCGCCCGTCCGTGGCTCTGGCACTGGTCGTGGGGGAAGAGGAAGACGGAGATGGTACTCAGAAACTGGTAAAGCACTATCATTTCCCCTGGGCGCTGATCGCCGAACCGACCAACATGCATCCGTGCTTCAGCCACTACGGTTACTTTGAAATACAATTGACAACCGTGGGGAAAAGAATCCACGCCTCCCTGGCAAATCCCGGCCATAATCCCATCGAGGCAATGCTGCGGCTTATTTTGCGCATATCACGCTACATCGGCGAAAAGCGGTCCGACCTGGTTTACAACATACGCGATTTGTCCAGTTCTCGTTCCGGGTTCGCTGTTCCCGAACGATGCGATGCATGGCTGGACATCCATTTGCCCCCTTCGGCGCCTCAGGGGGAGATCATTATGGAACTTGAGGAAATCCTGATAAGCGAAAAACAGGAGAGTCCGGATTTCAGCGGTTCGCTTTCCTTCAATAATGTGCATGCGGGCTATGTGCTTCCCGAGAAGGGCAGTTTTGTCGAGGTGCTCAAGAAGGTTTACTCGGAACAGCAACTGCCCTGGGAGCCACAGGCATTCAGAAGCCATTCGGATGCAAACCTGCTGTGGGCGGCCGGGACCAAACCGATAATCCTCGGTCCTGGAAGGCTTGAGCAGGCCCATTCACCCGACGAATCGATAACCTTTGACCAGGTACTGCTCGCTTCGAAGGTATACTTCAGCATGCTCCGCGCGATGTCCGGGTAAATCCAAGCCTGGCGCTGCCCGGGTTCGACCCGCGATAGCTCTCGAAAAACAGCGCATTTCGCCTTCACCCCGAGCCGTTCATTAATCGAACGCGAACTCTCACATCCGTTCGTGCCGTGGTATCGGATCATGAACGGGTGGAGTGCCCGGTGGTCCACCATCCTCGGCCGAAAAGGAAGGCTGGAAATCCCTGCTCCGCATGCCTTATGCGGCTGGCCGTTGATTCTTGTCCGCTTTTGACGCCTTATTCCAGGCACAGAAAGAGAGCCGGCCGGGTCTCACTGTCCATCCCGCCCGTCGTGGAGGAGTTCTGCCGATCCCCGGGGGCGGTTCCGAGCCCGAGAACCGCCTCGATATCGGATATGGTTAATCCTTGCGGCAGTGTGAGCCGCAGGGTTACCAGGTCTTCGATGTCGCAGTCCCCGCAAAACTTCCGCAGCCCCTTTGCCAGCGTCTCGGCCTCTGATTCGAGAGTGCCGGGACGTGGGCTCTCCGCCGCTTTTCTCAGAAACAGATCGAGGTTCTCTCTGTAAGAAGCGAGCAGGGCAGGCGATCCGGGGGATTCGGTCAAGGAAAGGAATTGTTTCTGGCCGAGTTGGTCCGGCCTTGGGAAAGCCCCGAGCGAAAATTCGAAGACTTCGAAGTCCTTGCCTTCCCGATTGACCGCGGGATGGATGATGTCGAGCGTCTCCCGGAGGGCGTCCGGATCGGTTGTGACGAATACGGGCATCGAACCGGGTGATTCTACCGCAAAGAGGTGGAACCAGTTCCTGATACGTTCCGGAAGCATGTATTCATGACTGGAACTCTCGGGTAAGAGAGGGATGCTCATATCTTCGGGGACTTCGCCGGCTTCATCCTCATCGATACCCAGTATATCGCGGAATTGCTTCTCGATCTTATCTGCCCGGGCATAACTGGAATCGAGTTCCTGAGCCCGGTCATCGAGTTCTCTGGAGATATCCAGGAAAATGGCGCTTCGGAGAAGATCGATCGTGGCCGGATCCATCTGGACGGGGTATTTCCCACGCAGTTCTTCCTGGATTCGGAAGCGTGTATCACTCATATCATCGAGCGCCTGGCTGAGATAGCCCATCATGCCACCTCCCCCATGTGCCTCGGCAAAGGCCCGGTAACCCTGGATACCCGACTTGACGAGTCCGAGAAACTCGGGATCGCGGATGAACGGCCGCCCCGTGAACCGGTCCCGGCACCACTCCGGTATGGCCGCGGGTGTGGCTACCTGAAAGATGCTCAGCTTGGGCAGAAAGACGGCAAGACCGCGAAAGTCCTGTTCAGATAAAGTGAGACGGGGGAAGAGAAAATAGTCCAAATAATCGTTTTGCATGGCGTGTCCCGGTTCCAAGGGTGGGTTTATATTGTGTAGCCCCGCGTGCCCGGAAAGACCGCTCTCTCCGGCGGGGGCGATGGTAAGGGCATCCGTGCAGCCCCGCGTGCCCGGCGAGACCACCTCTCAATGCAGTTGAATTGAAGGGCCGGGCAACCTTTTACTCACAAAGAACGTACCTTCGTGAAAAAGTGCGAACTAACCCTTACCACATTTCCAATGAAGGGCAGAAAGACTTTGCTTCCCAATGCGACATATTCCGGCATCAGCACCAGAACAGGGGTTTTGAAGGAAAAGGGGTATTATCCAGGGAACATGCCGCCTCAAGAAGGCGCCTCAGTGCGCCTTCCCCTTCAATTCCCGCATCCAGGCTGAAATCGTTCACAAAAGTATCAATATGCCGTTGTATAACGTCCGGCGCCATCTCCTGCGCGTGCGCGCTGATATAGGGCCATGCGGCCGCGGGATTCGCACGTGCGCGCAGGAGGCTTTCGCGTATCTTGCCGTCCACCGTCCGCGCGATCTCGGTCCCCAGGTCCCGCCGGATTGCAATTGCTCCGAGGGGCAGGGGAAGCCCGGTTTCCTGTTCCCACCATTGACCGAGGTCGAGGACCATTTGCAGTCCGTATGACTGGTATGTAAAACGGCCTTCGTGAATGATGACGCCGGCATCCACTTTGCCGGATGCAATAGCCGGCATTATTTGATCAAATTGCATCGGGACGCACGGACCACGGTGAATTCCGTTGAGCCGCAACAGAAGGTGCGCGGTGGTGAGGTTTCCGGGGACAGCGATTACCGCGTCGCGAAGTTCTTCCATGCGCGAGAAGCGTTTAGCGGTCACCAGGGGGCCGCAGCCTCTGCCGATTGCTCCGCCGGAGCGCAGCAGCCAGTACGTGTCAATTGCCTGCAGCACGGCGTGTGCCGAAATCTTGGAGATATCGAGCACGCCGTTTTGCACCTTCTGGTTGAGCATCTCCACATCCGCCATCGTGGTATTGAGGCGAAAGGGAAGCTCAACCAAACCCTCCGACAGCGCGTGGAAAATATAAGTGTCATTGGGGCAGGGGGAATAGCCGAGCGAGAGTTCTACCACAGTCGTTTGCCTCGAAGTATGAGATATTTCCTTTTAAGGCCAACCGCCACGTCCGTAATGCTAACCGTCATGCCTGGCGAGCATATGACGAATAACGGAGTGGCAGTTGGCGATGGCCTTTCCGAAAGCCCATCGGCTTTTATCCCGAATGCCCGCGATATTGCTGATGCCGCGGCATTCCAGGAAAGGAGCGCCCAAAAGAAGGCAGGTCTGCGCGACCGCGCTGCCTTCCATGTTCTCGGCCATTGCCCGATGGGCGAAAAAACGCGAGCGGGCGGTTTCCGGGTCGCCGCTTGCCATTCCCACGGTCAGGCTTGGACCGTGCTCCACAGTGAAACAGTCCTCGCGTGTTTGTTCCTCGGGAGAGGTTGCCGGTATGCTCCCGGAGTAACCAGGGATATACCTGCCCGGCGGCGCGGGATCGAGCGCGATCCGGCAGGGTTCGAAGTCGTGGCTTGAAAAACGGTCGAAGAAATCATGGCCGTGCCTGCTGAGTAATGGAATGCCGATATTCCCGGCAGGCGTAGCGTGGCTGCTTACCAGGACTCCCTCGTCGCCTCGGATCCATTCGTTTGTGATGAGCACATCCGCGATGCGCAGAGCGCCTTCCGCGTAAGCCCCGGAACAGCCTACATCCCAGATTTCCACCGGCCCGAAGCGGGTGAGAATGCAGGCGGCTGTTGCCGCCGCATTGACCTTCCCGATTCCGGTGGTCCCGATTGCCACCGTAATGCCGTGGTATTCATGAAGTGTGAAAAGATTTCCGGCAATATCAAAGCCGCCGCTGGAGGGCAGGGACTCCGAGAGGGGCAGTATTTCCGCGGGCACCGCGGCAAGAATTGCCAAATCGATAGTGTTTGCCATTGTCTTCCCGGTTAGTGAGAATGTCGGATTAGGCTAACAAAGACCCTAATCCGTGTCAATCCGCATGCATCCGCGCGTGTCTGGAGGGTGAAATGCGCGCTATTCCCGGGAGGGCAATGAGCGGTGTCGCGCGCCATGCGAGCGCGGGACCTGGTTCGCCCGCACGGGCCGGAGGCGCGCCGGATGTTGTCATGTTTCCCGGCATTGGACTCGCTCATCCGGCGCAATGTGCTCCGGACGATGCCGGACCAGGCTCGAGGGGTACCCTGTCCATCTTGCCAGTGCGCGGGAAAGTTGATAGGATCATGGCTCAAGGCCGTGTATGCCGCATGGGCTCTTGTACTGACACCATCCCGATCGGATATGAAAAAGAATGAGAGTAATCGTTGCGAAGACAGCCGGGTTCTGCAAGGGGGTGCGCGACGCCATCGAAATCACGATGGAAGCCATCCAGAAACGTGAGGACGGCGAGGATATCTGTACCTTCGGCCCGCTCATTCACAACCGGCAGGTTCTGATGATGCTTGAAAAAAAGGGTGTGGTCGAGGAGAACCGGATCGAGAACTGCGCCGGCAAGAAGGTCGTCATCCGCGCGCATGGAATTCCGCCCGACTCCCGTCAGGAGCTTCACGCCCAGGGTTCGAAGCTGCTGGACGCCACGTGCAAACGCGTGGCCAGGGTGCACGCGGCGATCAAACGCCACGCCCGCCGGGGATACTACACAATCATCGTGGGCGATGCGGACCACGCCGAGGTGATCGGTCTGATGGGATACACCGAGGGCCGCGGCGTGGTGATAAACCGTCCTGAACAACTGAACAGCCTTCCGGCACGCTGGGAAAATGTGCTCCTGGTTGCCCAGACGACCCAGAACGAGGAGGTCTTCAGCAAGATTGAGAAGGCCTTCCTGAAGAAGTATTCGAAGGGAATAGTCAAGAACACGATATGCGATTCCACCCAGGAGAGACAGGCCGAGGTCAAAAAGCTGTGCTCGAAGGTCGAAGCCGCGGTCATTGTCGGAGGACTCCACAGCGGAAACACGCTGAGACTTGCGGAAGTGGCCCGGGATTGCCAGATTCCCACTTTCCACGTGGAGACCGAAGCGGACCTCGATCGGGAGAAGATGGCGCGCTACAGTTGTGTCGGCGTTTCCGCAGGGGCATCCACCCCGAACTGGATCATCCGCAATGTTGTCGAGTACCTCGAAGCAATCAGGCCCGAGGAGGGACGGACGTTTCGGTGGAAAGTCCTGCTGGAGCGCCTTGCTTACAGTAATATCTATATCGCGATCGAAACTGCCTTGCTGCCTGTTGCCGCGCAGGCGCTCACCGGATTCTCCGGATCGGCCGCGCTCTGCGTGATGGCCGCCGCATATGCTTTCGCGATGCACTCATTAAATATCTACCTGGACCAGGATTCGATTCAATTCAACAATCCGATAAGGGCGTCTTTCTATCAGCAGTGGAGGCCGGTCTTCACCCTTTCGAGCATTCTTTCTCTCGGCGTGGCCTGCCTTATCGCATTGAGCCTGGGGTTCTACAGCCTGCTGGCCCTGGGCGCTCTGGCACTACTCGGGCTTCTATATGCCGTTCCGCTCTTCCTGCCGGCAACGTGGGAGAAAATCCCGATCAAACTGAAAGATATCCCCACGTCCAAGACGTTCTTCGTGCCGGTCGGGTGGGCGGCCGTGAGCGTAATGGTGCCTTATCTGTCTCATGGCGGTGATATCGGCCGGCAGATTTTCGCATTCTGGATAATCTTTCTCCTGGCCCTGGCGAGAACAAACCTGTTGGATTTCCTGGCAGTACAGGGCGATAGACTCGTCGGCAAGGAGACCCTGGTGGTTCTCGCGGGAGAGCGCAGGACAGCGTGGTTTACCGCCGGAGTACTCGGTCTTCTGGCAATCTCTCTGCTCCTGGGGCCATTGACGGGACTCAGTTCGTACTTTTCTTATCTGGTGCTTTTACCGACCGCTGTCTACGGCTTCTATCTCAAAACCGGCGCGGAGAAACGGCTGAGTGTGGACCCCCTTTATGAGACTCTCATAGAGAGTGTGCTGATCGGGACAGGTTTGTGCGCCCTGGTGTGGAATGTGTTCGCCTGAGCTTCACGGGGTGAACGTTGCCAAATCACATTATCTCGACAGGAGCTACCATGACGGAACAGTTCAATCCTTTTACGATAGCTCAGCAGCAAATCGATCGCGCGGCGGAAAAACTCGGACTGGATGGGGCTACCCGCGAACTGCTCCGCTGGCCCATGCGCGAGATAAAGGCAGTGTTACCGGTCAGAATGGATGATGGCTCCACCAGGATATTCCATTCATTCCGGATTCAGTACAATACCGCCCGTGGTCCCGCCAAGGGTGGAATCCGATGGCATCCGCAGGAGACGATCGATACGGTCCGTGCGCTTGCGGCCTGGATGACCTGGAAAACATCGGTCGTGGATATCCCGCTCGGGGGAGGCAAAGGCGGGGTGGTCTGCAATCCCAAGGAACTGTCCGAAGGCGAAAAGGAGCGGCTCGCCCGCGGCTACATGCGTGCATTCGCGGGGTCTCTCGGGGTGACGAAGGACGTTCCCGCGCCGGATGTCTATACCACGCCTCAGATCATGGCCTGGATGATGGATGAGTACGAGACGATTCTCGGCGAAAATCATCCCGGGGTTATCACCGGAAAACCCCTGCTTCTCGGTGGATCGAAAGGAAGATCGGATGCCACCGCGAGGGGCGGGATCTACGTTACCCGTGAGGCGGCATCCGCCCGCGGCATTACGCTGAAGGGCGGGACAATGTCCGTCCAGGGCTTCGGTAATGCCGGGCAGAATGCGGCGCTGCTGGGAGAAGAGCTGCTTGGGCTCAAACTGGTGGCTGCCTCGGATTCGAAGGGCGGCGTGTACAATCCCGGAGGAATCAGTGCGGCCGGCCTTGTTGACTACAAGATAAAAAACGGTTCCCTTAAGGGCTTTCCCGAGGCCGAGGAGATTTCCAATGAGGATCTCCTGGGCCTTGAAGTAACAGTCCTTTTCCCTGCCGCGCTCGAAAACGCCATACGGGGAGACAATGCGGGGAACCTGAGGTGTCAAATCTGCTGCGAACTTGCTAATGGTCCCACCACTCCCGAGGCCGACCATATCCTGGACGAGAAGGGAATTATCGTCCTGCCGGATTTTCTCGCCAATGCCGGTGGAGTGACCGTTTCCTATTTCGAGCAGGTCCAGAATGCTTACAATCTCTATTGGGAACTCCAGGAAGTGCACTGGAGGCTCGATAAGAAGATGACGCAGGCTTTCCACGATGTCCACGAAATGGGGCGGCGCCAGGGAACGAATTTGCGGGAAGCGGCCTACCTGGTTGCTATCGCCCGGGTGGCCGAAGCCTGTAAGCTTCGCGGCTGGGTCTAGGATACATGAAGGCTTCCGGGGGCGACCATGGCGGTTGAAGGACCTGCTTCGGTGGATCTCGAGGGAGGTTCCTGATGGATGGCGATAACCCACCATCCTGACGGACCAACCTGCACTGGGGGTACTCCAAGAGAGGGCGGGAATGCCTGATGAGTGAGAAAGCCCAAACCTGCTTCACTTCCGCCGGTCTTTGTGCCCGGGATCTCATCCAGGCATACCGCCTCTACCAGGAGATGGTCCGGTTTCCCCATCTCCTGGACCAAATACGCCAACTCTTTCTTTCCGTGCTCTGTGAGCGGGGTATTGTCTGCGCGGACTCCATCCGGGCGGATGCCGCCGCGCAGATAGAAGCGCTCGGTGAAATACCGGCTGAAAAGTCTATAGGCGAACTGGTACCCGCCCTTATCGACATCTATTTCGCCCGCCACTTTACCTGGGAGGAAATAGAAAACCATATCAATCTTGCGCGTAAGCGCGATGCTTTCAACAGCCTGCACCGTATCCTCAGCTCCGATGAGTCAAGCTGGCAGGACGTACGCTCCGCGGTTCATGAGTTTTGCAGCATACCCCAGGGCAGTCTCTTCATTTCACCGGATGAGGCGATTGGCGCCCGCGTTGCGCTCACATCGAGGTTCATTTCCGATCAGCTTCCATTCATCGGGGTAGCGAAACACCATATCACGGTGCGTGACTTCGATGACCTGATGGAACAAATCCTGTGGAACCCGAGGCGCCGGGGAAGAATCGGGGGCAAGGCGGCGGGGATGTTCCTTGCCTACAAGATTCTTCTGCCCAGGCTCAAAGACAGGGACCCCGATTTTGAAAGATATGTCAGGATACCCGAGTCCTATTATTTCAACTCCGGTTTCTTGACGGATTTCCTTGATTCCAACAATCTCTTTTCCTATCACAGCCTGAAATACAAGAGCCGGGAAACCATAGAGGAGGAATTCGACAAGATAGCCCTGACGATAGAGAAGGCGGCGTTCCCGCCGGATGTCGTGTCACAGTTCCGGGGCTTTCTGGAAAAAGTCGGTGAGCACCCGCTCATCATCCGCTCTTCGAGTCTGCTTGAGGATAACTTCGGCCACACCTTTTCGGGGAAATATGATTCCGTTTTCATAGTGAACCAGGGCGAAACCGAGTTGCGGCTCAGCGAGTTCATCCGTGCCCTGAAACAAGTCCTCATCAGCGTTTTCAGCCCAAAGGCCATTCTGTACCGCAGGGACCACAACCTGCTGGATTTCGACGAGCGGATGAGCGTGCTCGTGCAAAAGGTGGTTGGGCGACAGTACGGGAGTTACTTCTATCCTGCCGCGGCGGGAGTGGCTTTCTCCCGGAATATCTACTCGTGGACGCCGCGCATAGACCAGAACGACGGTCTTTTGCGGCTGGTTTTCGGCCTCGGTACCCGTGCAGTCGATCGTATCGGTGTGGATTACACCAGACTGGTGCCCCTCAGCCATCCCCTGTTGCGGCCGGAAGTCAGTGCGGTGGAGATTGCGAAGTACTCGCAAAAACTCGTGGATGTGCTCGACATGGAAGATCGGGCACTCAAGACTGTCTCCGCCGTGGACCTCTTCCGGAATGTCGATCACCCGGACCTGTTTTTTACCGTATCCGTAAACAGGGATGGGCACCTCTCCGCTCCTCTTTTCAAACAGCAGGAGATTGATGTCGCCCATTCCTGCATCACCTTCGACAACCTTCTTTCTAAGACCGGCATTGCCGGGGTGATGAAGAAAATGTTGCGCAGGCTGGAGGAGGCTTACGGCCGGCCCGTGGAGGTCGAGTTCGCCTGGGACGGGGAAAAGATCTATCTGCTCCAGTGCCGCGCCCTCGCGGCCGGCAGGCTGGTGGAGAAAGTCAACCTGCCCGGGAATGTACCTCCGGAAAGACTTCTCTTTACCTGCGGGCTTTGTCTGACCAGCAGTGTGGTGCGTGACATCGAATACATAGTCTATATGGATCCGAGGGCATACGCCCGGTTATCGACCCAGGAGGAGCGGCTCGCCGCCGGCCGGGTCGTGAGGAAGATAAACCGGTTGCTCGAAAATAAAGTGTACGCGCTGTTCGGCCCCGCGCGCTGGGGCACCAATGATATTCAACTCGGCATCAAGGTGGGATACGAAGATATCAATCGAACGAGAATCCTCGCGGAAGTAGCTTTCGAGGCGTTTGGATCGACACCGGAGCCCTCCTTCGGGACGCACTTCTTTAACGATCTGGTCGAGGCCAATATAGTCCCAGTCGCAATCTACCCGGACAACCCGGAAGCAGTGTTCAAGGAGGATTTCTTCCTGGGCTGTCCAAGCGTGCTCAAATCGCTTGCCCCGGATCTCGATGACCTCGGCGGACTGGCCCGCGTGATACACGTCCCCTCCTGCACCCAGGGACGCCTCCTCCAGATATACCTCAGCGGGGATGAGCAGGAAGGTATGGGCTTTTTCAGCTATGCCGGCGAACATTTCTGAAGATCCATGCCTGGCGTCCCCGGCGTTAGGCGCGATCGCCGATCAGTCGGGCCGATTCGCCCGCCCAATGTGCGGATGGAGCATGAAATCGGCCAGGACCAGGAGCACCATGGCCTCGCAGACAGGAATGATCCTGGGTATCGCGGAGACATCGTGGCGGCCTTTCACCGTGATTTCCGCGGGATTGCCCTGGGCATCCACTGTGCGCTGGGGCCTCGGAATCGAAGGGATGGGTTTCACGGCCGCCCTGATCACGATTTCCATACCAGTGGAGATTCCGCCAAGGATTCCGCCCGCATGGTTGGATTCGTAACCCTGTGGGGTGAGGGCGTCATTGTTTTGGCTTCCTGGCATCCCCGCCGCGCGAAACCCTTCACCGATCTCGACGCCTTTTACCGCGCCAATTGACATGATCGCGGCTGCGAGCCGAGCGTCAAGTTTGTCGAAAACGGGCTCTCCAAGACCCGGCGGACAGCCCCGCGCGCGAATCCCCACGATGCCGCCCGCGGAATCTCCCGCCTCGCGCAACTCCCGAAGTCTCTGCTCCATCCTCGGGGCAGCCTGTGCGTCGGGGCAATAAAACATGTTCCTGTCGATCTGGTCCGGCTCGAAGGAGGCACATTCGATACCTCCCAGGGCGAGGGTGTACGCCTGCACCGTAATTTGACGCATAGTCAGAAATCTTCTGGCAACCGCTCCCGCCGCCACTCGGGCTGCTGTTTCCCGCGCCGAGCTTCTTCCGCCTCCGCGCCAGTCCCTGACTCCGTATTTCTGCTCGTAAGTCCTGTCGGCGTGCCCCGGGCGATAAAGCGGCGCCAGGGCGGAATAATCCTCGCTGCGGACATCCCGATTATAGATTACCAGGCTTATCGGAGTCCCGGTGGTAACGCCCTGAAATACGCCCGAGAGGATCTCCACGCGGTCGGCTTCGCCCCGCGGGGAAGTAAGCGCCTTGCCAGGCTTCCGACGGTCCAGGTCAACTTGAATGATTTCGGGGTCGAGCGGAATCCCGGGCGGGCAACCGTCGATGACTGCTCCAAGGGCGGGGCCATGCGATTCGCCCCATGTTGTTACGCGAAAAAGTCTGCCGAAAGTGTTACCTGCCAAGCGAACCTCCCTGACTTGTAGTTTGGATGCCCTTTGGGCCAAGGGATAATACAATACTTTTGGTGAAAATCTCCTTCATTATAACTATAATTAAGGGGTGGTTTGGAAGCAGACTTTTTTGCGCCTCGCTTTTTCCTGTACTTCACATTCTGCAAAACGACGGGGGGAGTTGGATGAGTGATTATCATCCTGATCAGAGGGAGGATTTTGAAAGCAGCGTCGAGGAGAAGCTCGACAAACCTCCCATGTTCAAGGTTCTGCTTCACAACGATGACTACACCACAATGGAATTTGTGGTAGAGATTTTGCAAAAGGTTTTCCACAAGACTGCCGCTGAGGCCACCCGCATAATGCTCATCGTTCATAAGAGCGGCAAAGGTGTTTGTGGTGTATTCACGGAAGACATTGCCGAAACTAAAGTAGAGATAGTGCACCATTTAGCGAGGAAGAGCGGTTTCCCGCTGAGGTGCAGCATGGAAGAAGCCTAGACATGATCAATAGAGAACTTGAGCTTACATTCGCGGCCGCGATTAAAGAGGCCAAACAGAGAAGACATGAGTTTTTTACTCTCGAACATATCCTTTACGCGATCCTCCATGACGTTACCGGACGGCGAATCCTGTACCATTGCGGCGCCGAACTCGACAAGCTGAAGATCCGCCTTGAGAAGTACTTTGAAGAACGTTCCGAAAGACTTCCGGAAGGAGTGGAGCAGGACCCGATTCAGACGCTGGCCGTCCAGCGTGTGCTCCAGCGGGCGCTCATGCACGTACAGGGCGCCGAGAAGCGTGAAGTGGACGCGGGTGACATCCTGGCCGCCATGTTCTATGAAGAGAACTCGTATGCCGTGTATTTCCTGAAATCACAGGGGATCACCAGACTCGATATCCTGAGCTATATCTCTCACGGGGTTTCCCGCGTGCCCGAGCCCGAGGAAGGCGAATTCCAGGCGGCATCGCCCCAGGACCAGCCGGCGCGAAAGACTTCCGCCCTCGAAAGCTTCACTGTGAACCTGATCGAGAAGGCTTCCCAGGGCGATATCGATCCGCTGATCGGGCGTGAAGAGGAAATACTGAGGACACTTCAGATCCTGGGCAGACGCAGCAAGAACAACCCGATTTTCGTGGGCGATCCGGGTGTAGGTAAAACGGCACTGGCCGAGGGGCTTGCGCTCAAGATTTTCAGGAAAGAGGTCCCGCCCGCCTTTTATGACATAGACATATTCTCCCTGGATATGGGGGCCTTGCTTGCCGGGACGAAGTTCCGGGGCGATTTTGAAGCGCGTCTCAAAGGTGTTATCCAGGAGTTGAAGAAGAAAAAGGGAGCGATCCTTTTCATCGACGAAATACATACCGTGGTGGGGGCCGGAGCAACAAGCGGCGGGTCCATGGATGCCTCCAATATCCTGAAGCCGGTGCTTGTCGCGGGCGGGTTGCGCTGTATCGGGTCTACCACGTACGAAGAGTACAAAAATCACTTTGAGAAGGACCGGGCGCTTAGCCGGCGTTTCCAGAAGGTGGAAATCCGGGAACCCTCCGTGGAGGAGACCATCCGGATTCTCCAGGGACTCAAGCCCTACTATGAAGAGCATCACGGCGTGCGTTACACCGAAGCGGCCCTCAAGGCCTCGGCCGAACTCGCCGGAAGGTACATAAACGATCGCTATTTGCCGGACAAGGCAATTGACGTCATCGATGAAACCGGGGCCAGTCTTCGGCTGAAGAAGGACAAGCGGGTCCGTAGAATCGTCGGCATTCGGGATATTGAGGCGGTTGTGGCGAGTATCGCCAAAATTCCCCCGCGAAGCGTATCATCTTCCGACCAGTTGCGCCTTCAGAGCCTGAATGAAGAGCTGAAGGGGCAGGTCTTCGGCCAGAACCAGGCCATAGAAATGCTGGTCAAGGCGATCAAACGCTCTCGCGCCGGACTGCGCATTCCAGAAAAGCCGATGGGGTCCTTTTTGCTCATCGGCCCCACGGGTGTGGGCAAGACAGAGGTGGCAAAGCAGCTTGCACGCATACTCGGAGTCAATTTCCTGCGCTTCGATATGAGTGAATACATGGAAAAGCACACGGTTTCACGCCTCGTTGGAGCGCCTCCCGGCTACATCGGGTTCGACCAGGGCGGCCTTCTGACCGACGCTATCCGAAAGCAGCCGTACACGGTACTGCTCCTGGACGAGATAGAAAAGGCGCATCCCGACCTTTTCAGCATTCTCCTGCAGGTGATGGACCATGCAACGCTGACGGACAATAATGGAAAAAAAGCCGATTTTCGTAACACCATCCTGCTCATGACCTCCAATGCGGGGGCTCGGGAGATGAATGCTCCCGCCATCGGGTTTGGAGGCGGCAAGGCCATGGACGACAGGATTTCAAAGGGCTTGAAAGCGGTCGAGAACCTTTTCAGCCCAGAGTTCAGGAACCGGCTGGATGGAATAATTCCATTCAACGGTTTGAGCATCGAAATAATGGAGCAGATAGTAGATAAGTTCATAATGGAACTGGAGGTGCAGCTTACCGAAAAGAACATTCGCTTCGTTCTCACCTCGGACGCCAAGAGATGGCTTGCCCAGTCCGGGTATGATTCGAACTTCGGAGCGCGGCCGCTCTCCAGGTTTATTCAGGCCGAGATCAAGGACTTCCTGGCTGACGAGATCCTCTTCGGAAGGCTGATGCACGGTGGAAGAGTGCATATCTGCCGCCCGGATGAGTGCGAGTCGGAGGAAGAAGGAGTGCTCAAGACCGAGAACCTGGTGTTCCATTTCCCGTCGCCAGTTTCGGTGGAAAGGGTCACTTCGGAGCAAACCAGTTGAGATGCCGGTTTTCCGTCTTACCGATGAACTTGTTTTTCCCAATCCATCACGCGCCGTTCCCGGCGGACTCCTCGCGGTAGGCGGGGACCTCTCGCCGGAACGGCTGATCCTTGCCTATGCCACCGGGATCTTTCCATGGTATTCGGAGCACGAGCCCATACTATGGTGGTCCCCGGATCCCCGCCTGGTACTTTTTCCCGATGAAATCAGGATTTCTTCGAGCCTTAGAAGAGTCATACGAAAAGGCATATTCACAGTCACTGTAAACAGGGCATTCAGGGAAGTCATCGAGGCCTGCGCCGGGGTGCGCACTGCGTCCGGAGAGGAAACCTGGATAACCAGGGAAATGATCGAAGCCTATGTGCGGCTGCATGAACTGGGGTACGCGCATTCGGTGGAGAGCTGGTATGACGGCGAGCTGGCGGGCGGGCTCTATGGAGTCGTGCTTGGTCGGACATTCTTCGGTGAATCGATGTTCACACTGAAAACGGACGCTTCGAAAGTGGCCTTTGTGTACCTGGTGGATCTTGTGCGCCGGCTGGGGTTTCACTTCATCGATTGCCAGACGACGACGGCACACCTCATGAGGTTCGGGGCCCGGGAAATATCAAGAAGGGAATTCCTGGGACGCCTCGTCCGATCGCTGGAAGACGGAGGGCTATGCCTTAAACTGGTGTAGCCAATAGTTTTCGTCTTGTTTTCATCAAACGAGGGGACCCGGAAGCAACCCGACCGCCCTAATATGGTCGCTCCGGGCCCGATACGTGGGCGTCTTTCTTAATGCGATGCGGAAATCCTGGCCCTCGGGGCCGGATCAGAGGCGTACGGCTCCGCCCCACGATATTGTATATGAAATTGCGGTGGCGCGGCCATGAATGGGGCGCAAAGTCGATGGCCTCCGGCCTCGGATGATCCGATTCGCGCGATTTCTTTACTGGCTTTGAATAACTGTCCGGCAATTGCGACAGGGTGGTCCTGTCCGATGTCAGGAGCCAATCGCCGTTGTCGCCAGTTTCGCACCCATCTCAAAGGCGCGTTTGCAATCCAGAGGAAACACCTCCTTGCGCCGCTTTTCCTTGGCCTCCGCGTCCCAACAGGATGACACGTATTTCGAGTAGTCGCTGAACTGGCAGGTATCCGTACACAACAGGACATCGCAGTTCCCCAATACGCGGGTCAAAACACCCTGGGAAGCCGCGACCGTCCTGTCCTGCCCGTAAGCGGCCAAATTCTGCTCGGCAACATTCATGGTATACACAAAGCCTGTCTGGATCTTGCCGGGGAAGATGGAAACATAACCGGGGGTGTATGTCAGGAACGGGAAAAGAAGACGTTCCATGAACGACCGCATCTCTCCCGTTTCGGTATAGAAGTAGAGCGGCGATCCCAGGATCAGGACATCAGCCTCCACGACTTTTTTCAGTATGGGCGTGAGATCGTCCCTGATGGCACAGCGGCCATAACTCTTACCGCCTATTTTCTTGCAGGCAAAGCAACTGGAGCAGCCCTTGTAATCAAGGTCGTAGAGATGCACCAACTCCGTTTCCGCGCCCTGTTTCGCCGCGCCCGCCAGTGCGTGTTTCAGCAAGGTTGCGGTGTTCCATCTCTTCCTGGGACTTCCGTTAATAGCTATGGCTCTCATGTGTTCTCCTCGAGACCTGTTTTCTTACCGTGCGGCGTGGTGGTTCCGATTCGCGTCGCGCCAAGACGATTCGAATTTTATCGAACTGTAAAAGGAAAAATAGTCGAGTTGTCTTGCAGCGTCAAGAATATCTTTATATGATGGCTGCCAGTGAAGAGAGGAAAACCGGTGTGGTAAAGAATATCGTCCAAGAGCAACCGCCACGTGACCAGATAACTCTACCGAAAGTTCTGCACGCGTTGAGCGATCCGGTGAGGCTGGAGATCGTGCTCAAGCTTGCCGACCTCGGCGAAATCGCATGCGGCTGCTTCGGTCTGGCCATGCCCAAGTCTTCTTTATCGCACCATTTCAAAGTATTGCGTGAATCCGGGGTAGTAGCCACGAGGCGTGAGGGTAAGGAGTGGGTCAATACCCTGCGAAGAGAAGATCTCGAAACCCGGTTCCCGGGGGTCCTGGATTCCGTGATCTCGGCCGCGTTGTCCGCGCGTGAGGTAGAACGAGCCGGTTGCTGACTTGTGTGAACAAATCCGGCTGCACCTGCCCGGGTATTTTTCGCTCTGCCGGCGCGGGGAACGGGCGAGTACTCGAATTATCATCTTGAGAACATCAGTGGTCAGTTCCCGGCTTTCTTTCACTCCGCGCTATTGAGAACGGATAGCTCTATTCCATAGGTATCGAGATCGTGCAAGGTCCTCTGAATGCGTCGGTTCCAATTGCATTCCTGATCGGGGGACAGGGCGCGGAGGTATTGTGGACCGTGGCGGTACGGCTTTGTTGTCGCGGGAGAGCGGTCACGTTTTTGCCGCCTGAGTCAACTTGCCGAAACCAAAGCAGTATTGGCATGTCATCTGGTCGCGAATACGCGGTTTTTCGCTTCATCAGGCGAAAGGGCGCTTGTGGCGAATCGGCACGGGCAGATGATTTGCCCGCGCCAATCCGCGTCCCGTCGCGGTCGCCGCCGATGAGCGGAACTCCTGAAATCAGCGGTGATTCCGGACCTGTTGATATGCGCCTTTATTACTTGCGTTCGTGCTTTCCGCCACCAGCCTGGCCGGCGCCACCCCTTCCGCCGCCACCGCCACCACCACCAGCGGCTCGGCCCTGAACGGCGCCGCCACCACCGCGTTGCCCTCGACCCTGGAGGGCGCCGGCGCCGGCGCCTCTACCCTGGACGGAACCTCCGCGGCCAGCGCCGCCTCCGCTCCGAAGGGCTCTTTCCTGTCCACGCCCGGTGCTTCTATCACCCCGGGAAAGGCTCTTCTGACTCCTGGACAGGTCCTTTCCACTTCGTGTTGCCGCTTTACCGTCGCGGGCGACTCCACTCTGTCCACGTTGCGAGGCGTTCTGTCCGCGCACTTGCTTACCCTGAGCCTGACCTTGCATCGTTCCGGCCTGTTTGCCTCCGCGCACGGCCTGGCCCTGCCCGGTCCGGGTCGCGGTACCACGCTGCTGAAGTCCCTTCTGGACCGACGATGCCGTCGGTCTTTTCGGGGAAGTCTGCATGGCGGCATTGCGTACCGATGTGGAACCAATTGTTCCCTGCCGTACAGCGGTATTGAAATTGGTGGTTCGAATTGTCGTGTTCGTGATATTCGTTCGATTGATGTTGACATTACGGTTTACGTTCACGACCACATCACGATGTCCCCAGTCCCAGTGCCCCCAGCCGGTGTGCCAGAATGATCCCACGGCTACGCCGGCGGCGAACCCGAGGGCTCCGGCGGCGATAAAGCCCGGCACGGTGTAGTAGGGATCATAAACATAGGCCGGATAATACGGACTATAGGCGAAAGGCGGATAGGCGGGGTACCACCAGGGACCATAAACGACAGTAGGGTTATAGGCCGGTACATAGACGACCTGGGGATTGGCCGGAATAATCTCGACGCTTTCACCTTTCACGACCACGGTCTGTTCACTGGTGCTCTTGAGGTTGCCCTGCGCATGGGCCCTGGCCCGCAATTTCTGGACAGTGTCCATGACATCATCCTGTTGAGCCAGAAACGCCAAACCCAGTCTTTGTGTCCATTCCAGTTTGGCACTCATCATGTCAAGGACCTTCGGGAAAGGTACAAGCGCCTTGACGCTGAGGTCCCAGTTCATTCTATCCAGCGCGGCGTTCAGCGGATCGCCCACGAGATCGCTGTTTTGTTTAAACCATTGATCCGCCTCCACCACCTGCTCCGGATAGGTCGCCGCCACCAGTACCTGGGCAAGCAGCGAATCTGGATAAAGGGCTATGGGGGCGAGCATCTGGTCAAGCTCTTCCTGAGTTATGCGGGCACGCGCATCGGGGCTCTGTGCGAAGCTCCCGGGCGGGACCGCCAGCCCAAGGATGAGAAATCCAATGAGAATATGTGTGACAAAAGCCTTGATGCCCATGGTATCTCCTTCTCGTCTAAGTGAAATAGATGGAAAAATCAGTCAAAAGAGCACTTCAATACAATTTGTTAATATACGCACGCTTCACTTAAAAAGCTGCGTGAGCGAATCCACGGAGAGATCCGTTCCTTGCCCCCGACCGAATCAGGGCAGTTCTCCATTCTTGCGAAAATCGACAATCAGGGGTGAACGGGAGACCTCCCAAGTCCCTTTTTCCTGGTTCGTTCCCCTTAAAAAGGTGAGATAGCTGTACTGGCCATAGTGGGTGATCTTTCGCGCGGCGGTGGCAATGGAGTCGGCATCGGCCCCCGAGACCGGCAGGAACAGCGCGGTAATCTTTCCGCTTCTGTCCCGATCGTTTATGACAAGGAAGAGGGAGTCGGCTTTCTCGCTCGAAAAGGTCCCGTCGAGTGAGAACCCATCAGGGGAGAGGCTCAATCCGCCGGGCGCCGCCGCGAGCAACTCCCGCAACTTGTCTGATTTGGGAATTCCGAAAAAGAGGATGTCCTTGTCCCGAACTAACCTGATATCGGTTTCCTTTTCGGGCAGGGCCGCTGCATCCGGATGGTTCAGCCCGGCTAGCAGGATGGTTAGCGTTGCCTCGGCGCCCGGTACTACGCCGTCGCCGATTACCACGACCAGGTCAGTCGCGCTTTTCAGGCTGTTCACCGTTGCCGGGACCTCTTCCGGGAAGAGAAGCCGAAAGAGATTTGCATGCCGGTCAAGGAAGAGCTTTTCCGGAGGGGCGGCCGTGTGCATTACAAAGGAAGACACCGCCCCCTCCAACTTTGTGTCCGTGGCAACCGGATCTCCCGCCGAGGTTGTTACGGTAAGCCTTGCCTCCATCTGAAAACTGGGATCGCTCTGGCTGACTGTTCCGGTAACCTTCCATTTGTCGACGTCCTTCATGGCTTGAACGTCGTTGAGTCTCAAAACGGGCGCGCCGCTCCGGGAGACCCACTGGTCCAGGAAGTGCTTTGACTCCAGGTCATCCCAACCACCCTCCGTGACGAAAGCCCGCCTGAAGTCTTCCCAGGAAGTTCTCGCCTGGAACCTCTCGCGGTAAACCATCCGCAAGGAGCGCCAGAAGGGTTCCTCTCCGATCCTCTGGCGGATCATGTGGAAAAGGAAGGCGGCCTTGCCGTATCCGACGGCCCGAGTGGCCGGGTCGATCCGGCCGAGAAAGCGGGAGAGGGGGAGGTCCCCGTGTGCCGCGGCGAGGGTCGAGTAATCTCGAAGTATCTGTCGCCGGTAGCGTTCGGCCTCCTCCAGCGATGCAAGTTCGCGGGAGAGGTAATCGGCGACGTAGGTTGTGAGCCCCTCGGACCAGTTGCCGGCATCATAGTCCACCAGAACGCCGTTGCCCCACCAGCAGTGCGCGATCTCATGTCTCAGGCTCGTTTGCGGAATGAACGGGAGTCGGAGGACCTGAGAGCCCAGCAGCGTGTAAGAAGGGAATCCGTACCCGGTCGGGAAAAAGTTCTCGACAACCGCAAACTTGGGAAAAGCATACGGTCCGTGCAATGATTCGTAGAAGGCGATATGGGATGCCGCGGCCTTCAGGTAGGTTTCGGACAGGGAGTCGGATTCCGGAAAAAAGTAGGTGTAAACCGGTACCCGGCCGGACTTCTCGGAGCGGATGGAATACCTGGCGGCGGAAAGTGCCAGCCCCTGGCTTAATCGCTCGATTTTCCAGGTAGAGATGCTTCTATCGCCTTTGTCCTCATGGCCGACAAGTTCACCCGCCGTCACCGCGTAAATACCTTTGGGCGCGATAACCTTCAGGGAAAAGGCATTCTCCCCATCGACCCTCGGGTACCAGCCGGAACCGGCCAGCAGAAAAGTCCCCTTCCCGGATATTGCGCCTTCGACTCCGAACCCGGGGTTATCGAAGTCCGCCGGAGCCGAGGGGACATGATCATCAAAGGCGGCCTCGAAGGAAATCATGATGCCGAGGGGTCGCGGACTGGCGGGACTGCCGGGAGCGATGGCAAGCTCCCCGGATTTGAAACTGTGCCGGGCCGATTTCCCGTTCACTGTAACAGAGAGTATCCGTGCCTGCTTTGCGATGGAAAAGACCAAATCCCGTCCGGGCGTGCTGTCGGCGGTGATAGAATCCTGAACGGAAAGCGAATGGGTTTCGGGTCTGAGTTCAACCGTCAGATCATGATGGAACTCCGCGGCCGAGGCGGTCGCGCCATGCCACGCGACGATGAGGAACAGGGCGAGCACGGCCTGGAGGCAGGCTTTGAGCCCGGATGAGAGGCCGCGCGCAAGGGATTTATGATCGCTATCCAAGAGTTCTCCTCTGGATGGGCCGGTACAGGGCAGACAGACTCGGAATATCCCGGAATCACAGGTCCGGGAGGCGGGTGACATTCTAATGTACCCTGAGTCTGCTGAATAATTCTTTTTGAAATCCATTGAGTACAATTGAAACTAATTTCGCGAGGTATGAAAGGGAAGTACTGTTTACCCGGATGCCGCGGAATGCAAACGCATGCTATCAGTCGAGTGCGTTGTGCCGATTGCTCGAAAATCCGGTCTGCCCGATCAGGCCAAGCGCGGCGGCATCCCCGAGGAGAGCGCCTAAACTTTCAATGGTCTTGCGAAAAGGAGTGTTTCTGACGGTATTCCACCTGGCGTCCGTCATATAACGCTCGGGCATTTTTAAATTGTAGAGAAGAGGCGGTTGAAACTCTCGAAAATTCGATGAATGAACCCTTAGCCATGCATCGCCGAAAGGCATTACGTCGGTGATATATTCGACCAGAACGTGGCCGTTGTCGAAAATGCTCGTGGTAAGCTTGCGCCCGGCGTCAAAATTGCCGATGGTTGCATCGGGCACGACTTCGGCAAGGTGCCATCCGGCCAGAACCAGGTTTTTCCCCATGTGGGTGAGACTGGCTGGGACGCCCTCGATAAGGCCGCCCAGGACGGCATCCTTTAGTTTTGAGGAGGCATATACCATGCGATTTCCAAAACCCTTCGGCGCCTGCGATTCATCCGGATGCCATGCACCGAAAGTCAGGGCGCTTCCCAGATCTTTGAAAAAATTTCCAAAAGTCTGAAGCAGCCCCTTTTGGCGGCCTTCCAGGATCTCGTTGTTTTGCCCCCTGTAGAGGAACTTGGAACCCAGGAAAATATTGCCGGCAAAGTTCTTGATATTGCCGAGGGCGGAAGAAATATCCTTGCCTATGCGGCTAATAAATGACTTCTGCTCCGGGGCGTTTGGAATAACGGCTTTTTGGTCAAGGTAGTAGTCACGTCCCCCGGGATTACGCAAGAGCTGATCATCCTTGTATTTCCCGAAATCGCTCAGTTGCGAGGCGGTGGCAACGGTTGCCGTGGAGGCCGCGGGGGCGGTAGGGGCGGTAGGGGCGGTGGAGGGAGTGGTGACCGCGGCGGACGGAGTGGGCGACGTTCGATCCTGGGTTTGCTTATAGGCCGCGGCGGCCTTGGCCTGCGATGTCGCCGGCTTTGGAGTTTCCATTGAACTAAATGGCGAAGCGTCCTGGGCTGAGATAGGGCGGGGGTCGGACATGAGTTGCGGCATGGGCGGAGAGGTAGAATACTCCATCGATGCCGCTTTCAGGGCTTTGTCAAAGCTCTGACCGTCAATGGATGAAGGAGGCGAGGTCGGAGAAAGCGTATTTTCCGGCGAGTCCGCGCTGGAGACGGAAGCAGGCCTCATCTGTTACCCTTTGTCCAGGAAGTGGTCGGTAATAAGTGCACGCCGGGAATATAAGCAATCCGCATGCCAGGGAAGGGTGATTGTCGCGGTTGATTGGTTGATGGATATTTTGCCCCGAGCCGAAGGCCTGATACTAATTGGAGTTCAAGAGGATATACCCCCGTTCGCCCTGAGGTATCGAAGGGTAGAACGGGTCAGATCTGAACGGCATATTCAATTTAGGGATAGACTCATCTTGAACGCAACTCCGTATGAGATAGAGGTGAACAGGAACGCTCCTCTGAAAGGCCGGATGTCCTGCCGGTCTTCAGGAGTGCATTGCACCAAAAACCGGAAGTTGTTCTCTCGTGCTGATGGAAAGACAATTCCGGCCAGTTCGCGGCGAGGACTTGCCATGGAGGGTTGCCCGGCCGCCTCCGACGGGGGCGGCCGTTCGTATCACTCGCTCCCGGTATCAGGTCCGCCGGAGGCGCGCGGGGCGCGGGTGTCTCACTTGCCGGGTCTGGCGGTGCCCGCGAGACTCATGACCTGGACCTGAACCTCGTGCTTACCTCCCGGAGCGTCGGTTTCCACTGTGAGCGTCGTTTGAAGTCGGCCTCCGGCAGGAACGTTCTTCATGTTTGGAGAGATTGCGAGGCTGAATCCGGGTTGTCCGGGCAGAGGCGACTGAGTGACCGAAATGACCTTGTCGTCGTAGGTGCATTTTGTGATTTTAAAGGCGCTGTTCCGATTGCTGGTCACGAGCACCTTCCCCGTGAGCACGGGTTGCTCGGCAGCCAACTGCCCCAGGACCAAGGTATTCGGCCTGACGGCAATTTCGCCTTCTATTAAGCCACTTACCCATATCGTGACTTCGGGTTTGTCCGGGAGATCGGTCTGGAGCGTGATCGATCCCCTGTAATTCCCCTGCTTCAAGCGGTTGGAGATCGCCAGCCGGTAATGCTTCCCGTCCTCCACCGTCTCAAGGCGGCAGGTCGCCTTTTCTTCCAGGTTGTCTTTGAGTTTCTTTATGTGAAAGGTTCGCAGCGAGCTGAGAAGTTCAACGTGCTTTTCCTCAAGCTTGTCCGCCATTCCCTGGAAGGATACGGTCTTTTCGGGCCGGACCTCGATCAGGGGCTTCACCTTACCCTGTACCGTGACGATGATTCTGGGTCTGGCGGGGTCATCACTCAAAACCGCCGCTGTTTTCTTGACAAAACCCTGAAAGCCCCGAAGATCCAGTTTCAGAGTGACTTTTCCCTCGCCACCGGCGGGGATTGCCCGGTCGAACCGGGCAACGGTGCAGCCTCAACTGGGACTCACGTCACGAATGTGTAATTCCACCCGGCTGTCGTTTCTCACCATGAAGTCATGCGAAATCGGTTCCGTCTCCAGGACTTCCCCAAAATCGAAATCGTCTTTCTGCACGAGTATGGAAGGAGCGGACGTTGACCCTGGCGCCGATACCGAGGCAGGTGGAGGGGGTTCCGCGGAGTTGGCGTTATTCTGTCCGAGAAAACCAAACGAGCAGAAAACCAATAGGCAAAAGAACAGCTTAGAAAGACCTTTCATGAAATACACATTCCTTTTCGCTATCTGTAACCAATCCGGTCAAGGCCGCAGTTGCCTCGTGCGGCCGGCTCAAAGTGACCCCGACTGGCGGACGATGACCCGGTATAACACGGACCATCGAGGTTGCCGGCAGCCCGGTTTGCCGGAGGGCGTGGAAGACCCGTGCGGCCCAAACGACCGGATGCCTTTGGCATCGCGCGCGCGGTTCGGTGCGACGCGATGCGGGGACGCGGCATAATCTATAATAATAGCATATTTCCCAATTATGGATGCAATACAAGAACGTGCAGCGAGGTTCCTTGGGCACGGATGAACAATTATCGGGAGGAAGGGGTGGTTGTCGCCGCGCCTTCGATAGCGTCTTCCATTCCAGGTTGACAAACAGTATCCTATCCACAAAAAATAGGGGCAATTACTCGGGCCGCGGATATGAGTGCCGTGGGTTGATCCGGTTCAACTTCCATGAATGGGGAAAAGAATGAGCGCTCAGAAAGAATGGAAGGTGCTGATAATTGACGACGACCCCGGTATTCTCAAGGTAATGAGGGTTGTCCTGGAAGATGAAGGTTATACCGTTGTTACGGCTTCGGACGGGGAGAGCGGAATCAAATGCTTTATGGAAGAATCTCCGGATCTTGTTATTACCGACATCCGGATGCCTGGTATCGACGGGATAGAAATCCTGAGGAGAATAAAGTCAATCGATCCGGAAAAAGAAGTTATCGTGACAACTGCTTTTAATGATGTCAACCACGCAATCAGCGCCTTGCAGTTGGATGCATCGGACTTCATAACCAAACCGGTCAGTGACGAGGCGCTCATGATCGCCCTCAAGCGCGCCCGTGAAAGGTATAGCACGCGCAAGGAGTTGAGGGATTACACCGCCCTCATAGAGGAACGGTGGATGGAAACGGCCGAGGAACTTGCCCGGACCTTTCATACGCAGAAGCTTCTGATCGAAAGCTCCATAGACGGCATAATCGCGATCGACAAAGATGACAAGATCGTGATTTTCAACAGAAGCATGGAGCAGATGCTGGGGTATTCGAGAAGGGATGTAACGGGTCAGCAGATGCTGCCCAGGCTGTTTTGTCCTGGCGAATACGATAAGTTCCGAAGAATGCTCGCGTCGGGAGACTTTGGGACACGGGGGCGACTCCTCCTGCATGAGAGTTGCCTGGTGGCGAGTGACGGTTCTCGGATCCCCATCCAGCTTTCCGCCGCAATGATGATCGAGGAGGGCAGGCAAGTCGGGATTGTCTGTTTTATAAGAGACGAAAGGGAGATCAGAAAGCTCACCCAGGAAATGGTGGATCAGGCCCGCATGCTTCACCAGGACAAGATGATCTCTCTGGGGAGGCTTTCCGCGAGTGTGGTACACGAAATCAACAATCCGCTCGCCGGTATTCTGAACTATGCGCGGCTTATGGCGAAGTTGCTGTCGCGGGAGGCGCTGTCCCAGGAAATGGCATCAAAGTTCCAGGGATATCTCTCTCTGATGACAGGGGAACTTGAGAGGTGCTCGAAAATTGTTTCAAACCTGCTGGCATTTTCGAGAAAGTCGAAGCTGGAATTTGGTCCGGTGGATATTGGCGATCTTTTGAGCAAGTGCATAAACCTGAGCGGGCACAAAATGGCCCTTCAGAATATCAGGGTGGAAACCCGGGTCGCGCGGGACCTCCCCATGATTGAAGGGGACTTCAACCAACTCCAGCAGTGCGTAATAAACCTTATGTTCAATGCGATCGATGCCATGCCCGAGGGCGGGGTGCTGACGCTGGGGGGCAGCTTCAATGCTTCCAGGGGGCTGGTGACCATTCAGGTACGGGACACCGGTTGTGGAATTGCCAAAGAAGATCTCGGCCACATATTCGATCCCTTCTACACCACCAAGAAGGAGGGAAAGGGCATTGGTCTCGGACTCTCCACAACCTTCGGGATTATCGATAAACACAAAGGTGCCATCCATGTCGAGAGTGTTCCCGGAAAAGGTACCTGTTTCGAGATGGAACTGCCCTTGTGCGGAAAACAGTCAAACCCCGGCGGCTCAGTGTGAGCTATTCAGGCTTTAATTCGTATTTCTTGATCTTGTGGTGCAGGGTTACCCGGTTCATCTCCAGAAGTGTCGAGGCCTTTGAAACATTCCAGCGGCAGAGTTTGAGGATATGCTCGATGTGGTGTTTCTCGACTTCCCGCATCGAGATGGATACCTCCTTTTCCGCCGGAAGGCTGAAGAGAAAGGCGAAGTCATCTTTCCTGAGGTATGCGCTTTTTGACAGGACAACCGCCCGCTCCATGGTGTTCTCCAACTCCCGGACGTTGCCGGGCCACTCGTACGATTGCAGCAGCAGCATGGCGTCGTCCCTGATGCCCTTGACCTGCTTGCTTGTCTCGCGGCGAAACCTTTGCAGAAAGTGGTCGGCCAGGAGCGGGATATCATCCTTTCGCTTCCTCAGGGGCGGAATTTCGATTTCGATTACCTTGAGCCTGAAATAGAAATCTCGGCGAAACTCCTCTTTAGCGACTTTTTTGAGCAAATCACTGTGAGTAGCCGAGATGAGGCGGAAATCGACCGTTATGTCCCGGTTCCCTCCCACCCTGTGGAAACTCTTTTCCTGAAGGACCCTCAGCAGATCGACCTGCATCTTGAGGGGGATTTCGCCTATTTCGTCCAGGAAAAGTGTGCCGCCCTTCGCCATTTCAAGCCTGCCCTTTTGGGTGCGGGCCGCCCCCGTGAACGATCCGGCTTCATGGCCGAATAACTCGCTTTCAAGCAGGGTTTCCGCAAATGCTCCGCAGTTGATGGGCACAAATGGTCCGTACTTGCGATGGCTGCGGGCATGTATCGCCTTGGCCGCCAACTCCTTGCCGGTTCCGGTTTCCCCCTGGAGCAGGATGGGTGAATCCACCCCGGCGACCTGGTCAATGAAGGAAAAGAGGCGTCTCATGCAGGGGGATGTGCCGATCAGGTCCTGGTACCGGGACGTTTCCTCAATCTGGCTGCGCAGGCTGAGGTTTTCGTCCACCACTTTCTTTTGCTTGAGAAGCTTTTCTATAAGCAATTTCAGTTGGTCGGGGTCGAACGGCTTGATGAGGAAGTCGTCGGCTCCGCTTTTCATCGCCTCTATGGCGGTTTCAACGGAACCATACGCGGTGATCATCACGACCAGGATGTGCGGGTATGCAAGCTTGATATTCTTGAGCACCTCCATGCCGTTGATGTCCGGCATCCTGATATCCAGAAACATGAGATCATATTCCTGGCGGCCGACCATTTCCAGGGCCTCGTGGCCACCCGGTACGGCATCGACTTCATGGCCCGCGCGTTTGAGCCAGCCTGTCAGCGATTCCCGGACTATCAATTCATCATCGACAACCAGAATGCGAACCATACTATTCATTTGAAAAAGCGCCCCCTCGGTTGACCTGAGTATTAACCGGAAATCTTATCGAAAACCGAGTCCCGATGCCCGCTTCACTCGTGGCGCATACCGTGCCTCCATGTTCCCTGACAATCCCGTAGAAGACCGACAGTCCCATACCCACGCCCCGGTCCTGTCCCTTCGTAGAGAAAAAAGGTTCAAAGATGAGAGGAAGAATATCCTGGGGGATTCCCGTCCCGGTATCGGACACATCGAGACAGACCTGGCCGGCCGAACGGTCCCGGGAGGTCCTGATAACGAGGTCTCCTCCGTCGGGCATCGCATCCAGCGCATTGAACATGAGATTCAAAAGGCACTGCTGTATCTGGCTCTGGTCACCGTGGACCAGCGGGAGTTCGCTCTCCAGTTCCGTTTGTATCGCGATTCCCTGGGAGTCCAGCCGAAAATGGATGAATCGGACCGCCTTTTCGATGAGTTCATTGAGTTGGAAATGGTTCCTGATTCCTTTGGCCTGCCGGGAGAAATGAAGCAGGTCACTGACGATTCCACTGCAGCGCGCCGATTCCGTACTGATCAGGTTCAGATAATAGAGGAATTTTTCTTTGCCCGCGGCATCAAGCTCCCCCGATTGCAATTCCTGATGCATGAGCCGCGCGAGTGCATTAATGCCCGACAGAGGATTATTTATCTCATGCACGGCCCCGGCCGCGAGCTTTCCCAGGGAAATCATCTTCTCATCGTGGATAAGTCGCACGAGGTCCTGCTTCAGGGCTACAACTTTCTGCTCGACTCTTCTCTCCAACTCATCCGTTATATCCCGGAAAACCTCCACGACCAGCTCTATGCGTCCGCTCGCGGTCTTAAGAGGAACAGCCGTGATCTGCTGGTAATGTGTCCGTTTGGCCGGTCCCGTTCCCTCGAGTATGGCATGGGCGATGGTCCCGGTTTCCAGGCACCGCTTGACGGGACATTCGAATCCCTCGCCCCCGCATTTGCCTTCCAGCGCAAAAGCCGCCTGGTGGCAGTGCTTGCCTATGACGTCTTCCTTGTTCTTCCTGATGGATTCCAGGAATGCCTCGTTGACATCGAGCAACCTCAAATCGGGCCGCAAAACCAGCACCCAATCCCGCATGCTGATGAAGAGGCTGTTCATGATGCCTTCCATGAGGTCAACCTGGTTCCTTGTGAAGACATATTCTTCTCGAAGCCGGAGGATGTCTCCGAAAAGCCTCGATATCGTTGCCTCGAGAACACGGACTCTCGCGGGTTTGTTTCTGAGGAAATCCCCCAGGAGTTCTTCCTTCCCGGTTAGCTCAATTACCAGGTCCAGGTTGTTGATATTGTAGAATTCCTTGTAGTCCCCCGTTGTGTAGATTTCCTTCTCGCGGGCGAGCCGGATGCCGACCGCATCGGGATTGGGGTCCGCAACGGCAACGATCTCGGCCTGGAGTTTCGGGAATCGCCTCCCGTCAAACATCTCCAGAAAGGCCTTGCAGCGCTTGCCACCCCCAATAATGGCGATTTTCATCCGCTTTTCCATGAAATCCTCTCACGGTTCCTTGCAGGGACGATTTGAACTGAGGTCAGGACGTCTGGCACGGAGTCTTGACGGGAGGACGAGTGTGCCGAGCGCGATAGGTTCCGGCAAATGGCAGTGTATATTATTTATACAACAGCGGGCATCAGTAAGGCAACCTTTGCATCACCCGGCCTTGATTCGCCTCTCGGGTCGCGGCGGCCGGCGTAAAAGCCTCCGGCGGTCCGGAAACGGCGTGACGGCGGTGATGCAATGGGAAGGGCTTCCCGGATTTGAGCGCCGAAAAAACCGGATTATATGTTCAGGGAGGCTTTACCGAACGATTCTAAATGCCTGGCATCGAGATACCACAATCCTTTCCCGGTGAAAGCCTGTGTCGAGCAGGCCTGAATAGCGCAAATTGTATAATTTTTAATCACTCTGTACAAATCCCGACAAATTCACGGGTGCGCTTCAGGGACAAACTTCAGGAAAAACTGGACAGGCCCGGCTTCAGGGCCGATGCCACCCCGGTGGCATGGCTCTTGCCACTGACTGAATCGAGCGTTTGTAGCCGCTGTTCCTGACTCCTTATCGCCGGTTTAAACAAAATTTCTTTCTCGCATTGCGCGGAAATTCGAGGCTGTTGAGGTCAGAGTGCATTTCCCGCGCGGAACCCGCTGACGGGGTTCTGGAAACAAGGTGTATGCACCCGGAGCGCTTTGATTTCTAGACAATTCAAGTCGTGAATACACCTTATGGGCTTGGTTGGTTATGCGAGATCGGCACGGGAAAGAAAAAGACTCTTCGGTCTTCAGTTCGAACGAGAAGGAGTGCGTCTGGATGAAGGCGAAGGTCGTCAATTTCAAACTCTGCGAGCGTGACGGGGACTGTGCGCAATGCCCTTTTGACAAGGCGATGAGACAGGCATGGAACCAGGGACCGGAAGAACCCGGGACGACCGCCTGATGGGCGGCGTTGTCGACCATAATATTCCTTAACACTCTTGAGGGTATGTGATGCTTGCCAGAATCGGTTTTTACATCTGCCACTGCGGGACCAATATTGCCGGCAAAGTTGCGGTGGAGGAGGTTACCAAATTCGTCAGGGGCCTTCGAAACGTAGTGGTCGCCAGGGACTACAAGTTTATGTGCTCCGACCCCGGTCAGGAGATGATCCAGAAGGATATCCGGGAGCTGGGGCTCAACCGCGTGGTAGTCGCTTCCTGCTCCCCTAGGCTTCACGAGAAAACCTTCCAGTCCGCCTGCCAAAGGGCAGGCCTCAACCCTTACTATTTTCAGATGGCATGCGTTCGGGAGCATTGTTCCTGGGTGACGGAAGATCCCGCGCAGGCGACGCAAAAAGCCAAGACCCTGGCCGCCGCCGCCGTGAACCGGGTCAATTTCCACAAGACCCTGACAACCAGGGAAGTCAGTGTACATCCGGATGTGCTGGTCGTCGGGGCTGGAATCGCCGGGATACAGGCCTCGCTGGATATTGCCAAGGCAGGCTATAAAGTGCACCTGGTCGAGAAGGAGCCGTCAATCGGCGGACACATGGTGCAGTTCGACAAGACCTTCCCGACCCTGGACTGCGCCGCATGTATTTCTACTCCCAAAACGGTTGCCGTCAGCCAGAGCCCGAATATCAATCTGCTCTCATACAGTGAGGTCACGGAAGTCAAAGGCTTTGTGGGAAATTTCAAGGTCCGGGTCCATCGCAATGCCCGCTACATTCGGGAGGACAAGTGTACCGGCTGCGGGATCTGCGCCGAGAACTGCCCGGTTACCGTTCCGAATGAATTCGACGAGAAGCTGGGGTCCCGCAAGGCTGTTTACCGGTATTTCCCACAAGCGATACCGCTGACTTTCGCCATCGATAAGAAGGACCCTGCTCCGTGCCGAACAACCTGCCCGGCGGGTATCAATGTGCAGGGGTACGTGCAGCTTGTCGGAAAGGGCAAGTACAAGGAAGCGGTCCAGTTGATAATGGAGCGTCTTCCTCTGCCCGGTGTTCTGGGCAGGGTCTGCCCCGCCTTCTGCGAGGGCGCATGCCGCCGGTCCGAGGTGGATTCGGCGCTATCAATTCGGGAGATGAAGCGCTTTGCCGCCGACCAGGTCAAGCTGGAAGACATTCCGGTTCCGCCTATCGAGGAGAAACCCGAGAAAGTGGCTGTTATAGGTTCGGGACCCGCGGGGCTTACAGCCGCCTACTATCTCAGACTGAAGGGTTATGGAATAACCATTTTTGAGTCACTCCCGAAGCTGGGCGGCATGCTCCGTGTTGGAATTCCCGAATACAGGCTTCCGCGCGATGTGCTGGACGGTGAAATCGCCAACATTCTCCGGCTTGGGATATCTGTCGAAACGGGCAAGCAACTGGGCAGGGACTTTTCGCTCGAAGATCTGAGAAACCAGGGATTCAAGGCGATTTTTGTCGGCATCGGCGCGCACGCCCCCCTGAAGCTCAACATCCCCGGTGAGACGGATTTCGAGGGGATTGTGCAGGCAACCGATTTCCTGCGTGAGACGAGCCTGGGTGCACCCGGGAATCCCGGCAGGCGTGTCGTTATCATTGGCGGTGGAAACGTAGCCATAGACTCGGCGCGAACGGCCCTGCGTCTCGGCAGCGAGGAAGTGACGATCGTATACCGCAGAAGCCGTGAGGAGATGCCCGCATACGAGGAGGAAATCGAGGATGCCCTCAAGGAAGGCGTCCGGATTCGCTATCTCACGGCCCCTGTTGCCGTGGTGGGATCGGCGGGCAGGGTTTCCGGATTCAGATGTATTCAAACGGAACTTGGCCCGGCGGATGAAAGCGGCCGAAGGAGGCCGGTGCCAATTGTGGGTTCCGAATTCACCATCGACTGCGATGTGATCATCCCGGCGATCGGGCAGGAACCCGAGTCAAAGTGCTGCACGGAGAGTGGAGTCAACACGGGCAGACGGGGCAGGGTCACGGTTGCCGAGAACAGCATGCGGACCTCGGCGGAGGATGTTTTCGCCGCCGGTGATGCCGTGAGCGGTCCGGCGACGGTCATAGAATCGGTTGCACAGGCCCACAAGGCGGTTGCGGCCATTGATTTGTATCTCAGGGGGGAAAGCCTCGATGGACTGCCGGCGGAAGAGGCAAAGCCCAAAGGCAGTGAAAACTGGCGAGAGGTACCGAAGGGCATCGAGGCGCGACCGCGGGCCGCGATCAACCGGCTGAATCTCGAAGAGGCGAAGAAAGCCTTTTCCGAGGTAAGCCTTGGAATGTCGGAGGATTCGGCAATTGCCGAGGCGGAGCGATGCCTTAATTGCGGAATCTGTTCGGAATGCATGGAATGTGTTCGGGCATGTGAACGCTCAGCGGTTGATCACTCCATGAAGGATCAGGATATCGAAATCCCCGTGGGCTCGATCATTGTGGCTACCGGCTTCGATACTATGGACCCAGCCGGGCTGGTCAATTATGGCTATGGCCGTTTCGACGAGGTTTACACAGGCCTGGAGTTCGAGCGGCTCAATAACGCGGTTGGTCCCACCGGCGGGCAGATCCTGATGAAAAACGGAGAGAAGCCATCGAGCATCGCGATAGTGCATTGCGTCGGAAGCCGCGATGTAAACTACCATGCGTACTGCTCGCGCGTTTGCTGCATGTACGCGCTCAAGTACGGACACCTCATAAAAGAGAAGGTGGGACACAACACCAAGGTCTACAACTTCTACATTGATATGCGGTGCTATGGAAAGGGCTACGAGGAATTCTACAGGCGCCTCCAGGAGGAGGGAATAGAGTTCATTCGAGGTAAGCCCGCGGAGATCCGCCGGGAGGCAACCGGTTCCGGAGAGCAAAAGCTAATCGTCGTCAGTGAAGATACCCTTATCGGAAAACGCAGGCGGATACCGGTCGATATGGCCATTCTCTGCACGGCAATGGAAGCACGCAAGAACGCTCCCGATGTGGCCCGCGTTTTCGGAATCAACCAGGGTGGAGACGGCTTCTTCCTGGAAGAGCATCCAAAGCTCGGACCGGTTTCGACCGCCACGGACGGAATATTTCTCGCCGGGACCTGCCAGAGTCCCAAAGACATTCCCGATACGGTCTCGCATGCGTCGGGCGCGGCCGCGCAGGCACTGGCTCTCGCGGCGCGAGGGAAAGTGGAAGTTTCTCCGGTTACCTCGTGGATCGATCCGGATATCTGTGCCGGGTGCCAGACCTGCATCAAGCTGTGTGCTTATTCAGCAATCGAGTTTAACGAGCGCCGGGGGATCTCTGAAGTAAATGAAGCGGTGTGCAAGGGATGCGGCAGTTGCGCCGCGTTCTGCCCGAGTGGAGCGGCTCGGGTGAAGCATTTTACATCGAAACAGATATTCGCCGAAATCGAGGGTATTCTCGAAGGTGTTGTTTAGAAGGATTCGGGGCAGGAGCAAAAGAACATGATCGAATATGAGCCGACAATCATCGCTTTCGTTTGCAATTGGTGCACCTACACGGCGGCGGACCTCGCCGGGACCTCGCGGTTGGTTCAGCCTCCCAATGTCCGTATGATCCGCATGATGTGCACGGGCATGGTCGACCCGAAGTACGTGATAAAGGCGCTTCTCGAAGGAGCGGATGCCGTATTGATCAGCGGATGCCACCCGGGCGACTGTCACTACATAAATGGTAATCTCAAGGCTCGGCGACGCATTAAGCTGCTCAAGGAGATCATTCCAAAATTCGGTTTTGATGAGAGGCGCCTGAAGATGACGTGGATCGGGGCCAGTGAGGGGATCGATTTTGCCCAGACCGTCCGATCGCTTGTGGCTGAGGTCAAACAGATCGGCCCGAATGAACTGAGGACGAAAATGGTCTTATAGCAGGCCTGGGTAATCCATGATTGGAGAGAGTAACATGACAAGTGCAAAACTTGTGGTCGAAAACCGGGACCCGGTCGAATCACTGCGAAGTTTTATGAAGATGTTGATTGAGAAGGAGGCTGTCGCGGCGCTTCTCGTATCGAATCATCTGCCGATGAAAAACTCTGTCATGCCCGCGCTGGTGGATGATCCGGGAAGACTCGAAGGGGCTGATCCCCTGGCCCCGGCGTTTCCGCTGAACAGCGCGCGGGTCCTTTCGAAGCTTACCAGAAAATCTTCGGGGTTTACCACCGCCGCCATACTGCGGCCCTGCGAGATCAGGGCTTTCGTGGAACTCGTGAAACTGAAGCAGGGATCGACGGATGAAGTCCTGCTGATTGGGATCGACTGCCTGGGAGCCTTCGGGAACCTCGATTACGGGCGCTTCGCGGGTGATGACAAGGCCTCAACCATGAGGTTCTATAAGAAAGTGTTGCAGGGGGAAGACGAATCCTGGAACGGTTGTGACATTTCCCCCGCATGCAAATCATGCGAATTCCCCGTTCCGGATGGGGCTGACATTACGATTGGGCTTCTCGGAAACGACATCCTGGACTCGTTGTCGCTGATAGCGAACACGGACAAGGGCCGGAAGGCCCTGGAGAAGCTGGGCTTGGCCAGTGCTGATGTTCCCGAAAAACGGCTGGAAGCGATAGCTGGGCTTATCGCGCAACGGACTGCGTACCGCGATGAGATGTTCAAAGCTACCGGCGAGGCCGTGTCGGACGTCGAGAAACTCATGGGCTACCTGGGGAATTGCGTCAACTGCTACAACTGCAGGGTCGCCTGTCCAGTCTGTTATTGCCGTGAATGCGTATTCACGACGGATGTGTTCGATCATGAGCCTGATCAGTACTTTCGCTGGGCCAAGCGCAAGGGCATCATCAAAATGCCGACCGATACCGTCTTCTACCATATGACGCGACTCGCGCACATGAGCACCGCATGCATCGGGTGCGGGCAGTGCTCGAATGCCTGTCCCAACGGGGTGCCGGTGATGGAGCTGTTCCGGACCATTGCCCATGCGGCCCAGGGTGCTTTCGACTACACCGCGGGGAAGAGCATCGAGGACGATCCACCGCTGTCTGTTTTTCGGGAGCGTGAATTTTCGGAGATAACAGGTGGCAGGGATTAATCCCGAACGCTGTTAACCGATAATCTGCTTTTCCAAACGGAACTTTCGTTCACGAGGTAATTTCATGGAAACAAAAACCGGTTCAGCTCTGGTCATCGGCGCCGGTATCAGCGGAATACGTTCGGCCCTCGATCTGGCTGAGATGAACTACCGAGTTTTTCTCATCGATAAGTCGCCGCACATGGGCGGCATCCTCAGCCAGTTGGATTATCAGTTCCCGAGCGACCATTGCGGAATGTGCAGGATGCTGCCGACTGTAAACCGCGATGCTGCCTCCCAGTTCTGCCTGAGAAAGGGGCTGTATCACGAAAATATCGAAATCCTGCTCGGCACGGAAATGACGGCAATAGAGGGTGAACAGGGGAATTTCCATGTCACCCTGAGTTCGGCCCCCGCGTTGATCGATCCTGAAAAATGCATCGGCTGCGGCCAGTGCGGCGCGGCATGCCCCGTGGAAGTGCCCGATGAGTTCAATGCCGGGCTGGTCACGAGGAAGGCCGTCTATCTTCCTGTCCCGCATAATGTTCCCAACCATTTCACCATCGATTCCACCGCGTGCACCCGGTGTGGTGCGTGCGAGAAGGTATGCCCGACGGGTGCGATCGATCTCAAGCTGCACGCGCGGCGAACGTTCCGTGTCCTGGTGGTTGACGATGAACTGGTGGTCCGGGATTCACTCAAGGAATGGCTGGGCATGGAGGGGTTCAGCGTCGATATGGCTGAATCCGGCAAGGGCGCGATCGAACTCCTCTCGGCGAACGAATACGGATTGATGCTGCTCGACATCAAAATGCCTGGAATGGATGGGGTAGAGGTCCTCAAGATTGCCAAGGAGATGAGACCGGAGTTGCCGGTCCTGATGATGACCGCTTATGCGACGGTGGAGACCGCGGTTGAGGCAATGAAACTCGGAGCGCGAGATTATCTCCTCAAACCCTTCGACATCGAGGCGCTGGTCTCGAAGGTTGTTCAGCAGTACGAAAGCACAATCCAGTCAAACGAGCGCCAGATCGAAGTCGGAGCAGTCGTTATGGCCGGAGGGGCGGGTTTTTCCGACCCGGGCCAGAGCATCAATACTTATGAGTACAAGGTTTTGCCCAATATTATCACCAGTATTCAGTTCGAACGGCTGATCAGCGGCACGGGACCCAACGCCGGGAAACTGCTGCGTCCCAGCGACGGCAAACCGGCGCGAAAGATTGCGTGGCTTCAATGCGTCGGTTCCCGGAATCTGCGGGAGAATGCGGATTTCTGTTCATCTGTCTGCTGTATGTTTTCGATCAAAGAGGCCCTTCTTGCCAAGTCGAAGACAGACGGGACCGTGGACACTGCCATTTTCTACATGGATATGCGTACATTCGGGAAGGACTACCAGGCCTACCGTGATTCGGCCGAAAAAGAATCCGGGGTGCGTTTTGTAAGAAGCCGCGTGCACTCGGTGGAACCGGGGGGAGACGGATCGGTCCGCCTTCACTATGTGGATGCCGGCGGGCGCGAAGGGGATGAAGTTTTCGACATAGCGGTTCTGGCAGCGGGGCAGAGACCACCGACCGGTTCCGAGGCTCTTGCTGAATTGAGTGGAGTCGAACTCAATCAGTGGGGGTTTTGCCGAACGGAGAGCATGTTTTCGAGCAGAACCAGCCGGGAAGGTGTTTTTGCCGGAGGATCCTTCTCGGGTCTGAAAGATATCTCGGATTCCGTGATTCAAGCCGGCTCGGCCTCCCTGGAAGCATCGAGCCTGATCCATTCAAAGGGTGGAGGTCTGAGGGTTTCCGAGCGTAATGAGGGGATTTTTCGGGACGTTTCAAGGGAATTGCCCGCGGCGGCGGTTGCCCTGTGCTCGTGCGGAGGTGTTCTATCCAGGGCGTTGGACATGGAGGCGCTGCGAGCCGATCTGGCGCGCGGAGGTTCCGTGAGCCGCGTCTTTGATGTCGAGCGGGTCTGCACCCAGGATGGATGGAGTACGCTTGTCGATAATCTGAAAGAGAGCGGAGCCAACAGGATTGTTGTCGGCGCCTGCATGCCCTGCCTCTACGGAAAAAGACTCTCGGAACTCGGGAAGGAAACGGGTCTTTCTCCATCACTGATGGATATCGTCGATATTCGGACTCCTCTATTTCCCGGAGATGAGACCGAAACGAGCAGCGCGGCGGGGCAGATCAGTTCCCGGCTGAAAATGTCGATCGAAAAACTGAGGGGTGCGAATCCCGCTCGCACCTCTGCGCGGCATGTCGTGCAAAAAGCGCTCGTAGTGGGCGGCGGTATCGCGGGAATGACGGCGGCGTTGGCGATAGCCGACCATGGCTTCAAGGTGGCTCTTTTGGAAAAAACCGACTCCCTCGGTGGAATTGCACGCCGTATCAGCCGCGCCATGGATGGGACCTCGATCCCCGATTTGATCGAGAAATCGGTTGCCAGAGTCGAGAATCATCCCAATATCTCGGTTTATAAAGGCGCGGGGGTGATCCATACCCATGGGCAGGAAGGAAATTTCCTGACCACCATAGAGTTGGAGGATGGAACCAGCGAGATTTTTGATCACGGAGCCGTGATTCTTGCGACCGGAGGTAATGAAGCGGCTACCCAGGCCTATCTCCATGGGAAGAGTGACTCAGTCGTGACCCAGCACGAACTGGAGGAGCGCATCCGAAGCGGCGGACTCGATCCCGCCTCACTCCAGTCAGTTGCCATGATTCAATGTGTCGGGTCACGTGAGCCGGGAAGAAACTACTGCAGCAGGATCTGCTGTGCTTCGGCGCTGAAGAATGCGCTCTATCTTAAGGAAAAGAATCCGGACCTGGCCATCTACATCTTTTACCGCGATATCATGGCTTATGGCTTCCTGGAAACCTATTACACGCGTGCGCGACGCGAGGGGATCATGTTCATCCAGTACAGTCCGGAGAAGAAACCCGACGTTGCGTTGAAGGAGGACGGTGGTATTCGGATCACCGCATTTGACCCGATTCTTGACCGCGATATCCAGTTGGATCCGGACGTCCTCGCACTGAGTACCGGAATCGTCCCGGGCGACCAAAGGGCGCTTGCGGAGATCTTCGGAATTGAGGTCAACGAAGACGGCTTTTTCGTGGAAGCCGACTATAAATGGCAGCCTGTAAACTCCCGCAAACGAGGCGTATTCCTGTGTGGCCTCGCTCACTCGCCACGCTCGGTGCCTGAGTCCATTGCCATGGCGCAGGCCGCGGCTCAGCGCGCTCTGGCGATGCTTAACAGGGGACTGATCCCCGCCGGGAGCATGGTTGCCGAGGTGCGGCACGCCCTGTGCTCGCTTTGTGAGAGGTGCATTTCGGCCTGTCCCTATGACGCGCGCCGAAAGAATGAGGACGAAGAGAGGATCGAGGTTGATGAACTCGCATGTCAGGGATGCGGGGCCTGTGCCGCCGTATGCCCGAACAGCGCTTCGGTTCTTCGCGGATACAGTGACCGGCAGGTCCTTGCCATGCTGGATGCTGCCCTGGAATTGTGATGAAAGGCAAAGTATATGGTCCACAGTGAAGCCCGGGATATGCATATGTCCGCTTCCGATGTTGCACTGATCGAAGTCGGAAAAAACGTACAGGCCTGCATGCAGTGCGGTACGTGCACAGGTTCCTGCGGTAGCGCGGATAAAATGGACATCACGCCGCGGCAGCTTTGGAAACTGGTGCAGGGAGGCTTCAGGGAGGAGGTCTTCAACAGCCGGACTTTCTGGCTTTGCTCCAGTTGCTATTTCTGTACGCTGCGATGTCCGCGAGGTCTGCCCCTCACGGATACCATGGCCGCTCTGAAAAGAATCGCGACGGCCGAGGGATGGTTCAAGGACAGGAAGAGTCCCTTCTTTTACAGGGCTTTCCTCGATATTGTCCGCAAATATGGACGTGTGCGGGAGGCCGAAATGATGGGGAAATACTTTCTGGCGCTTGCCAATCCCGCTGTCGCACTGAGTTTTACTCCCCTTGGAATAAAGTTGATGGTCAAGGGCAAAATAGCGCTCCAGATGCCGAGCTTCAGCGGTCCGGGCAAACTTGACAATCTGTACAGGAAGGTTATGGAACTGGAGGCAGCGCAATGAAGTATTTCTATTACCCGGGCTGTTCCCTTGAGGGCTCGGCAAAAGAATACGACATCTCGGTCAGGGCGCTGATGGGAGCACTGGGCGCCGAGTTGGAGGAACTGGATGACTGGACCTGCTGCGGGGCCAGCGCCGCGGATACTTCCAGCTATCTTCTTTCCATGGCTCTGCCCGCGCGAAATCTGGCACTGGCGGCAAAAACGGGTATGCACGCCGATTTTCTTGTCCCCTGCAGCGCGTGTTACCTGAACCTGATGAGGGCCGACGACCACATGTCCCATGACAGCCGGACGGCCGATTTGGTGAATGAAGTGCTGAAAGAAGAGGAGCTTTCCTACAAGGGAGGCTTGCGTGTCAGGCATTTGTTGGATGTGCTGGCCCGTGATGTCGGGCCGGAGAAAATCGCGGCGGCCACGAAGAAGAGCCTGACGGGCCTGAGCGTGGCGCCGTATTATGGATGTCAGGCGCTTCGACCCTATTCGGTCTTTGACAATCCTGAACAACCGACATCCATGGATGCCCTCATCAGGGCGCTGGGGGCCGATGTGCATGATTGGTCCATGGGGGCGAAGTGCTGCGGCGCGGGGCTGATGACAACCAAGGAGGAAGTGGCCCTCAATCTGGTGGCCGATATACTTGATGCCGCGCAAGGCGCCGATTGCATCGCCACGGTGTGCCCGATGTGCCAGATGAATCTGGAGATCAGCCAGAAGAAGGTCTCGAAAATGCGTGGCAAGGATTTGGGTATCTCGGTGCTTTACCTGCCACAGTTGATCGGCTTGGGAATGGAGCTGCCGGCGGACGGGCTGCGGCTCGATCTCAACCTGGCTTTGACGGAGTCATTTCAGAGACTGCTCGCGGCGGGCGCCGTAAGGTGACAGAGGCGCATTCGCGGGAAGCATTCTGTTTTAATGAGTCCGATCCGGTGATTGGAAAGACGTCCATCTCCACAACCATCCTGCTTCCAGGCATTCCGCGGCGCCGTCCATACGTGATGAAAACACTTGACGGAAAACAGGACCAGCCATGTTCAGGGGAGGAGTCAGAATCTACAGGAGTCTTATCTCTCGGCTCATAGTCCTGGTCGGGCTGGTCCTCTTTGTCAGTATCTTCACCTGGGCTTATTTCAACATCGAGTATCAGAAGAAGAACACGCTCGAAAGCATTATCGAATCGTCCGATCGACTCGGAAATACCATCAGGCTCGGTACCCACTATGCGATGATGCTGAATTCACGGGAAGACCTCAATGAGATAACAAAAAACATCGGCAGGCAGGAAGGAATCGAGAATATCCGTATTTACAACAAAGAAGGCCAGATCAAATTCTCGAGCATTCCAACTGAAATAGACAAGACGACCAGCATAAAAGCCGAAGCCTGTGATATCTGCCACCGAACTGACCCTCCCCTGGCGGCGCTGGATCTTCCGGCCAGAACCCGCATATTCAATTCACCCGCCGGATACAGGCTCCTGGGAATTATCAGTCCCATCTACAATGAGCCGAGCTGTGCCTCGGAAGCCTGTCATGTCCATCCCCAGAACAAGAAAGTGCTGGGCGCTCTCGATGTAGTTGTGTCGCTGAAGGAAACCGACCGTGGAATCAAGGCCTACGAGAGCAGGATCATCATCCTTGCCGTTATCAGTTTTCTCGCGACTTCCGCGATAATCGTCGGGTTCCTTCTCCTTTTCGTGAATCGTCCGATCAAGAAACTCATTACCTGGACGCGCCACATCGCCCGGGGTGAGTACGATCATCCCGCCGGGGACAATTGGGACGATGAGATAGGGCAGATGGCCCAGGCCATAGATACCATGTCCCGGCGGATCGCTGAAAAACAGGAAGAGCTGAACCGGCAGAGGCACGAGTACCAGGAATTGTTCGAGCAGGTGCCCTGCTATATTACCGTCCAGGACGAGAACCTGAGGCTTCTCCGATATAACCGTGAATTTGTGGATACTTTCGATCCAGGCCCCGGTGATTACTGCTACGAGATATACAAGGGCAAGACGGAAGCATGCGCGCAGTGTCCCGTCCTCATGACGTTCCGGGACGGAGTCTCCCATCTCAGCGAGGAAATGGGAGTCACCAAGAATGGAAATGTCTCGCATTGGATTTGTCGCACGTCGCCGCTGAGAGACTCCCGGGGGAACATTACGGCTGTCATGGAAATGAGTATCGACATAACCGAACTCAAGGCACTCGAGGAAGGGATCAGGCGGTCGGAGAAGAAATATCGGGAAATATTCAACAATATCCCAAATCCCATATTCGTTCTGGATAGGGAACTCAGGATCATTGACTGCAACGATATGGTCACCAGCATCTATGGATATGAAAAGAAAGAAATACTTCATGAATACTTCAGAGATCTGTTCGAGCCGGAGGGAAGCGGTGATTCACAGGATATAAAACGCTCGGAGACTCTAAACCATGTGCGGCATGTGACCAAGGACGGAAGGACTATCTATGTCAATATTCGTATTTCTCCCTCCGAGTACCTTGGCGGCGATGCGTTCCTGGTGACTACGAGCGATATTACTCAGAGACTCATGGCTGAACAGCACCTCATCCAGACAAGCAAGATGGCCACTCTGGGAGAGATGGCGACGGGTATCGCTCATGAATTGAATCAACCGCTTTCCGTTATGAAAACGGCGAGCAGCTTCATTATCAAGAAGATACGGAGAAGCGAACCACTGGACGAGCAGATCCTCAGAACCATGGCGGAAGAGATCGACAGCCATGTGGACAGGGCGTCCGGGATAATAAATCATCTGCGGGAGTTCGGCCGCAAATCCGAAGTCCAGAAAGAGAATGTGGACCTCAATGAAGCCTTGGAGAAGGCATTGGCCATGTTTCTCCAACAGTTGAAGCTAAGAGCGATAAGCGTGGAAAAAGACCTTCAGGAAGACCTGCCGCCTGTTCTCGCCAACAGCAACAGGCTCGAACAGGTCTTTATCAATCTGCTCATAAACGCTCGGGATGCAATAGAGGATAAATGCGAGAAATTACACTGTGATGATATCGAGAAGAAGATCTGCCTCAAAACCTGTTTGGCCTCGGGGAAAGTTCAGGTCGAGGTGGCGGATTCCGGGATCGGGATACCGGCTTCCCTGCTGGATAAGATTTTCGAACCGTTTTTCACTACCAAGCGGGTCGGCAGGGGCACGGGGCTGGGTCTCTCGATAAGCTACGGCATCCTGCAGGACTACGATGCAACAATACGGGTAGAGACCCATGAGAACGAGGGGGCCAACTTCATTCTGCGGTTTCCCACGGCAAGTGAGGCATGATGGATAACTCAATCCTGCTTGTTGACGATGAGGAAGGGATCCGCAAGGTCCTGGGCATTGCGCTTTCGGACAGCGGCTATAACGTAATGTCGGCCTGTTCGGGAGAGGAAGCCTTGAGCATCATCCGTCGGGCGGGCCCTCAGATCATACTTACCGATATCAAAATGCCCGGAATGGATGGTGTCGAACTCCTGCGGCGGATCAAGGAGGAAAAACCCGATTCGGAAGTCATCATGATAACCGGACATGGCGATCTGGATCTGGCGATCAGGAGCCTTCAGTATGATGCGGCGGATTTCATTACGAAACCTATCAACGAGGATGCCCTGTACGTTGCCCTCAAACGGGCGAGGGAAAGAATCTGGATGAAGGAAAAACTCCGTGAGTACACGGAAGGCCTGGAGCACCTCGTTCTGGAAAAAACGAAGAAACTGTTGGAAGCGGAACGGCTTGCCGCGATCGGTCAGACGGTTGCAACCCTGGCCCACGCAATCAAAAACATCATCGGAGGTCTTACCGGGGGCATCTTCGTCGTGGAGAAGGGAATGGAACTCGGGAAAGAGGAATACCTCTCCAGTGGTTGGGGAATGATCAAGGGCAACGTGGAAAAAATCAAAAATCTGGCCCTCGATCTTCTCAATTACTCAAAGGAGAGAGAACCTGAATTCCAGTCGATCAACCCGAATAAGCCCGCACGCGACCTTTATGGACTGATGGTGCAGCGCTCCCGTGAATGCAGGATTAACTTGGTGCTGGACCTCGAAGAGAGGATGCCTGAAGCACTCCTTGATCCCGAAGCTATCCACTGCTGCCTGCTAAACCTCGTAAGCAACGCCTTCGACGCCTGCACTGACGTGGAGCATACGGGAAACAAAAAAGAGGTGGTAATCCGTACAGCCATTGCCGACCATGGGAGGATCGAATATCAGGTCGTCGATTCCGGAATAGGTTTGGATGAGGAGATACGAGAAAAGATATTCCGCTCCTTCTTCAGCACGAAGGGAACTCGGGGAACCGGACTGGGACTCATGATCACACAGAAAGTAGTCCGTGAGCACGGAGGGGAAATATCGGTGGAGTCGGAAAGGGGCAAGGGCTCTAAATTCACAATCAGACTGCCGGTCAGGCAAGCGGCGCGACCCAGAAAGATCACCGGGCAAATAGCTTCTCTGCCCTGAAGAACATGATACCCAATTCACTCCGATGAAGAAGGAGAAAGCTATGCTGGATTATAAGAACATTCTGTTTTGCACGGACTTTTCAGAGGATGCCAACATCGCGTTCCTTCACGCACTTAATATGGCCAAAAAACATGGAGCCAAACTCCACATACTCCATGTACCCCATTCCCCTTTCCTGTATTCGAAAAATGTCGTGGATGAGGATATCCCCGAGGGAAAGTCCACCGATGGCCAGGCATTTTTCGATGAGGGTGTTGCCGACGAAGCGGCAGCAAAACTCAGGAATGAATACCAGGCCCGCATGGCGGGGTTCGAGGATTATCAGTTCGTCGTGGCTTGCGGGGCGCCGGACGTGGAGATCATTCGTTATGCCAAAAAAAACGATATCGATCTCATTATCATGGGCGCCCTCGGGAAAGCCGAACACGACAAGCAGGGCGGGACATTGGCAAGCGTTTCCAAATACGCTCATTGTCACGTGATGGCTATAAGAAATCCCCTGAGACAATTTACCTTGCCCATCAAGGGATAATTCACCGATCCGGAATCGATTGCGTTGATGATACACATGATTTTTGTTCGATGCAGTGCAATTGCCTTTCTAAAGGATTCCCGCCATGTCAAAAAAAATTCTGGTAGTAGATGATGAACAGGATATACGCGTGTTTATGACCACGCTTCTCGAAACCAGCGGTTTCAAACCCATCGCCGCCAAAGATGGCCAGGAGGGACTGGCGATGGCCAGAGATCAGAAGCCTTCGCTGATCATCATGGACATCATGATGCCAAAGGAGAGCGGTATTTTCATGTATCGTGAAGTGCGGAAGGATCCTGAGTTGAAAGATGTTCCGGTGATCATGGTTTCCGCGCTCTCGAAGAAGACATTTTTTCATTCACAAAAAGTCATGGACGAATATGAGGGAACAATGGTACCGGAGCCTGCCGCCTACATCGAAAAGCCTCCGGAGGCCGATGAATTGCTGAAAGCCGTTCGGGACCTTTTGGACTGAGACTGACACGGTTGTTAAGGTTGTATCAAGAAGGAAGCGGGGGCCGTGACTATCATCAGTCACGGCCCCCGCTTCTTTTCTGACCGGAAATGCGGCGCTGCTCTGTTCGTGCCGGGGCATCCGAGCATAAACGGAGGTTGAGCGAGGAAAGCTTCTAGGAGACGAGTGCGGGCCTTTTACACCAGGCCCACCGTTCTCGCGGGTTCAAATACAGTGGCCTGTTGTTGTCAAATGGAATGTTCATCGGCTGGAGGATGCCGAGATCGATGAGTTCGTGAGCCGCCTGGACGAGACTCTCCTCTGTTCCATTCCATACTCCGCGGGCCTGCTCCAGAGTCGGCCGTTCCCCTTCATCGAGGTGGGAGCAGATGAGAATGTACAAAGAGGTTGCATACACGCTTGCATTGAATTCGAAAATCATGCGATCCAGGTTCATTGGATTCGATCTCATCGGGTTCATGGCTTGTCTCCTTGCTTGCTGAATGTCCGATGCATTGGCCTGCCCCGGGGTTCTGACCGACAGTACAGGGGCGGGTCTCGAGATCTCTATCCCTGACTGCGGCAAGGACCCGGCGGACGATCGGCACTCAGTCGGCCGCCCCCCGGTTGTCGTTGCGGCGAAGGTCGAAATCCGTTCCCCGATATTTCCGGTATCTGGCGAACCCCGGTCCATGACAGGGGCTCGCCGGTAACGACATTGGGATATGTCAACGCTAGCGTGGGTGAGAACTAGAGACTTTCGATCATGGCAAAGAGCTGGGCATCGTCGAATCCACGAAGCTGAATTGCACCCGACCGGCAGGACGAGGCACACAGGCCGCATCCCTTGCAGAGGGCCGGATTGATCTCGGCTTTTCCCTTTTCGTTGAAGGCCGGAGCCGAATAAGGGCAAATGCTCACGCATGTGCCGCAACTGCTGCACATCAACTGGTTTGTGCTGGCGATGGCCCCGCTTACCGAAACCTTCTCCTTGGCCAGAAGACAGGTTGCACGCGATGCGGCCGCCAGCGCCTGAGCAATACTCTCATCGATCATCTTGGGGCTGTGCGCCATTCCGCAAACGAAAACCCCCTCGGTGGCAAAGTCGACCGGTTTCAGCTTCGGGTGGGCCTCCACAAAGAAACCGTCTTCATTCAAGGGGACTTTGAAAAATTGGCCGAGTTTCTCGTCAGCCGAGGGCACGATCGCACTCGCGAGAACCAGGAGGTCAGCCGAAATCGAGACCGGTCTCTTCAGGATCGGCTCGGTGACTACAATTTCAAGCCCCTGTGGAAGTGACTTCACCTTGGGCTTGTCATTGAGGCCATAGCGAATGAAGATGACGCCTTCGCGGCGGGCCTCTGTATAGAGAACCTCCCGTTCCCCGTACGACCTCATGTCGCGGTAGAGGACATATACGGACATCTCCGGATTCAGCCGCTTGAGTTCGAGGGCGCTTTCAATGGAGTGCGTGCAGCACACCCTGCTGCAGTATGGCCGGTGTTCTTCGCGGGAACCCACGCACTGGATGAAAACGGCGGTTTGAGCCTGTTTTAGGGATGCATCCCCGGCCATGACGCGCGAATCGAATTCCAGGTGAGTGAGGATTCGCGGATCCTGGTGATAGAGGTACTCTTCCGGCTGATATTCGCTGCCGCCGGTCGCCAGAATTGCAACCCCATGCGGGATATTTACGATGGCGCCGTCTTGTTGCTTGATGTCCGTGGCGAAATTTCCCACGAACCCTTCGACTCGCACCAGTTCCGCGGATTTATAGACCCTGATCCGCTGATGGGATTCGATCTCGGCTATAAGAGGCTCAAGATAGGAGCGGATGTTCTCGCCCTTCCATGTCTGGTAGAGAGACCGGGCATTGCCGCCGAGTTGCGAGGACTTCTCAATGAGATGGACGGGGTATCCCTGATCAGCCAGGGATTTGGCCGCCGTCATGCCCGCGACGCCTCCGCCGACGATGAGCGCCACCGGGATGATATCGAGTTCCGTGTCGCGAAGAGGCTCGAGGAGCGCTGCTTTCGCCACGGCCATTCGTACGAGATCCTTGGCTTTTGCGTTCGCGGCCTCGGGGTTGGAGGTATGGACCCATGTATTCTGGTTTCGAATGTTGGACATTTCGAAAAGGTACTTGTTCAGGCCGGCATTCAGGAGGGTCTCCTGGAACAGGAACTCGTGGCTTCTGGGAGTGCATGCCGCCACGACGACCCTGTTGATCCCCTTCTCCTTGATGACCTCGGCCATCTTCACCTGAGTATCCTGGGAGCATGTGTACAGGTTATCCTCGACATAAACCACGTAGGGGAGGCTCCTGGCGTAGTCGCGTATCGCCGGAACGTTGACGACGCCTCCGATGTTGATGCCGCAATGACAGACAAAGACACCTATCCTCGGAGGCTCGCCCTTCACCTCAACCTGCTTCGGAAGGAGTTTTTCATTGGTCTGCGTCCAGCGGTTTTGCTGCAGAAAACCACCGGACTCAGCCGCCGCCGCGGATGCTTCCATGACGGATTGAGGAATGTCCTTGGGGCCTTGAATCGAGCCGCATACGTAGAACCCGGGCCGTGATGTTGTCACGGGTTTAAACGATCCGGTGCTGACGAAGTTGCTGGCGTTCAGTTCCACGCCCAGGCGATTGGCGAGTTCCACGGTATCACGCGCTGCCTGGAAGCCGACCGAGAGCACCACCATATTAAAGATTTCGCCCTGCTGCCTTCCCTCATCATCCACGTACACCAGTTCCAGATCGCCATCGCCGGTCGGAACGATCGAGTGAATACGGGAACGGACAAAGCGGACGCCGTGGTGTTTGGCCTGCTCGTAGTAACGTTCGAAGTCCTTTCCGTAGGAGCGTATATCCATGTAAAAAATAGCGGTATCTATTGGCTCAATAGCATGTTCCTTGGCTATGACCGCTTCCTTGATGGCATACATGCAGCAGACCGAGGAACAGTAAGGATTGTCGGTCTTGTTCAGGCCTCTGGAGCCGACGCACTGGAGCCATGCGATCTTGCGGGGCTGATCCCGGTCGTAGGGTCTCATGATGCGGCCTCTGTACGGCCCCGACGCACTCAGAATGCGCTCGAATTCCAGGCTGGTGACCACATTGGGCAGCTCCGCGTACTGGTAGGTCTCCATTTTGGAAGGATCATAGACTTCTTCACCTGTGGCCATTACCACTGCCCCGATTTTGACTTGCGACCTGTTGGGCTCATCGGCGTAGTTGATGGCCTTCGCGAGGCAGACGGTCTCGCATATTCCGCAGCCGATGCAGTGTTCCTTGTCAATGGAGTAGATCTGCGGGACGGCCTGCGCGTACTTGATACAGGGCAACGACCTGAAACTGAGGCCGCAGTTGAATTCATTGGACGCCGTCAAGGGACACACCGCGGCGCATTGCCCGCAACCCGTGCACTTGTCCTTATCGATATAACGGGGATGCGACAGGAGAGTCGCTGTAAGGTTTCCCGCTTCGCCCTCGACTGTTTCCACTTCGGTGTTCGTGATGATGTTGATGTTTATATGCCGGCCGACCTCGACCAGTTTTGGAGAGATGACTCACATGGCACAGTCATTGGTCGGGAAAGTCTTGTCGAGCTGAGCCATCAGCCCACCGATGGATGGCGAGCGATCGACGAGGTGAACGTAGTACCCTGAATCAGCGAGATCCAGGGCCGCCTGCATCCCCGCGATGCCGGCACCGATTACCATCACTGCGCCGATCTTTTCAGAATCCGCCAGCTTCTCCATTGAAAAGTCCTTTCATCTTCAAGAGTCTAAAAGGTGGATTGGATCCCGCCCCATTCAGGAGGCAACGGAACCAACACCCTTTCCAGTTTCGTCATCAGGCAGCGACACAAGTGAACCGTGGAGTGATCCCTTCGTACCCATGTAAGTCGGCCCTGCCACATCTTTCGAGATCACCGAGCCGCAGGGAAATGGTGTAGATGGGAAGTCCGGTCGCGGCGGAAAGCTCCCTCACTGACTGTGGAGCCTTCTTCAACAACTCCAGAATGAGTGATTGCTGATATTCAGATTCCACGGCACTGTCGAGTTGCAGCTTAAACTGTTGAGGATTGATCCGTTCCTGGTAGACATTGTCATGCTGTGTCACCTGTCTGTCTATTCCCACCAGCCAGCGTATGCGAGGCGCGTTCAGGGTGGCTTCCAGAGCACCTAACTGAAGCTGGAATTGTTCGGGTTGGAAAGGGCCAAGATCCTGGACCAGTTGGCTCAGTTCCTTCACCTGGTCCGCGAATATCTGTCCCTCGGACGCGCTTACCCATCGGATCTGCACCCGGCCGGAGCCGATGCCCGATAGATCCAGAAGTCGTCTGATGATCTCGATTCTCTCCGAAGCGTAGTAATTACCTTCCAGGTAATGGCAGTCTCCGGGGTGTCAGCCAAATACCAGCACGCTGTCGAAACCATCTTTGAGGGCTGCCACGACATGGAGGGGATCAACCCGCCCCGAGCACATAGTCCTGAGTACGCGGATGGTGGGCGGGTACTGATAACGGGATACTCCGGCGAGATCGGCGCCGGCGTAGGAACACCAGTTACAAAGAAATGCCAGTATCTTTGGCTCGAAAGACTCGTTCATGCCTGTCACTCCTCGATTCTATTCTCGTGAGCTGTAGTGAATGGGGTCTTCTATATTCCTGTTTTCTCAGGCCGTCTGTTCGGCCTTTGTTGTCTCTCCACCCGCGCGGATCGCGGCAAGAAGCTGTTCATTGCGAAAATGGACTATATCGATGGCCTTTTGCGGACAGGCCGCCGCGCATACCCCGCAGCCCTTGCAGGACGCGGCGATCGTCTCGGCGAGGTAACCCTTCGCGGTGACTTCGTGGCGCCGTATTGCCCCAAAGGGACAGGACTTTTCACACAACCCGCAGCCCGTGCACAGGGCCTGGTTGACCGTCGATATGATCGGCTCGGTTTCGATGAATGGCCGTGCCAGAACGCTTGCCGCGCGTGCCGCCGCTGCCTGAGCCTGGGCTATCGACTCGTCGAGGGGTTTGGGGGAGTGCGCCAGTCCGCATATGAAAACGCCGTCCGTCGCGAACTCGACAGGCCTGAGTTTCATGTGGGCTTCGAGGAAAAACCCGTCTTCATTGAGGGGGACCTTCAGGAGCTGGGCAAGGCTCTTCTGGTCTTTGGGCGCCACGATCGCGCTGGCGAGGTTCAGATAGTCGACATGGAGGGCCACCGGGCGCGCAAGAATCTGATCGGTGACCGTGATCCGGAGCTTTGGCCTGCCGTCGACCGTGATTTTATCGACGATCGGTTTGTCATCGGAAAACCTGATAAATATGATTCCCAGCTCTCTGGCCTTTGTGTAGAGATCTTCTCTCAACCCATAGGTGCGCAGGTCCCTGTAGAGGATGTAGACATCAAGCTCCGGTTTTCTGAGTTTCAGCGAAATTGCCTGGCTGACCGATGTCGTGCAGCATAACTTGGAGCAGTAGGGACGGCCGGGTTCGCGTGACCCCACGCACTGAATGAATGCAACCGCCTCGCTTTGCTCAAGCCGTGTGGGGTCTTTTTCAAATAGTTCTTCCATTTCATGCCAGATAGTAACGCGATCACTCTGGCCGTGGAGGTATTCCGAGGGTTGAAGGGCCTCGGCCCCGCTTGCGACAATGACAACGCCGTGCTGCAGTTCGCGTTCCGCGCCGTTTACGGAAATCTTCGCTGTAAACTGGCCCACAAAGCCGCTGATCTCCTTGATGTCCGCCCTGGTGATAACTTCTATTTCAGGATGGTTGAGAACGCGTGAGGTCAGGGAATCGAGATAGGTCCGTGCGTCTTCGTCTTTCCATGTCTTCTTTATATGGAGAGCATTCCCGCCCAGCTTGTCTTCCTTCTCGACTACATAGGTTTTGAATCCCTGATCCGCCAGGTTGACAGCAGCGCTCATTCCCGCGACACCGCCGCCTATAATGAGGGCTGCCCTGTTTATGGCGACCCTCGGGCGTTCGATCGGCTCGAGGAGCGAGACCTTCGCGACCGCCATGCGGACAAGGTCCTTGGCCTTAGCGGTTGCTTTTTCGGGTTCCGACTGGTGTACCCACGAGTCCTGGTCCCTGATATTCGCCATCTCGAACAGATAGCGATTCAGTCCGGCTTCTCTGATGGTTTCCTGGAAGAGCGGTTCGTGGGTCCGGGGAGTGCACGCGGCGACAACCACCCTGTTCAATTTGTGCTCGTCCACGGCTTCACGGATGAGCTTTTGTGTGTCCTGGCTGCAGGTGAAGAGGTTATTGGCCACGTAGGCCACGCCCGGAAGGGAGCGTGCATAATCACGCACGGCCGGAACATCCACGACGTTGCCGATGTTGAAGCCGCAGTGGCAGACGAAAACGCCGATTCGCGGCGGATCATCAATGACCGGGATCTCGTCCGGATATGTCTTCTCCCTGGTGAGAGAGGACCGCGCGGAGGAGAGCAATGCGGCGGAACCCGCCGAGGCGGCCGAGGCATCTATGATGGAGGAGGGGATATCCTTGGGGGCCGTAACGGTGCCGCAGACAAAGATGCCGGGTCGTGAAGACTCAACGGGCGTAAAGCTGGAAGCATCGGCGAATCCGCTGGGATCCAGATTGATCCGCAGACGGTCGGCCAGTTCCTTCATCCCAGTTGGTGCTTCCATGCCCGTGGAAAGGACGACGAGATCGAAGACCTCGTTTTGCATTTTGCCATTGGAATCGAAATAATCGATCGAAAGGTCCTCGGAACCGGGTTCCGCGGGCTCAATGCTGTGAACCCGTGACTGAATGAAACGAACGCCGATTTCATCCTTGGCACGGTTGGCGTATCTTTCGAAATCCTTGCCGTAGGTGCGCATGTCCATGTAAAAGATGGCCGCATCGAGTCCATCCGTCGCATGCTCCTTGGCGATGACAGCCTCTTTGATGGCGTATGTACAGCACACACTTGAGCAGTATCGATGTCCCCGATTGATATCACGCGATCCCACGCACTGGAGCCACGCGATTTTGCGGCAGGTTTTTCTATCCGAGGGGCGCACCAGGTGTCCCTCGAAGGGACCCGAAGCGCTCAGTATGCGTTCAAACTCAATACTGGTAATGACGTTGGGGAGCTTGCCGTAGCCATAAGTCTCGTAGACATGCGGGTCAAAAGGCTTGAATCCGGGAGCCAGGATGATGGACCCGACATCGATGGAGTGGATCGTGTCCTTCTGGTCAAGCTTCACGGCGCCGGTCGGGCAGAACTTTTCGCAAGCCTTGCATTTGCCGTTCTTGAAGTAGATACAATTCTTATCATCGATGAGATATTTGAGCGGGACTGCCTGGGGATAGGAGATAAAGGCGGCCTTGCGCTTATTCAAACCCTCGTTGAATTTGTCTTCAACACTTTTTGGGCACTTTTCCGCACAAAGACCACATGCAATGCATTTCTCCATATCAATATAACGTGCTCGCTCCCGCACCGTCACACTGAAATTACGGGGTTCTCCCTCAACTTTTTCGACCTCCGCCATGGTGATCAGGCGAATATTTCGATGACGGCCGCATTCGACCAATTTGGGAGAGAGAATGCACACTGAACAATCATTGGTCGGAAAGGTCTTGTCGAGCTGCGCCATTACGCCGCCGATGGATGAACCCTTTTCGACCAGATAGACGTAAAACCCGGAATCCGCCAGATCGAGCGCTGCCTGAACGCCGGTTATACCGCCACCCACCACCATCACCGCGCCAGTCACGGGCTGGGTCATCTGATTTCCCTCCATATGGACTTATCTCCTATTGAGTGCAAGAGCCCGGGGCATTGCAATTTATGCCGGAGCGTAGGACACTGTTTGTGAACAAGTAGGACAGAATGGAGCCTTTGTACGGACAAAGGGAAAAAGCGGTCCCCCATGCCTCCATTCGCCTTGTGAGGGATATTGCAAGTTGCAGACCATGAAAAATGCTCTAATGCACAATAACTGGGTATTTAACGTGAATCAATTCACTAATATGCAGGGTCTCGGAGGAGTGCTTTGAATCATGAAGGGTAGCCAATGCTTTTGGACAGCCATTTCAGGGGCTGGGTCGTTTGGCCGGTGTCAGATGCTTTCTCTGTCGATTTCCTCGGTGGAACCGAGCCTCGGTGTGTAAGTAATGCCGTAGCGCTTCATGCGATTCCAGATGGTCACGCGGGAGACTCCGAGGATTTCAGCGGCCATGGACTTATTGCCCTTGGCCTTTTCCAGTGCATCTATGAGTTGATTTTTCCTGCGTTCCTGCCTGTTCATTGAGGATGTTCTGCCCAGGCTGGCTACCTGCTTGGCTTTGAGGATGTCGGGGGGCAGATGGTAGGGGCGAAGCACGGGTTCGTTGCAGACTACGAAGCTATATTCGAAGGCACTCTTCAGTTCTCGCACATTACCCGGCCATGGGTACTTTACCAGGGCTTCCATGGTGTTAGTGCCGATCCTCTCAATGTTTTTGCCCGTTTTCAGCGTCTGTTTGCGGAAGAAGAATTCGGCGAGCAGTGGAATGTCCTCGACACGTTCCCGCAACGGAGGCAAGGTAATGGGAATAGTGTTGATCCGGAAGTAGAAGTCCCGTCTGAAGGTTCCTTTTTCCTGAAGACTTACGAGGTTTCTGTTCGTAGCCGATATAATGCGTACATCCACCGGGATAGTCTCGTTTCCGCCCACGCGCTCGACCACTTTTTCCTCCAGCACGCGGAGGAGTTTTACCTGTGTGGACAGGGAGAGGTCCCCGATTTCATCGAGGAAGATATCCCCGCCCTGAGCCATTTCGAATCTACCGGCCCGGCCTTTGTACGCCCCTGTATAGGCGCCTTTCACATGTCCGAAAAGCTCGCTTTCAAGCAGGGATTCGGTTAGGGCGGCGCAATTGACGCATACGAAAGGATTCTTGCTGCGCTCTCCCAGGCGGTGAATGGCCTTGGCGACAAGTTCTTTACCCGTGCCGCTTTCACCAAGGATGAGCACCGGGGCATCGGAGGCGGCGGCATTTTCGATCAATCTGAAAACTTGCTGCATCGTGGCCGATGCTCCGATGATCTCGTGAAAGGTGTTCTCGGAGCGTAACTGGCGGCGAAAGGCGGCGATCTGCTTATCTTTTTCGACTATCTCGGTAATGTCGGTGATTGTCTCGACGGCTCCAATCACATGGCCTTTGCTGTCGTGAAGCCGGGCTGCCGCCTTCAATACATGAACCAGCGTCCCATCTTTCCGCATGATCGTGCAGCGGCGTTCATCCATGGTGCCGTCTTTCAATAATGAGCACCAGTGTGTTCCACCCTTTGACCGGGCCAGACTGAATAAACTGCAGTTGAGAATCGAGCACTTCTGGCCCAGAAACTCCTCGCGCGAGTAGCCAGTGATCGTTTCCAGGGCCTTGTTCACGGATACGATATACCCCATCGTATCAACGATCATGATGCCATCCTTGATAGTACTGACCACCGTTTTCCAGTATCTGTTCAGATCTTCTTCAATCATCAATGGCTCACGTTAAGTTTTTAACAGATGTTAAAATTTTAATTGTTTAACAATTTAACGTTCTGAGTGTAAAAAATTTTGCAGTTCTTTTACTGTTTGCTGCATCGTCTGGCGGCAACCTATGTTTTAAAGCAAGGCAAATCAACGATTTTGAAATAGGCATCGCATGTGGCATCAACCTTGCCTTAAATACCTTCAAACATAAGGAGACAGAGGATTGGAAAATAAAGCTGACCATATTCTCGATTTCAGAGAAACCATAACCGCATTTGGACTGCTCGAGCTGAAGCAGGTTATGCGTGAGATGGGAACGAATGAAGTCTTGGAGATCATCACACGAGACCCAACGTCAAGGTCCGATGTGTTTAAAATGATTCCAGCTTCATCTTGTGAATTGGTCGAGGCGGAGTTTGATAAGGAAGCGGGATTTTTTCGAATTCAACTCAAGAAGATTCTGCGGCACTCGGCCTGATCGAGTTACCGGCTAAGAAGCCGGTGCTCGTGAGTATGGATCGAGACTTTGGTCCATGTCGTTTTCCTTTCCCCTTGGAGAAGCAAAACAAAGCAGGGCGGCCGCTCTCTCCAGTGCGTTTCGCCATCTGAATTGCTCAATGATGGAACCCCGCCAAAATTGTCAACTTTCCGAAGAACCCCAGGTGCAGTCATCGTGCCAGAGAAATGAGGCGCTGGCCGAAAACAGGCGTCTCTGTACGGGAATACAGCCGGTAGCTTGATTGTGGCTTCGGACAGATGATGAACTGGGATAATCGGGAGCACTAGGTATTCAATACAATCATATTCTCCCTGAGGCCATGCGTCAACCCGTGTGCGTGCCGGGACCGGGCAAATAGTGAGTCTGAGCTTCTTCCACGGGCAGGGTGGCGGCGATTGTGGCGTGTCCGGTCCTGTCCCATGAACATTCATGTCCACGATCTTATGCCGTGGAGAAGTATTTGCCCGAATGAAGCAAATCGCCCGGCATTTCTCGTGAATGAGCGGCAGACTGCCTGAAGATAGGGAACAATATGGCTATTTCCGATGGGGACGATTTGTTCCCCGTGTATGTCATGGGAAATGAGGTGGTGTCTCTTGAAGGGAAATATTGGATTGCCTGGAATCAGTCCATCTTCAGGTTTGAGGTCAGGATTGCCCACGAACTGATTACGAGTGCCGCGGACCATGAGATGAGGCATACCGCGGTGAGTTCCGCGCGAATGCGCGGAAGCGTTTCCCGCAGACTGCGGACACCGGTGAAGGGCGATATGGCTCCAACTCCGAGTCCCGAGACCCCGCCCGCGAGAAAAAGGAGATAGACCGGGTAGCCCACGAACGTGTACTCACGGTGCAGGATGCAGAAAGGGCAATGATGGGTTGGGAGCTCATACAGATAGGGAGAAATATAGAAGACGAGCGCCAGGCAGGAGAACAGGAAAAGGAAGGTGCTCGACAGGCTGAATAGATAGGCCCCCTTTTGCCTGGTATAAAACAAAGCCCCGGTGCCCAGCGTGAGGAAGGCAAAGAAGTAGTATCCCGCGGCCGGCCAATACCGGGGCGGAGCAGCGAGTGCACCGGAATCATCAGCCGCGGAGGAAAAGAGGGTTCCGCAGCACGAGGTTATAATATCGGGTTTCAAACCAAGGAAGTAGCAGCCCTGGAGGAACGCCTCGATGGTGATCAGTACTCCGATCGGGAGCAGAAACATATACTTCTTCCTGATCAGGGGATAATCAGGGGCGCTGTTATCAGTGGCATTAATCACCAGCCACACTCCCCCCGCCATGAAATTCAGAATCTTCAGGAGCAGGGCGGGGTAGCCGAACCGGTTGACATTGAGGGCGCCGGCCGCGCACATCGCCCCGGTGAAAGAAGAGGAAAGTTGATCCGCGGTGTAAATGAAAAGGAAAAGGGATAGAAGCTGAAAGCCCAGGGCGTGGGACATGATTGTCGAGATGAGATAGGTGCGCCTTTCAAGGCTGATCTGAAGCTCGCTTCCACTGCGAATGTCCCAGTGCCGGATAATTTGTAGCCCGTACCAGGTTGCGTAAAGGAGTATCAAGACCACGAGGAATGAACCCGAGAGCAGGGCAAGTATTGGGGGACTGAGGATCATCCGGTTACTTTCCCGTCTCTCATCTCCACCACCCTGTCGACCATCGCGGAATCGTGGACGATAGGATCATGGCTGGCCATGATTATCGTTTTTCCCTTTGCTTTCAACCGTTGCATAATTTCCATGAAATCGTGGGAGAGGCTGGTGTCCAGGTGCGCGGTCGGTTCGTCGGCAATCAGGATGGCGGGATCGTTAATGAGCGCCCGTGCGATGGCTACACGCTGAATCTCGCCCCCGGAGAGCCATTCCACCCTGGCTCTTGCCTTGCCGGAAAGCTCGAAAAGATCGAGCAGTTCGAGCGCGCGTGCTTTGAGGGCGCCAACCCGCTCCCCATCGGGGTAGGCCGGCAGCATGACGTTTTCAAGCGCGGTGATGCCTTCGATCAGGTTAAACCGCTGGAATATGAAACCGAAGGTCCGGCGCCTGATCTCGGTGAGAAACCTCTCCGGAAGGCTGGTGATTTCCCGGTCCTGGAGGTAGATCCTCCCCGATGTAGGCCTCGCCATGCAGCCAATGATACCGAGAAGGGTAGTTTTACCTGAACCGCTGGGGCCCTTTAGAACAGTAGCGCGCAACGATTCGATCGAGATGCTCACATCACGCAGAGCCACAAACTCATTCGGTTTGCCGGCGTTAAATACCTTTCCGACCGCTTTGAGTTCGATCATGCACAAAATCCCATGGCGTCGCGGTTGAGCGATTTATCGGAGTTCAATCCAGAGTCCTCATCAGGTCGCTGGTAACTTCATCGAACAGCAAACGGCTCTTCCCCGCGTGATCGGTCATGAACTCAGCCGCCTCTTCCGTTTTTTCAAAGGGAATCAATTCGTGGCCCATGGGGCCGGTAACATTGCTTCCGGCAACGTAAAAAGCTTTGCGCCCGTCGATCATGCGCAGGCTGTAGTAGTCGGTTACAAAGACGGATTCAATATCGGCCGGTTTTTTGGCGGGATTATATTTGGGTAGATTCAGCAGATACTTGAACATGTCCTTCGGGCCATCGAAAACAGCGTAGGAACCGTCCTTGAAAACAACTCGGGTCAGGAAATCAGGATACTTGGCGACAAACATTCCGCAGACCGGGCACTTGTCACCGGGCAACGGCTTTGCGGGCTCCGCCGCGAAAGCGGAACAACACAGGCCGAGGATCAGGGCGGAGATGAACAGACTTTTCATTGGGGTGGCCACTTCCTTTACTGGTGCTGTCGAGGCTGGGTCTTCATGGCTTTACGCTTGTCGCGTATCATCTTCGTGTCCGCATACATGTCTTCGTACGCTGCCTTCATCGCGTCCTCAAATGAGGCTATCCGGGCTTTGTGCTCCCCGGCGAATTTTTCGCAATCCGCTTTCTTACCGAATGCCCATTTGGCGCGACTTGTCATCACTCCTTGAATATCTCCGCCGATGGTCCAGCAGGCTGTAACGGCATCTATCGGTTCCCGTGTGTTGTAATCACCGACCTTGATCGCGCGCGGCGTTTTGCCGATGTTCACCGCAAAGTCGATGGCCGCGCAGCGAATACTGCAGGTCGCGGCAGTGCTGCCGTCTTCATACTCGATCAACATGCTGGAATGAGCAAATTTCTGCCTGTCCATGCCACAGTAGATGCAGGACGAACCAGCCTGATGGGCCTTCTCTGTTTGAGCGGGAGCCAATGTTCCCGACAAAACGAGGGCAACAGCGAGAATCGCGGCGGTGAAAAGTCTCATTCCAAGTCCTCCTGTGCAACAGGTAAAGCAATCAACTCCAGCTATTCCGGAAATAGCGGATTGCTCCTGACGGAGCATATCCCCCACCGCATTGCGAATCGACAGCATTGCCGCGGCCAGTCGAGCGGAGGGGGGGATGGATAATAGTACTAAAACTTTAAGAATAGAGTAAACACTATTAGTTTTCTATGATTTTTGATGTTCCCGATCAGGTTTACGCGCAACCCGGTCTGAAATGGGATTGTGGGAGCGACTGAGATCTTGACCGATTTACGGGCAGGGGATCGGCCATGTTTGGCGGAGCGGGTCCGGTTTTCGCTTGATGCCGGGTCTTCTCGGAGAAAAACGCGGGAATGATGGGCTCGCGAACCTTCTCACTCCCGTTGTTGAGGCAATGCCTCCGTTAATTCTCTTCATCCTGTAACCGGGTGGCCACGGGGACTGAATTATGATTCTCCTCCGCATTGCTGTTGCTATATTGAGAAATTACCTCGGTACTGCACCCGGCCCATGCCGGACGGCCATTTTCTTCACGCAGCACAAATGTACGGTCGCCCCGTCTTATCTCGGCCGCGAGGATAATTGCCTGGTTGTCGTAAGTGATCCTTGATCCGGTGATCTCGACCTTGTCACCCTTCTTGAGCCGTACTCCCTGATGTTCCATGTACCAGGCAGGTCCGACGTGAACTGGAATATGAGTGTTCAGACCATCGATTTTAATTGTCAAATGAACGCATTCCCGAGCATCTTCAATGAAGTCGATGGTCTGGCTCACCTCGGTTATAGTCCCTTTGACCTTTTCCAGTTTATCCGGATTGTAGAATTGTCGATAGCCGGCCTGTGGAGTTGATGCCTCGTGGGAGGGGCTCGTGGCGCTTGTTTGAGCAAAAACCTCACGGACGATAAATGCAAATGACATTATCACAATGTAGATGAGCAACTTTCTCATAGTCTATTCTCCTTTCGAACCCCTGGATTTCTAATCCCCAGCCATTCATACTTGAGCGCAATGAATGTGCCAATGCAACCGACCTTACGGTGGAGAAGGGGACAGACAAAATCCAAGAGACTAAACAGGACTGAAAAGGAGGAGAGCCGGGAACAATTCGCATCCGCTTCTGAGAGTACCCCACGGACGATTGGATGTGACTCCTTCCCCCGGACATTCTCAAGCGGCAGGGCTGGAGCGGGATGCCTGTTCCCGGGCTTGGGCTGGTCGGACTTGCGGTTTGCTGTCCTGCATGGATGGGTACGCTTTTTGAACCACAAAGATTATCGGCCTGATGCTCCCCGCGGTGTTTTGAAGAAAAGGAGCGGGAGAGGCATTCGGCTCCAAAGAAAAAGTGAGATGTGGTTGAAGGAATGAGAGGGTAATCGCCGTCATGCTTGCCATTCCGGTATTTCGCTCACGAGTGGCGCCGGTTCTCAACTGGTGCACCAGGGTGTTCATAGTTTCAGAGGACGAGGGCGGTGGAATGTCGGGCCGGGAGATCATCCTCGATGACATGAACGGTTTTGATCGACTGAGAACGCTGCGGGAAAAAGGAATCGACATTCTGATCTGTGGCGCCTTGAGCCCGGACCTGTTGAATTACGGCAGGGCGCTCGGGCTGCGCATAATACCTGGTGTGGCGGGCTTTCTTGATGAGGTGCTGGCGGCCTATCGAGAAAAAAAGCTGGACCAGCCCGGTTTCCGGTTACCGGGATGCATGCGGGGGCGACGAATTCGTCCGGGTGAAAAATGTTGCGGGAAGAGTTCCGGTGGGCCCGTGGATGAGGCGAAACAGGTAGAGCTGAAGTCAGGGCGTGGGGCGCGAGGCAGTCCCGCAAAGGGGTGTCCCTTTCAAAATCAGCGGGCCAGATCGATGGGCGTCTGCGTCTGTCCTCGGTGTGGGGCCGAGATTCCCGATTAGCCGACATTTTATCCGAGGCTCCCATGGCCGTGTCCGGACGCTTTGAAAACTTCTTGAGGAGATTATGGTGACGTCGATGAACGAGTTGATGGCAACAGTCTACGGGCAGTCTTTCAAAAAAGTTGAGAACCCGGATGTGGACCAGCGGCCTCAGCCGGTGAAAAACATGAAAAGGATCGAGAACGCCTCCGCTCGCGGCAAGATCACGGGGCATTGTGGCGAAACCATGGAAATCTACTTATGTATAGACGGAGAACATATCCGGGACGCCAGTTTTTTTACGGATGGTTGCCGATTCAGTGTAATATGCGGTTCCATTGTGGCATTGCTCGCAAAAGGGAAAACCGTCGACGAGGCAGCGGAGATTGGCGGCGATACCGTCTTGGGATTGCTCCAGGGGGTGCCGGAGGGAGAAACTCATTGTGCCTATCTGGCCGCGGAAACGCTCCATTCGGCTATCCACGAGTGGATGCTGACAGTTCCAGGGTGATGGAGGCCGGGCGGGAAGAAATGTCGAACACACATACTCGAGGTAATCGGATGATGTCACTTATTCCAGTTGTAATCGAACACAGCAGTCGAGGGGAACGTGCTTTCGATATCTATTCCAGGCTGCTCAGGGAGAGGATTATCTTTTTGGGAACGGAGGTGACCGACGACACCGCCAATGTGATCATTGCCCAAATGCTTTTCCTGGAGTCCGAGGATCCCGACAAGGACATCCACTTCTACATTAACTCTCCGGGGGGCCTGGTGACCGCGGGGCTGGCGATATACGATACAATGCAATACATAAAACCCAAGGTTTCCACAATTTGCATGGGGCAGGCGGCCAGCATGGCGGCTGTGCTGCTTGCGGCGGGAGAAAAGGGAAAGCGGTTTGCCCTTCCCCATGCGCGCATCATGATACACCAGCCCATGGGTGGTTTTCAGGGGCAGGCGGCCGACGTCGATATCCAGGCAAGAGAGATCCTGAGGGTGCGGGAGGATCTGAATCAAATCCTGGTCAACCATACCGGGAAGTCGTTGGAGCAGATAGGACGTGATACGGACAGGGATTTTTTCATGTCGGGCACGGAAGCGAAGGAATACGGAATAATTGATGAGGTATTTATTCAAAGACGCTCGGAGCAGACCTTGAAGCCGGTATGACATTTTGCCGGCTCCACGGTGCATTCGCCCTCCATGTTCGATTACATGGGGGGTATTTTTTCGTTGAATCGAAGTCCGAGGGATGAGGGAAACTGTCTTTCGTTCCTATCTTGATCGATGCATCGAACTCCATCGCTTTCAATGAAACACAACCGTGTCGCGACTTATTGACGGAGGGCGCCTGGGCGTGCTCTAATCGGAATATGGACGCGAGCCTTATCACCCGGGGGACTGATGCCGGGTTTATATCGCTCGGCGCGAACGGCCGGGCAAACAGCTTCTGGGTGCAACTTCGATGACGGGTGATTGTCTCTTTGAGATGGAAGGATGCAGTGAACCAGACGAAAGAATGCCCTATCTTATCCCCGCAAACGGAAATTATCCTGAATAGCATCGCGGACGGAGTATTCACCGTCGATCTGGACTGGAGAGTCACTTCCTTCAACCGGGCCGCGGAAAAGATAACAGGAGTCTCTGCTTCCGAGGCCATCGGCCGTCCCTGCTGTGAAGTGTTTCGGGCCAATGTCTGTGAATCTACCTGTGTGCTGAAGTTCACCATGGAGACCCAGAAGCCTGTCGTCAACAGGCCCATCATTATACTGCGGGCGGATGGCCGCGAGATCCCCATCAGCGTGAGCACCGCCTTGTTGAAGGATGAGTCGGGACGGACTATCGGGGGGGTGGAGACTTTCAGAGACCTGAGCCTGGTGGAGAAACTGCGCAGGCAGATCAATCGGCAATACAGCTTTCAGGACATTGTATCCAAGTCTCCCATAATGCAGGAACTCTTCTCTATCCTGCCGGAAGTGGCGCAAAGCGAGAGCACGGTGCTCATTCAAGGTGAAAGCGGGACGGGGAAGGAACTCCTGAGCCGTGCCGTCCACAGCTTGAGTCCCCGCGCAAAAGGTCCGTTCGTTGCCGTCAACTGCGGAGCGCTCCCCGATACTCTCCTGGAATCCGAGCTGTTCGGACATGTGGCGGGTGCGTTTACCGATGCGAAGCGGAACCGGCTGGGCAGATTCGCGATGGCTGAGGGAGGGACGCTTTTCCTGGATGAGATCGGTGATATTTCTCCGGCGCTTCAGGTGCGACTGCTCAGAGTGCTTGAAGAACGCACATATGAGCCTCTCGGCTCTTCCAGGACGGTGAGGACGGATGCGCGGATCGTGACCGCCTCCAACAAGGACCTTGCGGACCTGGTGGAGCAGGGATCATTCCGCAAAGACCTCTACTACCGGATCAACGTGGTGAAACTGAAATTGCCGACCCTCGCGCGGAGAAAAGAAGACATCCCGCTGCTTGCCGACCATTTCATCGAGCATCGCAACAAATTGCGCAATAAAGACATCCTTGGCCTGAGTCCGGATACTCTATCGATTTTCATGCGCCATACCTGGCCGGGTAATATCCGTGAGCTGGAAAATGTCATTGAATATGCATTTATCCTCTGCCGTGGAGGGCTGATTCAGCCGGCGTGCCTTCCCGAATATCTCAACGCCCAGGCGCGCGGGCTTTCCAGTTTTGAGGGTTTGACACTGCGGGATATTGAGCGGCGAGCCATCATGGATGCCCTGGCGCGTCATGGGGGGCGTCGCATGGCCACTGCCAGGGAACTGGGAGTGGACAAGAACACCCTGCGCAGAAAAATGGTGCGCCTGGATATCAAACCCGATGCGCCGTGATACCGGGCGATCCGCTGCCCCTGAATCAGGCGATGTAAAAGTGCCAGGCGCAGTACCACTCCTCCGGATGTTCGTCGGGAGGGCAGCCGATGCATTCGGTCCTGATCCCGGGATCGATGGATTCGGCGAAGGTGGGATACTCGGTCATACCGGCGGACTTGCAGGGGTAGTCATTCAACCCTTTGCGCTTTCGGGTGGACTGAACGCGGCACTCGTCCATCCGGAATGTGAAGCTGGTGGGGGTCTCGTCGACGATGCTCTGCCGGTTTATCGTCGCGTAGAGGCGGAATGCAAGCGCCTTCTTGAGCCCCTCGAGGCCCGAGGCTTCGGGAAGCCCCAGAAAACGCTTGATGGACCATGCTTCAAAGGGGGAGAAACGGGACCAGCAAGAGTCATTGCAGCGTTTGGCGTCAAACATGCCCCTCGAGAATTCAACCGCCTGAAACCAGGACCCGTCACCGGCAAGCCAGTTGAGTGCAACGCTTTCCTTCAGGGCGTTCAGGGCTTCTCTCGGAAGATCCAGGAGAGCCTTGGGCACACCGTCCCGGAGTTCGAAACCCAGCGATTTGGAAAGCCTTTTGGTCTGAACATCGTAGCTGCGCTCGTAAGCCTCCTTGAGGATATCCCATGACCTTTCCCGGCCCAATTGGTGCTGAACTTCGGTAAGCCACATGGCATGGTGCACTACCGTGCGGTGGAGGAAATCAATAACCAGTCTCGCAGTATCGCACTGGCTCAGATCATCCTGAGAATCAATATTCCGAGTCATCGAAAGGCCCCTTTCCGTATTGCATACGAGGTTCAAGTCCCGCAAATCCAATCATCCAAGGGCGCATATTATAGAATTCTTCGAAGCTTTTCCAATAAATCCTGGGCATCTGCCTTGCCTGGATCAAGAGGCAGGCGGCACAGAACACCAAGACCTTCGCTCGCTTCATGAAATTGCTCGTCCGTAAGTGTGCTGACTACTGCCGTATTCACCATTGCATCAACCTGCAAC